>NZ_JBMSEE010000003.1:0-482377 GCF_049446155.1 Caldimonas sp. KR1-144
AATCGGGCATGCTTATGGGTGTTCATCCGGGTCGGCTCTTTGGGTTGGATTGAGGTTTGGCGACTTCCAGTCTCTCAAACCCCATCCGGATGAACACCCGATACAACCTATTGAAGCTTCACAGCTAGGTGACGCCGGCCTGACGGCGAGGAACATGACCAGGCCCGTTCGACACTGACCCAGGGCATGGGCAACGGCAGATCGCCGCCGCCCGCAAGCAGGAGTCCAACATGAACGAGTTCCATGCGTTGCCGGTGCAGTTCGCCCCCGTTACCGGACTGACCCTGTGCGCGTCGCGGCCGCGCGCGAGCCTGCGCGACCCGGCGCTGCGCCTGTACACCGACCTGCGCAGCGGCGCCGTCGTCGTCGTGCAGCCCGACGACAGCGCCGACTCGACGCTGGCCCTGCTGGTGCGCGCCGGCGTGCGGATGGCGCTGGTGGGCAGCGTGCGCGAGGGCAGCGGCGACGTGCAAGGCCTCGTCACCGCCTCCGACCTGGCCGGCGAGCGCGCGACGCTGCGCGCGCTGGAGCGCGGCGTCGCGCACCACGAGCTGACGGCCGCCGACCTGATGACGCCGCTGTCGCAATGGCCGTCGGTCGAGTTCGGCGCGCTCGGGCGCGCGCAGGTCGGCGACGTGATCGCGACGCTGCGCGCCACCGGCCGGCGCTACCTGCTGGTCACCGAGACGTCGATGACGCAAACGCCGCTCAAGAGCGGCGTGCCGGTGACCCGGCTGCGCGGCCTCTTCTCGGCCAGCCGCATCGAACAGGCGCTCGAGACGGCGCTGCCCGAAGACCTGCAGTCGCGCAGCTTCGCCGAGCTGCGCCACGCGCTCGACCACGCCTGAGCCTCGTGCGGGCAGGCACGCGGCCTGCCGGCGACAGGGCATCGGCGGAACTCGCTTCGCCTTGCCGGCCGGAGGCCCACGTGACCGATACGCCCGCATCGCCGCCGCTGGGCGCGACGGTGGTGCCCGTCCCCTACGAGCCGCCCTCGCCGTGCACCGAGGAGGCGGCCCGCAACCCGGCGCAATGGATGTACGAGCGGCTCAAGCAGTACATCAAGGACTTCGAGCGCCATCTCGACGACGATCACGAGATCGCCGCACGCCTGGTCTCCTTCGGCCAGACGCTGACCTTCCACATCGAGGACATGGGCTACTTCGGCCCGGACCTCGTCACCTTCTTCGGCAAGAACGAGCACGGCGAGCCGGTGCAGCTGGTGCAGCACGTGTCGCAGCTGAGCGTGCTGCTGGTGGCGTTGAGGAAGCAGGAGGAGGTGCCGAGGAGGATCGGTTTCGTGCTGGACAGAAAGGACGGCCGCGGCGTACCGCCTGGAGGCGCTTGACAAGAGCCAATGTATTGCCAGAATGCAATACATGCGTGCGACACCGGTCGCCCGCGTCAAGGAAGTTCACGACGACGGGTCCATCATCGAGATCGTCATCTGGGAGCTGCCCGAGCCATTGCCGCCGTGCGTGCATCGCTACAAGTACCGCCTGTACTTCGGTGCGGCCGGCGTTTGCCGGGTGCGCTACGACAACGAGCGCGGCAAGGGCGATCACCGACACGTCGGCGATGACGAGCAGGACTACGTGTTCACGACGATCGACCGCCTGATCGCGGACTTCCAGCTCGACGTCGAGCAGTGGAGGCAGTCATGAAAGCCATCATCGAGGTTGCACGCCGGGGTTCCGTCTTCGACGTCGCTCGCCGGCAGGTCGAGCAGGCGCGGCGCGGGCGGCCGGCCGACTTCAGGCTTGGCTTCGAATCGGCTCGCGCGCTGTTCGCCGAGCTGACACCGGCGCGACTCGACCTGCTCGAGACCTTGCGCAGCGTCGGCCCGTGCAGCGTCTATGCGCTGGCCAAGGCCGCCGCGCGGAACTACTCCAATGTGCACTCGGATGTGGCGCGGCTCGAAGAGCTGGGGCTGGTCGAGCGCGTCGAGGACGGCGGCGTTTCGGTGCCGTTCGATGCGGTGGAGATTCGGGTGCCGCTGGCGCGGGTGGCGTAGGGGGCGGGTTTCCCCTGCGGGGGGCTGAAGCAGCCTCTTCTAGAGGCTGAAGCTGCCCCTGCGGGGCAGAGCCGGGATGTGCGCCCGGCGGCGCACCTACTTTTCTTTGCTTCGCCAAAGAAAAGTAGGCAAAAGAAAGGCGACCCCCGCTCAGGCGCCCGGCTGCGCCGGGTGCCCTGCGGTGCTCGCGAAGCGGGCGCGCCGCATAACTCGCTGCGTTCGCTGCGCTCACTGCGCTCGAACAAAGCGGCGAGTCAGAGGTTGATGCGCGCTGCGCGCGCCGCCCGCTTCGCTGTGCTCCTCGGCGCCATCGAGGGGGCCCCAACGTCAACGGCAACACACCCCACGCGTGGGTTTGGCTGTTGGGGTTGGGGTTGGTGTTTGTCTTTGGGGCCCCCTGGGAGGCGCCGAGGAGCGCAGCGCAAGGGGCGGCGCGCGTGAGCGCGCTTCAACCTCAAACTCGCCGCGACTGTTCGAGCGCACGAACGCAGTGAGTGCAGCGAGTTAAGCGGCGCGCCCCTGGAGCGAGCACCGCAGGGCACCCACGGCGCAGCCGTGGGCGCCGGATCGGGGGTCGCCTTTTCTTTGCCTACTTTCTTTTGGCGAAGCAAAAGAAAGTAGGTCGCCCGCCGGGGCGAAATCCCGGCCCTGCCCCGCAGGGGCAGCCCAGCGCCGCAGGCGCGCAGCTGCCCGCAGGGCAGCCACCCTCACCCCCCAGCAGCAGCAAAAAACGCATCCACCTGCTGCCCCAACTCCCTCCTCGTCCCCACCGGCAGAAAGCTCGCCTCCATCGAGTTCCTCGCCAGACGCCACGCCTCCACCACCCCCAGCGACGGCAAGGCCCCGAAGGTCTCGCTGAAGTTGCGGTTCAGGTAGCCGCCGAAATACGCCGGGTCATCCGAGTTCACCGTCGCCACCAGGCCCGCGTCGAGCAGCCGCTTCATCGGATGAGCGGCCAATGTCGGCACCACGCACAGCTTCAGGTTCGACAGCGGGCACACCGTCAAGGGCACGCGCTCGCGCGCCAGGCGCGCGACCAGCGCGGGGTCTTCGAGGCAGCGCACGCCGTGGTCGATGCGCTCGGCCTTGAGCACGTCGAGCGCGGCCTCGATGTAGGCGGGCGGTCCTTCCTCGCCGGCGTGCGCGACGATGTGCAAGCCCAGCTCGCGGCAGCGCGCGAACACGCGCGCGAACTTCTCGGGCGGGTGGCCGCGCTCGCTCGAGTCGAGGCCCACGCCGATGAAGTGCCTGCGGTAGGGCAGCGCCTCTTCCAGCGTCGCGAACGCGTCCTCCTCGCTCAGGTGGCGCAGGAAGCACAGGATGTAGGAGACCGACATGCCGAGCTCGCCGAGCGCGATGTCGGCCGCGCGGGTGAGGCCGTTCATCACGGTGGCGAAGGGCACGCCGCGCGCGGTGTGGGTCTGCGGGTCGAAGAACACCTCGGCGTGCACGACGCCGTCGGCCGCGGCGCGGTGAAAGTAGGCCAGCGCCATGTCCTCGAAGTCTTCCTCGGTCAGCAGCACGCTGGCGCCGGCGTAGTAGATGTCGAGGAAGCTCTGCAGGTCGGTGAAGGCGTAGGCCGCGCGCAGCGCCTCGACGCTTGCGTACGGCAGCGCCACGCGGTTGCGCTGCGCGAGCTCGAAGATCAGCTCGGGCTCGAGCGAGCCTTCGATGTGGATGTGCAACTCGGCCTTGGGGCAGCGCTCGATCAGCGCGGGCAGCGCCTCGGGCGCGATGCGCGCGGGGTCGAAGGGGAGAGACGAGGAGGCCATCAGCAGACTCCGAAGGTGATGCCGCGCTCGCGCAGCAGGCGGCGGTAGGCCGAGCTCATGCGGTCGGCGGCGCTGTGCAGCTCGCGCACCGGCGCGGCGTCGGTGATCGGCAGCAGCTTGGGCCGCTGCGATTCGAGCACCGGCTGGTCCTGCGTGAAGATCGTGTGCTGGAAAGCGGCGATCTCGTCTTCGTTCGACTCGAAGTCGGTCAGCGCCATGCGAAACCACACGCGGCTCGTCTCCTGCGTGAGCGGGCAGACGAACAGCGCGATCACGTCGCGGTACCCGCCCGGCGCATGCTCGGCCATCGCCTCGGGCGCCTTGGTGAGCACCGCGTTGAAGGGCACGAGCGGCGCGGTCGGCACTTCGTAGCCGTAGGCCACCTCGCTGCCCTCGCTCGACAGCCGGTTGCTCTGGGGCTGCCAGGCGCGGCAGTCGAGCGCGCACAGCGTGCCGTCCGCGCGCGTCTCGACGCGGTAGGCGTTCATCGCCAGGTGCTGCCGGTCGCCGAGCCAGCCTTCGTGCACCAGCCCGAAGTGCGAGAGGTCGAGAAAGTTCTCGACGATGCGCGGCGCGCTCGCGGCCACGTCATACGGCCCGACGACGAGCTTGCGCAGCTGCGCATCGGTCTCGGCGGCGGCGATCGTCGCGCTGGCCTGCGACGGCGGCACGATGGCGCCGGCGACGTCGAGGCGCACCCACACGAGTCCGGCCCATTCGCTGGCGAGGTAGGCGCAGGCGCGATGGCCTTCGGGCGGCGTGAACGCCGGCAGCGCGGGGATCGCGACGCAGCGCGCATCGCCGGCGAAGCGCCAGCCGTGGTACGGGCACTCCAGCACGTCGTCGACCACGCGGCCCATCGACAAGCGCGCGCCGCGGTGCGGGCAGTGGTCGGCGAAGGCATGCACGGCGCCGCTCGCGTCGCGCCACAGCGCGAGGTCCTCACCCATCAGCGATGCGGCGACAGGCGCGGCGGCCGCCAGCGCATCGCTGCGCGCGACGGGGTGCCAGCAGGCGCGCTCGACCGGCGGTGCAAGGTTCGAAAGTTCAGCCAATCTCGTTCGTCCGAATCCACATCCCAGAAAGCACAAGGCCGCCCGAGCGATGCCCAGGCGGCCTGCGTTCGTGCGGACGGCCCCTTCAGCGGGCCGTCGTCATGCTCACTTGCCGCCGGGCACCTTGCCCTCGACGCCCTTCACGTAGAAGTTGATGCCGTGCAGGAACTTGTCGTCGGCCTTCACGTCCTTGGCGAGCAGCTCCTTGCCGTCCTGGCCGACGATCGGGCCGGTCCAGGGATGGAAGCTGCCGTCGGCGAGGCCGGCCTTGACCTTGGCGAGCTTGTCCTTCGCCTCGGCGGGCACCTTGTCGGAGATCGACACCAGGTCGATCGCGCCTTCCTTGACGCCCCACCACACGCCCTCGCTCTTCCAGGTGCCGTCGAGCACGTCCTTGACGGCCTTCTTGTAGTACGGCGCCCAGTTGATGACCGACGAGGCGAGGTGCGCGTTCGGGCCGAACTTGCTCATGTCGGAGTCCCAGCCGAAGGCGAACTTGCCGGCCTTCTCTGCCGTCTGCAGCACCGCGGCCGAGTCGGTGTTCTGGAACAGCACGTCGGCGCCCTGGTTGATGAGGCTTTGCGCGCCCTCGCCTTCCTTCGGCGGATCGAACCACTTGTTGACCCAGACCACCTTGGTCTTGACCTTCGGGTTGACCGACTGCGCACCGAGCGTGAACGAGTCGATGTTGCGGATCACCTCGGGAATGGGGATCGAGGCCACCACGCCCAGCGTGTTGGTCTTGGTCATCGAGCCCGCGATCACGCCGGCCATGTAGGCACCCTCGTAGGTGCGCGAGTCGTAGGTGCGCATGTTCTCGGCCATCTTGTAGCCGGTCGCATGCTCGAACTTCACGTCCTTGGCGTCGGCCGCGACCTTGAGCATCGGCTCCATGTAGCCGAAGGTGGTGCCGAAGATCAGCTTGTTGCCGCTGCCGACCATGTCGCGGATCACGCGCTCGGCGTCGGCCGCCTCGGGCACGTTCTCGACGTAGCTCGTGACGACCTTGTCGCCGAACTCGGCCTCGACGGCCTTGCGCGCGTTGTCGTGCGCAAAGGTCCAGCCGGCATCGCCCACCGGGCCGACGTAGGCGAAGGCGATCTTCAGCGGCTCGGGCTTGGCGGGTGCGGCGGCCGAGGCCGGCTCGGCGGCGGGTGCGGGTGCCGCTTCTTCCTTCTTGCCGCAGCCCACCAGGGCAGCGGCGGCGGCGAGCGTGGCCCAGCCGGTGAACCGGATCAGGGCGCGCTTCGACGTAATCGTCATGTCGACTCCAGTTGTTTTGAAATGCGGGGGACCGATGGGCCCGCGCGATTATCAGACCGTGCTCAGCTGCCGGGGAAGAACGGCTTGCCCAGCGAGGCCGGCATGTTCACGCGGATCCAGGCCGGATTGCGCGAGATCAGCACCAGCACCACGATGGTCGCGAGATAGGGCATCGCCGTGAGCAGCTGGCTCGCGATCTGCACCCCTTCGCCTTGCAGGTGGAACTGGAGCATGGTCACGCCTCCGAACAGATAGGCACCGAGCAAGACCCGTGCCGGTCGCCAGGTCGCGAACGTGGTGAGCGCGAGCGCGATCCAGCCCTTGCCGGCCGTCATGCCCTCGACCCACAGCGGCGTGTAGATCACCGAGAGATAGGCGCCCGCGACGCCGCACAGCGCGCCGCCGGCCATCACCGCGAGCAGGCGGATGCGGCGCACCGGATAGCCCAGCGCATGCGCCGACTCCGGCGACTCGCCGACCGCGCGCAGCACCAGCCCGGCGCGCGAGCGGTAGAGAAACCACGCGAGCGCGACCGTCAGCGCGATCGCGAGGTAGACCATCGGGTGCTGCTTGAACAACGCCGGGCCCACGAGCGGAATGTCGGCCAGGCCCGGGATCTCGAATCGCGCGCGCTCGGGCAGGCGCTCTTGCGTGAAGCGGATGCCGACAAAGGCCGAGAAGCCCGCGCCGAACAGGCTCAGCGCGAGACCCGAGGCGTACTGGTTGGTGTTGAGCCAGATCACGAGCACGCCGAAGGCCGCGGCGAGCAGCGCGCCGGCGGCCGCACCGGCGCCGAAGGCCAGCCAGTCGCTGCCGGTGTGCACCGCGGTCGCGAAGCCGGCGATCGCGGCGACCAGCATCATCCCCTCGGCGCCGAGATTGACGATGCCGGCGCGCTCGTTGATGAGCAGGCCGAGGCCGGCGATGGCGAGCACGGTGCCGGCGGAAAGCGTCGAGGCGATGAGGAGAGCGAGTGCGTCCATGTCATGCCACCGGTTGACTCCCTCTCCCGCTGGCGGGAGAGGGTTGGGGAGAGGGCTCGGTCCGGCCGCTGGCAGAGGGAGATGATCGGGAAGCCGATTTCCACCGCACGCGATAGTGGATCAGCGTGTCGCAAGCCAGCAGCGCGAACAGCAGCAGGCCCTGGAACACGCCGGTGATCGACTTCGGCAGACCGAGGCGCGATTGCGCGAGCTCGCCGCCGATGTAGAACATGCTCATCAAGATGCCGGCCAGCACGATGCCCACCGGGTGCAGCCGGCCGACGAAGGCGACGATGATGGCCGCGAAGCCGTAGCCCACCGGCACGTAGGGCGTGAGCTGGCCGAGCGGCCCGGCCGCCTCCAGCCCGCCGGCCAGGCCGGCCATGCCGCCGGACAGCAAGAGCGCCGTCCACAGCGCGCGGCGCGACGAGAAGCCGGCGTAGCGCGCCGCCGCCGGCGCGAGGCCGCCGACTTGCAGCTGGAAGCCGGCGTAGGTGCGAAACAGGAAGACCCAGAACGCGGCCACCGCGGCCAGCGCGATCAGCACGCCGACGTGGGCGCGAAAGCCGTCCACCAGGCGCGGGATCTTGGTCGCGGCGGCGAAGGTCACCGTCTGCGGGAAGTTGTAGCCGGCCGGGTCTTTCCAGGGCCCGTAGACGAGATAGCTCAGCAGCATCTCGGCCACGTAGACCAGCATCAGGCTGACCAGGATCTCGTTGGCGTTGAAGCGGTCGCGCAGCAAGGCGGTGATCGCCGCCCAGGCCGCGCCGCCGGCCACGCCCGCCGCGAGGATCAGCAGCACGATCCAGCGCGAGGTGTCGGGGCCGGCCTGCATCGCGACGCCGCCGGCGCAGATCGCACCCAGCACGAACTGCCCTTCGGCGCCGATGTTCCACAGGTTGGAGCGAAAGCACACCGCCAGGCCCAGCGCGATCAGCACCAGCGGCGTCGCCTTGATCGCGATCTCGCTCCACGCGTAGGCGCTCTTCACCGGCTCGACGAAGAACACCTGCAGGCCGCGCAGCGGATCCTTGCCGAGCAGCACGAACAGGATCACGCCGACCGCCACCGTGATCGCCAGCGCGATCAGCGGCGAGGCGATCGACATCGCCTTCGAGGGCTGCGGGCGGGGCTCGAGTTTCAGCATGCTGCGCTCCCGCGTTGACCCTCACCCCCCGCCCTCTCCCCTGGCGGGGCGAGGGAGCCCATCTCGCCAGCTCCCTCTCCCGCTGGCGGGAGAGGGTTGGGGTGAGGGTCCAGCCACAAGCCGCTCATCCATTCGCCGATCTGCTCCACCGTCGCGTCGCGCGTCGCGACGCTCGGGCTCAGCCGCCCGCGCGCGATCACCAGCAGCCGGTCGGCGATCTCGAACAGCTCGTCGAGCTCTTCGCTGACCACCAGCAGCGCGCAGCCGGCGTCGCGCAGCTTGAGCAGCTCGCCGCGGATCTGCGCGGCGGCACCGACGTCGACGCCCCAGGTCGGCTGCGAGACGATGAGCAGCTTCGGCTTCGCGTCGATCTCGCGCCCGACGATGAACTTCTGCAGGTTGCCGCCCGACAGCGACTTGGCCGCCGCGTCCGGCCCGCCGGCCTTGACGTTGAAGCGCGCGATCAGCGCCGCCGCAAGCCCGCGCACCTCGCCGCTGCGCAGCCAGCCGGCCGCACCCACCGCGCCGGTGCGCGTGAGCAGCGTGTTCTGCGCCAGCGACATCGTCGGCACCGCGCCGCGGCCCAGCCGCTCCTCGGGCACGAAGTGCAGGCCCAGCCGCCGCCGCGCGCGCGGCGCGGCACGCGCGATGTCGGTGCCGAACAGCGTGATGCTGCCCGGCGCCGCGCGCGTGTCCTCGCCGGAGAGCGCGGCCATCAGCTCCTGCTGGCCGTTGCCCGAGACGCCGGCAATGCCGACGATCTCGCCGGCGCGCACCTCGAGCGAGAGCCCGGCGAGCGCGACGCCGAACTGGTCGAGCTTGGGCAGCGCGAGCCGGTCCACGCGCAAGGCGACGCCACCGAGCCTGGCTTGCCGGTGCTCCAGCGCCGGCGGCTCGGCGCCGATCATCAGGCGCGACAGGCTGGCATTGGTCTCGCGCGTCGGATCGACCTCGCCGGTCACGCGCCCTGCGCGCAGCACCGTGCAGTGGTGGCACAGAACGCGGATCTCGTCGAGCTTGTGGCTGATGTAGAGGATCGAGCAGCCGCGATCGCTGAGCTTGCGCAGCGTGACGAAGAGTTTTTCCACCGCCTGCGGCGTCAGCACCGAGGTCGGCTCGTCGAGGATCAAGAGCTGCGGATCGGTCAGCAGCGCGCGCACGATCTCGACGCGCTGGCGCTCGCCGACCGACAGCGTGTGCACCGGCCGCGCGGGGTCGACCTCGAGGCCGTACTCGCCGGCCACCGCGCGGATGCGCTCGCTCACCTGCGCGAGCGACTGGCTCTTGCCCAGGCCGAGCCAGACGTTCTCGGCCGCGGTCAGCGTGTCGAACAGCGAGAAATGCTGGTAGACCATGCTGATGCCCAGCTCGCGCGCCGCATGCGGGCTGGCCACCTCGACCGGCTGGCCGTTCCAGCGCATCTCGCCTTCATCCGGGCGCACCGCGCCGTAGATGATCTTCATCAGCGTCGACTTGCCGGCGCCGTTCTCGCCCAGCACCGCATGGATCTGGCCCGGCGCGACCTTCAGGCTCACGCGGTCGTTGGCCTTGACCGCCGGGTACTGCTTGCTGATGTCGACCAGTTCGAGTCGTAGCGGCGGCGTGGACATGGGTACGGCAGCGGGTTCGTGGCTGTTCAATGGCGCTGATATCGGCGCACACCGGCGACGCGCGTCTCGACGAGGTTGCGTTCGTCGCCCAGCGTCAGCCAGGCAAACACGCGCTCGTGCAGGTCTCGTGCCAAGGCGTCTCGGTGCGTCGCCACGGGCCCGCGAGCCCAGTCCCACACCGCGAGGTCGGCGAGTGTACCGGCGTCGAACGAGCCGATTTCCCGCGCCAGACCGAGGGCCCGTGCGGCGCCGCGCGTGGCCGCGTGCAGCAGCTGCCAGGCGCTGGGCTTGACGCCGCGCAGCGCCTGGACCTTGTAGCCGTCGGCCAGCGTGCGCAGCATCGACAAGCTGGTGCCGCCGCCGACGTCGCTGGCCATCGAGACATTCACGCCGGCCTCGGCCGCGGCGCGCCAGTCGAACAGGCCGCTGCCGAGGAAGAGATTGCTCGAGGGGCAGAACGCGATCTGCGCGCCGGTGGCCGCCAGCCGGGCGCGGTCGGCGTCGTCGAGCCAGATGCCGTGCGCGAGCACGGCGCGCTCGTTGAGCAGGCCGGCGCGTTCGTAGACATCGAGGTAGCTGCGCGCATCGGGAAAGAGCTGCGCGACCCAGCGCACCTCGTCCTCGTTCTCGGCGACGTGCGTCTGCATGTACAGGCCCGGCACCTCGCCGAGCAGGCGCCCGGCCATCGCGAGCTGCGCGTCGCTGCTGGTCGGCGCAAAGCGCACGGTCAGCGCGTAGGCGAGGCGGTCGCGGCCGTGCCACCTGGCGATCAGCTCGCGGCTGTCGGCCTCGGAGGACTCGAGCGTGTCGCGCAGGCCGTCGGGTGCGTGGCGGTCCATCAGGCACTTGCCGGCGACGAGCCGCATGCCGCGCGCCTGCGCCGCGGCGAACAGCGTGTCGGCACTCGCCTTGTGCACGGTGGGAAACACCACCGCCGCGGTCGTGCCGTGCGCGAGCAGCGCATCGAGGAAGCGCGCAGCGCCGTCGCGCGCGACGTGCTCGTCGGCAAAGCGGCTCTCGGCCGGGAAGGTGTAGGCCTCGAGCCACTCGAGCAGCGCGCTGCCGTGGCTCGCGATCACATCGAGCTGCGGGCTGTGGACATGGGTGTCGATGAAGCCCGGCGTGACGAGCTTGCCGCGGTGGTCGACGCGCTGGTAGTCGGCGCCCGGGGCCTCGGCCTGCACGCCGGCGATGCGGCCGTCGTCGATCAGCAGCCACGAGTCGGCGCGAAAGCGCACGCCCGTCGCCGCGCGCGGCGACGCGAAGCCCGGGTCGGCGCTGAAGTCGAGCAGGTCGCCGCGCAGGGCGATCTTGGAAGGAGTTGGGTTCACGATGTCTTGTTGCGGCCGCCGCCGAGTTCGCGCGCGACGTCGCGCACGCGCTCACGCAACCAGCGTGCCGAGGCGGTGTGGTGGCTCAGGTCATGCCAGAGCTGGTAGTAGACCAGCTGCGGAAAGGCGACCGGGCACCGCACCACGCGCAGCGGCAGGGTGTCCACGTGGTTGTGCAGGTAGCGCGAGCAGAACAGCCGTCCGGTCGTGAGCACCAGGCGCGAGCGCGCGACCATCAGCGGCGCGAGGCCGAAATGGGGCGTGCGCACCGCGATCTCGCGCGACAGGCCCTGGGCGGCAAGCTGCTCGTCGATCACGCCCTGCGCGCCGGCGGACATCGGCGTCGGCGCGATGTGCTGCGCAGCGAGGTAGCGCTCGGCGGTCCAGCTGCGCGGGTTGGTCACCGCCGGGTGGTCGGCCGCGACCAGGCACACGACCTCGTCGGCCAGCAAGCGGCCCAGGTGCAGCTCCTCGGGCGGCGCCAGCCAGTTGCCGATCACCAGGTCGACCTCGCCGCGAGCGAGGCTGCGCCGGTAGTCGAACTCGCGCGTGAGCGGCAGGATCTCGAGCGTGGTGGCCGGCGCCTCCTCGCGCAGGCGCGCCACCAGCTCGGGCAGGAACAGCGGGTCGAGGTAGTCGCTGGCGGCGATGCGAAAGCTCGTGGTGCTGCTCGCGGGATCGAAGACCAGCGCGGCGGCGCGCGCGCCGAACACCTGCTGCGCGTGGCGCAGCAGCTCGGCGGCCGGCTCCAGCAGCTCAAGCGCCACCGGCGTCGGCGCCAGGCCGCCGCCCGATCGCACCAGCAGCGGATCGCCGATCAGCGCGCGCAGCCGCTTCAGCTGGGCGCTGACGGCCGGCTGCGTGGAGGCGAGCCGCATCGCGGCCCTCGATACGCTGCGCTCGGTGATCACGGTGTGCAGGACCCGGACGAGATAGAGCTCGATGTTGTCGAAAACCGCCCGCTGCGCCATGCGACTGCCCGTATAGATGGAATCAGCGACATCGTATACACACGGGGGCGCAAGGGAGTACCTTTCGGGTATGTCCCAGGCTGATTCCGCGACCACCACCGGCACGCGCCCCCTGCGTTTCTTCCACCGCGGCGCGATCGTCGAGATCACGCACGCCGCGCCGACGCGCAGCGTCTTGCAGTGGCTGCGCGAGGACGCGCGCGCCTGCGGCACGAAGGAAGGCTGCAACGAGGGCGATTGCGGCGCCTGCACCGTGATGCTGGGTTCGCTGGCCGCAAACGGCTCGCTGAGCCTGCGCAGCGTCAACGCCTGCCTGACGCTGCTGCCGATGCTCGATGGCCAGGCGCTGTTCACCGTCGAGGACCTGAAGGCCGTCGCCGGCGGTGCGCTGCACCCGGTGCAGCAGGCGCTGGTCGAGTGCCACGGTTCGCAATGCGGCTTCTGCACGCCGGGCTTCGCGATGTCGATGGCCGCCTGCTACGAGCGCCACGGCGGCGCCGGCACCCGCCCGACGCGCCAGGAGCTCGCCGACGAACTCTCCGGCAACCTGTGCCGCTGCACCGGCTACCGGCCCATCTTGGATGCCGGCGAGCGCATGTTCGAACTGCCCGCCGCCAGGCTCGATGCCGGGCCGGTCATCGCGGCGCTGAAGACGCTCGCCGCCGACGCGCCGCTGCGCTACGAGGCGGCGAACCCGGCCACCGGCCGCGTCGAGCGCTTCGACGCACCGCGCAGCGTCGACGCGCTGGCCGCGCTGCTCGAGGCCGCGCCCGGCGCGCGCCTGCTGGCCGGCGCGACCGACATCGGCCTGTGGATCAACAAGCAGATGCGCGAGCTGCCGCATCTCGTCCACGTCGGCGCGGTGGCCGAGTTGAAGCGCGTGACGCTCGACGGCGACACGCTGGTGATCGGCGCCGCGGTGCCGCTCGAGGACGCCTGGGCCGCGCTGGCCGAGCACGTGCCGAGCCTGCGCGAGCTGTGGCTGCGCTTCGCGTCGCCGCCGGTGCGCCATGCCGGCACGATGGGCGGCAACCTCGCCAACGGCTCGCCGATCGGCGACAGCGCGCCGGCGCTGATCGCGCTCGGCGCCTCGCTGCGCCTGCGCCGCGGGCCGGGCCAGCGCGTGCTGCCGCTCGACGAGTTCTACGTCGACTACATGTCGAACCGCCTCGAGCCCGGCGAGTTCGTCGCGGCGATCGAGGTGCCCCTGCCCTCGCCCGCCGTGCAGGTGCGCGGCTGGAAGCTGGCCAAGCGCTACGACAGCGACATCTCGGCCATCGCCTGCGGCCTCTCGCTCACGCTGGCCGCCGACGGCACGGTCGCCGACGCGCGCTTCGCGTTCGGCGGCATGGCGGCGATCGTCAAGCGCGCGCGCGCGGCGGAAGCCGCCGTGATCGGCCAGGCCTGGAACGAAGCGACGGTCGATGCCGCCGTCGCCGCGCTCGCCGGCGACTTCACGCCGCTGACCGACCTGCGCGCCTCGCGCGACTACCGGCTGCGCGCGGCAGGCAACCTGTTGCGCAGGCTGTGGCTCGAAACGCGCGCCGACGCGCCGCTCGCCCCCTCGGCGACCAGCGTCTGGCATGCCCGGCTCGTGCCGGCCACCGCATGACGAGGCCATCGCGATGAACACCGCCCGCGACGCCTTCGTTCCAGCCGCTGCCGCCACGACCGGCGTCGGCGCAAGCCGCCCGCACGAATCGGCCGCGCTGCACGTGGCCGGCGAGGCTGCCTACATCGACGACCTGCCCGAGCTGGCCGGCACGCTGCACGCCGCGCTGGGCCTGTCGCCCGTGGCGCACGGCAAGCTGCTCTCGATCGACACCGATCGCCTCGCCGCGATGCCCGGCGTCGTCGCGGTGATCACCGCGGCCGACATCCCCGGCGTCAACGACTGCGGCCCCATCGTCCACGACGACCCCATCCTCGCCGAGGGCACGCTGCACTACCTCGGCCAGCCGGTGTTCGCGGTGATCGCCAGCGATCGCGAACTCGCGCGCCGCGCCGCCGCGCTCGCCAAGGACGTGATCCGCTGCGAGCCGCTCGAGGCCGTGCTCACCGCGAAGGACGCGCATGCGCGCGGCCAGTACGTGCTGCCGCCGATGCACCTGGTGCGCGAGAGCGCGCCCGGCGCGGCGAAACGCGCGATCGCGTCGGCGCCGCACCGCCTGAGCGACACGCTCTCCGTCGGCGGCCAGGAGCAGTTCTATCTCGAGGGCCAGATCAGCTACGCCGTGCCGCAGGAAGGCAGCGCGATGCGCGTGCACTGCTCGACCCAGCATCCCAGCGAGATGCAGCATGCGATCGCGCACGCGCTTGGCCTTGCATCGCATGCGGTGCAGGTCGAATGCCGGCGCATGGGCGGCGGCTTCGGCGGCAAGGAATCGCAGTCGGCGCTGTTCGCCTGCGTCGCTGCCGTTGCGGCCGCCAAGCTCGGGCGCCCGGTCAAGCTGCGCCCCGACCGCGACGACGACTTCATGATCACCGGCCGGCGCCACGGCTTCGAGTACGCCTTCGACATCGGCTTCGACGACGAGGGCCGCATCCTCGGCGCCGAGATCGAGCTGGTCTCCAACGCCGGCTTCAGCGCCGACCTCTCCGGCCCGGTGATGACGCGCGCGCTGTGCCACTTCGACAACGCCTACTGGCTGCCGGAGGTGGCGCTGCACGGCTACTCGGCGCGCACCAACACGCAGAGCAACACGGCCTTTCGCGGCTTCGGCGGGCCGCAGGGCGCGATCGCGGTGGAGGTCATCCTCGATTCGATCGCGCGCCGGCTGGGCCGCGATCCGCTCGAGGTGCGGCGCGCCAACTTCTACGGCACCAGCGATCGCAACGTCACGCCCTACCGCCAGACGGTGGAAGACAACATCGTCGCGCCGCTGGTCGACCAGCTCGCGATCACCTGCGACTACGCCGCGCGCCGCGCCGAGATCGCCGCGTGGAACGCGCAAAGCCCGGTGCTGCAGCGCGGCCTGGCGCTCACCCCGGTGAAGTTCGGCATCTCGTTCAACGTGGCGCACTTCAACCAGGCCGGCGCGCTGGTGCATGTCTACACCGACGGTTCCGTGCTCGTGAACCACGGCGGCACCGAGATGGGCCAGGGCCTGAACACCAAGGTCGCGCAGGTGGTCGCGCACGAGCTGGGCCTGAGTCTCGAGCGCGTGCGCGTCACCGCCACCGACACCAGCAAGGTCGCCAACACGTCGGCCACCGCGGCCTCGACCGGCTCCGACCTCAACGGCAAGGCCGCGCAGGACGCGGCACGCAAGATCCGCGAGCGGCTCGCGGCGCACCTGGCGGCGAAGCACGGCGTCGATGCGGCGCAGGTGCGCTTCGCCGACGACGCGGCCTGGATCGGCGATGCGCGCATCGCCTTCGCCGACGCCGCGATGTCGGCCTACACCGCGCGCGTGCAGCTGTGGAGCGACGGCTACTACGCGACGCCCGGCCTGCACTGGGACCGCGAGAAGCTGCAGGGCAAGCCCTTCTTCTACTTCGCCTACGGCGCGGCCTGCGCGGAGGTGATCGTCGACACGCTGACCGGCGAACACCGCCTGCTGCGCGCCGACGTGCTGCACGACGTGGGCCGCTCGCTGAACCCGGCGATCGACATCGGCCAGGTCGAGGGCGCCTTCATCCAGGGCATGGGCTGGCTCACGATGGAAGAGCTGGTGTGGCATCCCAAGACCGGCGCGCTGCTCACGCACGCGCCGTCGACCTACAAGATCCCGACCGCGAACGACTGCCCGCCGGTGTTCAACGTCGCGCTGTACGAGTGCGACAACGTCGCCGACAGCATCCACCGCAGCAAGGCGGTCGGCGAGCCGCCGCTGCTGCTGCCGTTCTCGGTCTTCCTCGCGATCCGCGACGCCGTTTCGGCCGCGGGCGGCCACCGCGTCGATCCGCCGCTGCGCGCGCCGGCCACGCCCGAAGCGGTGCTCGACGCGCTGGACGCGGTGCGCGCGGCTGCAAGGCCATGAACGCCGGCGTGCGCGCGACCGCGCTGCGCTGGCTGGCGCAGGGACGCGCGGCGCAATGGGTCGAGGTCGTGTCCACGCGCGGCTCGGCGCCGCGCGAGGCGGGCACGCGCATGCTGGTCGCGGCCGACGCCGTCGCCGGCACGATCGGCGGCGGCCACCTGGAGCTGCAGGCGATCGGCCTCGCGCGCTCGCGCCTGTCGCGCGGCGAGGCCGCGCCACAGGCGCAGCCGCTCGCGCTCGGCCCCTCGCTCGGGCAGTGCTGCGGCGGCGCGGTGACGCTGCGCTACCGCGCGCTCGACGAGGCCTCGCTGGCCGACTGGCCCGAGCCCGCGCCGCGCTTCGTGCTGCAGCTGTTCGGCGCCGGCCACGTCGGCCGCGCGGTGGTGCGGCTGCTCGAAGGCATCGATTGCCGCGTGCAGTGGATCGACGAGCGCGAGGACGAATTCCCGCCGCACGACGAGCTCGCCGCGCCGCACATCGAGCGCGTGTGCGTCGACGCGGTCGAGGCCGAGGTCGCCGTGGCGCCCGCCGGTGCCTGCTTCCTCGTCATGACGCACCAGCACGACCTCGACCTGCGCATCACCGAGGCGGTGCTCGAGCGCGGCGACTTCCGCTGGCTGGGCCTGATCGGCTCGCAGACCAAGCGCGCGCGCTTCGTGCACCACTTCGAGCGGCGCGGCATTCCGGCCGCGGCGATCGAGCGGCTGGTGTGCCCGATCGGCGTGCCGGGCATCGACGGCAAGGCGCCGGAGGTGATCGCGGTGGCCGTGGTCGCGCAGCTGCTGCAGGCCTGTCCCCAGACCGCACCATGAGCCGCCTGCCCTTCCCCGGCCACGACGCCCCCGCGGCCGGCTTCGACGCGCCGTTCGAGATGCTCGACGCCTGCCACGAGCGCGTGCGGCGCTCGCTCGCGCTGCTCGACAGGCTCGTCGCGCATCTGCGCGAGGGCCGCTTCGACACGCCCGCCGCCGACGCCGCGCGCGACGTGCTGCGCTACTTCGACCTCGCCGCGCCGCTGCACCACGAGGATGAGGAGCGCCACGTGTTCCCGGCCGTCGAGGCCGAGTTGCCCGAAGCGGTGCGCCGACTGCGCGACGACCACCGCGCGATGACCGTCGCGTGGGCGCAGCTGCGCGTGCCGCTCGCCGCATTGGCCGCCGACCCGCAGGCCGCGCGTGCGCCGGGCTTCGTTGGCGGTCTGCAGGCCGCGGCCGCCGCGCATGCGGCGCTGTACGCGCAACATCTGCAGACCGAGGAAACGCTGGTCTTTCCGCAGGCCTGCGAGCGCGTCGCCGATCAGGCCGCGATGGGGGCGGAGATGGCGCGGCGGCGCGCGACGCGCTGAGCTCGCGCGCGGCTCAGGCCTCGGGCGGCCAGTCGCGCATCACCTCGCCCGGCGCGGCTTTCTCGCGCCCGCTCGGCGCGCGCACCGGCGTGCCCATCGCGATCCAGCCGACCAGGGTTTCGCCGGGGCCGCAGAACGCCGCGACCGCGGCCGGCGCGCGCACCTTGGCGCCCGAGAGCATCTTGCCGCCGAAGCCCAGCGCGTGCGCCGCGTTGAGGAAGTTGGCGATCGCGCCGCCGACGGCGATCCATTGCTCGTGGGCCGGCACCAGCGGGTGGCCGTGGTCGATGCGAGCGACAACGGCGACCGTGAGCGGCGGGCGCAGCGCGCGCTCGCGGTCGAGCGCGGCGGCGTCGGGCGGCTTGCCGGCGGCGATGGCGGTCTGCTCGAACAGGTCGGCCAGACGCTCGCGCGCGGCGCCGCGGATGAGGACGAAGCGGAACGGGACGAGCTGGGC
The DNA here is from genome assembly GCF_049446155.1 of Caldimonas sp. KR1-144. NCBI lineage: Bacteria > Pseudomonadati > Pseudomonadota > Betaproteobacteria > Burkholderiales > Sphaerotilaceae > Caldimonas > Caldimonas sp. KR1-144. The sequence goes on from NZ_JBMSEE010000003.1 coordinate 17,932, forward strand.
GTGGTCGGGAGCGCGCAGCGCGGCGGCGGCCATGCGCTGGAGCGCGGCGTCGTCGGGCGCCGGTTCGGCAAGGTGTCGCGGGCCGGTGGAATAGCGGCCGAGCAAGGTGGCGAGGACGTCGTCGTGGTTCATCTCGGCGCTGGATTCTCCGCCCGTCTGAACGAGTCTGAAGGGCCCGTTCAGATTGAACTGCGACGGTTGCCCATGGCCGTCGGCCGGCAGCTGCCCGCGCAGAAGCGACGCAGGCCTCATGATCGAGCGGTCACCGCCCCACCCCAACTGGAGCCGACCCATGCACAAGCCCGACGAGATCGCGACGAAGCTTCTGGGCGTGCCCTTCGAGGCTCTGGACGAGCGAGCCAAGAAGGTCGCGCGGCACGTCGCCCAACGAACCCACATTGCGCGCGACATCGCCAAGGATCTTGCCGCCTCGCCGACACGGGGGCAGCGCGCCGCCGATGCAGTGGCCTCGTTCGGGGGCTCCTGGACATTCGTCGGCCTGTTCGCCGCGGTCATGCTCGGCTGGGTGGCCATGAATGCCTACCTGCTCATGAGCCGCGGAACGACCTTCGACCCCTACCCCTACATCCTGCTCAATCTTTTCCTCTCCATGCTCGCGGCCATCCAGGCGCCCATCATCCTGATGTCCCAGAACCGGCAGTCCGACAAGGACCGCATCTCGGCGGAGCACGATTACGAGGTGAACCTCAAGGCGGAGCTCGAGATCATGCTGCTCCACGAGAAGCTCGACCTGCTTCGCGAGCAGCAGTGGAATGAGCTGCTGCAGATCCAGAAGGAGCAACTGACACTGCTCGCCGCCATGGCCCGGGCCTCCCGCCCGCCGCCTTGAGGCCGGGCGTCGGTGCGGTCAGACCATCAGGTGCTCACAGGTGCAGCGCCTGAGCGATCGCTTGCGCGAGTTCGGCACGGCCGTACGGCTTGTGCAATAGCGGCCAGGCCACGGGCGCTTCGAGCTGTTCGCCGGAAAGGCCCGATACGAGAAGCACCGGGACGGCAGGCGACAGCCGCTGGACCTCTACCGCCAGCTCCGTGCCGCGCATGCCCGTGCCGAGTCCGATGTCGGTCAGCAGCAGGTCGAAGGGTGCGCGACCGTCGCGCGCCACGAGCAATGCGAGCAGCGCAATGGCCTCCTCGCCGCTGGCGGCTGCCGTCGTCTCGCAGCCTGCCGCCGCGAGCAGGCTCTGAGCGATCGCGCGGACCTCGGCGTCGTCTTCGACCAGCAGCACCCGCAGTCCTCGCGGCACGCTGGCCTGCGTCGCAACGTCGAGGCTTTCGACCTCCGCGTCGACGTGCTTGGGCAGGTACAGCGTGATCGTCGTACCCGTCCCGAGCGTGCTGTCGAGCGCCACCGCCCCTTGCGACTGCTCCACGAATCCGAACACCGTGCTCAGGCCCAAGCCCGTCCCGCGGCCGATCTCCTTGGTGGTGAAGAAGGGCTCGAATGCGCGCTGCTTGACCGCATCGGTCATGCCGGCGCCCGTGTCGCCGATGGCGATGGCCACGTAGCCGGGGTGGCCCGCGGCGAGACGCTCGGTGCCCGCCCCGGGAGGTGCCTCGCCGACGGCCCGCGCAGTGAAGCGCAGCGTGCCCCCTTGGGGCATCGCGTCGCGCGCGTTGATGGCGATGTTGAGCAAGGCGGATTCGAGCTGCCCCGGATCGACCAGGCAAGGCGGGCAGCCGGGCGCCACGTCCAGCGTGATGCGGATGCGCTCGTCCAGCGTGCGGCGAAGGATGTCGGCGAGCGGTCGCAGCAGCGCCCCGACGTCGACCCGCACCGGCTGCAGCACCAGGCGACGCGAGAACGCGAGAAGCTTGCCCGTGAGCTCCGCGCCTCGCCTGGCCGCACGCGAAGCCGCGCCGACCATCTGGCGCATCTCCGGATCGCATGCGATCGCCGGCATGTCCTCGAGCACCTGCAGGTTGCCCGAGATCACCGTGAGCAGGTTGTTGAAGTCATGCGCGATGCCGCCCGTGAGCTGGCCGACACTCTTCAAACCCTGGGAGTGGCTGAGCGCCTCTTCGGTGCGCATGCGCTGCAGGCTCGCGGCGAGCAGACTCGACAGGGTTTCCAGATAACGCACGTCCTCGACGGCGAACGGCCTGTCGCCGCGCGCCCGGACCGCCAGCACACCGATCGCGCGGCCGCCGTCCAGAAGCGGCACCGCCAGCGCGCTCGTCAGGCCGGCGGCCCCATAGACGCCCGTGTCGGCGAAGACTGGCCCACGCCGGCCAGGGCTGACGACCGACGCCTGCGCCTCTGCGGCGACCCAACCGGCCAGCGTGTCGGCTCGGTTGGCGACGCACGAGTCGATTTCCTCGTTGGGCAGCAGGCCCACCCCGGCGGCGACCCGGAACGACAGCCGGTCCGTGCTCAGCAGGTCGACCTTCGCATGCTCGACGTCCAGGGCCTTGGCGGCCGCTCGCGGCACCTCTTGGAGCAGCCTCGGCGTGTCGCGCCTGTCGACCGCAAGCCGCGCCACCTCACCCAAGCAGTCGCCAAAGCGGGCCCGCTGCAGCGCTTGCTGCAGGTCCTGCTGCAGGCGAAGACCACGCGCCCGCGTGTCGTCGATCGCCAACCCGGTGGTTCGGTCGCTGTCGATCCTGAAGCTGCTGGACTCCATACGGGCATGATCGAGCGCCGCTGGCGCCTGTCCGTACGGCGGCACACATAGGGCCGCAGAGCGCGTTGGAGGGGGCATGTCGAACGGCAACAACCGCTGCAGAGCGAACAGCCCAGACGCGGCACGCGACTGACGTGAAAGGATCGCGCCCTTCAAGCGACCAACGCCCATGAAGCCGCTCCTCCTCGCCGCCACGCACCTCCTCGCCGCAGCCGCCGGCTTTGCCCTCGGCATCTACGCCCTTCCCATCCTCACCGCGCCGCCCGCCCCCACTGCCGCCCAGGTCGCCGACCAAGCCGGCCCCAGCCTCTTCACCGGCCACTTCCGCCGCAACCTCAAGGACAGCGACGCCCTGCACTGGGGCGAGGGCACGCTCACCGTCGGGCGCGCGAGCATTGGCCTGGTCGGCGAGATCGCGCCAGGGCCGGACTACAAGCTCTACCTCTCGCCCGAGTTCGTCGAGACCGAGGCCGACTTCCTGCGCCTGAAGTCGCGCATGGTGCGTGTGGGCGACGTGAGGACCTTCCAGAACTTCGTCGTCGCGGTGCCGGCCTCGGTGGACCCGGCGCAATACACCACCGCCATCGTCTGGTGCGAGAGCTTCGGGCAGTTCATCACGGCGGCGAAGTACCGCTGACAGCAGCGCCGCGGGCGCCAGACAGAATCGCGCACAACGCCTTGCTCGGAGTTGCGCCTTGCCCCTCGACCGTCCGCCTCTGCCGGCCCTGAACCTCGCCATCGCCCAGCCGCCCATGCACTGGCGCGGCGACGACAACACCGCCGCGATCGTGCGACTGCTCGCCCAGGCCGCGGCCGATGGCGCACAGCTGTGCGTGTTCCCCGAGCTGGCGCTCACCGGCTTTCACCGCCAGATCGCGCGCGAGGCACGGCCCGAGGCGGTGGCCGGGTGGCTGGCGCAGGTGCGCTCGGCCTGCGCGCGGCACGCCATCGCCGCGGTGCTGGGCGCGCCCACCTTTGCCGACGAGGGCCGCATCCTCAACAGCCTGCTGTTCATCGACGAGCAGGGCCGCCACGTCGGCACGGTCGACAAGCGCGGCCTCACCGACCCCGAGGCCACCTTCTTCGCGCGCGGGCAGCAGCGCCCCGTGCTCATGCTGCAGGGCCTGCGCTGCAGCGGCGTGATCTGCCGCGAGATCGAGGACCACGACGAGGTCTGCGCCGATCTGGCCGGTCAGGCGCCCGAGCTGGTGTTCTGGCCCGGCCTGATGGGTCCGCAAGACGGCGACGAGCACATCGACCCGCCGCAGCACGTGCAGCAGGCGCAACAACTCGCGCAGCGCCTGGGTGCCTATGTGGTGCAGTCCAACTGGCCCGAGTCGCTCAACTACCCCGAGCAAGGCGCCAAGACCGGCCGCAGCGCGGTGATCTCGCCAAGCGGTGAGCTCATGTTCCGGCTGCCGCAGGCGGCCGCCGGGCTGGGGCGCTTCGTGCTCGGCGAGGCGGCGCATGCCTGGCAGCCACACGCCGTGTGACGCCCGGTTACGTCGCAGGCGACAGGCGGCCTCAAGCTTGCGGCTGCCAACGCCGAAGACCGACCCATGAACCTTGGCCGCTTCAACCTCAAAGACTGGGCGCTCGACCCTTGCCTGCATGACCATCGCGGCGGCCGGGCGCAGCGCTTCATGGAGTCTTCGGACATCAATGCGGCCTTCGACGAGCTCTTCTTCGCGCTGCGGCGCAACATCCGCCGCGGCATGACCAGCGAGGGCCAGGTCTACGCGATCGAGATGGACGCCTGCATCCCGGGCGAGCTGCTCGGCACCTCCTGGGTCCCGGCCGCCTCGCGCGGGCTGGCCGACGTGCGCGTGCCGGCGGCGCGCCACGCGCTGTTCGAGCGCCTTTTGCGCGACTCGCCCGCCGAGCCGCTGGTGGCCTACGTCTGCGAACACGACGCCGCCGACGGCACCGTGCTGTACGTCGAGATCGCCTCGGCCGACGGCCTGCATGTCGCCGAGTACCCGATCCGGGCGGGCCGCGGCTGGCACCGGCGCGAGCTGCTGCGCGCGACGCACCGACGCGCAACACCATCGCCAACGGTCAGCCGATAGCGAGCGCCTCCTCGCACATCCGCGCGACTGGCAATCGCGCCGGCACGGGCGCAAACTGATCTAGCGCTGCGGCAGCCGAGCGCCGCCGCAACGGCAAGACCTCGCATCACGCATGGAGGCTCTCATGTCCCTACCCACCCGCCTGGTTCATTACCTCGACGAGCGCGGCGCCCGCTACGACGTGTTCGCCCACGGCCGCAGCCGAAGCAGCTACGAGACCGCCCACAGCGCCCACGTGCCGCCGCACCAGCTCGCCAAATCGGTGCTGCTCGAAGACGATGACGGCTACATCGTCGCGGTGCTGCCGGCCGATCGTGCGCTGCGGCTCGGCGAGCTCTCGCGCATGCTCGGCCGCGAAGACCTTCACCTCGCCGACGAGGACTGCGTCGCCAAGACCTTTGCCGACTGCGACCGCGGCGCCGTGCCGGCGTTCGGCATGGCCTGGGGCATCGAGACCGTGGTCGACGACGAGCTGGAAGCCAACGACGTGGTCTACGTCGAGGCCGGCGACCACGAGCGCCTGCTGAGGCTGTCGCGCGCGCAGTTCCACGAGCTGATGAGCGCCTCGCGCCACGGCGCGATCAGCGGCGATCGCACCCACTGATCGGCCTGGCCGGGCGGTGCGGTGGCAACCGCCACGTTCCGCTTCTACGAGGAGCTGAACGACTTTCTCGCGCCCGAGCGGCGCGGGCGCGCCTTCGCCCGCCGCTGCGCGCGCGCGGCCACGACCAAGCACATGATCGAGGCGCTGGGCGTGCCGCACACCGAGGTGGAGCTGGTGCTGGTCAACGGCGAGTCGGTCGGCTTCGATCGCCTGGTCGCCGAGGGCGACCGCGTCGCGGTCTACCCCAAGTTCGAGGCCTTCGACATCACGCCGCTGCTGCGCGTGCGCACGCAGCCGCTGCGCGAGCTGCGCTTCGTCGCCGACGCGCACCTGGGCGGCCTGGCCCATCTGCTGCGCCTGACCGGCTTCGACACGCTCTACGACAACGCCTTCGCGGACGACGCGATCGAGCGCCTGGCGCGCGAGCAGCAGCGCATCGTGCTCACGCGCGACCGCGACCTGCTCAAGCGCCGCGGCATCACGCACGGCTGCTACGTGCGCGCGCTTCGCAGCGAGGCGCAGCTGCGAGAAGTCTTCGAGCGCCTCGACCTCGCGCGTTCGGCACGGCCGTTCACGCGCTGCCTGGACTGCAACGGCCTGCTGCGGCCGATCGACAAGGCCCTGGTCGAAGCGCGCCTGCCGCCGATGGTGCGCGAGCGCTACCAGCGCTTCACCGCCTGCAGCGCCTGCGAGCGCGTGTTCTGGGAAGGCACGCACTGGCAGCGCATGCGCGAGACGGTGGCTGCCGTGCTGGCGCCGCCGGCATCCTGATGGAGACGACGATGGACGAGGAAACCTTCAACCTCAGCATCCGCAAGTTCCTCAAGACCGTGGGCGTGAGCTCGCAGCGCGAGATCGAGCACGCGGTCCAGAAGGCGATCGCCGACGGCAAGCTCGGCGGCGGCGAGACGCTGGCGGCGACGATGACGCTGCGCGTGGCGGCGTTGCAGCTCGAGGTGGGATACGACGGGGAGATCCGGCTGGAGTGAGTCGGGTGACGCACCCCTCACCCCAGCCCTCTCCCCGCAAGCGGGGCGAGGGAGCAGAACGGAAAGCTCTCCCTCTCCCGCGAGCGGGAGAGGGCAGGGGTGAGGGCCAGGCCCGACTTCACCCCTGCGCCACCGGATGATTCGCCATCAGCTCCAGCGCTTTCACCAGCGCCGAGTGATCCGCATCCGCCAGCCCGTTGGCCGCGCAGGCCTGCATCAGCTGCGCCGCGCCCGCCGTCTGCGGCAGGCTCACGCCCAGCGCCTTGGCGCCTTGCAGCGCGAGGTTGAGATCCTTCTGGTGCAGCTTGATCCGGAAGCCCGGCGCGAAGCTGCGCTTGATCATGCGCTCGCCGTGCACCTCGAGGATGCGGCTGGACGCGAAGCCGCCCATCAGCGCGGCGCGCACCTTGGCCGGGTCGGCGCCGGCCTTGCTCGCGAACACCAGGGCCTCGCCGACCGCGGCGATGTTGAGCGCGACGATGATCTGGTTGGCAACCTTGGTGACCTGGCCCGCGCCGGCGCCGCCGACGTGGGTGATGTTCTTGCCCATCAGCGCGAACAGCGGCTGCACGCGCGCGAACGTCTCTTCCTTGCCGCCGACCATGATGGTCAGCGAGGCTGCCTTGGCGCCGACCTCGCCGCCGGAAACTGGGGCGTCGAGCCAGTCGGCGCCGGTGGCCTCGACGCGCTGCGCGAAGGCCTGGGTCTCGATCGGCGAGATCGAACTCATGTCGACCACGGTCTTGCCCTTGCCGAGCGCCGAGGCGATGCCGTTCTCGCCGAACAGCACCTTCTCGACGTCCGGCGTGTCCGGCAGCATCGTGAAGATCACTTCGGCGTTGCTCGCCACCTCGGCCGGCGTCTTGCACGCCACCGCGCCGGCCTCGAGCAGCGCGGCGGGCACCTGGCTGCGCGTGTTGACGAAGAGGTCGTGGCCGGCGGCGCGCAGGTGGCCCGCCATCGGCGTGCCCATGATGCCCAGGCCGATGAATCCGAGTTTCATGTCGATGTCCTTGTGTCGTTGATCAATAGCCGCCGCCGAGCGCCGCACCGGGCGCCGCGCGCATGCTCTTCAGGATGTCCTGCGAGCCGGCCGCGAGCAGGCGCGCGTCCGAGCCGACGGTGACGAAGCGAAAGCCCTTGGCCACGCGTGCGAGCGCCACGTCGGTGCGGCCGTTGTGCACGCCGGCCTTGAGGCCGTGGGCGGTGGCGCGCTCGAGGATGTGCTCGATCGCCTGCGCGACCGGCGCGTCGACGTCGTCGAACACCGGCCGGCAGCCCAGCGAGAGCGAGAGGTCGCTCGGCCCGATGTAGACCGCGTCCAGGCCCTCGACCGAGAGGATCGAATCCAGGTTGTCGAGCGCCTGCGCGGTCTCGATCATCGCGAAGCGAACGATGGTGTCGTTGGCGTGCTGCGGGTAGTCCGCGCCGCCGTAGAGCAGCGCGCGCACCGGGCCGAAGCTTCTCGTGCCCTTGGGCGCGTAGTGCGTGTAGGCGACGAACTTCTGCGCGTCCTCGCGCGTGTTGACCATCGGGCAGATCACGCCGTAGGCGCCGGCGTCCAGCGTCTTCATGATGATGCCGGGTTCGAGCCAGGGCACGCGCACGATGGGCACGGTGGGCGTGGTCGAGATCGCCTGCAGCATCGTCACCATCGCCTGGTAGTCGACAACGCCGTGCTGCAAGTCGATGGTCAGCGTGTCCCAACCCTGGTGGGCCATGGTCTCGGCGGCAAAGCTGTTGGGAATGGCCAGCCAGCCGTTGATGGCGGCCTGGTCGTTGCGCCACAGCGTGCGCAGGCGGTTTTCTCTCATGGTGATTCCTGGAGGGCGCTGCTGGGCAGCGGCCGGCCGTCGAAGAAGGCGGCCAAGTTGTCGAACACGCGATCGGCCATCGCCTGGCGCGTTTCGCGCGTGCCGCTGGCCACGTGCGGCAGCAGCACCACGTTGTCGAGCGCGAACAGCGCCTCGGGCACGCGCGGCTCGCGCTCGAAGACGTCGAGCCCGGCGCCGGCGATGCGCTTGTCGGCCAGTGCCTGCACCAGCGCCTGCTCGTCGATCACCGAGCCGCGCGCGACGTTGATCAGAAAGCCCTCGGGGCCCAGCGCGTCGAGCACCTCGGCGTTGACGAGATGGCGCGTGCCGGCGCCGCCGGCGGTGATGACGATCAGGTAGTCGGCCCAGCGCGCCAGCTCGACCAGCGAAGGCTCGTGCGGCCATGCCGCGCCCGCCACCGGACGGCGCGTGTGGTAGCGGATGTCCATCTCGAAGCCCAGCGCGCGCTTCGCGATGGTCTGGCCGATGCGCCCGAAGCCGACGATGCCCAGCTTCGCGCCGCTGACCTTGCGCCCGAGCGGAAAGCTCGCCTGGCCCGGCACCGCCCAGGCGCCGCGGCGCACGAAGCGGTCGGCCTCCGAGACGCGCCGCGCGACGTCGAGCATCAGCGCGATCGCGAGGTCGGCGACACAGTCGTTGAGCACGTCGGGCGTGTAGCCGACCACGATGCCGCGCGCCTGCGCGGCCGCGAGGTCGAGCCGGTCGAGGCCGACGCCGAAGCTGGAGATCACCTTCAGGTTCGGCAGCTGCGCGATCAGCTCGGCGCTCGCGCCGTAGACCGCCGAGGTGACCAGGCCGTCGAAGCGCGCGCCGTGCGCGGCGACCAGCGAGGCGGGGTCGGCCGCGTCGGCCAGGCTGGTGACCTCGTAGGCCTCGCGCAGCCGCGCTTCGAGCGCGGGCGTCATGCGGCCGGCGAGAAGAACCCGCTTCATTCGATCTTCACCCCGCCTTGCGCCACCACCGTCGCCCAGTTCTTGCGCTCCTTCTCGAAGAAGGTGCTCATCTCGACCGGCGTCATCGTGTAGACCTCGGCGCCTTGCGAGACCAGGCGCTCGCGCACCTCGGGCGAGCGGATGATGCGCGTGAGCTCGGCCGAGAGCTTGGCGATCACCTCCGGCTTCGTGTTCGCCGGCATCAGCACGCCCTGCCAGGTGCCGGACTCGAAGCCCTTGACGCCCTGCTCGGCGATCGTCGGCACATTGGCCAGCAGCGGCACGCGGGTCGACTTGGACACGCCCAGCACCTTGAGCTTGCCCGACTGCACGTGCGGCAGCGTCGCCAGCATGCCGTTCATCAGCACCTGGGTCTGGCCGGCGACGGTGTCGCCGATCGCCTGCGCGCCGCCCTTGTAGGGGATGTAGGTCCACTCGGCCTTGGTGGCCTTCTCGACCGCAACGCCGGCCAGGTGCGGTGCGCTGCCGATCGCGGTGACCGCGAAGTTGAGCTTCTGCTTGTGCGACAGCTCCACCAGTTCCTTGAGGCTGGCGGCCTGCACCGACGGGTGCACCACCAGCAGGTGCGGCGAGTAGGCGAGCATCGCGACGCTCTTCAGATCCTTGCTCGGATCGAACGGCAGGCGACTGTAGACCGAGGGCGTGATCGCCAGCGCGCCGACGTCGCACAGCAAGAAGGTGTGGCCGTCGTTGGCCTTGGCGACGAAGTCGGTGCCGGTGTTGCCGTTGGCGCCCGGCTTGTTCTCGACGATCACGGTCTGCTTGAGCGCCTCGGAGAGCGGTCCCGAGATCGCGCGCGCGATGATGTCCGACGAACCGCCGGGCGAGTACGGCACGACGATGCGCACGGTCTGGCTCGGCCAGGACTGCGCTTGCGCGAAGCCGGCGAGGGCCAGCGAGGCGGTGCCGGCGGCCAGCTGCAGCCAGTGGCGGCGGGTGAGGCTCGTCTTCATGTCGTCTTGTCTCCTTGATGAGGTGTCGTCTTGCCGATCAGCGCACCAGGCAGGGCCGCTTCGGGTCGAAGCGCCAGCCGGGAATGAGGTACTGCATGGCCACGGCGTCGTCGCGCGCGCTTAAGGCCTGCTGCAGGTAGAGCTGGTGGGCGCGCTCGACCTCGGCCATGTCGAGCTCGACGCCGAGGCCGGGCTTGGCCGGCACCTGCACGTGGCCGCCAACGATCTGCAGCGGCTGCTTCGTCAGGCGCTGGCCGTCCTGCCAGATCCAGTGCGTGTCGATCGCGGTCACCTTGCCCGGCGCGGCGGCGCCGACGTGGGTGAACATCGCGAGCGAGACGTCGAAGTGGTTGTTCGAATGCGAGCCCCAGGTGAGGCCCCAGTCGCGGCAGCTCTGCGCGACGCGCACCGAGCCGGCCATGGTCCAGAAATGCGGGTCGGCGAGCGGGATGTCGACCGACTGCAGCGCGAGCGCGTGCGCCATCTGGCGCCAGTCGGTCGCGACCATGTTGGTCGCCGTCGGCAGACCGGTGGCGCGACGGAACTCGGCCATCACCTCGCGGCCCGAGAAGCCCTCTTCGGCGCCGCACGGGTCCTCGGCATAGGCCAGCACGCCGCGCAGGTCGCGCAGCAGGCGCACCGCGTCTTTCAACAGCCAGCCGCCGTTGGGGTCGAGCGTGACGCGCGCTTCGGGAAAGCGCTCGTGCAACGCGACGATGGCCTCGACCTCGGCCTCGCCCGAGAGCACGCCGCCCTTGAGCTTGAAATCGTTGAAGCCGTAGCGCGCCTTCGCGGCCTCGGCCAGGCGCACCACCGCCCCGGGCGTCAGCGCGGCCTCGTGGCGCAGGCGCTGCCAGTCGTCGGCGTCGGCTGCCTCGTCTTGCGGCGTCGCGTAGGGCAGGTCGGTCTTCGTGCGGTCGCCGACGAAGAACAGATAGCCCAGCATCTCGACCGACTCGCGCTGCTGGCCTTCGCCGAGCAGCGCGCACACCGGCACGCCGAGGTGTTGGCCCAGCAGGTCGAGCATCGCCGACTCGACCGCGGTGACCGCGTGGATCGTGGTGCGCAGGTCGAAGGTCTGCAGGCCGCGCCCGCCGGCGTCGCGGTCGGCAAAGGCGTGGCGCATGCGGCTCAGCACGCGCTGCACGTCGCCGATCGGCTGGCCGACGACGAGGGACTTGGCGTCGTCCAGCGTCTGGCGGATCTTCTCGCCGCCCGGCACCTCGCCGACGCCGGTGTTGCCGGCGCTGTCTTCGAGCACCAGCAGGTTGCGCGTGAAGTACGGGGCGTGGGCGCCGCTCAGGTTGAGCAGCATGCTGTCGCGGCCGGCGACGGGAATCGCGCGCAGCGAGGTGATGACGGGAGTGGTGTTCATGGCTTGATGGATGACGCCGCGGGCTGGACCCTCACCCCTGCCCTCTCCCGCCCGCGGGAGAGGGAGTGCAATGCCTGAGATGCGCTATCTGGCTCCCTCTCCCGCGCGCGGGAGAGGGGTGGGGTGAGGGCAAGGCCGGGCCTCAATCAGCGGTGATCTTTCCGGTCTCGATGACCTTCTTCCAGCGCACGAACTCCTTCTGCTGGAACTGCGTGAACTGCTCCGGCGTATTGCCCACCACCTCGAAACCGACCTTGGTGAACTGCTCGCGCACCGCCGCGTCGTTCAGCGCCGCGATCACCGCCGCGTGCAGCTTGCTCTTCACGTCGGCCGGCAGGCCGCGCGGCGCGGCGACCGCCTGCCACGAATAGACGTCGACGCCCTTGACGCCCGCCTCGGCGAGCGTCGGCACATCCGGCAGCACCGGGCTGCGCTTGTCGCCGGTGACCGCGAGCGCGCGCAGCTTGCCGGCCACGATGTGCGGCATCACCGCGTTGACGTTCTGGAACGAGGCATCCACCTGGCCGCCGAGCAGATCGGAGATCGCCGGTGCGCCGCCCTTGTAGGGCACGTGCACGCCGGAGGTGCCGGTCTGCTGCCAGAGCAGCTCGATCGTCAGGTGGTCCGACGAGCCGTTGCCCGACGACGCGAAGCTCAGCTTGCCCGGCTCCTTCTTCATCGCGGCGACGACGTCGGCCGCGCTCTTGAACGGCGAGGCCGCCGGCACGACCAGCACGTTGGGCGCCTGCACGGCCACGGTGATGAGATCGAAGTCCTTGGTCGCGTCGTACGGCACGCCGCCCTTGATCAGGTGCGGCGCGATCACGAGCGGCCCGAGCGAGGTGACCAGCAAGGTGTAGCCGTCGGGCGCGGCGCGCTTGACCTGGCCGGCGCCGATGGTGCCGGTGGCGCCGGCCTTGTTGTCGACCACGAAGGTCTGGCCGAGCTTTTCCTGCAGCTTGGGCGCGAGCGCGCGCGCCAGCGTGTCGGTCGAGCCGCCGGGCGGGAACGGTACGACGACGGTGACGGGCTTGTCGGGCCAGGCCTGCGCGGCGCCGGACCAGATGAGACCGAGAGCCGCAACAGCGGCCAGCAGACGCTTCATGGAAATGTCTCCTCGACGAGGTGGATCGAAAGCAGCGTCTTCGATGCGCGCGAGACGCTGGCGAAAGCGGCGAGGCCTGAGGCCTTCTTGTCCGACGAAGCCTTTTGACTTCTGTTGTATGTCATCGTACAACCTAGTTCGAGCGACATGCAAGCCCGTGCGGTCCGAAGGGTTCAGGCGCCCTGTTGCGCGGCGGCGCGCCGGCGGCGCTCGCGGCTGTTGGCGAGGTGGGTGCGCATTGCGGCGCGCGCGGCCTCGGCGTCCTGCGCCGCGATCGCGTCGAGGATGCTCTCGTGCTCGGCGTTGACGCGGCGCAGGTACTCGCGCTGCTGCGCCTTGGTCTGCCGCGGCAGCGCGATGCGCGCGCGCGGAATGATCGAGGTGTCCAGCGCCGCGAGCACGCCCGCGAAGTGCGGGTTGCGCGTCGCGCGCGCCACCGCGAGATGGAAGCGGAAGTCGGCGCTCACGGCGTCGCGACCCGCGGCAACCGCCGCCTCGAAGGCGTCGAGCGCCTCGCGCATCGCCGCGAGATCGCTCTCGTCGCGTCGCTGCGCCGCGAGACCCGCGGCCTCGGTCTCCAGGCCGATGCGCAGTTCGAGCACGGCGATCACGTCGTGCAGCGTCGCCAGCTGCTGCGGCGAGACGCGAAACGCGCTGCCGTCGCCCGGCCCGACCACGAAGCTGCCGATGCCGTGCCGCGTCGCCACCAGGCCGCCCGCCTGCAGCCGCGAGATCGCCTCGCGCACGACGGTGCGGCTGACACCGAACTCCTCCATCACCTCGGCTTCAGTCGGCAGCTTGTCGCCGGGCGCGAGGCGGCCGTCGCGGATGCGGTCGCCGAGCGCATCGACGAGGTCGAGGGTCAGCGAGCGGGGCTTGCGGCGGACGGGGGCGAGAGCGGACATGGGGCGGTTGTACGATGACTATCGGCCGCGGTCAAGCCGAGGGTATGGGCCGGGTCGGTCCCATCAACGCGCTCCGCTCATCCCCTGGATCATGCACATCGTGTAGTCCAGCGAACCGTTGTCCGGCTTGGCGCCTTCGGCGTACTTCGCCGACAGCTTCTCGAGTCCGCCGCCATAGGTGCTGGAGAGCCTGCCGTAGCGATCGCCGACCAGCGCAGCCACCTGCTCGGCCGTCGCGCCGCGCGAGCGCGCCGCCGAGACTTCGGCGACCAGCAGGCCGATGGCCGGGCACACCTCGGTCGCCTTGCGGCTGTAGAGCTTGCCGGCGCCGCGTGCTTCCAGGCAGCCGCGCAGCACGTCGGTCGCCACGGGCAGCGGCGCCTTCAAGTCCTTCTCGTAGACCTGGCTCGCAATATCGGCGGCGAGCTTGTACTCCGCCGAGCCCTCGCCCAGCGACGTCTTGCGCAGCGCGAGCTGCTCGTCCAGCGTCTTGCCCGCGTTGCGGTTGAGCACCGTCATGTTGGCCATGCCGGCGACCGCGTAGCAGTACTCCTGCGCCTGCAGGACCTTCGCGCCCTCGTCATTGGACTGGGCGGTCGCCAGCGGCGAGACGATGGCCGCGGTGCAGGCGATGGCCAGTGCGAGTCGAAGCTTCATGGGTTCGGATCCCTGTTGAGCGTTGGTTGATCGTAGACACCGAAAGCGAGCGATCCACGCGCCGGCACTCACGGCGGGGCGCAGCATACGGGCACGTCGCCTCGGACAGAAGCCGCAGGTCGCCACTATCATCCCTGCGGCCGGCGCAGCCGAGCCGAGCATCACCCGCAGCCCGACGGGAGGTTCCGCCATCGCTTCGCAGTCAGCGTCCGAACCGTCCCGCGGCTCCGCCTGGAGCGAACGGCTGTCGACCACCGGGACCGCCTTGTCGAGCGCGCTGACGCATGCGCCCGAGAACGCGGCCTACGGCCTGATGGCGCTCGCGCCGCTGGGCGCCACCTTCAGCGCTTCGGCGATGGCGCTCGCCCTCTTCGGCGCTGCCATCGCTTGCGCGGTGTCCTCGCTGGCCGGCGGCGGGCGCTTGGCGGTCGATGCCGGCGCGGCGCTCGCCTTGCTGACCACCGGCCTGGTTGCCGCACTGCTGCCGCTCGTGCCCGGCCCGGCGACCGAGGCGCCGGCCCAGGTGCTGGGGCTGGTCGCGCTGGGCATCGCGGCGGGCGGCGTGCTGACGGCCCTGTTCGGCCTGCTGCGCATCGGCGCTCTGGTGAAGTACACGCCGCAGCCGGTGCGCGCCGGCCTGGCCACCGGCGTCGGCCTGCTGCTGATCGGCAGCGCCTCGACCGCCGTGATGGGCCACGGCTTCAATGCCGGCTTGGCCGAGCTGCCGGTCCATCCGCTCGCGCTGGTGGTCGGCCTCACGGCCCTGGCGCTGACCTGGATCGGCGAACACCGCCACTGGCGCGTGCCGCCGGTCGTGCTGGCGCTGGGCGTCGCGACCGCGCTGCAGGCGGCCTTCGCGCACACCTGGCTGCGAGACAGCCTCGGCCCCACGGTCGGCGTGCCGCAATGGCCGCCGTTCTGGTTCGGCGCCAGCGTCGGCGCGCAACCGTGGGGCGCGCTGCTGGGCAACCCGGCCGTGCTCGCGCTGCTGGGAGGCTATGCGCTGACGGCCGCGCTGGTGATCAGCCTCGACGCGCTGCTGGCCGCCTCGCTGATCGACGGCCGGCTGCGCCGAAGCCGCAACGCCAATCGCGAGCTCGTCGCGCAGGGCATCGCGAACCTCGCCTCGGCCGCGGTCGGCGGCCTGCCGGCATCGCCCGCGATCCCGGCCTCGACCGGCCTGGTGACGCGCTCGCCGCAGCAGCGCCACATCGTGCTTGCCTACGCCGCCGCGCTGCTGGGCGTGCTGCTGCTCGCGCCCCAGCTGCTGGGCGTGCTGCCGGTCAGCGCGGTGGGCGGCGTGCTGGTGGCGCTGGGCCTGTCGATGGTGTCGTCGAGCCTGTGGCTCACGCCGCTGGAGCTGTGGCGCCAGCGGCGCGACGGCGACGGGCAACGCCAGCGCGACCTCGGCGCGAACTGGCTGGTCACCGTGGTCGTTGCGCTGTGCTGCGTGGCGCAGGGCCTGGGGCTCGCGGTGCTGGTCGGCGCCACCTTCGCGGTGCTGCTGTTCGTGCGCTCCAACCTGCGCGACGTGGTGCGCCTGGTGCGCCGCGGCGATCAGTGCCGCTCGCTGAAGACGCGCTCGCCGGCCGTGAGCGAGGCGCTGCGGCGCCACGGCCAGCGCCTGGCCGTGCTCGACCTCGAAGGACCGCTGTTCTTCGGCACCGCCGACGCGCTGCGCGCCGAGCTGCAGGGGCTGGCGCCGCAGGTCGACACCGCCATCCTCGACCTGCACCGCGTCGGCGAGCTCGACGTCACCGCCGCGCGCATCCTCGGCGAAGCGGCCGAGGACTGGCAGCGCATGGGCAAGACCCTGGTGTTCGCCGAATGGGACGCGCAGGACCCGCGCCGCGCGACCATGGCCGCGGTGGCGCGCAGCGAAGGCCTGGCCGTGCCGCGCTTCGACGACGACGCCGACGCCGCGCTCGAGGAAGCCGAGGACCGCCTGCTCGAACAGCTGCACATCGAGCGCCCGGACGACCAGTGCCTCGCGCTGGCCGAGACCATGATCGCGCGCGGGCTCACAGCCGACGAGCTCGAGCTGCTCGCCGCGGAGCTGACGCAGCACGAGTTTGCGAAGGGCCAGGTGCTGTTTCGCGTCGGCGATCCGGGCGACGCGATCTACATCAGCCTGCGCGGCGAGATCGGCCTGCGCCTGCCGGGCACGATGCGCCGGCTGGTCTCGTTCGCGCCCGGCGCGTCGATCGGCGAGATGGCGGTGCTGGGCGGCTCGTCGCGTTCGGCCGAGGCGGTGGCCGAGTCCGATGTCACCGCGCTGGTGATGTCGCTCGAGTCCTTCCAGCGCCTGACGCAGCAGCACCCGGCGCTGACCGCCAAGCTGATCACCAACATGGCGCTGCACCTGGCCGACCGGGTGCGGGTGCTGACGTCGGACCTGGCGTCGCGGGTGGCGCCGGCCGCGTGAGCGCGGCGCCTACGGCAGTGCCGACGCCGGCCGGTCGCGCGGCACCACGCTCAGGTAGTCGTCCACCCCGGCCGCGCCCAGCGGCTTGACGAACACCCGCAGGTCGTTGACGCGCTGCCCCATCGGCACGCCATCGCGCCGACGCACCTCCGCGTAGCCCATCTTCTCCCAGAAGCGCTCGGCCTTCGCGTTGCCGATCACCGCGCCGAGGCGGATCCACTGCGCGCCGCTCGCGCGCATCCAGCCTTCGAGCGCGGCGTACGTCTGCTGCGCGACGCCGCTGCCGTGCAGGCGCGAGGCGACGATGAACAGGCCGATGTGCCACACGCCCGGCGCGAGGAAGTTGCCGAGCACCGAGGCCATCGCAACCAGCTCGCCGGCGACGTCGCGAAAGCCCAGCAGCCACACGCCCTCGTAGGGCATGTCTTCGGGCGGCCGGTCGTCGAACTCCTGCCGCGCCTCGTCGGGGCGCGGCGGCTCGCCGCAGACCGCATGAAAGTACTCGGGATTGGCCTCGAAGAAGGCCTGCAGCGCCGGCAAGTCGGCCTCGGCCAGCACCTCGCAGCGAAAGCCTTCATGGCTGGGCAAGGCAGCGGTCAGCATACGAGCACCCCCCGGAAGTCGTTGACGTTGGTGAAGGTCGGCCCGGTGACCACCAGGTCGCCCAGCGCCGAGAAGAAGCCATAGGCATCGTGGCGGTCGAGGTGGTCAGCCACCGACAGGCCGAGCGAGCGAGCGCGCGAAAGCGTGTCGGGCGCGACGATCGCGCCGGCGTTGTCTTCGACGCCATCGATGCCGTCGGTGTCGGCCGCGATCACGTGCACGCCGGGCTGGCCCGCGAGCGCTTGCGCGCAGCCGAGCAGGAACTCGCCGGCGCGCCCGCCGCGGCCGAGCTTGAGCCCTTCGCGCCGCTGCACCGTCACCGTGGTCTCGCCGCCGGAGAGGATCACGCACGGCGCCTTGAACGGCTGGCCGCGGTGCGCGACCTGGCGCGCCAGCGCCGCGTGCAGCGCGCCGACCACGCGCGACTCGCCTTCGATCTCGTCGCTCAGGATGTGCGCCTCGAGGCCGTGCGCGCGGGCCAGCGCCGCGGCCGCCTCCAGCGAGGCCTGCGGCGCGGCGATGAGCTTCACCTCGTGGCCCGCGAAGCGCGCGTCGCCGGGCTTGGGCGTCTCGAGCGTGCCGTCTTGCAGCGCAGCGCGCGCGGCGGCGGGCACGTCGATGCGGTAGCGCTCCAGGATCGCGAGCGCGTCGGCGCAGCTGGTGGCGTCGGGCACCGTCGGGCCGCTGGCGATCACCGCCGGCTCGTCGCCCGGCACGTCGGAGATCAGCAGCGTGACCACGCGCGCCGGCGCGCACATCGCCGCGAGCCGCCCGCCCTTGACGGCCGAGAGGTGCTTGCGCACGCAGTTCATCTCGCCGATCGCGGCGCCGCTTTCGAGCAGCGCGCGGTTGATGCGCTGCTTGTCGTCGAGCGTGAGGCTGCCGCCCGGCCCGTCGTCGCCCCAGCGCGCCGGCTGCGTGAGCAGGGCCGAGCCGCCGCCGGAGATCAGGCACAGCACGAGGTCGTCGGCCGTGAGCCCGCGCGTGAGCTCCATCAGCCGGCGCGTGGCGGCCAGCCCGGCCGCGTCGGGCACCGGATGCGCGGCCTCGACCACCTCGATGCGCCCGGGCCGCGCGCGGTGGGCCGCGGGCACGTGGTCGTAGCGCGTGATGACCAGGCCCGACAGCGGCGCCTCCGCCGGCCACAGCGCGTCGACCGCCGCGGCCATCGCACCGCCGGCCTTGCCGGCACCGATCACCAGCGTGCGGCCTTTGGGCGGCGGCGGCAGGAAGTCGGCGATGACCTCGGCGGGCTGGGCGCGGGCGACGGCGGTGTCGTACAGCGCGCGCAGGAAGCCGCGCGGGTCGCGGCGGGGATCGGGGGCGGCAGCGGAGTGCAGTGCGGCGGTCATGCCGCGATCATCGCAAAGTGCCGCCGGCCGCCGTCGTGCGGCACTTGAGCGCCTCGCGCATCCAGGCCAGCGCGGCATCCTTGCGCTCGGCCGATTCGGCCGCCGTGCAGTCCTCGGGCACCCACAGGCGGTAGCCGTGAACGTAGGCATCGGCCGCGCTGAACTGCACGCACAGGTCGGTGGCCAGGCCGGCGATCACCAGTTCGCGCGCGCCGATCTGTTCGAGCAGCTGGTCCAGCGGCGTGCCGTAGAAGGCCGAGTGCCGCGGCTTGAGCACCGCGAGATCGTCGCGGCGCGGCGCCAGCAGGCGCACCAGCGCCGCCGCCGGCCCGCCGCTGCGGCGGCAGCGCGCGATCACACCGCGAAAGTCCGATTGCCAGTGGCCGAAGTTGTCGTTGACGTAGATCGCCGGCACGCCCTGCTGCGCAAGCCGGCGCTTGAGCGCCGCGGTGCAGCGCGCGGCCGCGACCGCCGGCGCAGCCAGGTCCTCGGCGCCGTCGAACTGCAGCGGGTTGATCAGGTCGACCAGCAGCAGCGCGACGCGCGAACGCGGCAGCGCCGGCGCGAGCACGCCCTGCGACGCGCGCCGGGCCTTGGCGGCGGCCGCTCTCAATGGCTGCGCGAGCCCTTCTTGGGCGGCGGCACCTTGGCGCCGGCCTTGCGCGCCTCGGACAGGCCGATCGCCACCGCCTGCTTGCGGCTCGTGACCTTCTTGCCCGACGTGCCCGAGCGCAGCGTGCCGTGCTTTTGCTCGTGCACCGCCCGCTCGACCTTCTCGGACGCCTTCTTGCCGTACTGGGCCATGTCGTTCTCCCGTTCTGGCGTCGCGTCAGCGCTGCCGCTTGAGCATGCGCTCGCGCGACTGCTCCGCGCGCGACGCGCCGATCGCCGTCTCGACCTGCTTGACCTCCTCGGGCGGCGGCAGCACGGCCGGCATGCCGAGCGCGTCGATCCACAGCTCGCGGCACCAGCCTTTGGAGTGGAACAGGTGGTGGTCCTCGTCCTTCATCACCTCGTCGTGCGCCTTCTTCAGCACTTCGGCGGCGCGCCCGCTCTGGCGCTCGGCGAAGTGGCCGAGCAGCTGCCAGTTCAGGTGGTCCTTGGTCTCGGCCAGCACGACGCACTCGCAGGCCACGCGCTCGGCCGCGCTCGGCGTCGCGCGCGTCTGGGCCATGCGCATCGCCTCGACGAGCGACTGGCCGAGATGCGCGACCACCTCGCAGCCCGGCGTGCGCGCGCCGGCGTCGAGCCCCAGGTCCTCGAACACGCCCAGCAGCACCTCGTGGTGCGTGCGGGTCTGCTCGAGGTACTCGCCCCATTCCTTCTTCAGGTCCTCGTTCTGGGCGCATTCCAGTGCCGCTTCGTAGATCTGGATGCCGCCGGCCTCGGTCTCGAGCGCCTCGTACAGCAGTTCCTGCAGCCGTTGCGCATCCGTCGCCTTGGATCCCATGGGTATGCCCCTTTCGATGGTTGATGCCGCGCCGACGCGGCGGCGGCGTGGCCGGCTCGGGCAAGGGTCGTTCCCGCAGCGCGGCCGGCGCGGCGCCTCGCCACGGTTTCTCTAGGAGAAACCCTGGACTGTCCGAGCTCTGACAGTTCATCGCCGGGCGGGCTGCTCCACTGGGCGCCACAGCACGCTGCGCATGGAGACAACCGCATGAGCCCCACCGCGTTCTCGAACGGCCTCGACCGCAACCTCGCCAACCACGTTCCGCTGAGCCCGCTCGGGTTCCTGGACCGCTGCGCCGATGTCTATCCGCAGCGCGTCGCCATCGTCCACGGGCCGCAGCGCCAGACCTGGTCGCAAACCCGCGAGCGCTGCCGCCGGCTGGCGTCGGCGCTGGTCGGGCGCGGCGTGCGGCGCGGCGACACGGTCTCGATCCTGGCCCCCAACACGCCCGCCATGCTGGAGGCGCATTTCGGCGTGCCGCTGTCAGGCGCGGTGCTCAACGCGATCAATTGCCGGCTCGACGCGCCAGGCGTCGCCTTCATCCTGCGCCACGGCGAGGCCAAGCTGCTGCTCGTGGACAGCGAGTTCGCGGCGCTGGCGGCGCGCGCCGTCGCGCTGCTCGAGCACCCGCCGCTGGTGATCGGCATCCACGACGCGCTGGGCCCGCAAGGCGTGTCGATCGGCGCGACCGACTACGAGTCGCTGCTGGCTGAAGGCGACCCCGCGTTCGCCGGCGTGCCGCCGGCCGACGAATGGGCGCCGATCGCGCTGAACTACACCTCCGGCACCACCGGCGATCCCAAGGGCGTGGTGGCCAGCCATCGCGGCACCTACCTGATGAGCCTGCTGCAGTTCACCAGCTGGCCGCTGCCGCGCGACCCGGTCTAGCTGTGGACGCTGCCGATGTTCCACGCCAACGGCTGGTGCTTCACCTGGGCCATCACCGCGGCGGCCGGCACCCACGTCTGCCTGCGCAAGGTGACGGCGCCGGCGATCTTCGAGGCGATCGCCGAGCACGGCGTCGATCACTTCTGCGCCGCGCCGACCGTGATGGCGATGCTCACCGATGGCCCGGCACAGGGCCGCGAGCCGCTGCCGCGCCGCGTGAGGGTGCTGACCGCGGGTTCGCCGCCGCCAGCGGCGGTGCTGGAAAAGGTGTCGGCAATGGGCTTCGAGGTGGACCACGTGTTCGGCATCACCGAGGTCTGCGGCACGCCGGTCAGCTGCGCCTGGCAGCCGGCCTGGAACGAGCTGCCCGCGGGCCAGCGCTCGCGCCTGCAGTCGCGCCAGGGCGTGCGCGCCGCGGCGCTCGAAGGGCTGATGGTCGCGGACGCGCAGACGCTGCAGCCGGTGCCGCACGACGGCCGCACCGCGGGCGAGATCCTGATCCGCGGCAACACGGTGATGATGGGCTACCTCAAGAACCCGGCCAGCACCGCGAAGGCCTTTGCCGGCGGCTGGTTCCACACCGGCGACATCGCGGTCGTCCATCCGGACGGCTACCTGCAGATCACCGACCGCGAGAAGGACATCATCATCTCGGGCGGCGAGAACATCTCGTCGGTCGAGGTGGAGGACGTCTTGCACCAGCATCCCGCCGTGCTCGGCGCGGCCGTCGTGGCCAGCCCCGACGACAAGTGGGGCGAGGTGCCCTGCGCTTTCGTCGAGCTGCGGTCGGATGCGGCGTCGGTGAGCGAGGCGCAGCTGGTCGAGTTCTGCCGCGAACGGCTGGCGCACTTCAAGTGCCCGCGGCAGGTGCGCTTCCTCGCCTTGCCGAAAACCGCGACCGGCAAGATCCAGAAGTTCCGCCTGCGCGAGCTTGCCGGCAGCCGCGAGGCGATCACGCGGCTGGCCGGCGAGGCATGAGACCAGGGCCAGGACGACCATTGCGATGACGATCACCCTTTATCACTGCATGAGCGCGCGCTCGTTCCGGCCGCTGTGGATGCTGGAGGAACTGAGGCTGCCCTACCAGCTCAAGATGCTGGCCTTCCCGCCCCGGCTGACGGCGAGCGCCTACCTCGAAGTCAATCCGCTGGGCACGATCCCGGCCTTCCTCGACGGCGCCACGCGCATGACCGAATCGGCCGCGATCTGCCAGTTCCTCGCCGCGCGGCACTCGCCGCGGGCGCTGAACGTGGAGGTCGACGAAGCGGACTTCGGCGCCTACCTGAACTTCCTGCACTTCGGCGAAGCGACGCTGACCTTTCCGCAGACGCTGGTGCTGCGCTACGGCCGCTTCGAGGCCCCCGAGCGCCAGCAGCCGCAGGTCGTCGAGGACTACACGCGCTGGTTCCTGTCGAGGCTGCGCACGCTCGAGCCGCTGCTCGCGGCGCAGGCCTTCGTCTGCGCCCGGCGCTTCACGGCGGCCGACATCTCGGTCGGCTACGCCCTGATGCTGGCCCAGCACATCGGACTGGAGGCCTCGTTCAAGCCGGCCGTGCGGGCCTACTGGGAGCGGCTGCAGCAACGCGAGGGCTTCGCGCGCGCGCTGGCCGCGCAGGAGCGCGCCGCGGTCGAGCAGGCGGTGCCGGTGATGCACGTGGCCACCGCCACCGGCCCGTTCTGAAGCCTCAACCCGTCTGGGCGGCCCGCTGCAGGCGGGCCAGGTCCAGCACTTCCACGCGCCCGTAGCCGACGCGGATCAGGCCCGACTCCTGCAGCTCCTGCAGCGAGCGATTGGTGATCTGGCGCGACAGCCCGCTCAGCCGCGCGATGTCCGATTGCGAGATCGCCAGCTTGGGCGAGGTGTTCGGATAGAGCTGCGGGTTGAACAGCTCCGACAGGCAGTACGCGACCCGCGCGGTCGAGTCGTTCAGGCGAAAGTTCTCCACCAGCGCGACGTAGTGCGCGAGCCGCGCATTGAGCTGGTCGATCAGCCAGCGGCTGAAGGCCTGGCTGCCCTCCAGCAGCTCGAGGAAGACCTGGCGCGGCACGAACACCACCACGCTGTCGCGGATCGCGATCACCGAGTACGGACGCGGTTCGCCCTTGAGCACCGCGCCTTCGCCGAACCAGGCACCGGAGGGCACGCCGGCGAAGGTGGTGGTGCGCCCGTCCGACGCGATGGTCTCGAGCTTGAGCATGCCTTCGGCGACGCCGAGCCAGTGCTGCGCCGGCGAGTTGCGCACGCAGACGGTCGCGCCGGCCGCGAAGCGCGACGTGGTGGCTTCGTTGCGCACGCGCCGCAGCTGCTCGGGCGACAGCGCCGTCGCCCACGGGGACGCGGCCAGGAACGCGCTCGTCGGTTCGTCGGTCACGGTGAAGGCGGTGATTGCGGTCGACCGGGACGAGGATTCTCTTCGAGGGATCTCGCAGACGATGAGACTCAACCTGCTCTACGCCAGTTTGTGCGGCGCAGCAAGGTTGCCGCTATACTAGGGTTATCCCTTACCAGGGATGTCGGCTACCCGTTGCGGGACTGCCGGTCGCCCGACCGGCCGCCATCCACGACCTGTCCACGGAGTACCCATGAACCGCATCCAAGCCTTCGCCGCCGCCATCACCCTTGCGCTCGGCCTGACCACGACCCACGCCTCGGTGCTGGGCAACGAAACGACCGCCGTCGCGAGCCGCGCCGAGGTCTACGACGTGTTCCACGACCGCGCCACGGACTTCGTGTTCGTGAAGCTGCCCCAGGGCTGGGCCTTCGCCGGCCGCGACGGCGGTCTCGCGTCGCACGAGGTCTTCCACGACGCCGCCACCGGCTTCGTCTTCGTGAAGCTCTCCGGGGGCTGGAAGTTCCTCGGCCGCAACGTGGCCTGAGCCGCCGGGCGGTTCAGCGCGTCGGCGCGCCCGCCTCGAACCAGCGCCCGATCAGGGCGCGCTCCGCCTCGGTGATCTGCGTCGCGTTGTTCAGCGGCATGAGCTTTTGCACCACCGCCTGCTGGTAGACCTGCTGCGCGTGCTGCGCGATCAGCTCGGGCGTGTGCAGCGCGACGTTCTTGTTGGCGAGCTGCGCGTTGTGGCACATCACGCAGCGCTGCTCGATCACCACCCTCACCTGCGCAAAGCCCGGCGGCGCGGCCTGCGCCGCGGCCGACGTCGGTGCCGGCTTGAGCCACACGGCCACGGCCGCCAGCAGCAGCGTCCCAGCGATCGCAAAGCCCCACGGCGCGGGCCGGCCCGCAACCTTGCGCTGGTGGCGCGCGACGAAGAAGTGCCGGATCAGCGCGCCCGCCAGCATCATCAGCGCCAGCACCAGCCAGTTGTGCCGGTGGCCGTAGAGCGTGCCGTAGTGGTTGCTGAGCATCGAGAACAGCACCGGCAGCGTGAAGTAGGTGTTGTGCACGCTGCGCTGCTTGGCGCGCTGGCCGTGGACCGGATCGACCGGCTCGCCGGCCTTCATCTGCGCGATCACCTTGCGCTGGCCGGGAATGATCCAGAAGAAGACGTTGGCGCTCATCGCCGTGGCCATCATCGCGCCCACCAGCAAGAACGCGGCGCGCCCGGCGAACAGCTGGCAGGCCAGCCATGAGGCGAACACGACCACCAGCGCGACGAGCACGCCGACCGCCTTGTCGGCCGCGGCGCCCATCATGCGCAGGCTCACGCGGCAGATCGCGTCGTAGACCAGCCAGAACACGGCCAGCAAGCCCAGCGCCGCCGCGATCGCCGCGGCCGGCGACCACGCGTGCACGCTCTTGTCGATGAGGAACGTGCCGGCGTTGAAGAGGTACAGCACCGTGAGCAGGCCGAAGCCGGTCAGCCAGGTCGAGTAGCTCTCCCAGTAGAACCAGTGCAGGTGCTCGGGCAGCGCCTTGGGCGCGACGAGGTACTTCTGCGGGTGGTAGAAGCCGCCGCCGTGCACGGCCCACAGCTCGCCGCTGACACCCTTGTCCTTCAAGGCCGAGTCGGTGGGCGGGGTAAGGCTGTTGTCGAGAAAGACGAAGTAGAACGAGGAGCCGATCCACGCGATCGCGACGACCACGTGGGCCCAGCGCAGCAGGAGGTTGGCCCAGTCGAGGAGGTAGGCGTCCATCTGTATACAGACTGGCTCACGAACCGCGGTAGGTCGAATACGCCCACGGGCTCGCCAGCAGCGGCACGTGATAGTGCGCCGACGCATCGGCGATGCCGAAGTCCAGTGGCACCTCGTCGAGGAAGGGCGGCTCGGGCAGCGCGGCACCTCGGGCACGGAAGTAGGACCCCACCGAAAACACCAGCCGGTAGCGGCCCGGCAGCAGCGCGGCGCCCTCGAGCAGCGGCGCGTCGGCACGGCCGTCCTGGTTGAGCGTGAGGGTCTTGACCGGCTCGGCGCCGTTCGCGCCCAGCCGATAGAGCGCGACGGCCATGCCCGCGGCCGGTGAGCCGTGCATGGTGTCGAGCACGTGGGTGGTGAGCTTGCCCATGCGGAACTCCGTGGCGCGAACTGCAGGTTGAACGCGCGGGTTGAAAGCGCGGGTTGAACTTCGCGGCAAAGTGTATACAGTCCAGAACACAAAACAAGCTGCCGATGGCCGCCGCCCCTCGCCCCGCCCCCCGCTCGATCGCCGCGCGCCGCCGCGCCCCGGCCACGGCCGGCGTGACCACCACCGAGCGCATCGTCGAGTCGCTCACCACGGCGATCGTCGAGCGCCGGCTGATGCCGGGCACCAAGCTGGTCGAGCAGAAGCTCGCCGACATCTTCAAGGTCTCGCGCACCCTGGTGCGCCAGGCGCTGATGCAGTTGAGCCGCGACAAGCTCGTGACGCTGTCGCCGGCGCGCGGCGCCTTCATCGCCACGCCCAGCGTCGAGGAGGCGCGCGAGGTGTTCGAGGCGCGCCACCTGATCGAGTCGGCGCTGATCCAGCGGCTGGCCAAGAGCATCACGCCCGCGCAGGTGGCCGAGCTGCGCGAGCACCTGCGCGAGGAGCGCGCCGCGGTGCAGCGCACCGACGTGCCGGGGCGCACGCGGCTGCTGGCGGACTTCCACGTCGTGCTGGCGCGCATGCTGGGCAACCACACGCTGGCCGAGCTGATCGAGGACCTGCTGTCGCGCTCGTCGCTGATCTCGCTGATGTACCAGTCGGCCCACTCGGCCGAAGCCTCGTTCGCCGAGCACGTGGCGATCGTCGACGCGCTCGAGAAGCGCGACGCCAAGGCAGCGCTCAAGCTGCTCGAGGCGCACCTGCACAACGTCGAGCACAACCTGCGGCTTCATCCGCGCGTGCCCGATCTCGAAACGGCGCTCAAGCCGCTGGCGCAGTGATGATGAACACCCCCACCTACCCCCGCGACCTGCGCGGCTACGGCCGCCTGCCGCCGCACGCCCACTGGCCCGGCAAGGCGCGCATCGCGCTGCAGTTCGTCCTCAACTACGAAGAAGGCGGCGAGAACAGCGTGCTGCACGGCGACGCCGGCAGCGAGCAGTTCCTCTCCGAGATGTTCAACCCGGCGTCCTACCCGGCGCGGCATCTCAGCATGGAGGGCATCTACGAGTACGGCTCGCGCGCCGGCGTGTGGCGGCTGCTGCGCGAGTTCGAGCGGCGCGGCCTGCCGCTCACCGTGTTCGGCGTCAGCATGGCGCTGGAGCGCTGCCCGGAGGTGACGGCGGCCTTCGTCGAGCTCGGCCACGAGATTGCCTGCCACGGCTGGCGCTGGATCCACTACCAGAACCTCGACGAGGCCACCGAGCGCGAGCACCTGCGCCGCGGCATGGAGATCATCGAGCGCCTGACCGGCGAACGGCCGCTGGGCTGGTACACCGGGCGCGACAGCCCCAACACGCGACGGCTCGTGGCCGAGCACGGCGGCTTCGCCTACGACAGCGACTACTACGGCGACGACCTGCCGTTCTGGCTGCAGGTGAAGAAGAGCGACGGCACGCTCGCGCCGCACCTGGTGGTGCCCTACACGCTCGACTGCAACGACATGCGCTTCGCGCTGCCGCAGGGCTTCTCGCACGGCGACGAGTTCTTCGAGTACCTGCGCGACAGCTTCGACGTGCTCTACGCCGAGGGCGACGAGGCGCCCAAGATGATGAGCATCGGCATGCACTGCCGCCTGCTCGGCCGCCCCGGGCGCCTGCGCGCGCTGCAGCGCTTTCTCGACCACGTCGAGCGCCACGACCGCGTCTGGGTCGCGCAGCGCATCCAGATCGCCGAGCACTGGCGCGCCACGCACCCGTTCGACCCGGCCACGGCCTTCGTGTGGAGCTGATCCCATGACGCTCACGCTGGACGCACTCAACGCCGCCGGCGACGACGAGTTCGTCGCGCTGCTCGACGGCATCTACGAGCGCTCGCCGTGGATCGCGCGCGCGGCGGCAGCCAAGCGGCCGTTCGCGACGCTGGCCGCGCTCAAGCGCGGCCTGGTCGAGGCGGTACGCGAAGCCTCGCGCGATGCGCAGCTCGCGCTGATCCGCGCCCACCCCGAGCTGGCCGGCAAGGCCATGGTCGCCAAGACGCTGACCGCCGAGAGCACGAACGAGCAAACCGCCTCGGGCCTCACGAACTGCAGCCCGCCGGAGTTCGCGGCGCTGCAAAAGCTCAACGCCGACTACAACGCGAAGTTCGGCTGGCCCTTCATCCTCGCGGTGCTGGGCCCGCGCGGCAGCGGGCTTTCGCGCGCCGAGATCATCGCGACCTTCGCGCGCCGGCTGGACGGTCACCCGGACTTCGAGTTCGCGGAGTGCCTGCGCAACATCCACCGCATTGCCGAGCTGCGGCTGAACGACAAGTTCGGCCACGCGCCGGCGCGCGGCAAACGCGTGTGGGACTGGGCCGAGCAACTGGCCGCGCACAGCGACCCCGGCTTCAAGGAGCAGGGGCAGCTGACCGTCACCTACCTGACCGACGCGCATCGCGCCTGCGCCGCGCAGCTGGCCGCGTGGATGCGCGAATGCGGCTTCGACGAGGTCTCGACCGACGCGGTCGGCAATGTCGTGGGCGTCTATCACGGCGCCGAGGCGGGCGCCAAGCGGCTGCTCACGGGCAGCCACTACGACACCGTGCGCAACGGCGGCAAGTACGACGGGCGCCTGGGCATCTTCGTGCCGATGGCCTGCGTGCGCGAGCTGTCGCGCGCCGGACGGCGGCTGCCGTTCGGCATCGAGCTGGTCGGCTTCGCCGAGGAGGAAGGCCAGCGCTACAAGGCGACCTTCCTCGGCTCCGGCGCGCTGACCGGCGGCTTCGATCCGGCCTGGCTCGAGCAGGTCGATGCCGACGGCGTCGCCATGCGCGACGCGATGCGTGGCGCCGGCCTGCCGGCCACGCTGGAGGCGATCGGCGCGCTCAGGCGCGATCCGTCGCGCTACCTCGGCTTCGTCGAGGTCCACATCGAGCAAGGCCCGGTGCTCGACGAGCTCGACCTGCCGCTGGGCATCGTGACCTCGATCAACGGCAGCGTGCGCTATGTCGGCGAGGTGATCGGCATGGCCAGCCACGCCGGCACCACGCCGATGGGCCGGCGCCGCGACGCGGCCTGCGCGGTGGCCGAGCTGGCGCTGTTCGTCGAGCGGCGCGCCGCCGCGGTGCCCGATGTGGTCGGCACCGTCGGCATGCTCGAGGTGCCGGCCGGCTCGATCAACGTGGTGCCGGGACGCTGCCGCTTCAGCCTGGACCTGCGCGCCACGACCAACGAGGCACGCAACGCGCTGGCCGCCGACGTGACCGCCGAGCTGAAGCGCATCTGCGACGCGCGCGGACTGCACTTCAGGCTCGAGCGCACGATGATCGCCGCCGCCGCGCCCAGCGCGCCGGCGTGGCAGCAGCGCTGGGAGCGTGCCGTCGAGTCGCTCGGCCTGCCCGTGTTTCGCATGCCCAGCGGCGCCGGCCACGACGCGATGAAGCTGCACGAGGTGATGCCGCAGGCCATGCTGTTCACGCGCGGCCAGAACAGCGGCATCAGCCACAACCCGCTGGAGTCGATCACCGCCGACGACGCCGAGCTCGCGGTGGCGGCGTTTGCGCGTCTGCTCGACGAGTTGGAAGCAGGCGCCTCGTCGCTCCCTCTCCCGCGTGCGGGAGAGGGCGGGGGTGAGGGCTTCGGCTCGACCCCTCACCCCAACCCTCTCCCCGCAAGCGGGGCGAGGGAGCCTCGCTGACCACCATGAACCTGCACCACCAACTCGACACCTGGATCGACGCCAACTTCGACGAGGAAGTGCGCTTCCTGCAAGCCCTGGTGCGCGTGCCAACCGACACGCCGCCGGGCAACAACGCGCCGCACGCCGAGCGCACGACCGAGCTGCTGCGCGCCTTCAGCTGGCAAGTCGAGCGCTACCCGGTGCCGGAGACCGAAGTGCGCGCCTACGGGCTCGAATCGATCACCAACCTGATCGTGCGCCGCCGCTTCGGTGCCGGCGGCCGGACGATCGCGCTCAACGCCCACGGCGACGTGGTGCCGCCCGGCGAAGGCTGGACGCACGACCCCTACGGCGCCGAGCTCGCCGACGGGCGCCTCTACGGCCGCGCGGCGGCGGTCAGCAAGAGCGACTTCGCGACCTACGCCTTCGCGCTGCGCGCGATCGAGTCGCTCGCCGCTCCGTTGAACGGCGCCGTCGAGCTGCACTTCACCTACGACGAGGAGTTCGGCGGCGAGCTCGGCCCGGGCTGGCTGCTCGCCCACGGCCTCACGAAACCCGACCTGCTGATCGCCGCCGGCTTCAGCTACCAGGTGGTCACCGCGCACAACGGCTGCCTGCAGTTCGAGGTCGCGCTGCACGGCACGGCCTCGCACGCGGCCTATCCGGAAACCGGCGTCGACGCGCTGCAGGCCGCCAACAGGCTGCTCACCGCGCTCTTCGCGCACAACGACGTGCTGCGCTCACGCCGCTCGCAGGTCGCGGGCATCACGCACCCCTATCTCAACGTCGGCCGCATCGAAGGCGGCAGCAACACCAACGTGGTGCCCGGCAAGGTGGTGCTCAGGCTCGACCGCCGCCTGATTCCCGAGGAGGACATCGGCGCGGTCGAGGCCGAGGTGCGTTCGCTCATCGAGCGCACGGTCGCCGCCTCGCCGGGCATTCGCCTCGAGATCCGGCGCCTGCTGAAGGCCAACCCGCTGAAGCCGCAGCCCGGCAACGCGCCGCTGGTGCAGGCGATCCAGAGCCACGGCCGCGAGGTGTTCGGCGTCGAGATCCCCGAATGCGGCACGCCGCTTTACACCGACGTGCGCCTGTACGGCGCACACGGCGTGCCGGCGGTGATCTACGGCGCCGGGCCGCGCACGGTGCTGGAGTCGAACGCCAAGCGCGCCGACGAGCACCTCGTGCTCGAAGACCTGCGCCGCGCGACCAAGGTCGTTGCGCGCTGCCTGCTCGACCTGCTGTCGTAGCCCAACCGTCGTCGTAACCCGGGCCGAGGCCCACGTGGAAGAGGAGCGCTTGCGAATGGAAATCCAGAACCCGTCACCGGCCCTCTACAACGAGGACCTCGCGCCCGCGAAGCAGCGCAACTGGGGCGCCTTCAGCATCTTCAACGTCTGGACCTCGGACGTGCACAGCCTGTGGGGCTACTACCTCGCGGCCAGCCTGTTCCTGCTGTGCGGCAGCTTCGTCAACTTCATCGTCGCGATCGGCATCGGCTCGCTGGTGATCTTTGCGCTGATGAACCTGGTGGGCTACGCGGGCGTGAAGACCGGCGTGCCCTATCCGGTGCTCGCGCGCGCCTCGTTCGGCATCTGGGGCGCCAACGTCCCGGCGCTGGTGCGCGCCATCGTCGCGTGCTTCTGGTACGGCGCACAGACCGCCGCAGCCTCGGGCGCGATCGTCGCGCTGCTGATCCGCAGCGAAGGCTTCCTGCAGTTCCACCAGACGACGCACTGGCTCGGGCATTCGGGGCTGGAGGTGATCTGCTTCGTCGTGATCTGGGCGCTGCAGCTGCTGATCATCCAGCGCGGCATGGAGACGGTGCGCAAGTTCCAGGACTGGGCCGGCCCCGCCGTGTGGGTGATGATGCTGATCCTCGCGGTGGGCCTGTGCGTCAAGGCCGGCGGCTTCTCGTTCAGCCACGCGATCCCGATGGACGTGCTGCTCGACAAGACCAAGGACGCCGGCGTCAGCGGCCAACCGGGCTCGTTCGCGGCGCTCGCCGCGGTGGCGGCCACCTGGGTCACCTACTTCGCGGCGCTGTACCTGAACTTCTGCGACTTCTCGCGCTACGCGCCGGACAAGAAGACCGTGCGCACCGGCAACCTGTGGGGCCTGCCGGTCAACCTGATCCTGTTCTCGCTGGTCGCCGGCGTGACGACGATCGCGGCCTACCAGGTCTACGGCGAGGTGCTGCTGCACCCCGACCAGATCTCGGCCAAGTTCGACAGCTGGTTCCTCGCGCTGCTGGCTGCGCTGACCTTCGCGGTCGCGACGCTGGGCATCAACGTGGTGGCGAACTTCGTCTCGCCGGCGTTCGACTTCGCCAACGTGTTCCCGAAGCAGATCGATTTCAAGCGCGGCGGCTACATCGCGGCGCTGATCGCGCTGGCGCTCTACCCCTTCGCGCCGTGGGAGGGCAACGCGGCGAGCTTCGTCAACGCGATCGGCGCGACGATGGGTCCGCTGCTGGGCATCATCCTGGTGGACTACTACCTGATCCGCAAGGGCGAGATCGATGTCGCCGCGCTCTACCGCGAGGACGGCGAGTTCCGCTTCCAGGGCGGCTGGCACGTGCCGGCCTTCGTGGCCGCCGGCATCGGCACGCTGTTCTCGAGCATCCTGCCCAACTTCACGACGCTGCTGCCCGGCTGGTGGGGCACCTACGGCTGGTTCTTCGGCGTCGCGATCGCGGCGGTGTCGTACTGGCTGATCCGCTCGCTCGTGCCGGCCGCGCGCCCGCGCCTGGCCACCTGAACGCAGCGCCGATCAGGCCGCGGCGGCCACCGGCCGCCGCCGGTTGATCGCCACCGCCGCCACGACCGCGAACACCACCGCGCCCAGCGTGCTGAGCGCGGCTTCGGTGTAGAGCATGCCGCCGGCGCCGAAGCGCCCGTGCGCCCAGCCGTCGATCATGATCATGTAGGCGATCGGCATGTTGGCCAGCGACGAGAACATCGTGTACTTGGTCGCCGCGGCGCCGCCTTCGATGACTTCGAGCACCACCGCGGTGTAGCCGGTGTAGGCCAGGCCGCCGGTGAACGCGTAGATCAGCGAGAAGACGATGAACATCGTCTCGGTGCGCGGCGCGAGCGCCATGGCCAGCGCGCAGGCCGACTGCGTGAGGCCGAACAGCAGGTAGGCGGTCTTTCGGTCCATGCGGTCGCACAGCGGGCCCGCGACCCAGCAGCCCAGCGCAGCGACCAGGCCGCTGAGCACGCCGCCCACGGTGGCCACCGTCGTGGCGCTGGCATGCCAGTCGTCGGCCACCGCGGCGCCCAGGCCCATCGCGGCGCCGGTGCCCAGCGGCATCAGGCAGATCAGCGCGGCCAGCCAGCCGGAGCGCGTGCGCAGCACCTGCCAGAGGTCGCGCAGCGCCTCGAACATGTCGCGCAGCGGGCGGCCGGTGGCGCTGGCCATCGGCGGCGGCTCGCGCAGCGGCTTGAGCGCCAGCGTGCACAGCACCGTGCCCAGCGCCAGCACCGCGCCGGCCATCCAGGCCTCGGGCAGCGTGCGCGTCAGCCACAGGCCGAGGCCGCCGCCGATGCCGCCGCCGATCATGTTGCCGGCCTGGAACCAGCCGGCGACGCGACCGCGCTGATCGGGCGGCGAGTCGTGCGCCATCAGGCTCTCGATCGACATCACCAGCAGCGTGATCGCGATGTTGGACACGCCCACCACGAGGTACATCCAGGGCAGCGCGGCCGGCGTGGCCGGGATCGCCGCGGTCGCGAAGAAGCCCAGCGCGCTGACCACCGCCATCGAGCGGTACCAGCCCTTGCGCGTAAAGGTCGCGTCCGCGACCGGCGCCCACAGAAACTTCCAGGTGTGCGGCAGGAAGCTGAAGGCCACCAGCCCGGCCACCTGCTCGACGCTCAGGCCGGCCTGCGAGAGCTCGTAGGCGATCGCGGTGGTGAGAAAGCCCGACAGCGCGCCGAAGGGCAGCACGAGGATCAGGTAGACGATCGGATGGGTGGCGCGGGCGTGGCTTGTGGCCAGGTCCGGGCCGTGGGCGGCGAGGGTCATGGGAAGGTCGCTGGTGGCGATGGGAAGCGAGGATAGCGGCGCAGGCTGACGGCGCGCCGCCGGCCGAGCAGCGCCCTGGCGCGGGCCGCGGCACGCGGCTTGCCATGTCGCCTGCGTAGCGCTGCGTGCGCGGAACGCAGCAGCCGCCCCGCTTCCGCCTCGATGGGACCGATGCGCCGTGAACTCCGCCGCGCCCGCCTCCGATCCGGATCCCGGCCAGCACCTGCTGGTGGCGATCGAGCAGATCAAGGACTACGCGATCTTCGCGATCGACTTGGACGGCCGCGCGACGACCTGGAACCAGGGCGTCGCGCGCGTGCTCGGCTACGCCGAGGCCGACTTCGTCGGCCGTGACGTCGGCAGCGCGATCTTCACGCCCGAAGCGCTCGACGACTGCGTGCCGCAGCGCGAACTCGAGGAGGCAGCGCGCGCCGGCCAGGTGAACAACGACCGCTGGATGCGCCGCAGCAACGGCGATGCGTTCTACGCCGCCGGCATCACGACGGCGGTGCGCGACGCGCGCGGCGAGCTGGTGGGTTTCGTGAAGGTGATGCGCGACCAGACGCAGTGGAAGCAGCTGCAGGAGCGGCTGCAGCAGGCGGTCGAGGCGCTGGCCGAGGCCGACCGCCAGCGCACCGCCTTCATCGCGATGCTCGGGCACGAGCTTCGCAATCCCCTGGCGCCGCTGCGCAACGCGGTTCATCTGCTGCCGCAGGTGGCGGGCGATCCCCAGCAGCTGCAGGGCCTGGCCGAGATGATGGAACGGCAGGTCGCCCAGATGGGGCGGCTGATCGACGACCTGCTCGACGTCAGCCGCGTCACGCAGGGCAAGATCGAACTGCGCCGCGAGGCGGTGGAGCTCAACGCGATCGTGCGCAATGCCGTCGACGTGGCGCTCGCGCAATGCAAGCCGCTGCGTCACCAACTGACCGTCACGCCATCGCTCCAGCCGGTCTACCTCAATGCCGACGCGGCGCGGCTGACGCAGGTGGTGGTCAACCTGCTGAGCAACGCCTGCAAGTTCACTCCGCCGGGCGGGCGCATCTGGGTGTCGGCCGGGCGCGAGATCGGCGAAGCGGTGCTGCGCGTGCACGACACCGGCATCGGCCTGGAGGCACACGAGCGCGGGCGCATCTTCGAGATGTTCACGCAGGTGGACAGCTCGGTCGAGCGCAGGCAAGGCGGGCTGGGCATCGGCCTGGCGCTGGTGCGGCGCGTGATCGAACTGCACGGTGGGTCGGTGCATGTCGAGAGCGCGGGCCGCGGTCAGGGCAGCGAGTTCATCGTGCGCCTGCCGATCACGCGGCGCGACGGGCCGCCGCCGGCCGCCGCGCCGGCCGCGCCGGTTCACACGGTGCGTCGGCGCGTGCTGGTCGTCGACGACAACGAGGACGCGGCGCGCAGCCTGGCGGCGGTGCTGCAGCTCAAGGGCCACGAGGCGATGCTGGCCCACGACGGCGCGACCGCCGTGCGGCTGGCGCTGGACGAGCGTCCGGACGCCGTGGTGCTGGACATCGGCCTGCCGGTGATGAGCGGGCTGGAAGTCGCGCGGCGGATCCGCCGCGAGCAAGGCGCGCACGCGCCCTTCCTGATCGCACTGACCGGCTGGGGCCAGGAGGAAGACCGCAGCCGCTCGGCGCAAGCCGGTTTCGACGCACACCTCGTCAAGCCGGTCGACCCGCAGGCGCTCGAGCGGCTGCTGGGGTCGCTCGATCAGGAACGATGACGCCGATCTCGGCGTGCGAGCCTCAGCGGCAGAGGGTGCGCCCGCACGGCAGCGCGTCGCCACCCTCCTCGACCGCCGGCCGGCGAGGATCGCCGCACGCCGCCGCGACGCCCACCAGCGTGGCCAACAAGGCCGCGCCGATCAGCGCGAGCGGCCTCATGAGGCCAAGCCCTGGCGCCGCGAGCGCGCCGCCGCCGCGCGCTCGGCCTCCAGCGCGGCGACCAGGCCACTGCGCCCGCCGCGCCGTGCGGCGGCGATCAGCGTCTGGTCGAGCAGGTCGCGCTGCGCGTGGCTGCCGCCGAAGCGGTGCGCGATGTTGCGCACCGGGCGCAGCAGCTCCACGCTGCGCGCGAAGTCGCCGCTCGCGTAGGCGATCACCGCCTGCGTCGCCGGCGCGCCGACCTCGCGCGTGAACGCGGCGTTGTCGTCGTCGCGCGCCATCGCGGCCTGCTGCGCGGCCAGCAGCTCGTTGAGCTGCGCATCGCGGCCGGCGCGCACGAAGGCCATCGCCGCATGCAGGTCGTTGAAGGCGTAGTTGCCGCTGCCCGCCGCCGGTGCGAAGCGATCGGCCACCGACTGCCAGCGCGCGCCGACATCGACGCCGGCCAGCTCGAGCCGCCACAGCAGCGCGGCCGAGTCGATCAGCTCCATCACCACGGCCGAGCCCGCGCCGTCGATCGGCCCGTCGA
Source organism: Caldimonas sp. KR1-144 (assembly GCF_049446155.1). Lineage (NCBI taxonomy): Bacteria > Pseudomonadati > Pseudomonadota > Betaproteobacteria > Burkholderiales > Sphaerotilaceae > Caldimonas > Caldimonas sp. KR1-144. The sequence continues at coordinate 53,300 of NZ_JBMSEE010000003.1, forward strand.
ACAGGGCCAGCACCTCGTCGGTCTCGCCGCGCGCCAGGTGGTACAGCGCCAGGTGCCACCAGTTGTGCACGCCGAGGAAGCTGCCCTGCTGCCAGCCGGCGTTCGCGCGCATCCAGCGCACGCCTTCCTGGGTGCGGCCTTGCATCTCCATCACGTGCGCAACCGCGTGCTGCGCCCAGGCGTCGCGCGGCTCCAGCTCGACCGCGGCGCGGCCGAGCCGCTCGGCCTGGGCGTAGTCGCCGCACTCCTCGAGGCCGAAGGCATGCATGCCCAGCACCGCGTGCCAGCCCGGCGTGGCGCTCGACCACGCCGGCATCGCGCGCGCGATGCGGTCGCGCAGCATGCGCGCGTCGCCGGTGAAGAAGTCGAGCTGGTGGCCGGCCTGCAGCGCCAGCACGTCGCGCGGGTAGGCGATGTTCAGGTCCTCGAGCGCGCGCCCGGCGGCATGCCATCGGCCGTTGGCCCACAGCTCGATCGCGCGCAGGTGGCCGGCCTCGCGCTCGGTGTGCGGCAGCACGCGCGCCGCGGACAGCGCCTCGCGCGCGACCGGCAGCGCCGGCGCCTCGGTGCCGAGCACGTGCAGCCAGGCGCGCAGCACGTGCGCCATCACGCACTCGGGTGCGGCCGCCAGCGCTGCGTCGGCCGAGGCCAGCGGATCGACCGCATAGCAGCGCATCTCGTACAGGCCGCGCTCGAGCAGGTCGATCGCCTGCGCGTTGCAGCCGGACAGTTCGTATCCCACGGAATCCTTCATCGCCATCTCCACCAAAAGCAGGACCGGGTCGACGTGCCCGGCGCTGCGAATGGTGGTGCCCGCGAGAGCCGTCCACTAAAGTCATTGCGGCAACAAAACGGACATTTCGGCCATGACCGTCGAACCAGCGTTGCGCGTCGCGCTCGTCGCCGTCCCGGCCACCACGGCCTCGACGCTGATGGGCCTGTACGACCTGCTCGCCGGCGTGCGGCGCGACTGGCACATGCTGCTGCACGGCGCCGAGGTCACCGCGCCGATCGAGCCCTTCGTCGTCAGCCGCGACGGCCGGCCGCTGCGCTGCGCCAATGGCGTGCTGGTCGAGGCGCATGCCGCGATCGCCGACGATCCGCGCCCCGACGTGGTGGTGATCACCGACCTCGCGATCCCGCCCTGGGAGCCGCTGGGCGAGCGCTACGACCTCGAGGCCGACTGGCTGCGGCGCTGCCACGCCGCCGGTGCGACGCTGGCCTCGGCCTGCTCGGGCGCGGTGCTGCTGGCGCGCACCGGGCTGCTCGCCGGGCTCGAGGGCACCTCGCACTGGGGCTACTGCGAGGCGCTGCAGCGCGACTACCCCGACACGCGCTGGCAGCCCGAGCGCGCGCTGGTCGCCGCCGGCATCGGCCAGCGGCTGGTGATGGCCGGCAGCGGCACGAGCTGGCATGCGCTGGCGCTGTTCCTGATCGCGCGCTTCGTCGGCGCCGAGGAGGCGATGCAGGTCGCGCGGCTCAACCTGCTGGACTGGAGCACGACCAGCCCGCTGGCCTATGCGGCAATGGCGCGCACCGCGCAGCTCGCCGACCCGGTGATCGCGCGCTGCCAGGAGTGGGCCGCCGAGCATTACCGCCATGAGGCGCCGGTCGCGACGATGGTGCAGATGAGCGGCCTGGCCGAGCGCAGCTTCTCGCGCCGCTTCGCGCAGGCCACCGGCCATGCGCCGCTGGAGTACGTGCACACGCTCAGGCTCGAGGAGGCCAAGCAGCTGCTCGAGTCGGGCGACCTGCCGATCGAGGCGGTCGCGTTCGAGGTCGGCTACCAGGACGCGAGCTTCTTCGGCCGGCTGTTTCGCCGCAAGGTGGGGCTGACGCCGGCGCAGTACCGGCGGCGCTTCGGTGCGCTGGCGCGGCGACTGCGCGACGTTTCAGGAGAAGATGCGGGCGATGAGCTGGCACGCCCGACTACGACTCGACTATCGCCTCGACCCTGATGCCCCCGCCCCGCGCACCATCGGCCGCGCGGCGCACGAAGGCCCGCTGCGCGTGCTGCAAAGCCTCTACCCCGAGGGCCCGGCCACCTGCCACCACGTGATCGTGCATCCGCCCGGCGGCATCGTCGGCGGCGACACGCTGGAGGTCGATGCGCGGCTGGCCGCCGGCACGCATGCGCTCGTCACGACGCCCGGCGCGACGCGCTTTTACCGCAGCGGCGGCGCGAGCGCGCGGCAGCAGGTGCTTGCCCGCGTCGATGCCGCCGCGCGGCTCGAATGGCTGCCGCTCGAAACCCTGGTGCACGACGGCGCACGCGCGGCCAACACGCTGCGATTCGAGCTGGCGCCGGGTGCCTCGATGATCGGCTGGGACCTGCTCGCGCTGGGCCTGCCGGCCGCCGGCGAGGCCTTCGCACGCGGGCGCTTCGAGCAATCGATCGAGCTGGCAGGCGCGAACGGTGGCGACTGGCTCGAGCGCGGCGTGCTCGACTTCGACGACCCCGCGCTGGCCGAGCTCACGCGCCGCCGCCTGGCCAGCCCGCTCGGCTTCGCCGGCCACGCGGTACTGGCCACCGCCTGGTGCGCCTTCGGCGAGCCGCTGCCCGACGCGCGCCGCAACGAGCTCGCCGAAGCCGCGCGCGCCGCCTGGCCCGCCGACGCGCCCACCATGGGCTGCACCTCGCCGCAGCCGCGCGTCATCGTGCTGCGCGCGCTCGCCGCGCGCGTGGAGCCCTTGCATGTCGCGCTGCTGCAGGTATGGGCGGCGTGGCGGCGCGCGCTGTGGGCGATCGAGCCCTGTGCGCCGCGGGTGTGGAGAACCTGAGGCAAGCCCCGAACACTCCTGCGACGGACCGATGCGGCATCGTGGACGATGGCGAACAATGAATCGAGGAGGAGCGATGCACAGGAGGCTGCCGATCGAACTTCGAATGCAAGCTCGGGAGACGGGCCTCGCGTCCAAGCTCTTTGGGGGCACGCTGGTCGTGTTCGCGACGTTTGCCGCCCATGCGCAGACCTTGTCGGAGCGATTGCCGGATCGGCCCCCAGATGCCGACGCTGCCTCTCAGATCGGCATCAGCTGCAAGCACGCTCGTAAAGGTCCGGACTTCCCAAGCGAGGCGCTCAGGCGGGGCATTTCAGGCGTCGTACGGGTCGAGACCCGGATAGAGAACGGTCGTCCCGTCGATGCCACCATTCTCTCGGGGCCATCGGTCTATCACGGAGTGGTGCGCCGCTATGTGATGGCCTATGACTGCTCCGCACATCGAAACCAGGGCCAGCTGACCGTGCAGCAGGAGTTCGATTTCAGAGTCGATCCGGCGCCGCCGTCCCTCCTTGCCCCCGTCACCGAAGACGATCACCGGTTGGCTGGCACGGTACTGGGCTCGATCGCCCTGGACAGAAGCTACGCCGACTTGGCGGCCGAGGACCGTATCGCCGTACGTTCGCTGTACGAAGCGCTGCCCGAGGACGTCGTGCCGCCATACCCGGTGGGCGGGCCCTTGGCCATCTATCGTGTGATCGGATTCGCCCGGGGTCTCGTGCGAACGACGTCGAAATCACTGTCGATGTTCGTCACGATCGATGAGCATGGCAGCGCGACGCACGTCGAAGTCGTCGGCGCCGCCGAACCTGCGATGGTCGAGATGGTGTCGGGATTCGTCATGAAGCAGCAGCGCTTCACGCCGGCTCGATGCGCCGGTCAGCCGTGCACGATGCAGTTTCCGATTCGGGCCACGTTCGTCCGTGACACGCCGGCATCCGCCGGCTCCATGGCCTCGGATGCCACCCTTACTCCGCCCGCAGCCCCGCGGCCCTGATCACCTGCCCCCAGCGCTCGCGCTCGCTCTTCATCAGCGTGGCCAGCGCTTCCGGCGCGGTGCCCGCGGCGCTGAAGTACTGGCCGAGGATGGCCGTGCGCACGGCCTCGCTGCGCACGATCGCGATCAGCTCGCGGTTCATGCGCTCGACGATCGGCGTCGGTGTCGACGCCGGCGCGAGCACCGCCTGCCACGAGATCGCCTCGAAGCCGGGGAAGCCCTGTTCGGCGACCGTGGGCAGCTCGGGCAGCGCGGCGCTGCGGCCCGGCGTGGTGACCGCCAGCGCCTTGAGCTTGCCGGCGCGCACCTGGCTCATCGCGATCGCCGGCACCATGAAGCCGGCCTCCACCTGGCCACCGAGGATGGCGTTCACGACCTGCGGGAAGCCCTGGTAGGGCACGTGCAGCAGGTCGATGCCGGCACGCGCCTTGAACCACTCCATCGCGAGGTGGGCCGCGCTGCCGGTGCCCACCGAACCGTAGGCGAGCGCGCCTGCGCGCGCCTTCGCGAGCGCAACGAACTCCGCCAGCGTGTTCACGCCGAGCGCCGGGTCGACGATCAGCACGTTGGGCGAGGTGGCGACCAGCGTGACCGGGCGCAGCTGCCGCGCCGGGTCGTAGGGCAGCGACTTCGCCAGCAGCGGCGCGGTGACCAGCGGCCCCTGGATCGTGAACAGCCAGGTGCTGCCGTCGCCGTCGGCCTTGGCGACCAGGCCGGTGCCGATGTTGCCGCCGGCACCGGGCTTGTTGTCGACCACCACCGTCTGGCCCAGGCGCTGCGCGAGCGGCTCGGCGATCAGCCGCGCGATGATGTCCGGTGAGCTGCCGGGCGGAAACGGCACGACGAGGCGCAGCGAACGGCCCGGCCAGTCGGCGGAACGCGCCGGTGCGGCGAGCGCCGCGAGGGCGCCGGCGGCGAGCCAGCGGCGCCGGGTCAGTGGCATGGGGACGGGCTTCTTCAGTGCTCGGCGCGTGCGCCGCGGCTCATCAGCTGCGCCAGCGCGTCGGCCGCGCTGGCGCGGCCTTCCAGCACCGCGACGACCGCCGCGGTGATCGGCATCTCGACGCCCAGCGCCTGCGCGCGCGCCAGCACGGTGGGCGCGCTGAGCACGCCCTCGGCGACGTGGCCCAGGTGGGCCAGCACGTCGGACAGCGCGCGGCCCTGCGCGAGCTGCAGGCCGACCGTGCGGTTGCGCGAGAGCGCGCCCGTGGCCGTGAGCACCAGGTCACCCAAGCCCGACAGGCCCATGAAGGTGTCGGCACGCGCGCCGAGCGCGATGCCCAGGCGCGTCATCTCGGCCAGGCCGCGGGTGATCAGCGCGGCGCGCGCGTTGAGGCCCAGGCCCGGTTCGCGGCCGCCGGGCTGCGGCATGCCGTCGCAGATGCCGGTGGCAATCGCGAGCACGTTCTTGACCGCGCCGCCGACCTCGACGCCGACCGGATCGCTGGAGGTGTAGATGCGAAGCGCGTCGGCGTGGAAGGCCGCGACCGCACGTTCGGCGAGCGCGGCATCGGCGCTGGCCGCGACCAGCGCGGTCGGCTGGCCGCGCGCGACCTCGAGCGCGAAGCTGGGCCCCGACAGCACGCCGCTGGCGAGCCGGGGCGCGACCTCGCGCGCGATCTCGTGGCCGAGCGCGCCGGTGCCGGCCTCGAAGCCCTTGCTGAGCCAGACCACGCCGGCGCCGGCCGGCAGCGCCTGTGCGCAGCGCGACAGCATCTCGCGCAGCCCGGCCATCGGCGTGCCGATGACGACCAGGCCATCGCCGCCCGCGTGAGCGAGCGCGGCGTCGAGTTCATGGCCGATGGCCAGCGCGCCCGGCAGCTTGACGCCGGGCAGGTAGCGCTCGTTGGCGTGTGCCGCGGCGATCGCCGCGGCCTGGGCCGCGTCGCGCGCCCACAGCAGCACCTCGTGACGGTTCGCGGCCTGCGCCGCGAGCGCGGTGCCCCAGGCACCGGCGCCGAGGACGGAGATCCTCATCGCCGCCGCGGGAAGCCTCAGGCCTGCGTGATGATCGGCGAGCCGCCGCCGTTGGGCGTGCCGCCTTGCGCCTGGGCCTGCTGCTGGGCCTCGTACATGGCCTGGAAGTTCACCTCGGCCAGGTGCACGGGCGGGAAGCCGGCGCGCGTGATGACGTCGGAGATGTTGCCGCGCAGGTAGGGGTAGACGATGCCGGGGCAGGCGATGCCGAGCACGGGGCCCATCTGTTCGTCGGGCAGGTTGCGGATCTCGAAGATGCCTGCCTGCTTGCCCTCGACCAGGAACAGCGTGCGCTCGCCGAGCTTGGTGGTCACGGTGGCCGTCACGCTGACTTCGAACAAGCCGTCGGCCACGCCCTCGACCGCGACGCCGAGGTTGATCTCGACGGCCGGCTGGCTCTGCTCCATCAGGATCTGCGGCGAGTTGGGCTGCTCCAGCGACAGGTCCTTGAGGTAGACGCGCTGGATCTGGAACACGGGGTTAAGGTCTTGCTCGGCCATGAGGGTCTTCCGGCGTTTCTCGCGAAAAGCAAACGGCCCGCACGCCACCGGGTGCGGGCCGAGGACAGACGGCGATTATGGCCTGAGGGCTCAGGCGATCGTGGCACGCAGCAGCGGCTGCAGGCCGCCGCGCTGGTCGAGCGCCATCAGGTCGTCGCAGCCGCCGACGTGGGTCTCGCCGATGAAGATCTGCGGCACCGTGCGGCGGCCGGTCTTTTGCATCATGGCCGCGCGCTGGGCGGGATCGAGATCGACGCGGATCTCCTCGATGGCCTCGACGCCGCGCTGCTTCAGCAGCGCCTTGGCACGCTGGCAGTAGGGGCAGACCAGCGTCGTGTACATCCTGACGACTTGCATGGAATCGAACGAAAGCAAACGCTAGGCCTGAATTGTCATCGAGGCGTCACGGCCTTGCCGCCGGCAAGGCTTGTGCAATCGTGATAAGTGCTCAGGCTGTCGACGACTTCTCGGTCGGCAGTTGCGCTTCGCGCCACGCCGCCAGCCCGCCGGCCACCGCGCGCACGTTGGCATGGCCCAGCTTGCTCAGCGTGGCCACCGCGCGGCGCGCGCGCGCGCCGGTCGGGCACATCACCAGCACCGGCAGCTGCTTGTTCGACGGCAGCGACTTGTGGCCGCCCTTGTCGAGCTCGCCCAGCGGCACGTTGCGCGCGTTCAGCGCATGGCCGCTGGCGAACTCGGAGGGCTCGCTGACGTCGATCAGCACCGCCTTCTCGCGGTTGATCATCAGCACCGCCTCGGACGGCGACACGGAGGCCGCGCCGCCGCCCGAACGCGAGATCGCAGGCCACAGCAGCAGCAGGCCGGACACGGCCGCGGCAAGGAAGAGGTACCAGTTCTGGAGGAAGAAGCTCACGGTCTGCTCGCGCCGAAGGGGCGCGTCGGGTGGTGGGCCGCCGGCGTCAGGCCGGGCGGCGAAGACCGCGATTCTAGAATCCGGCGTTTTCCGTCCCCTCACCTTTCCACTGCGCTCACGCTCGCCCTGCCATGTACATGCTCGTGCTGATCCGCCACGGCGAATCGACCTGGAACCTCGAGAACCGCTTCACCGGCTGGACCGACGTCGAGCTCACCGACACCGGCGTCGCCCAGGCGCAGGAGGCTGGTCGCCTGCTCAAGGAAGGCGGCTGGGAATTCGACGTCGCCTACACCTCGGTGCTCAAGCGCGCGATCTGGACGCTGTGGCTCGCGCTCGACAAGATGGACCGCACCTGGCTGCCGGTGGTCAAGGACTGGCGCCTCAACGAGCGCCACTACGGCGCGCTGCAAGGCCTCAACAAGGCCGACATGGCCAGGCAGTACGGCGACGAGCAGGTGCTGGTCTGGCGCCGCAGCTACGACACGCCGCCGCCGGCGCTGGAGCCCACGGACCCGCGCAGCGAGCGCGCCGATCTGCGCTACGCCAAGCTGGCGCCCGAACAGGTGCCGCTGACGGAATGCCTGAAGGACACCGTCGCGCGCGTGCTGCCGCTGTGGAACGAGACGCTCGCACCGGCGATCCGTTCGGGCCAGCGCATCGTGATCGCCGCGCACGGCAACTCGATCCGTGCGCTGGTCAAGCATCTGGATGGCATCAGCGATGCCGACATCGTCGGCGTGAACATCCCCAACGGCATCCCGCTGGTCTACGAGCTCGATGCCGACCTCAAGCCCTTGAAGAAGTACTACCTCGGCGACGCCGAGGCGGCCGCCAAGGCCGCGGCGGCGGTGGCGAACCAGGGCAAGGCCTGACGACTCAGCTCACCAGCCCGAACAGCCGCTCCGGCGGCACGCGCAGCACGGCGCGCTGGTTGCGCGCGGGGCCGGCGATCGCGAACTCCGCGCGTGATGTGTCGCGCCGCACGGTGTCGACGATGGGCATGCCGTCGCGGTTGGTGATGGCAGCGACGAGCGGCGTGCCGACCGTCGCGCCGCGGCGCACGACCACGGCCGCTTCGCCCGACTTGAGTTGGACGAACGCGCCCGGCGGGTGGATGCCGAACTCCTTGACCAGGGCCGCCGCGAACGGGCTGCCGCCTTCTTCGGCGAACAGCTGGCGCTCGGCCTCCTGCACCGTCTGCGCCGGCCGCTGCGCGCGCGGGCTGATCTTGGCCATGAAGACATCGGTCTTGCGCAGCATCGCGCCGAGCGGATGGGTCAGGGCCACGCCGTTCGGATAGCCGCGGCCGTCGGGGCGCTCGTGGTGCATCGCGACGGCGGCCAGCCAGTCTTCATCGGTCACGCCCGCGGCGGCCAGCGCGAGCGCCGCGGCCTGCGGATGCGCGGCGAGCGCCTGGCGCTGCTGCTCGGTCGGGCGGTTGCCGTGGGCCGCGAGCCGGCCCTGCAGCTCGACGATCGCGAGGTTCATCGTCATGGCGGCCTTCAGCAGCGAAAGCTGCGACGCCTCTTCCATGTTCATGCGCTGGGCCACCAGCAGGCAGGCCAGCGCGGTGTGCAGGCTGTGCGTGAGGCCATAGAGCGCCAGGCGGCGGGGATCCTGGCGCACGGCGAAGTAGATCGCGATGTCGGGGTCGCGCTGCACCAGCGCGACGAAGGCGCGCGCGAGTTCGTCGGCACGCTGGGGGAAGCCGGGGTCGCCGATGCCGCGCAGCAGGCGGTCGAGGCGCCAGATCATCTGCTCCCAGCTGTCGAACAGGGTGAGCGCGCGTGCGGGGGCGTCGTCGGACTTGCCGCCCTTGGCCTTGCGCAGTTCCTCGGCGTCGACGTAGGCGCCGCGCTCGAGCAGCGCGTCGAGCTGGTCCTGGTCCTGGATCACCTGGCCACGCGCGAGCAGGAGCTTGCCGTGCTCGTCGCGCACGCCGAAGGGCAGCGGCTGGCCGACTTGAACCTGGTTCTGCACGAGGCGCAGCAGCCGCAGCGTCGTGGTGTCGGCGGCGCTCATCGCGAAGGCAGGAGGCGGGCATTCATCGGTGCGAGCCAATCTAGGCTCGCGTGCCCACCCTCGCTTGTTCGCTCGCGGCGCTGCGGTTGAACGCCGGGCGCGCGGCGTGACTCAGTTCTCGCCGTGCAGTGGTTCTTCGCCCAGCGCCTGCGCGATCTGCTCGCGCAGCAGCGCGCTCAGCGCGCGCCGGTCGGCATGGCGGCTGCCTTCGGCCGGCAGCCATTGCACGCGCACGACCAGGCCCTCGGCGCAGGCGATCCACCACATCGACTGCGCGAGGCTGGTGTCGCCGATGTAGGCCGCGGCCGGGCTCACGGCCTGCGTCGCGTCGCGGTAGCGCAGCGCCACCGGCTGCACCGGCGCCCCGGCGGCGATGGCCGCCTGCAGCAAGTTGGCGTGAAAGGGCAGCAGCGCGTGGCCGTCGCCGGTCGTGCCTTCGGGAAACACGCCGACCGCATCGCCTTGGGCCAGCGCTTCGGCGATGGTGTGCATCACGCGCATCGCGTCGCGCCGGCGCTCGCGCTCGACGTAGAGCGTGCCGGCCGCGTCGACGAGCCGGCTGACCAGCGGCCACGACTTCACGTCGGCCTTGGACACGAAGCGCACCTGCGGACGCGCCGCATGGATCGCCGCGATGTCCAGCCACGAGACATGGTTGGCCACCACCAGCGTGCCACCTGGCCGCGGCGTGCCCACCGTCTCCAGGCCGATGCCCATCAGGCGCAGCATCTTGCGCGACCACCACTGCACGCGCGCCTGCCGCTCGGCCGTGCCGAGCGAAGGAAAGCGCAGCAGCACGATCGCCAGGCCGTGCAGCCCGTGCACGACCACACGGGCGAGGCGCCAGACGGCGCGCAGCCTGCGGATCAAGCAGCGGCGGCCGCGTCGGCGGCTTCGTGCGCGACCGTGCCGGCCACCACCGTCAGTCGCACGCGGCCCGGCAGCGCCGCGCCGCTGGTCGCGAACGCGAACGGCGTGTGCTTGCCCTGGCTGGCGAGCGCGTCGTCGCTCACGGCCCAGGTGGCCTCGGGGTCGAACACGCAGATGTCGGCCACGCCGCCTTCGACCAGGCGGCCGGCGCTTGCGGCCAGCGAGCCGACCGCGGCGCCCAGCACGCGCACCGGCTCGCTGGTGATACGCGCCAGCGTCGGCGCCAGTGCGAGGCCGCTGTCCGCGCCCCACTTGAGCGCCAGGCTCAGCAGTAGCTCGAGCCCGGTGGCGCCGGGTTCCGCCTCGCCGAAGGGCAGCGTCTTGGCGTCGGTGTCGACCGGCGTGTGGTCGCTCACCAGCGCGTCGATCGTGCCGTCGGCAAGGCCTGCGCGCAGCGCATCGCGGTCGCGCTGCTGGCGCAAGGGCGGCACCAGGCGCATCGCCGAGTTGAAGTAGCCGATGTCGACGTCGGTCAGATGCAGCGAGTTGATGCTCACGTCGGCGGTGACCGGCAGGCCCTCGGCCTTGGCCGCGCGCACGAGCTCGACGCCGGCCGCGCTGGACAGGCGGCACAGGTGCACGCGCGCACCGGTCTGGCGCACGAGCTCGAGGATGGTGTGCAGCGCGATCGTCTCGGCCGCGACCGGCACGCCCGACAGGCCCAGGCGCGTCGCGATCGCGCCGCTGGCCGCGACGCCCTTGCCCAGCCACGGGTCGTTGGGCCGCAGCCAGACCGCATAGCCGAACGTCGAGGCGTACTGCAGCGCGCGCAGCAGCACCTGCGTGTCGCCGATCATGTGGTCGCCCTGCGAGAAGCCGACGCAGCCGGATTCGGTGAGCTCGGCCATCTCGGTCAGCGTGTCGCCGGCCAGGCCGCGCGTCAGCGCGCCGAGCGGAAACAGCCGGCAGCGCGAGAGCTTGCGGCCGCGGAACTTGAGCATCTCCACGAGGCCCGGCTCGTCGAGCGGCGGATCGGTGTCGGGCGGGCATACCAGGCTGGTGACGCCGCCGGCCGCGGCCGCGGCGAGTTCGCTTTCGAGCATGCCCTCGTGCTCGTGGCCCGGCTCGCGCAGCCGCGCGGCGAGGTCGACGAGGCCCGGCGCGACGACGAGGCCGCGCGCGTCGACCGTGCGGTCGGCCGAGAAATCGGCCGGCACCTTGCCGAGCGAGACGATGCGACCGCTCGCGATCGCGAGGTCGCCCACTTCGTCGCGGCCCGATGCCGGGTCGACCAGGCGGCCGTTGGTGATCAGCAGCTTCATGCTTCGTTCCCCGCGATGATCGACATCACCGCCATGCGCACCGCGATGCCGAAGGTCACCTGCGGCAGGATGACGCTTTGCTTGCCGTCGACCACGGCGGAGTCGATCTCGACGCCGCGGTTGATCGGGCCCGGATGCATCACGATCGCATCGGGCTTGGCGAGCGCGAGACGCTCGGGCGTGAGGCCGTAGCTCTTGAAGTACTCGCCGGCGCTGGGCAGCATCGCGCCGCTCATGCGCTCGTTCTGCAGGCGCAGCATGATGATCACGTCGGCGCCGCGGATGCCGTCTTCGAGCGAGTGGCACACGCGCACGCCCATCTCCTTGAGATCGCCCGGCACCAGGGTCTTGGGTCCGACCGCGCGCACCTCGGGCACGCCCAGGGTGGTCAGCGCATGGATGTCGGAGCGCGCCACGCGCGAGTGCACGATGTCGCCGACGATCGCGACCGTGAGGTTCGTGAAGTCGCGCTTGTAGTGGCGGATCGTGTACATGTCGAGCAGGCCCTGCGTCGGGTGCGCATGGCGCCCGTCGCCGGCGTTGACCACATGCACGTGCGGCGCGACATGCTGCGCGATCAGGTACGGCGCGCCGCTCTCCGCATGGCGCACGACGAACATGTCGGCGTGCATCGCCGAGAGGTTGGCGATCGTGTCGAGCAGGCTTTCGCCCTTGGCGGTGGAGCTGCGCGCGATGTCGAGGTTGATCACGTCGGCGGAGAGGCGCTTGGCCGCGATCTCGAACGTGGTGCGCGTGCGGGTGCTGTTCTCGAAGAACAGGTTGAACACGCTCTTGCCGCGCAGCAGCGGCACCTTCTTGACCTCGCGGTCGTTGACCGAGAGAAAGGTCTCGGCGGTATCGAGGATGTGCGAGAGCACCGCCTTGGGCAGGCCCTCGATCGACAGCAGGTGGATCAGCTCGCCGTGCTTGTTGAGCTGAGGGTTGCGGCGCGCCAACATCAACGAGACTCCTCGACGGTGAAGGTGAAGCGGCCGGCATCGTCGCGCGCCAGTGCCAGCCGCTGGTGGGACGGCAGCGCGACGCGCGCGGCCGAGACGGCGGGTTCGATCGGCAGTTCGCGCCCGCCGCGGTCGACCAGCACCGCCAGCGTCACGCTGGCCGGGCGGCCGAAGTCGAACAGCTCGTTGATCACCGCGCGCGTCGTGCGCCCGGTGTAGAGCACGTCGTCGATCAGCAGCACGTGGCGGCCGTTGACGTCGAAAGGCAGCGAGGTCGCATCGGAGCCGCTGGCCAGGCCGCGCTCGCCGAAGTCGTCGCGGTGCAGCGTGCTGGAGATCACGCCGTGCTTGCCGCCCAGGCCCAGGTCGCGCTGCAGGCGCTCGGCGAGCCAGGCGCCGCCGGACCAGATGCCGACGATCACCGCGTCGGGCTTGAGCAGGCCGCGCGTGCGCGCCAGCAGGTCGGCGTAGAGCGCCTCGGCGTCGAGATGGAGAGTGGTCATGGCAGTCCTCGGAGGAACTGATCGAGGATGATCGAGGCGGCCTGCGCGTCGGCGTCTTTCGCGCCTTGCGACAAGGCCTCGGTGGTCGTGTAGCGCTCGTCGACCTCGTGCACCGGCAGCCGAAAGCGTCCGGCCAGCTGGCGCGCGAAGCGCTGCGCGCGACGCGTATTGTCGTGCGCGGCGCCGTCGGGATGGAACGGCACGCCGACCACCAGCGCGTCGGGCCGCCACTCGTCGATCAGCCTGCCGATCGGCGCGAAGCGCGCGTCGCCCTCGGCGGCCACGGTGGTGAGCGCGCGCGCGTCGCGCGTGAGCGTGTTGCCCACGGCCACGCCGGTGCGCTTCAGCCCGAAATCGAAAGCAAGAAAGGTCTGCGGCGCGGTGGCGGGCCCGGTGGCGCGAGCCACGTCAGGCATGCCCCGCCTGGGCGCTGAGGAAGCTCGGGTCGATGCCCAGCAGGCCCAGCGCGCGCTGATAGCGCAGCTCGATCGGCGTCTCGAAGATCACCGCCGGCTCGGCGTCGACGGTCAGCCAGCCGTTGCGTGCGATCTCGTCTTCGAGCTGGCCGGGCGCCCAGCCGCTGTAGCCGAGCGTGATCAGCACCTTGCGCGGGCCGCCCCCTTGCGACATGGCCTCCAGCACGTCCTTGCTGGTCGTCATCTCGAGGTCGGTGCCGCTGATGCGCAGCGACGAGTTGTAACTTGCGCCTTCGTCGGCCATCTGCTTGTGCAGCACGAAGCCGCGCTCGGTCTGCACCGGGCCGCCGATGCACACCGGCTGGTCGGCCAGGTCGTCGCGGTCGAGCGAGAGGTCGATCTTCTCGAACAGGTTGCGCAGCGTGATGTCGCTGGCGCGATTGATCACCAGCCCGAGCGCGCCGCGCTCGGTGTGCTCGCACAGGTAGACCACCGCCCCCGTGAAATTGTCGTCCGCCATGCCGGGCATGGCGATCAGGAACTGGTTGGTCAGGTTGCTGGCGTCCGACGACATGCGGTCATTCTAGGGTCTGCGCAGATGCGACTCGCGGCAAACTCCGCCGCCATGATCACGCCGTCAGCCAAGCCTCTCGACGCCGCGCTGGTCTGGTGCCGGCGCGACCTGCGCGCGCACGACCACGCGGCGCTGTACCACGCGCTCAAGGCGGCGCGACGGGTCTATGTCGGCTTCGTGTTCGACACCGAGATCCTCGATGCGCTGCCGCGGCGCGATCGGCGCGTGGAGTTCATCCGCGAAAGCCTGGTCGATCTCGACGCGCAGCTGCGAGCACTGGGGCAGCGTCACGGCGTCGAAGGCGTCGGCCTGGTCGTGCGCCACGGCCCGGCGCGCGAAGCGCTGCCGCGGCTGGCGGCCGAACTGCGCGTGCAGGCGGTCTATGCCAACCGCGATGTCGAGCCGGCAGCGCTCGCCCGCGACGCGCGCGTGCGCGGCGCGCTGGCCGATGCCGGCATCGCCTTTCACGCCAGCAAGGACCAGGTCGTCTTCGAGGGCGACGAGGTCCTCTCCGGCGCCGGCACGCCCTACGGCGTGTTCACGCCCTACAAGAACGCCTGGCTGAAGAAGCTGGAGCCCTTCTTCGTGCAGGCCTATTCGATCGAACGCCACGCCGATGCGCTCGCGCCGCTGCCCGAGGCCTTTCGCGCACGCAGCGTGCCGACGCTGGCCGAGATCGGCTTCGAGCCCACCAACCTCGCCGAGCTGAAGATCCCGACGGGCAGCACCGGTGCGCAGGAACTGCTGGCCGATTTCTTCGGCGAGCGCATCGAGCACTACGACCGCACGCGCGATTTCCCCGCCGTCAAAGGCCCGAGCTACCTCAGCGTTCACCTGCGCTTCGGCACGGTGTCGATCCGCGAGCTGGCGCGCGCGGCCGGGGAGCGCATGCGCGCGGGCTCGCGCGGTGCGCAGGTCTGGCTGTCGGAGCTGATCTGGCGGGACTTCTATTTCCAGGTGCTGGAGCACCACCCGCGCGTGGCCGCCGGCAAGAGCTTCAAGCCCGAGTACGACCGCATCAAGTGGGAACACGGCAAGCACGCCGACGAGCTCTTTGCCGCCTGGTGCGAGGGCCGCACCGGCTATCCGATCGTCGATGCGGCGATGGCCCAGATCAACCAGACGGGCTACATGCACAACCGGCTGCGCATGATCGTCGCGAGCTTTATGTGCAAGGACCTCGGCATCGACTGGCGCTGGGGCGAGCGCTACTTCGCTGCGCACCTCAACGACTTCGACCTGGCCGCCAACAACGGCGGCTGGCAGTGGGCCAGCTCATCGGGCTGCGATGCGCAGCCGTACTTCCGCATCTTCAATCCGGTGGCGCAAAGCGAGAAGTTCGACCCGCAGGGACGCTTCATCCGCCGCTACCTGCCGCAGCTCGCCGGCCTTTCGGACGCCGCTATCCATGCACCGTGGCAGGCCAAGCCGATGGAACTCGATGCCGCGGGCCTGGTGTTGGGTCGCCACTACCCTCGGCCCATCGTCGACCATGCGCTCGCGCGCGAGAAGACACTGGAGCGCTACGCTGTCGTCCGGCGTGAACGATGAAGGAGACCCGCCCATGAAGCGAATCGCCGCCCTGCTCGCCTGCGCCGCCTGCGCGCTGCCCGCCACCGCCCAGGTCAGCGGCACCGTCTTCGGCGGTGCGCGCGCCGGCGGCGGCTTCACCGACACCTCGAGCAGCGCCGACGATCGCGACGTGGACGTCGACAGCGGCGGCGCCGGCGCGGTGGCGATCGACTGGGTGATCGACCCGACGCGCCAGATCGAGGTCTTCGTCGGCCGCCAGAGCACCGAGCTGCGGCGCGTCACGGTCGGCGCGGCCACCGAGACCCTGCCACTGGACATCACCTACGCGCACCTGGGCGGCACCTACTACTTCGACGGCGGCCATGCCAAGGGCGGCCCCTATGTGGTGGGCGGCCTGGGCATCACGCACTTCTCGCCGAGCCTGACCGGCCTGTCGTCGGAGGTGCGCGCGTCGATGAACGTGGGCATCGGCTGGCGCCTGCTGCTGAGCCCCGGCATCTCGCTGCGCGCCGAGCTGCGCGGCTACGCGACCCTGGTCAACAGCAGCGGCGGCTTCTTCTGCTCCGGCGGCTGCGTGGTGCAGATCCGCGGCGACTCGTTCACGCAGGGCGAGGCGATGGTGGGGCTGTCGATCGGGTACTGAACGACCTCACAACGGCAGCGCGTCGAACTCCGAAAACGGGTGCTGCGACTCGGCCAGCGAGGCCAGCGGCACGTACTCGCACACCGCCTCGAACTCGGCCCACAGCGCCAGCACCGCCGGGTTGTGGTGCGCCTGCTCGATGGCCTCGGGCGAGCGCCATTCGAACACCTCGATGACCGTGCCGTCGTCGCCGCGCATCGCGTGGCGAGGCCGTTCGGTCACCAGCCCCTGCTCTTGCAGCACGCGCCAGTGCTTCTCGACCACGGCTGCCAGCGGTTCCTCGCAGCCCGTCTTGGGCTTGAAAGCGGCAATGACGAAACGGCCCATGTCGGTCCCCCTTGCTCGCGGCGTGATGCGCCGGCATCAGATCACAGTGCCGCCCATTCGCCAAGGCAGTGCGCGGCCAACGCGGTGACCCAGCACGGCTGCAGCGGATCGAACGCGAGACCGAAGCCTGGGCTCACGACGAAGCCGGCGCGCTCGAAGGCCTGGCCGTCGTGCTCCCGCACGAAGGCAGCCAGGCTGGCAAAGGGCACGGCCACGGCGCCCAAGTGCAGCACGGCCGCCTGTGCCGTGATCTCCTCGAGCCGGCCGTTGTCCTGGAAGCGAAAGACGATCTCGCCGTAGTCGAGCTCGTCCAGCCCGACCTCGTTGCGCCCCTGGTACCGCGGCGTGCCGAAGCGCTTCAGGACGTCGGCGCGCGAGGCCGCGAAGCTGTGCCCGTCGACGCTGGCGAAGGGCTCCAGCTTCATCGCGGCAGCGCTCAGCGGTAGTAGGCCTCGACCTTGCCCTTGAGCTTGATCAACAACGGCTGGCCATGGCGGTCGAGCGACTTGCCGGCCGGCACCTTGATCCAGCCCTCGCTGACGCAGTACTCCTCCACGTCGTGCCGATCTTTGCCGTTGAAGCGGATGCCGATCGGATGCTCGAACAGCGCGGCCACGTGGAAGGGGCTGCGCGGGTCGACCGAGAGGCGGTCGGGCAAGGCGGGGCGCTCGGGGGTGTCGCTCATGGGGAACTCGGAGTCGCAAAGCGGCGCATTGTCCGGGATGCGTGGTTCAGGCCTGCCGGCGATAGAGCGCCAGCGAGCCGGCCAGCGCCAGCAGCGCGCCGCCGCACAGGCGGTCCAGCCACAGCACGCCCTTGGCGCGCAGCCAGCGCATCGCCTGCGCGCCGGTCGCGGCGTAGCCGAACATCACCGCGAAATCGATCGCCGCGAACGCGAAGGCCAGCGCGAGGTACTGCGCGAGTTGCGGCTGGGCCGGATCGATGAACTGCGGCAGGAAGGCCGAGAAGAACAGATAGCCCTTCGGGTTGGTCACCGCGACCAGGAAGCTGCGCCGGAAGACGGCGCGCGCAGAGGCTCGGTCTGCGCCGTCGGCGGCGTCCGGCGCCGCCAGCGTGCCGCTGGAGCGCAGCATGCGCAGGCCCAGCCATGCGAGGTAGGCCACGCCGACCCACTTGAGCACGGCGAACCAGAACTCCGACGCCGCCAGCAGCGCGCCCAGGCCCGCGGCCACCGCCGAGATCAGCACCAAATCCGACAGCACCGCGCCGGCCATGCCGGGCAGCGACGCGCGCAGACCGAAGCGCGAGCCGTTGCTCAGCGCCAGCAGCACGGTCGGCCCGGGCGTCGCGATGCCGACGAAGGCCACGAGCGAGAACACGAGCAGGGTTTCGCCGTTCATGGGGCATGCTCCTTCTTCTGGCGCGCATAGCTCACCGTCAGCGCCTCCCACACGTGCCCGTCGGGTTCGTTCCAGTAGACGATGCGGCCGCCGAACAGATGGTTGACCTGATGATCGGTCGGGCCGTGCGGCGTGCTGCGGTAGGGGATGCGAAGCGCCTTCAGCCGCCCGACGATCGCATCGAAGTCCGCCTCGCCGACGCGAAAGCAGTAGTGCGACACCGGGAACGGGCTGTCGGCCTGGTCGAAGTCGAGCGTGAGCGCATCGCTGACGTAGACCGCGGAGAACGGGCCGATGCCGGTCTCCTCGGCCCAGGGCACGCCGAGGATCTCGGCCAGCCGGCGCGCGGCGGCCTTGCGGTCCGCGGTCTGGACGGTCGCATGGTCGAGCAAGATGGCCATGGCGCTTTGTACACGCGCGGCCGCCGGGCCGGCAACCCGGGGGCCGCTAGACGCCGAGGTAGCGCCCCGGCCGATGGTTGAGCGTGAGGATCGCGCCGATCGCCAGCGCGCCCACCACCGACTGCAGCAGCCGCTGCGGCTCCACGATGAACAGCGCCGCGAGCACGACGGCGACATCGACCGCCATCTGCACCTTGCCGGCGCGCAGGCCACGCGTTTGCTGCAGCCACTGCGCGAGGATGTTGACGCCGCCGACGCTGGCGCGGTGGCGCAGCAGCGCCAGCAGACCGAAGCCGATCAGAAAGCCGCCGAGCACCGAGGCGACCCATGGGTCGAGGACCTCGAACCGCACGACCCGCGGCGCCAGCGCGGTGCAGGCCGACACCAGGCCGACCGCGATGAAGCTCTTGACCGTGAACTCGGCGCCGAGCCGCCGCCATGCGAGCAAGAAGAACGGCAGGTTGAGCACGAAGAAGCCCCACGCAATGCCGGGGCCGCCGGCGTAGTCCAGCAAGAAGGCCACGCCGGCGACGCCGCCGGTGAGCAGGCCGGCATGGGCAAACATCGTCAGGCCCAGCGCAACGAACAGCGAGCCGGCGATCAGCGCATGGGCGTCGTCGAGCCAGGAGTGCGCGACGGCGGTCGAAGCGGAAGAGGACATGGCCGACCCGAAAGCAGGTCGCGTGCCTTGGGCCCCTGTCGGCAGGCGCTCAACCGCGACCGGCCAGCATCACCCAGAGGAAATCCCTGCCGAACAGGCCTGCTCCGGGCGGCGGTTCGCGCATCTGGCGCAGCTCGGACACGCGCAGGTGGCGCGACCAGATCGCGCGCAGCTGCCCGTCGGTGTAGCCGAGGCCGCCGCCGAGCGAGTGGCGCTGGTAGACCTCTTCGTCCGTAAAGCCGCTGCCGCCTTCCGGCCGGAAGCAGACGAGGCCGAATGCGCCCGCGGGAGCGAGCGCCGCGGCGACCGTCTGCACATACTGTTCTCGACGATGCGGCGCGATGTGATGGAAGCAGCCGCCGTCGTAGACCAGGTCGTAGGCGCCAGGCTCGAGTTCGGCGTCGAACACCGAGGTGCAGCGGACGTCGATCGAGACGCCGGACGCGCCCGCATGCTCGCGGGCCCAGGCCACGGCCGACGCCGAGAGGTCGATCGCATCGACCCGCCAGCCCTGGCGCGCGAGAAAGATGGCGTTGCGGCCGTTGCCGCAGCCGATGTCGAGCGCGCGGCCGCGGGCGATCCGCCCGCTTGAGATCCAGCCGACGAGGCATTCGTCGGGATCGCTGACGAAGAACGGGCAGGGCTTGCCGCGGTCGCTGTAGAAGCTTTGCCACTTGTCGTGCTCGCGCTCGCGCAGCGAGGCGTCCAGCGCCAGCAGCTCGTGCGGCGACAGCGAGGCGAAGTCGGTCGTCATGCCGGCGTGCCGCTCAGCTCTCGTTGTGCGCGACCTCGATGCGCCGGCGCGTGCGCGCCTCGACGTCGTAGACGTTGAAGCTGCTCATCATGCGGCCATACAGGTGCAGGCTGACCGCGCGCGGCCGCTCGATGGGCACGCCGGTGATGTGGATGTGGTCCGGGTTGGGCACGAAGCTCGTCACCGCGCCCTGGCGCAGCAGGATGGCGCCGCCGCGAACGAGTTCGATGCCCTCGTCCGCGCCGCGGTCGGGCGACAGCCTCACGTAGTTGCGCTCTTCGAGCACGCCTTCGACCACGCCGACGACGCCCCAGCTGCCATGGTCATGCACCGGCGTCCACTGCCCCGGCTGCCAGACGATCGAATAGAGCGACAGGCTGTCGTCCGGCGCCTCGTAGACGAGGTTGCGCGTGTAGCCGCCGGGGGCGCTGCGGTAGTGCTGAGGCAGCAGAAAGCTGCCGGCGTGCTCGATGAGGTCGAACATCAGCGGCGCGAGGGCGAGCACGCAGTCGGCGGCGCTGCGCGGCTCGCGGCTGAGGCTGCCGGCTTGGGCGATGAAGGCTTCGAGGGCGGCGGAGGTCATCGGGAAAGACTCGTGACGAGCGCCGCAGTTTAGGCCGCGCGATGGCGCTCAGATCGCCAGTCGCTCCCGCACGCCGTCGTTCGCCATCTCCGCCCCGCGACCACGCATCACGATCTCGCCGCGCTCCATCACGAGGTACTGGTCGGCCAGCTCGGCGGCGAAGTCGTAGTACTGCTCGACCAGCAGGATCGCCATCGAGCCGCGCTCGGCGAGCCGTCGGATCACGCGGCCGATGTCCTTGATGATGCTGGGCTGGATGCCTTCGGTCGGCTCGTCGAGGATCAGCAGCTTCGGGCCGGCGGCGAGCGCGCGCGCGATCGCGAGCTGCTGCTGCTGGCCGCCCGACAGATCGCCGCCGCGCCGCCCGAGCATCTGCTTGAGCACCGGGAACAGCTCGTACAGCTCGCCCGGCACGGGCGTGCCGCCAGGCTTGCCGGCCAGGCCCATGCGCAGGTTCTCTTCCACCGTGAGACGGCCGAAGATCTCGCGGCCCTGCGGCACGTAGCCCAGACCCAAGCGCGCGCGCTCGAAAGGCGTGCGCGGCTTCAGGTCGGTGTCGCCGAGCTGCACACTGCCGCTGCGCGGCTGCACCAGGCCCATCAGCGTCTTGAGCAGCGTCGTCTTGCCGACGCCGTTGCGGCCCAGCAGCACCGTCACCTCGCCGGCGCGCGCCTCGAAGCCAACGCCGCGCAGGATGTGCGAGCCGCCGTAGAACTGGTGAAGGTTGTCGACTTTCAGCATGGCTGGATGCTTCATCGGCCGAGGTAGACCTCGACCACCTGCTCGTTCGCCTGCACCTGCGCGAGCGAGCCCTCGGCCAGCACGCGCCCCTCGTGCAGCACCGTGACCTTCTTGGCCGCGTTGTCGCGCGTGAGCGCATGGATGAACGTCATGTCGTGCTCCACCACCACCAGCGAATGCTCGCCCTCGAGCGAGAGGAAGAGTTCCGCCGTGCGCTCGGTCTCCTCGTCGGTCATGCCGGCCACCGGCTCGTCGAGCAGCAGCAGCTTGGGGTCTTGCATCAGCAGCATGCCGATCTCCAGCCATTGCTTCTGGCCGTGCGAGAGCAGGCCGGCGGGCCGCCGCGGCTGGTCCTTCAGGTGGATCAGCGAGAGCACCTCGTCGATGCGATCGCGCTGCGCGCCGCCGAGCTTGTGCGTCACCGCGGCGCGCGCGCGACGGTCGCCGGCCAGCGCGAGCTCGAGGTTCTCGAACACCGTGAGCTGCTCGAACACGCTGGGCTTCTGGAACTTGCGGCCGATGCCGGCGCGCGCGACGCCGGGTTCGTTGAGCCGCAGCAAGTCGATCGTCGAGCCGAAGAAGGCGCGCCCGGCGTCGGGGCGCGTCTTGCCGGTGATGACGTCCATCATCGTCGTCTTGCCCGCGCCGTTGGGGCCGATGATGCAGCGCAGCTCGCCGGCGTCGATGGTCAGCGACAGCGCGTTGAGCGCCTTGAAGCCGTCGAAGCTGACCGTGATGTCGTCGAGGTAAAGGATCGGGCCGTGCGCGACATCGAGCACGCCCGGCTCGACCACGCGGCCGTAGCTCGCGGCGCGCCCGCTCGCCTCGCCCGGGCCGCTGGCCGCGCGCGCGGCCATGCGCTCTCGCACGCGCGAGCCGGCTTCCTGAAGTTCAGGCGTCATGCCTTGGGCCCCCGCTTCAGTTTCCTCGCCAGGCCGACGAGGCCTTGCGGCAGGAACAGCGTCACCGCGATGAACAGCGCGCCGAGGAAGTACAGCCAGAACTCCGGGAACGCCTGCGTGAACCAGCTCTTCGCGCCGTTGACGAAGAAGGCGCCGACGATCGGCCCGATCAGCGTGCCGCGCCCGCCCACCGCCGCCCAGATCGCGATCTCGATCGAGGCGGCCGGCGACATCTCGCTCGGGTTGATGATGCCGACCTGCGGCACGTACAGCGCCCCCGCGATGCCGCACAGCACGGCCGAGAGCACCCAGATCGCGAGCTTGTAGGCCACCGGGTCGTAGCCGATGAACATCGTGCGCCCTTCCGCGTCGCGGATCGCCTGCAGCACGCGGCCGAACTTGGTCTGCATCAGCCAGCGCGCGCCGACGTACGAGCCCAGCAGCGTGAGGCCGGTGATCACGAACAGCGTCATGCGCATCGACGGCGTCGCGATCGGGATGCCGAGGATGCGCTTGAAGTCGGTGAAGCCGTTGTTGCCGCCGAAGCCGGTCTCGTTGCGGAAGAACAGCAGCATCGCGGCGAAGGTCAGCGCCTGCGTGATGATCGAGAAGTACACGCCCTTGATGCGCGATCGGAACGCGAAGAAGCCGAACGCGAAGGCCAGCAGCCCCGGCACCAGCACCACCATCAGCATCTGGAACACGAAGCTGTCGCTGAGCGCCCAGTGCCAGGGGTATTCCTTCCAGTTCAGGAACACCATGAAGTCCGGCATGTCCGACTTGTACTGCCCGTCGCGGCCGATCTGGCGCATCAGGTACATGCCCATCGCGTAGCCGCCGAGCGCGAAGAACAGGCCGTGGCCGAGCGAAAGGATGCCGGCGTAGCCCCAGATCAGATCCATCGCCAGCGCGCAGATCGCGTAGCACATGATCTTGGCGATCAGGGCGATGGCGTAGTCGCTGAGGTGGAAGGGGCTGGTGGTGGGTACCGCCAGGTTCAGCAGCGGTGCGAGGACGGTGATCGCCAGGAGGGCGGTGATGACACCGGTCCAGGCGGGGAGGCTCATCAGGCGCGTGGGGCTGGGGGCCACGGTCGGCGAGATCGTGGCGGCGCTCATGGCTCGATTCCTTTTGTGATGTCGTGTCGAGGCGTCCCTGCGGGGGGCTGAAACTGCCCCTGCGGGGCAGGGCCGGGATTTCGCCCCGGCGGGCGACCTACTTTCTTTGCTTCGCCAAAGAAAGTAGGCAAAGAAAGGCGACCCCCGCTCAGGCGCCCGGCTGCGCCGGGTGCCCTGCGGTGCTCGCGAAGCGGGCGCGCCGCGTAACTCGCTACGCGCCCTGCGGGCGCTGCGCTCGAACAGACGCGTCGAGTCAGTTCACGATGCGCGCTGCGCGCGCCGCCCGCTTCGCTGCGCTCCTCGGCGCCTTCGAGGGGGCCCCCAACGTCAGCAATACACCCCGCGCGTGGGGTTGGCTGTTGGGGTTGGGTTTTGCATTTGCAGTTGCTGTTGGGGCCCCCTAGGAGGCGCCGAGGAGCGCAGTGGAAGGGGCGGCGCGCGCCAGCGCGCTTCAACCTCAAACTCGCCGCGACTGTTCGAGCGCACGAACGCAGTGAGTGCAGCGAGTTAAGCGGCGCGCCCCTGGAGCGAGCACCGCAGGGCACCCGCGGCAACGCCGCGGGCGCCGGATCGGGGGTCGCCTTTTCTTTGCCTACTTTCTTTTGGCGAAGCAAAAGAAAGTAGGTCGCCCGCCGGGGCGAAATCCCGGCCCTGCCCCGCAGGGGCAGCTTCAGCCCCCCGCAGAGCGGCATCTCACCGGCAGAGGCAAGGAACAACCTCATGCCTCCGCACTCCGCCCCTTCACCGCAAACAACCCCTGCGGCCGCTTCTGAATGAAGACCACGATGAACACCAGCACCATGATCTTCGCGAGCACCGCCCCCGCCCATCCTTCGAGCAGCTTGTTCACCACCCCCAGCCCCATCGCCGCATACACGGTGCCCGCGAGCTGGCCCACGCCGCCCAGCACCACCACCATGAACGAGTCGACGATGTAGCCCTGCCCCAGGTCCGGCCCCACGTTGCCGACCTGGCTCAAGGCGCAGCCCGCCACGCCCGCGATGCCTGCGCCGAGCGCGAACGCCAGCGTGTCGGTGCGCGCGGTGTGCACGCCCAGGCACGCGGCCATCGGCCGGTTCTGCGTCACGCCGCGCACGAACAGCCCCAGCCGCGTGCGCGCGATCAGCAGCGACATGCCAACGAGCACGAAGCCCGCGAACACGAGGATCGCGATGCGGTTGTAGGGCAGCGTCAGGTTGCTCGCGACCGCGACGCCGCCCGACAGCCAGGCCGGGTTCTCGACCGGCACGTTCTGCGCGCCGAACAGCGAGCGCACGAGCTGGATCAGCACCAGGCTGATGCCCCAGGTCGCCAGCAGCGTCTCGAGCGGGCGGCCGTAGAGAAAGCGGATCACGCCGCGCTCGAGCACCGCGCCCACCGCCGCCGAGACGGCAAACGAGACCGGCACCGCGACGAGCAGGTACCAGTCGAATGCGTCCGGCAGCCAGGCGCGAAACAGGTTCTGCACCAAGTAGGTGGCGTAGGCGCCGATCATCATCAGCTCGCCGTGCGCCATGTTGATCACGCCCATCAGGCCGTAGGTGATCGCCAGGCCCAACGCCGCGAGCATCAGGATCGAGCCGAGCGACAGGCCCGAGAACAGCACGCCGGCACGCTCGCCCCAGGCGAGCTTGGCGCTGATCGCGTCGAGCGAAGACCGCGCCGCGGCGCGCACCGCCGCATCGGCCTCGCCGCCCTCGGCCGCCGGCTTGAGCCGCTCTGACAGCAGGTTGCGCGTGGCCGGATCGGCGCGCGTGCCCAGCGCCTTGGCGGCTTCGAGGCGCTTGGCGGCATCGGATGAGGAGATCAGCACGGCCGCGCGCAGCAGCTCGAGTTCCGACTTCAGCGACGCATCCGTCTCGGCCGCGAGCGCGCGCTCGATCAGCGGCAGCCTGGATTCGTCGGCGCCCTCGCGCAGCGAGGCGATGGCGGCACGCCGCGTGGCGGCATCGGGGTCGCGCAGCTTGCCCGCTGCCAGCGCAGCTTCGAGCGCACCTCGCATCCGGTTGTTGTTGGTCACGTCCTCGGCGTCGTCGGGCAGCGCCACAGCGGCAGCACTCGCGGCATCGACGGCCTTGCCGTCGCGGACGATGTAGACCTTGTCGCCAGCGACCTTGACTTCGTCGTCGAGCAGGGCTTGCAAGAACCTCGCGAGCGAGGCGTCCCCCGTCGCCGCCGCGGCGTTCAGCGCGGCGATGCGGGCATCGTTGTCACCGACCGCCATCGCTTTCGCGTCGGCCTGGCTCAAAGCGTGAGCGAAGCCAGAGGCGATCAGCAGGAACGCGGCCAAGAAGAACCGTTGCAACATGCTGGCATGCATTGCTCCCTCTCCCTGCGGGAGAGGGTGGGGGTGAGGGCGCCGACCCGCCGGCCCTCACCCTAGCCCTCTCCCACAGGGAGAGGGGACTCTGTGCTTACTTCGCGGCGACCACGGGTTCGTCCTTCTTGCCCTTGTTCTCGGGAATGAACGGGCTCCACGGCTGCGCCTTCACCGGACCCGGCGTCTTCCACACGACGTTGAACTGGCCATCGGCCTTCACCTCGCCGATGAACACCGGCTTGTGAAGGTGATGGTTCTTGGCGTCCATCGTGCTGGTGAAGCCGCCCGGCGCCTTGAAGGTCTGGCCGGCCATCGCGGCGATGACCTTGTCGGTGTCGGTGCTCTTGGCCTTCTCGACCGCCTGCGCCCACATGTGGATGCCGATGTAGGTGGCTTCCATCGGGTCGTTGGTCAGCGGCTTGTCCTTGTGGCCCGGGATGCCCTTGGCCTTCGCGTACGCCGCCCACTTCTTGGTGAACTCGGCGTTGGCCGGGTTCTTGACCGACATGAAGTAGTTCCAGGCCGCGAGGTGGCCGACCAGCGGCTTGGTGTCGACGCCGCGCAGCTCCTCTTCGCCGACCGAGAAGGCCACCACCGGCACGTCGGTCGCCTTCAGGCCCTGGTTGCCGAGCTCCTTGTAGAACGGCACGTTGGAGTCGCCGTTGATCGTCGAGACCACCGCGGTCTTCTTGCCCTCGGACGAGAACTTCTTGATCTTGGCGATGATGGTCTGGTAGTCGCTGTGGCCGAACGGGGTGTACTCCTCCATGATGTCGGCATCGGCGATGCCCTTGCTGTGGAGGAAGGCGCGCAGGATCTTGTTGGTGGTGCGCGGGTAGACGTAGTCGGTGCCCAGCAGCACGAAGCGCTTGGCCGAGCCACCGTCCTTGCTCATCAGGTACTCGACCGCCGGGATGGCCTGCTGGTTGGGCGCAGCACCGGTGTAGAAGACGTTCTTGCTGAGCTCCTCGCCCTCGTACTGCACCGGATAGAACAGCAGCGAGTTGGTCTCCTCGAACACCGGCAGCACCGACTTGCGGCTCACCGAGGTCCAGCAGCCGAACACCACGGCCACCTTGTCCTGCGTGATCAGCTGCTTGGCCTTCTCGGCGAACAGCGGCCAGTTCGACGCCGGGTCCACCACCACCGGCTCGAGCTTCTTGCCCATCACGCCGCCCTTGGCGTTGATCTCGTCGATCGTCATCAGCACCGTGTCCTTGAGCACGGTCTCCGAGATCGCCATCGTGCCCGACAGCGAGTGCAGCACGCCGACCTTGATGGTGTCGGCCGCGTGCGCGGCGGTGATGCCGAGCGCGGCGAGCGCGGCGGCGGCGAGCGATTGGACGGCGAAGGCGCGACGACTGGCTTGCATGGGTTTCCCCTCCGTTTGAGAGACGACGAACTGGACCGGGCCAGTGTCCGAAGCGCGGCGCGAGCGTGAAATACGACAGATGTCGTAGTCGCGCAGGCCGCCCGCCTGACGGCCGTCAAGCCAGCCGCATGAAACGGCAGCCTCGGCCGGCGCCGGCACTGCCAACAATGCGCGAACGGCACGCCGGCCTCTGGTGGACGGCGGCCCGCAGTCCCGAGCGATGGCCAGCATGGATCCCGTTCCTCCCGATGCCAACCCGACGAATGCCGCGCGCGGACGCGGCCTCGTGCGCCGCATCCATGGCCCGCGCGTGGTCGGTCTGGGCCTGGGCAGCGCGGCGGTCGCCTCGGCGCTGCTGCAGGTCGGCACGTCCGACTGGGCCTGGGCCCTGCTCGCCTTCAACGGCCTGCTGTGGCCCCACGTCGCGCTGCACTGGGCGCTGCGCAGCCCGGCGCCGTTCGCGGCCGAGCACCGCAACGTGCTGATCGACTCGGCGTTCGGCGGCTTCTGGGTGCCGGCCATGGGCTTCAACGTGCTGCCCAGCGTGCTGATCATCACGATGCTGACGCTCGACAACGTCGGCGTCGGCGGCCCGAAGCTGATGGCGCGCGGGCTCGTCGCGCAGCTGCTCGGCGCCGCCGTGGGCTTCGCGGTGCTCGACGCCGGCTGGCAGCCGACGGCGACGCTGGCGACCATCCTGGCCTGCCTGCCCTTCCTGGTGGTCTATCCGCTGACGATCGGCTACATCACCTGGCGCCTCGCGCAGCGGCTGTCGCGCCAGAAGCGCGAGCTGGAGTGGCTGACGCGGCGCGACGCGTTGAGCGGCGTGTTCGGCCGCGCCTACTTCGACCAGCGCGTCGAGGAGGAGTTTTCGCTCGGCCAGCGCCATCGTCGCCCGGCCGCGCTGATCCTGGCCGATGTCGACCACTTCAAGCAGATCAACGACCGCCTCGGCCACACCGCCGGCGACGACGTCGTGCGCGAGCTCGGCCAGCGCCTGCGCGAATGCGTGCGCCAGAGCGACGTGCTGGCGCGCTACGGCGGCGACGAGTTCGCGATCCTGATGCCCGGCTCGTCGCAGCAGGAGGCGGTCGCGCTGGCGCAGCGCATCCGCGTGGCGCTGCGCTGCGGCGAACCGACGGTGACACTGAGCTTCGGCATCGCGGCGCTCGAGCCCGGCATCGCCACCCCGCGCCAATGGGTCGAGCGCGCCGACGAGGCGCTGTACCGCGTCAAGCGCGGCAGCCGCGACGACTGGGCCGTGTTCTCGCGGCCGGCTGCGGCCTCGCACGCCGCGGCATAGACTGCCTCTCCCGCTCGCGGGAGAGGCAGCCAAGGGCGCATGCGAAGAGCGCCTGTCTCAAGCCCGACGCTCTCGACCCTTGGCGGCCAGCGCCAGGTTCGCCGCCGCGGTGCGCGTCTCGACGCCGAGCTTGGCGAACACGTGCTCGAGGTGCTTGGTGATCGTGCGCGGGCTGGTGCCGAGGATGTCGCCGATGTCGCGGTTGGTCTTGCCCTGCGCGACCCAGTGCAGCACCTCGGCCTCGCGCGCGGTGAGCTTGAAGGCCAGCGCGAGGCTTTCGATCGTCGCGCGGTCGTTGCTCTCGCTGAGCACGACCAGCCATTCGTCGTCGCCGGTGCTTTCATGCAGCGCGAAGCTGACACGCCGGCCGTCGCGCGCGAGCAGCAGCGCCTGGCGCGGCTGGCCGGTGGCGGCCAGCACCGCCTGCGCCTGCAGCCAGTCGGTCAGCGCCTCGTTGAGGCAGGCGCCGCGCGGCGGACCGGCGTCTTGCGTGGCCTCGAGCGCCTGCAGCAGCTCGCGCGCCAGCGGCGTTTGCCACAGCAAGCGGCCATCGCTCGCGCGCACCGTGATCACCGCATGGCCGAAGGCGTCGAGCGCGTTGCGCGCCTGGCGCGCCTGGCGCGCGCCGCGCACGTGCACCGCGATGCGCGCGATCACCTCGCGCGGGCGGATCGGCTTGGTCACGTAGTCGACGCCGCCTGCTTCGTATGCCGCGACCACGTGCTCGGTCTCGGCCAGGCCGGTCATGAAGACGATCGGAATGTGCGCGGTGGCCGGCTGGGCCTTGAGCCTTCGCGCGACCTCGAAACCGTCGAGGCCGGGCATCACCGCGTCGAGCAGCACCACGTCGGGCCGCGCGGCCAGTGCGCGCTCGAGCGCGGCCTCGCCGCTGGTGGCCACGAGCACGGTGTAGCCGGATTCGTCGAGCGCGTCGTGCAGCAGCGCGACGTTGTCGGGCACGTCGTCGACGATCAGCACGACATCGCCGCCGGCGCCCAGCGGCGAGGCGGCGTTCGTGGCATCGGCGGCGGACGGCATCACGAGACGGCCTCGCTTGGCGCGTCGGCGGCCAGCAGCGCGCGCAGCGCGTCGAACTCGAAGCGCTGCGCCAACGCGCGCGCCTGCGCCGCCCAGGCGGCGGCCTCGGGCTGGGCTTGCGCGATCGCGTCGAGCTCGACCAGCAGGCCGCGCAGGTAGCCCAGGCGCGCAAACTCATCGAGCCGCGCGCGGCGCTCGCGCGCCGCGGCCGGCAAGCCGACCGGCAGCGCGGGCACCGGCGCATCGGGCGTCGCGGTTCGCGGCGCCGCCAGACGGCGGGCCAGCCAGTCGAGCAGTTCGGCCATGCGCACCGGCTTGACGAAGAAGTCGGCCGGCGTGATGCCGACATCGTTGTCGAGCGCGCGATCGAAGGCGTTGGCCGAGACGATGGCCACCGGCGCGCCCGACCAGCCCTCGGCGCGGATGCGGCGGATCGTCGCCCAGCCGTCGAGGCCGGGCATCGCGAGGTCCATCAGGATCGCGTCGGGCCGCGCGCCCTGCGCCAGCAGCGCGAGCGCGGCTTCGCCCGAGGCCGCCTGCAGCACCGTCACGCCCATCGGCTCGAGCACGCTGGCGGCGAGCTGACGGTCGGCCTCCTCGTTGTCGACCACCAGCACGCTGCGCCCGCGCAGGCGCGCGTCGCAGTCGGCGGGCCGGCGCGGCGCGTGTACCGCGGGCGTGGCAGTCTCGGCGCGCGCCTGCGGCAGGAAGAGGCGGATCGCGAACGCGGTGCCGACGCCCGGCGTGCTGCGCACCGTCATCTCGCCGCCCATTAGCTCGGTCAGCATCTTGGCGATCGTCAGGCCCAGGCCGGTGCCGCCGGCGCCGGCGGCCGAGCGGCCGCGTTCGAAGGGCTCGAACACGCGCGCGAGCTCGTCGGCCGGCATGCCGGGGCCGGTGTCCTCGATCTCGATGCGCGCGATCTCGCGCGCCCAGCGCACGCGAAACACCACCTCGCCGCGCTGCGTGAACTTGACCGCGTTGCCCAGCAGGTTGATGAGGATCTGGCGCAGCCTTCGCTCGTCGGCGCGCACGACCTCGGGTGCGTCGATCTCGTGGCGAAAGCGCAGGCCGCGCGAATGCGCCTGCAGCTCGAACATGCGCGCGATCTCGGCCAGCAGATCGCGAAAGCGTACCGGCCGCTGCTCGAGCGCGAGCTTGCCGCCTTCGATGCGCGCGAGGTCGAGCGAATCCTCGATCAGGCTGAGCAGGTGGTCGCCGCCGCGGCGGATCACGCGCACCGCCTGCGCGCGCGCCGGCGGCATCGACTCGTCTTCCTCCAGCAGCTGCGCGTAGCCCAGGATGCTGTTGAGCGGCGTGCGCAGCTCGTGGCTGATCGCGGTGATGTAGCGGCTCTTCGCGCGGTTGGCGCGATCGGCCGCGCGCTTGGCCTGCTGCAGCTGCGCGTCGGTGCGGCGGTGCGACTCGATCTCCTGGCGCAGCGCCTGCGTCTGGCGGTTCGACTCCGCTTGAGCGACCTGGCGGCTCTTGTGCGTGAGCACCAGCCACCAGGTCACCGTGCCGGCCACCAGCAGCAGCGCGGCAAAGGCCTTGAGGAAGCCCAACTTGAGCGCGGGCGCCAGGAGCTGCGCCTGCTCGCCGAGCTGGCGCAGCTCCTGGTGGTACATCAGCGCGAACAGCCCGGCGAGCCCGGGCACGACGAAGATCATCACCAGCAGGTAGTGGCCCAGGCCGGTGTCGAGATAGGGCCCGATCGCGCGCGGCAGCAGGCGGCGCAGCAGCGCCGACCACTGCGCGGGCAGCTTGGCCTCGTCGGGCTTGCACAGGTCTTCGCAGCGCGCGTCGAGCGAGCAGCACAGCGAGCAGATCGGCCCGCCGTAGGCCGGGCAGGCGGCCATGTCCTCGCGCTCGTACTCGCGCTCGCAGATCACGCAGCGGCGCTGCGGGCGCAGGGGCGAGCCGTCGTCGAGTGCCGGCTCGGGCGTGCGCGCGAGGTAGTAGCGACCGCGCGTGGCCCAGGCGATCAGCGGCGCGCAGACGAAGGCAGTCACCATCGCGATCGCCGCCGACCAGGCCTGCGCCACGGGCCCCAGCGCGCCGAGGTGCGCGGTGATCGAGAGCACCGAGGCGATGCCCATCGCGCCGACGCCGACCGGGTTCACGTCATACAGATGCGCGCGCTTGAACTCGATGCCCTTGGGCGACAGGCCCAGCGGCTTGTTGACCACCAGGTCGGCCACCACGGCCATGATCCAGGCGATGGCCACGTTGCCGTACAGGCCCAGCACGCTGCCGATGGCCTGGAACACGTCGAGCTCCATCAGCATCAGCGCGATCGCGGTGTTGAACACCACCCACACCACGCGCCCCGGATGGCTGTGGGTGAGCCGCGCGAAGAAGTTGCTCCACGCCAGCGAGCCGGCGTAGGCGTTGGTGACGTTGATCTTGAGCTGCGAGATCACGACGAACAGCGCCGTCGCGGCGACCGCCCAGCCGTAGTTCGGAAACACGTGCTCCCAGGCCGCGAGGTACATTTGGTTGGGGTCGACCGCGCGGTCTGCGGGCACCATGTGCGTGATCGCCAGCCAGGCGAGCAAGGTGCCGCCCAGCATCTTGAGCACGCCGGGAATCACCCAGCCCGGCCCGCCGACGAACACCGCGGCCCACCAGCGCCAGCGGTTGTCGCGCGTGCGCTCGGGCATGAAGCGCAGGTAGTCGGCCTGCTCGCCCATCTGCGTGATCAGCGCGATGCCCACCGTGGTGGCGGCACCGAAGTTCAGCCACGAGAACTGAGTGATGCCGTGCTCGCCGCCGTAGGCCGCGAGGCCTTGCAGCGCGTTCGGGTTCTCGGCGAAGACGTAGACGTAAGGCGTCACCAGCATCGCGAGCCACAGCGGCTGCGTCCACACCTGCAGCCGGCTGATCGCGGTGACGCCGTGCGTGACGAGCGGAATCACGACCAGCGCGCAGATCACGTAGCCCCAGGCGGGCGGGATGTCGAACGCGAGCTCGAGCGCATAGGCCATCACCGCCGCTTCGAGCGCGAAGAAGATGAAGGTGAAGCTCGCGTAGAGCAGCGAGGTGACCGTGGAGCCGATGTAGCCGAAGCCGGCGCCGCGCGTGAGCAGGTCCATGTCGACGCCGTGGCGCGCGGCGTAGGCGCTGATCGGCAGGCCGGCGAGCAGGATCACGAGGCCGGTGGCCAGGATGGCGAGTGCGGCGTTGGCGAAGCCGTGCTGCACCATCAGCGTGGCGCCCACCGCCTCGAGCACCAGGAACGAGGCCGCGCCGCCGAGCGCGGTGTTGGCCACGCGCGCGTTCGACCACTTGCGAAACGACCGCGGCGTGAAGCGCAGCGCGTAGTCCTCCAGCGTCTCGCGCGCGACCCAGCTGTTGTAGTCGCGGCGCAGCTTGATGACGCGCTGGGGGGCGTCGTGGGGGGTGGGCTGGGCGGCGGACATCTCGAGGACGCATCAAGAAACGCACCAGCTCCACCCTGCCCTCACCCCGGCCCTCTCCCGCCTGCGGGAGAGGGAGTCGCTCCCTATCGCTCCCTCGCCCCCGCAGGGGGAGAGGGTTGGGGTGAGGGGCGAACTCGCCAGAATCCCATGGCATCCATCCTGCAAAGAGCCCCGCCCCATGGACCTGACCCCGCGCGAGAAGGACAAGCTGCTCATCTTCACCGCCGCGCTGCTCGCCGAGCGGCGCAAGGCACGCGGCCTGAAGCTCAACCATCCGGAAGCCGTCGCGCTGATCACGGCCGAGATCCTGGAAGGCGCGCGCGACGGCCGCACCGTGGCCGAGCTGATGAGCGCCGGCCAGCACGTGCTCACCCGCGCCGACGTGATGGAGGGCGTGGCCGAGATGATTCCCGAGATCCAGGTCGAGGCCACCTTTCCCGATGGCACCAAGCTGGTGACCGTGCACCAACCCATTGCATGAGATCGTGCGCCCCACCGCGAGCCGCACCAATATGAGGAGACTCAGATGACCCGACGCCTGATCACGACCGTCGCGCTCGCCGCGTCGCCGACGGCGCTGCTGGCTCACGGCGGCGCCGACGGTGGTGCGCACCACCTTATCGAGACCGCGCTCGGCCATCCGTTCTCCGAGACCGAACACCTGCTCGCGATGCTGGCCGTGGGCGTGGTGGTCGCGCTGGTCGCGTGGCGCGTCGTGGCTGCCGTGCGCCGATCGCGGCGCGAGGCGCAACAGCGCGCGCAGGCCGAGGCCGGGAGCCGGGGTCGATGATCCCCGGCGAACTGATCCCGGCCGACGGCCCCGACCACCCGCTCGTGCCCGGACGCCGCACGCTGAGCCTGGTGGTCGAGAACCGCGGCGACCGGCCGGTCCAGGTCGGCTCGCACTATCACTTTGCCGAGACCAACCCGGCGCTGGCCTTCGATCGCGCGGCCGCGCGGGGCATGCGCCTGGCGATCGCCTCGGGCACCGCGGTGCGCTTCGAGCCCGGCCAGCAGCGCACCGTGACGCTGGTCGACTACGCCGGCGGCCGCGAGGTCTGGGGCTTTCGCGGCGACGTGCAAGGAACACTATGAGCAGCATCGGACGGCGCGCCTATGCCGAGATGTACGGCCCCACGGTCGGCGACCGCGTGCGCCTGGCCGACACGGGCCTCGTGATCGAGGTCGAGGCCGACCACACGCTGAAAGCCGGCGGCTACGGCGAGGAAGTGAAGTTCGGCGGCGGCAAGACCATCCGCGACGGCATGGGCCAAAGCCAGGTGCCCAACGGCCCCGGCGCGCACGAGGCGGTCGACTGCGTGATCACCAACGCGCTGATCGTCGACCACTGGGGCATCGTCAAGGCCGACATCGGCATCCGCGGCCAGCGCATCGCGGCGATCGGCAAGGCCGGCAACCCCGACGTGCAGCCGGGCGTGGACATCGTCATCGGCCCGGGCACCGAGGTCATCGCCGGCGAAGGGATGATCGTCACCGCCGGCGGCATCGACAGCCACATCCACTTCATCTGCCCGCAGCAGATCGAAGAAGCGCTGATGTCGGGCGTGACCACGATGCTCGGCGGCGGCACCGGTCCCGCGACCGGCACCTTCGCGACCACCTGCACGCCGGGGCCGGAGAACATCGCGCAGATGCTGCGCGCGGCCGATTCGTTCCCGATGAACATCGGCTTTCTCGGCAAGGGCAACGCGAGCCGGCCCGAAGCCTTGCGCCAGCAGATCGAGGCCGGCGCGATCGGCCTGAAGCTGCACGAGGACTGGGGCACCACGCCCTCGGCGATCGACCAGTGCCTGGCGGTCGCCGACGAGACCGACACCCAGGTCTCGATCCACAGCGACACGCTCAACGAGAGCGGCTTCGTCGAGGACACGATCGCGGCCACCAAGGGCCGCACGCTGTGCGCCTTTCACACCGAAGGCGCGGGCGGCGGCCATGCGCCGGACATCCTGCGCGTGGTCGGCGAGGCGAACTTTCTGCCCTCGTCGACCAACCCGACGATGCCCTACACCGCCAACACGGTCGACGAGCACCTCGACATGCTGATGGTGTGCCACCACCTCGACGCGTCGATCGCCGAGGATCTGGCGTTCGCCGAAAGCCGCATCCGCCGCGAGACCATCGCCGCGGAGGACGTGCTGCACGACCTCGGCGCGATCAGCATGATGAGCAGCGACAGCCAGGCGATGGGCCGCGTCGGCGAAGTGATCATCCGCACCTGGCAGACCGCGCACAAGATGAAGGCGCAGCGCGGCGCGCTCGATGGCGACAGCGAGCGCAACGACAACACGCGCGTCAAGCGCTACGTCGCCAAGTACACGATCAACCCGGCGATCGCCAACGGCATCGCGCACGAAGTGGGCAGCATCGAGGTCGGCAAGTGGGCCGACCTGGTGCTGTGGCGCCCGGCCTTCTTCGGCGTGAAGCCGACGCTGATCCTCAAGGGCGGCTTCATCGCCGCGGCGCTGATGGGCGACGCCAACGCCAGCATCCCGACGCCGCAACCGGTGCACTACCGGCCGATGTTCGGCAGCTTCGGCGGCGCGCTGGGGCGGTCTTCATTGACCTTCGTGAGCCAAGCCGCGCTGGCCGGCGGCGCGGCCGAGAGCTATGGCCTGCGCAAGCGCCTGGCCGCCGTGAAGGGCTGCCGCACGGTGAGAAAGGCCGACATGGTCCACAACGCCTGGCTGCCCACGATGCAGATCGACGCACAGACCTACGAGGTGCGCGCCGACGGGCAGCTCCTGAGCTGCGAGCCGGCGAAGGTGCTGCCGATGGCGCAGCGCTACTTTCTCTTCTGAATGTGGCTGCGGATCCAGGCGGCGAAGGCGGGCTCGTCGAGTTCGCCGGCGGCGACGGCCAGCATCGTGAGCGTTGCATCCGCCTGGGTTGCGACCAGTCGATACCCGTTGAGGATCAGGAACATACCGACCGCCAGAAAGGCGGCGCGCTTGTTGCCGTCGACGAACGCATGGTTCTTGGCGAGGCCGATCCCGTAGGCCGCGGCAAGCTCGGCGACGTCGGGGTCCCCGTAGGCGACGAGGTTCTGCGGTCGAGCCAGTGCAGACTCGAGCAGGCCCTCGTCGCGCAGTCCCGGCGCGCCGCCGTGCTCGGCAAGGCTCTCGTCGTGCAGGAGTTCGAGCGCCGCCCGCTCGACCCAGACCCAGCGACTCACTTGGCCAACTGGTGGAAGGTGTCGCGAAACTCGCGCATGAACTCGCGTCCGGCCTTGAGCTGCTCTTCGAGCGACGGGTCATACGGCGTCAGCGTGACCCCGTTCGCGGCTTCCGTCAGGAAGACGGTGTCGCCCTTCTCCACCTTGAGCCGCGCCAGCACCTCCTTGGGCAGGATGACACCGACGGAGTTGCCGATCTGGGTGAGCTTGAGGGCGGTCATGGTGACTCCCAAGACGTTATAACGATCGTTATACTAGCTCGAATTTCTGTGCTTCGCCAGCCTGCCATGCTGACCATCAACAAGCTCATCCCCCGCGGCCAGGGCCTTGCTGCCGCGCTGCTCAAGCGCGCCGCGAGCGTCGAACTCGACTGGGACACGCGGCAGAAGAGCCGCTTCGATGCCACCGACTCGCAGGGCCGCCGGCTTGGCGTGTTCCTCGCGCGCGGCAGCGTGGTGCGCGGCGGCGACGTGCTGGTGGCCGAGGACGGCTCGCTGGTGCGCGTGATCGCCGCGGCGCAGCCGGTGCTGGTGGTGCGCGCCTGCGCCGAGCACGGCTCGCCGTTCGACCTGACGCGCGCGGCCTACCACCTCGGCAACCGCCACGTCGCGCTGGAACTCAAGCCCGACCACCTCAAGCTCGAGCCCGACCACGTGCTGGCCGACATGCTGCGCGCGATGCACCTGATCGTGCGCGAAGAGCAGGCCGCGTTCGAGCCCGAGGGCGGCGCGTATTCGGCGGAGGCGCAGGGCCACGGCCATCATCATCACGACCACGACCACGGTCACCATCACGGTCACGAGCATCACGGCCACGACCACGGCCATCACGCCCACCACCACGGTCAACACGACCACTGATGCCGGCCGCCGATGACTGAGGCGAACGCCCGACCCGCGCTGCTCTCGCTGCTGTGGCTCGCCTCGCCGGCGCTTCCGGTCGGCGGCTTCAGCTACTCGGAAGGCCTCGAGGCCGCGGTCGAGGCCGGCATGGCGGACAGCGAGGCCGGCGTGCGCGACTGGCTCGTCGACCAGCTCCAGCTCGGCCTCGCGAGCAGCGAGCTGCCGGTCGTGGCCGAGACCATCGAGGCCGCGCGCCGCGGCGATACGGCACGCGTGCTCGCGCTCGACGCCTGGGTCCGCGCGACGCGCGAAAGCGCCGAGTTCGCGCTGCAGGCGCAGCAGATGGGCCGCTCGATCGCCGACTGGCTCTCGCAGCGCGCGCCCGCCGAAGCGACGCTGGCGCTGCTCGATGCCTTGCATCGTGCGCCCACCTGGCCCGTCGGGTGGGCGCTTGCGGCCGCCAGCGGCGACGCCTCGCTCGACGATGCGTTGGCGGCCTACGCCTTCGCGTGGTCCGAGAACGCGGTGCAGGCCGCGGTGAAGGCCGTGCCGCTGGGCCAGAGCGCCGGGCAGCGCGTGCTGCAGGCGCTGGTGGCCGCGGTGCCGGCGGCGGTCGCGCAGGCCCGCGCCGTCGCGGCACGCGGCGATGACGCGCGCCAGGCCTTCCTGCCCGGCCTCGCGGTGCAAAGCGCGCGCCACGAGACGCAGTACTCGCGGCTGTTTCGCTCCTGACGGATCGAGCCTCGCTCGCCCCTCGCTCACGCTCGGCAATGGGCCGGCAACGTGCGAGCAATGCGGTCTCGCCAGACTGGCGCTTCACATTGTCAAGCGCACCTGGAGGGCGGACCCATGCACCACGATCACGATCTCGGACTTCAGCACGACCTGCGGCTGATCCTCGCGCGCCGCCAGGCGCTGCGCTGGCTTGGCGGCGCCGGCGTCGCCTCCCTGGGTATGGGCGCCCTGATCGGCTGCGGCGGGGGCGCGGGCGACGGCGATTCGCTGTCGGGTTCGAGCACCGACAGCAGCGGCACAACGACCACCTCAACATCGTCGTCGAGCACCTGCAGCCTGATCCCCGAGGAGACCGCGGGCCCCTACCCCGGCGACGGCTCGAACACCAGCAACGGCAGCATCGCGAACGCGCTGGCGCTGTCGGGCATCGTTCGCAGCGACATCCGCTCGAGCATCGCCGGCGCCACCGGCACGGCCACCGGCGTCGCGCTGACGGTGACGCTCAACCTCGTGAACACCAACGCGAGCTGCGCGTCGCTCGAAGGCTACGCGGTCTACCTGTGGCACTGCGACGCGCTCGGCCGTTACTCGATGTACTCGAGCGGCGTCACCGGCGAGAACTACCTGCGCGGCGTGCAGGTGAGCGACGCCAACGGCCAACTCATGTTCACGACCATCTTCCCCGGCTGCTACAGCGGGCGCTGGCCGCACATCCACTTCGAGGTCTATCGCAGCGCGACCACCGCGACCAGCTTCAGCAACAAGCTGCGCACCTCGCAACTGGCGCTGCCGGAGTCGGCCTGCGACGCCGTCTACGCGCAGTCGGGCTATACCGGCAGCGCGTCCAATCTGAGCCAGATGTCGCTGTCCACCGACAACGTCTTTTCCGACGGCTCGAGCCTGCAGCTGGCCGACGTGAGCGGCAGCGTGAGCAGCGGCTACGCGGCGACGCTGGAGGTCGGGATCTCGGTCTGAGCCCGACGGCTCCCTCTCCCGCAGCGGGAGAGGGAGCCTGAGTGCGGGCCGTGAGGCATCATTCGCAGATGACTTTGCATTCCATTCCCGGCCGCACCAAGAAGCTTCCTCCGCTGCGCGTGGGCGTCGGCGGCCCCGTCGGTTCCGGCAAGACCACCCTGGTCGAGATGCTATGCAAGACCATGCGCGAGCGCTGGGACCTGGTGGTCGTGACCAACGACATCTACACCAAGGAAGACCAGCGGCTGCTCACCGTCGCCGGTGCGCTGGAGCCCGAGCGCATCGTCGGCGTCGAGACCGGCGGCTGCCCGCACACCGCGATCCGCGAGGACGCCTCGATCAACCTTGAGGCGGTGGACCGCATGCTCGAGAAGTTTCCGAATGCCGACATCGTCTTCATCGAAAGCGGCGGCGACAACCTCGCGGCCACCTTCAGCCCCGAACTCAGCGACCTGACGATCTACGTGATCGACGTCGCCGCCGGCGAGAAGATCCCGCGCAAGGGCGGGCCCGGCATCACGAAGAGCGATCTCTTCGTGATCAACAAGACCGACCTCGCGCCGCACGTGGGCGCCGATCTCGCGGTGATGGAAGCCGACACGCGCCGCATGCGCCCGGCGCACGCGAGCAGCCGGCCCTACGTGATGACCAACCTCAAGACCCGCGAGGGGCTGGCCGAGGTGGTGCGCTTCATCGAAACGCGCGGGCTGCTGACGGCTTAGCGGCATCGCAGCCGCTGCAGCCGCCGCCACAGGCCGCGCCCTTGCCGCCGCCCTTTCCGTAGCGCCCACGCGGCGCGAGCTGGCGCCACGTGAACCAGGCCGCCGCCGCAACGATCGGGAACACGAGCCAGTCGAGCATCGCGATCTCCTTCAGCCCGCGCCGAGCGCGAGCGCGACGCGGTAGGTGACGAACGAGGCCGCGTAGGCCAGGCCGAACAGGTAGGCCGCCATCACCAGCGGCGCGCGCCAGCCGCCGGTCTCGCGCTTGACGGTGGCCAGCGTCGACAGGCATTGCGGCGCGAACACGTACCACGCCATCAACGACAGCGCGGTCGCAAGGCTCCAGCCCTGCTGGATCAGCGGCGTCAACGCGCCCGCCGTGTCGTCGCCGGTGGCCGACAGCGCGTAGACCGTGCCCAGCGCCGAGACCGCGACCTCGCGCGCCGCGAGGCCGGGCACCAGGGCGATCGAGATCTGCCAGTTGAAGCCGATCGGCTCGAAGATCACCGCCAGCCAGCGGCCCAGCGTGCCGGCGAAGCTGTACTCGATCGGCGCGCCGGTCGCGCCCTCGGGCGGCGCCGGAAAGCTGGCGAGGAACCAGAGGATCACGGTCAGCGCGAGGATGATGCCGCCCACGCGCTTGAGAAAGATCTCGGCGCGCTGCGTGAGCCCGATGCCGACGTTGCGCAGCGTCGGCCAGTGGTAGCTGGGCAGCTCCATCATCAGCGGGCGCACCTCGCGGCCCGCGGCCGTGAAGCGCTTGAGCACCCAGGCGACGAGGCAGGCGCTGACCACGGCCGCGACGTAGAGCCCGAACAGCACCAGGCCCTGCAGTTCGAATGCGCCCAGCACCTCTCGCTGCGGAATGAAGGCGCCGATCAGCAGCGCATAGACCGGCAGCCGCGCCGAGCAGGTCATCAGCGGCGCCAGCATGATGGTCACGAGCCGATCGCGCGCGTTCGGGATGGTGCGCGTGGCCATGATGCCGGGGATCGCGCAGGCAAAGCTCGACAGCAGCGGGATGAACGAGCGCCCCGTGAGCCCCACGCCGCCCATCAGCCGGTCGAGCAGAAAGGCCGCACGCGGCAGATAGCCCGACTCCTCGAGCACGAGGATGAAGAAGAACAGGATCAGGATCTGCGGCAGGAACACCAGCACGCCGCCGACGCCCGCGACGATGCCGTCGACCAGCAGGCTGCGCAGCAGGCCTTCCGGCAGCGCGGCGCCGAGCCATTCGCCCACCGCCGCGGTGGCGGCCTCGATCCAGCCCATCGGCGCTTCGGCCCAGGCGAACACGGCCTGGAACATCAGGAACAGCACCGCGGCGAGCAGCAGCGGGCCGATCACCGGATGCAGCACGACGCGGTCGATGCGCTCGCTCGGCTCGTGCGGCAGCACCGCATCGAGGCCCAGACGCTGCAGCATCGCGCGCACGCGCTCGTGGTCGGCGAAGGGATCGTTGCTCGGCGCGCTGCCGTCGTGCGCGGCGGGCGCCGGCTGCGCCGCTTGCCAGATGCTCGCGTCGTCCAGCAGGCCGCGCAGCGACTGCGCGCCGTCGCCGCGCACCGCGACGGTCGGCACCACCGGCACGCCGAGTTCGCGCGCGAGCGCGGCGGCATCGATCTTCAGGCCGCGCCGCTCGGCGAGATCGGTCATGTTGAGCGCGACCACGCACGGCAGGCCGAGCCGGCGCACGGCGAGCACCAGCCGCAGGTTGCGTCGCAGGTTGGTC
Organism: Caldimonas sp. KR1-144; assembly: GCF_049446155.1. Lineage (NCBI taxonomy): Bacteria > Pseudomonadati > Pseudomonadota > Betaproteobacteria > Burkholderiales > Sphaerotilaceae > Caldimonas > Caldimonas sp. KR1-144. Next base: position 93,776 of record NZ_JBMSEE010000003.1, read on the forward strand.
GCGTCGACCACGCACACCACCAGCTCGGGCCGCGTCTCGCCGGCGGCCTGGCCGGCCAGCACGTCGACCGTGACCTGCTCGTCGGGCGAGCGCGGGTGCAGGCTGTAGGCGCCGGGCAGATCGAGCACGCGCAGGCGGCGCCCGCCCGGCGTTTCGAAGCGGCCCTCCTTGCGCTCGACGGTGACGCCGGCGTAGTTGGCGACCTTCTGCCGGCTGCCGGTCAACAGGTTGAACAGCGCGGTCTTGCCGCAGTTGGGATTGCCGACCAGGGCGACCATCGGCAGGCCGGCCGCGGGTTGAAAGTGCAGGACCTGATCACTCATCGCGCGCTGCCCCGGTCGTCCACCTGCACACCGACGCAGGCCGCCTCGGCACGCCGCAGCGCAAAACTCGACAGCCCGATCTGCACCGCCAGCGGATCGCCACCGAACGGTCCGCGCGCCGTGACCATCACGCGTTCGCCCGCCAGGAAGCCCAGCTCGGCCAGGCGCTCGGCCCATTCGGGCGAGGTCCCGGCCGCGTCGATGCGCGTCACCCGCATGGGGACACCCACGGCCGCTTGATCAAGGGTGGATTGCATCCCCTGATTCTAATTGCGAATGATTTTCGTTTGCCTGTCAGGTGCGTTCAGTACTTCCAGCTCAAGGTCACGCTGCCGCTACGCGGCGCCGCGTAGTAGCTCTGGGCCCACAGCAGGCTGGTGAGCAGCTTGCGATCGGTGACGTTGTAGAGATTGGCCGTGAGGCTCCAGTGCGCGTCGATCTCGTAGCGCGCCATGAGGTCGAGCACCGCGACGCCGCCCTGCCGCGTGACGATGGTCGGATCGCCCGTCGTCGCGTCGCGCGACTGCACGCGGTAGAAGTCCGACTGCGCCTTGACGCTCGCGCCGAGCTTGAGGCCGGGCAGCGCGGCAACGCGATACGCCGTCGACAGGCGCAGCGTCTTGCGCGGCACGTAGGTGCGCACGGCCTCGCCGTCGTCGCCCTCGATGCGCATCTGCGTGTAGCCGGCGCTGACGTCCCAGTCGCGGCCGATGCGCCCGGCAAGGTCGAGCTCGAAGCCGGTCGAGGTGGCGTTCACGCCGCGGTACAGCGAATGGCCGTTCTGGAAGTCGGCGTACTCGGCCGTGTTGTCCTGCTTGGTGCGAAACACCGCGAGCGAGCCGTTGAGCTGCTTGTCGAACCACTCGCCCTTGACGCCGGCCTCGACGTTGCTGCCCTCGATCGGGTCGATCACGCCGCCGTTGAGGTCGAGCTGGTGCTGCGGGTTGAAGATGCGCGTCGCGCTCGCATAGGCCGAGTAGTCGGCCGCGAAGTCCCACACCGCGCCGACGAAGGGCGTGGTCTTGGTGATGCCGTAGTCGTGGTCCACGCCGTACTGCAAGCCGGTGCTGGTGACGCGCGTGACATTGGCGCCGGTGAACAGCTTGAAGTCGTCGGCGAGGTTGAAGCGCGCCGCGCCGTAGAAGCTCTTGCGGCGGTCGTGGAAGTCGGCGCTGCCGGTGATGCCTTCGTCGAAGGCCGGGCGAGGGTAGCTGCCGGCAAGCACCTCGTCCTCGCTCAGCTCGACCAGGCCGACCTCGTCGTCGCTGGAGTGCAGCGCGCTGTCGCTGCGCGCCCAGTTGACGCCCAGCACCAGCTCGTGGCGGCGCCCGCCGAGCGTGAACGGCCCGGTGACATGCGCATCGGCGATCCACTGCTTCTCGACGTGACCGTACTTGGACGGATAGCCGAACAGGCCGCCGGTCGTGTCGTTCGGCGTGCCGTAGACGTAGAACAGTTCGGCGTTGGAGCCCAGCTCGCGGCGCGTCAGCGAGAACTTCGCCTGCCAGCCGCCGCCGAGCTGCTGCGCGAGCTCGGCGAAGGTCTGGCGGTCGTCGGTGGTCCAGTAGGTCCAGTCGGGCGCGGTGCTGGCCGAGACGTCGTAGTTCGTCGCCGCACCCGTGCTGTCGAACATCGGCAACGCGCCCCACATCACGCCGCGCGGCTTGTTGTGCTGCTGCGAATGGCCCACGGTGAGCAGCGTGTCGCTCGCGAGGTCGGCCTCGACGATGCCCGAGAAGACGTGCTTCTTCAGCGAGTAGCGATCGAGGTAGCTGTCGCTCTTCTCGGCCGCGGCGACGAAGCGCCCGCGCACGCTGCCTGACTCGTTGAGCGCGCCGGACACATCGCCTTCGAGGCGGCGCTGGTTCCACGAGCCCAGCGTCAACGCGGCCTGCGCCTGGAACGGGCCGGTCGGGCGCTTGCGCACGAAGTTCACCGTGGCCGACGGGTTGCCGGTCGACGACATCAGGCCGTTGGCGCCGCGCAGCACCTCGACGCGGTCATAGATGGCGGTGTCGATGTCGCCGAGCTGGTCGCCGGTGGCGAACGGCAAACCGATGCCGTCGAGCTGGAAGTTCGAGACCTCGAAGCCGCGCACCGAGAAGTAACTGCGGCCCGGCTCCACGCGCTCGACGTTGACGCCGGTCACGCTGGAGAGCAGGTCGTTGGCGTTGCGCAGGCCCTGGTCCTCGATCTGCGTGCGCGTGACGACGCTGATCGACTGCGGCGTCTCGCGTTGCGAGAGATCGAGCTTGGTCGCGGTGTTGGCCGAGCGCACGCCGTAGGTGCCGGTCTTCTCGCTCGGCATCTCGCCGGGGCGCGAGCCGTCGACGCGCACGACCGGCAGCACGGCCTCGGGCGCCGACGCGGCTTCGGCCGGCGCGGCAGCGGTGTTCGATTGGGCAAAGGCAGCGGCACTGCACAGCGCCAGGGGCGCGAGCAGGCCGCCGCGCGAGGCGGCGGTGAATGGCTTCATGAGCGTCGAGTGAGAAGGAAGGAAGTCAGAACCGGTAGGTCGCCGTCAGCACGACGTTGCGCCGCGCACCCCACCAGCAGTCGCCGCGGCTCAGGCAGGTGGCGACGTAGACCTTGTCGGTCAGGTTGTTGACGTTGAGGGCGTAGCGCCACTGCGCGCTCTCCCACGCGAACATCGCGTCGAGCAGCGCGACCGAGGGCACCTCGGGCGCCGCGCCGTCGGTGAACGCGCTCATCCAGCGCACGCCGGCGCCGGCCGAGAAGCCGCCCAGGCCAGCCAGCGCAAAGCGCCACTTGCCCCACACCGCAGCCTGGTGCTCGGGCACGGCCTCGAGCGCCTCGTCGATGTCGGTGACGTTGTAGTGGGCGATCAGGTCGGCCGGGCCGAACGAGGCCTTGGCCGCCAGCTCCACGCCGCGCGTCTTGGTCTCGCCGATCTGCGAGTACAGGCTGGTGGTCATGTCCTGCACGAGCTGGTTCTTCTCGCGCAGGTCGTAGACGGCCGCGTGCAGCACCAGGTCCATGCCGCGCGGCTCGTAGCGCACGCCGGCCTCCCACTGCTTGCCGCGCAGCGGATCGAAGCGCTGGCTGCCGATGCTGGCCACCGGCGAGAACGACTCGCTGTAGCTCAGGTAGGGCGAGACGCCGTTGTCGGCCAGGTACATCAGGCCGGCGCGCTTGGTGGTGGCGCTCGAGCGCTCGTCAGGCGCGCCTTCGGTGCTGTTGCGCGCGCGGTCGTGGCGCAGGCCGGCGACGACGACCCAGTGCTCGCCGAACTTCATCTGGTCCTGCAGGTACAGGCCGCTCTGGCGCATCGTCGACTTGGGGTCGTCGCTCATCTCGGGCGCGACGAAGTTGCCGTAGATCGGCGCATAGGCGTCGATCACCGGCACGTTGGTGCTCGCGCACCAGGTCGGGTCGTAGTACTCGGGGCAGCCGAGACCGGACTTGCGGTTCTGGCGGTAGTGCACGAGGTCCAGGCCCGCGAGCAGCTGGTGCCGGACCGCCCCGGTGCGCACTTCGCCTTGCAGGTTCTGGTCGGCACTGGCCATGCGCACCTTGGTCAGCGTGGCGTCGGCGAAGCGGCCGAACAGGCGCTGGCCGACCGGGTCGCCGGCCCAGCCGCCGGGCAGCGTGAACGAGTCGCCGTAGTGGCTGCGGTAGTCGACCTCGTTGTTCGAGAAGCGCGTGTTCTGGCGCAGCGTCCAGCCGCTGCCGAAGCGGTGCTCGAACAGCCAGCCCAGCGTCTGGCGCTCGGAGTCGTAGCGGTCCCAGTCGGGCTCGCCGATGAAGCGGTCGGTCGGCAGCTGGCCGTTGGGGTTGGACGTGAGCACGCCGGCCCACGGGAAGAACTGCGAGGTCGAACCCGACTTGTCCTTCTGGTAGAGCGCCTGCAGCGTGAGCGAGGTGTCGGCGCTGGGGCGCCAGGTCAGCGAGGGCGCGAACACGACGCGATCGTCGCGCACGTGGTCGACCTGCGTGTCGGCGTCGCGCAGCACGGTGACGAGGCGGTAGAGCCATTCGCCGTCCGCGCTCAGCGGGCCGGTGAAGTCGGCCTGCAGCTGCTTGCGGTTCCAGCTGCCGACCTGCAGGCCGATCTCGTTTTGCGCGTCGGCCTGCGGGCGCTTGGAGACCATGTTGATCACGCCGCCGGTGCTGCCCTGACCGTAGAGCATCGCGGCCGGGCCGCGCAGCACCTCGATGCGTTCGAGCGTGTAGGGCTCGGTGCGCGCATTGCTCGTGTACCAGTTGAACAGCTTGCGCAGGCCGTCGAGGTACTCGTCGGGAGAGGCGCCGCGCACCCGTGTCGAGTCGGTGCGCGAGTCGAGGCCGTAGGCGTCGGAGCGCACGCCGGCTGCGTAGCCCAGTGCGTCCTGCAGGTTGGTGGCGCCCTGGTCGACGATCTGGTCGCGCGTGACCACGGTCACCGACTGCGGCGTCTCGGCAAGCGGCGTGTCGGTCTTGCTGGCGCTGGCCGCGCGCTTGGCGCGGTAGCCGATCACCGGACCGGTGGCGCTTTCCTGGTCGCCCTTCACGGTGACCGTCGGCAAAGTTGCGGCGGGCGCTTCGGCGGCGGGCTCGGCGGCGGTCTGCGCCTGCAGCGCCGCCGTGGGCGCGGCGCACAGCAGGGCGATCAGCGCAGCGCGTGTGATGGGTCGATGCGCGAGGTCGAGGCGGTTCATGTTCGTGTTCGTTCCTGCAGGCACGAAGGCTCAGGCCGGCGCACGCGGGCCCAGCGCCCGCTCTGGCGCGGCCTGCGCCCGCCGCGCGCGGCGCTTGCGCAGCCAGATCACGACGCCGGTCACCGACAGCGTCGCCACCGACAGGCCGAGCACGCTCATCAGCGCGCGGCCGGCCACGCCGGCGATGCGCCCCGAGTGCAACGGGAACTGCAGCTGCATGAAGAGATCGCCCGCACTGCCCTCGCCCGGCACGACCTCGCCGGCGGGGCGGCCGTCGAGCGCATCGAAATACAGCCATGGATTGCCGAGGCCGCCGTCGCCGTGGTCGTTGCCCGGCTCGAAGAAGCCGACGCCGTAGATGCCGAAGTCGGGCGAATAGAAGACGGCGCCGGCGGGCAAGGTCCAGCCGCGGCGCGAGGCCTCGTCCTTGGCGAGCGCGATGGCCTGCGCGAAGCCGAGCTTGGGCTCGACGGGCTGGTTCAGCGGCGCCGGCGCACGGCTGGCGAAAGGCGACGGGCTCAGCGTCGAAAACCACGAGACCACCGGGCGCGTGACCTCGTTGCCGAGGTTCATCGACACCGAGGTGATCGCGATGATCAGGAGCAGCGGCCACAGCCACACGCCGCCCGATCGGTGCGCGTCGAACACCAGCGGATAGCCGCCCTTGCGCCAGCGGAACGCGAACGACTTGCGCCACGCCGCGGGGCTCGGAAACGAGATCGCGAGCGCGATCGCGCAGTCGATCACCCAGCCGATCGCGATCAGGCCGAACAGCCAGACGCCGAGCCGGAAGGCGCCGAACTCCGGCAGGTGCAGGCTGTAGTGCAGCTTGTAGAGAAAGGGCAGCAGGTTCTCGCGGTCGAGCGAGATCGCGCCCCATTCGCGCCGGCCCTGGACCTCGCCGGTGGCCGGGTCGACCGCGACCTGGTTGTAGCCGGGCTCGAACAGCGCGCCGGTCTTCGGGTCCACGCGCGGCGCGACCGACATGCCCAGCGCATGGCCCGGCTCGACGTTGAGCGGCAGGTAGGTCACGCGCACACGCGCATCGGCCGCTTCCACCTGGGCCGCCAGCTCGAGGGTCGGCTTCGCAGGCCCCTCGCTGCGCGCCTCGAAGAACTGCGGGTTCAACCATCCGTCGAGCTCGTGGTCCCAGGAGATCACCGCGCCGGTGAGGCCGGCGACGAACAGGAAAGCCGCGGCAGCGAGGCCGAACCAGCGGTGAACGAGGACGAGGGCGCGGCGCATCGGCTCAGTGCAAGGTGGAGGAGGCCGGCGACGGGAACGCCGCCTCGCTCCCGATCGCCTCGGGCGCGCGCGGCGCCTGCTCGGGCGCGTCGCGCAGCGCCTGCCATTGCGCGGCGAGCTTGTGCGTCAGCGCGCGAAAGCACGCCGGCGCCTCGTCGTGCGCGGCGATGCGATCGAGGTTGGAGGCCGCTTTGGCGGCGATGAGCCGGCGCAGCGCGGCATCGCCCGCGTCCTGCGCATCGAGCTGGGCGAATCGCGTCGACAGCGCGAGCGTGCCGGCGATCAGCGCGATGACGCTGGGCGCTTGATCGGCCTCGGACTCGGCGTCGAGGGCCGCGGGCGTGGAAGGAGAGCAGCGGTCGAAAGCCATACCTGGTGCGCCGCGGGCGGGCGGCGATGGATCACAGGCTGGCTGGCGCGGCGCGACGTCCGGCTGGCTGCAGAAGCGGCCGGAGTGCGTCCGACCGAAATCAGATGTTAATGAGAATGACTTTCATTTGCAAGCGAACGCCGGCGAAGCGGCCTCGGCATGCCACTGCCGCAACGTTCCGAGCGCGCCCCAGCGCTCGATGACCGCGAGCGCTCCGTCGAACGACTCACCGCGCGCGTAGACGCTCGGCGACACCACGCAGGGCACGCCGGCGGCGCGCGCGGCCGCGAGGCCGTTGGCCGAGTCCTCGAGCGCGAGCGTTGCCTCGGGCGCGAGCTGCAGGCGCTCGAGCACCCAGCGGTAGATGTCGGGTGCCGGCTTCTTGGCGGCGACCACGTCGCCGGCGCCGATCACGTCGAACCAGCGAGACGCGTCCTCGCCCAGCGTATGGCGCAGCAGTGCGCTGACGTTGTCGGGCGTGGTCGTGGTGGCGATCGCGAGCCGCAGCCCGTCCGCGCGCGCCTCGTCGATCAGCCGCTCGATGCCGGGTCGCAGCCGCACCCGCCCGGCCGCCACCAGCGCCGTGTAGCGCAGCGTCTTGTCGGCATGCAGCGCCTTCACGCGTTCGGCCCGGCGCGCAACCTCCTTCGGCGTCGAGACCGGCTCGCGCTCCTGCCACCACGCGAGCATGCGCTCTTTGCCGCCGGTGATCGCGAGCAGGCGGCCATAGGTCTCGACGTCCCAGTGCCAGCCGAGGCCCGCAGCCTCGAACGCGGCGTTGAACGCGATGCGGTGGCCGTCGCGCTCGGTCTCGGCCAGCGTGCCGTCGACGTCGAACAGCAGAGCCTGCAGGGCCGGTGCTGCGCTCAATGGACGGTCGCCTTCAGCTCGCCGCGCGCGTAGCGCTGCGCCATGCGGTCCAGCGGAAGCGGCTTCAGGCGCGCGGCCTGCCCCGCGCAGCCGAAGGCCGCGAAGCGCTGCTCGCAGATGCCGCGCGCGGCCGCGGTGGCGGCCTTGAAGAAGGCGCGCGGGTCGAACTCGTCGGGCTTGTCGGCCATCAGCTTGCGCATCGCGCCGGTCATCGCGAGGCGGATGTCGGTGTCGATGTTGACCTTGCGCACGCCGTGGCGGATGCCCTCGACGATCTGCTCGACCGGCACGCCCCAGGTCTCGGCGATCTCGCCGCCGTGCTTGCGGATGATCGCCAGCCACTCCTGCGGCACGCTGGAGCTGCCATGCATCACGAGGTGGGTGTTGGGAATGCGCGCGTGGATCGCCTTGATGCGGTCGATCGCGAGGATGTCGCCGGTGGGCGGACGGGTGAACTTGTAGGCGCCGTGGCTGGTGCCGATGGCGATGGCCAGCGCATCGACGCCGGTGGCGGCAACGAAGGACGCCGCCTCGTCGGGGTCGGTCAGCAGCTGCGAGTGGTCGAGCGTGCCCGCCGCGCCGACGCCGTCTTCCTCGCCGGCCTGGCCGGTCTCGAGCGAGCCGAGGCAGCCGAGTTCGCCCTCGACCGACACGCCGACGGCATGCGCCATGTCGACCACGCGCTCGGTGACCGCGACGTTGTAGTCGTAGCTCGCGGGCGTCTTCATGTCTTCGAGCAGCGAGCCATCCATCATCACGCTCGAGAAGCCGCTGCGGATCGACTGCTGGCACACCGCCGGCGAGGCGCCGTGGTCCTGGTGCATGCACACCGGGATGTGCGGGTACTGCTCGACCGCCGCTTCGACCAGCTTGCGCAGGAAAGGCTCGCCGGCGTATTTGCGCGCGCCGGCCGAGGCCTGCAGGATCACCGGGCTGTCGGTCGCGTCGGCGGCCTGCATGATGGCGTGGATCTGCTCCATGTTGTTGATGTTGAACGCCGGCAGGCCATAGCCGTGTTCGGCGGCATGGTCGAGCAGTTGGCGCAGGGCGATGAGGGCCATGGTCTTGTCTCCGTCGTCTTGTGTTCGGTTCAGTCGATCAGGAGCAGCCGGCGCTCGGGCTGCTCGACCAGCTCGGCAAAGCTCTCGATCACGCGGTCGGGGCCGGCGCTTTGGATCGGGCGGCCGTGGTTGTAGCCATAGGGCACGGCCCAGCAGGCCACGCCGGCGGCGCGCGCGGTCTTGACGTCGATCTCCGAGTCGCCGACGAACACCGCCTGCGCGGCGCTCACCGAGAAGCGCTTGAGGCAGTGCGTGATCGGCATCGGGTCGGGCTTCTTGGCCGGCAGCGTGTCGCCGCAGACGACGAGCTGGAAGTAGTCGCGCAGGCCGTGGCGCTCGAGCAGCGGGAAGGCGAAGCGCTCTTCCTTGTTGGTGATCACCGCCAGCCGCGCGCCGCGGTCGCGCAGGCCGTCGAGCGCGGCCTCGACCTGCGGGTACACGCGGCTGCGCCGGCCGCAGTGCTCGAGGTAGTGCAGCGAGAACGCCGGCATCAGCGCATCCAGCGTGCCGTCGCCGCGCAGGATGTCGACCGCGCGGCCGCTCACGTGGGCCACCGCCTGCGCGAGCAGCTCGCGCGTGCCGTGGCCGATCCATTGGCGCACCAGCGCCTCGTCGACCTGCGGCAGCCGCGCCGAGGCGAGCAGCGCGTTGGTGGCGTCGGTGATCTCGGGCGCGGTGTCGACCAGCGTGCCGTCGAGGTCGAACAGGTACAGCGAATACATCGGGGTGAACTCCTGCGTCGTGGACTCGGTCGTCGCGTCATTTGGCGCCGGCGTAGGCCGGCTCGGCCTGCACCGATTCGCGGCCGGCGACGCGGCGCGCCGCCGCGACGACGGCCTCGGCCGTGATGCCGAAGCGCTGGTACAGCTGCGTCGCGGGCGCCGACTCGCCGAAGCGCGCCATGCCGACCACCTCGCCTTCGAGGCCGACGTACTTGCGCCAGAAGTCGGGGTGCGCGGCCTCGACCGCGACGCGCGGCACGCCACGCGGCAGCACCGCGTCGCGCCAGCCGCTGCTTTGGCGGTCGAACACGCTGGTCGAAGGCATCGACACCACGCGCGCGGCGATGCCCTGTTCGGCAAGCTGCGTGCGGGCCGCCAGCGCGAGTTGCAGCTCCGAGCCGGTGCCGATCAGCACCACGTCGGGCCGGCCGACCGCGTCGGCGACGACATAGCCGCCGCGCGCGATCGCTTCTTCATCGAGCGCGGCGCGCGCGAGCTGCGGCAGGTTCTGGCGCGACAGCAGCAGCGCGCTGGGCCCCGGCTCGGCGCTGCAGGCGCGCGCGAGCGACGCGGTCCACGCGACCGCCGTTTCCATCGCGTCGGCCGGGCGCCAGACGTCCAGGCCCGGAATCAGCCGAAGCGTCGCGGCGTGCTCGACCGGCTGGTGGGTCGGGCCGTCCTCGCCCAGGCCGATCGAGTCGTGCGTGAGCACATGCACGACCGGCAGCTGCATCAGCGCGGCCATGCGGATCGCGTTGCGCGAGTAGTCGCTGAACACCGCGAAGGTTCCGCCGTAGGGCAGCAGTCCCCCGTGCAGCGCGATGCCGTTCATCGCCGCGGCCATGCCGAACTCGCGCACGCCGTAGTGCACGTGGTTGCCCACGCCGTGCGCATCGACCGGTACCGAGGCCTTGACCGCGGTGAGGTTGGAACCGGTCAGGTCGGCCGAGCCGCCGAGCAGCTCGGGCAGCGCGGGCACCAGCGCCTCGAGCGCGTTCTGCGAGGACTTGCGCGTCGCGGTCGGCGCCTCGACCGCGCGCGCGGCATCGATCGTGCGCGCAGCGATCTGCGCCCAGTCGGCGGGCAGCGCGCCGCGCAGGCGGCGCAGCAGCTCGTCGGCCAGCGCCGGATGCGCGAGCGAGTAGCTGGCCAGGCGCGCGTCCCAGGCGCGCGAGGCCTCGCGGCCGCGATCGCGCGCGTCCCACGCGGCACGGATCGGCGCCGGGATCTCGAAGGCCGCGTGCGGCCAGCCCAGCGCCTCGCGCGTGGCGAGCGACTCCTTCTGGCCCAGCGGCGCGCCGTGAACGTCGTGCGTGCCGGCCTTGGCCGGCGAGCCCCAGCCGATGGTCGTGCGACAGATCACCAGCGTGGGCCGCGCGATGCTGGAACGCGCGGTGCGGATCGCGGCCTCGATCTGCGCGCGGTCGTGGCCGTCGATCGGGCCGATCACGCGCCAGCCGTAGGCCTCGAAGCGCGCGCGCGTGTCGTCGCGGAACCAGCCGTCGACGTGGCCGTCGATCGAGATGCCGTTGTCGTCGTAGAAGCAGCACAGCTTGCCGAGCTCCCACACGCCGGCCAGCGACGCCGCCTCGTGGCTGATGCCTTCCATCAGGCAGCCGTCGCCGAGGAAGACCCAGGTGCGGTGGTCGACGATCTCGTGGCCCGGCTGGTTGAATCGGTGCGCGAGCAGCTTCTCGGCCAGCGCCATGCCGACCGCGTTGGCCAGGCCCTGGCCGAGCGGGCCGGTGGTCGTCTCGACGCCGGCCGTGTGGCCGACCTCGGGATGGCCCGGCGTGCGCGAGCCGAGCTGGCGAAAGCGCTTGAGCTCGTCGAGCGGCAGCGCGTAGCCGGTCAGATGCAGCAGTGCATAGAGCAGCATCGAGCCGTGGCCGTTGCTGAGGACGAAGCGGTCGCGGTCGGGCCAGTCGGGGCGCTGCGGGTCATGCTTCAGATGCTCGCGCCACAGGACCTCGGCGATGTCGGCCATGCCCATCGGCATGCCGGGGTGGCCGGAGTTGGCGGCGTCGACCGCGTCGATCGCGAGGAAGCGCAGCGCGTCGGCGAGCGTGCGAGGATCGACTTCACTCATGACGCCCTCCGCTTCTGGTCCATCAGCCGCAGGATCATCGGCGTGAAGATCAGCTGCATCGCCAGGCCCATCTTGCCGCCCGGCACGACGATGTTGTTGGGCCGGCTCATCCACGAGTTCTGCAGCATCGACAGCAGGTAGGGGAAGTCGATGCCCTTGGGGTTGGCGAAGCGGATCACGACCATGCTCTCGTCGGCGCTCGGGATGTCCTTGGCGATGAACGGATTGCTGGTGTCCACCGTCGGCACGCGCTGGAAGTTCACGTGCGTGTGGCTGAACTGCGGGCAGATGTAGTTCACGTAGTCCGGCATGCGGCGCAGGATCGTGTTGACCACCGCCTCCTGCGAGTAGCCGCGCATGTTCTGGTCGCGGTGCAGCTTCTGGATCCACTCGAGGTTGATGATCGGCACCACGCCGACCAGCAGGTCCACGTGGCGCGCGACATCGACCCCGCCGCCCTGGTAGGCACCGTGCAGGCCTTCGTAGAACAGCAAGTCGGTGTTCGGCTCCATCTCACGCCACTCGGTGAAGGTGCCCGGGTCGCACTTGAACTCGGCGGCCTCCTCGGCGTCGTGGACGTACTTTCGGACCTTGCCGGACCCGGTCTCGCCGTAGTGGCGGAAGGTCTGCTCCAGCTCGGCGAGCAGGTTGGAGTCGGGGCCGAAGTGCGAGAGGTTGTGGTTGCCCTCGAGATCGGCGATGCGCGTGCGCTCGCGCATCTCAACGCGGTTGAAGCGGTGGAAGGAATCGCCCTCGATGACCTGGGCGCGGATGTTCTCGCGCCGGAAGATGTGCGCGAAGCTCTTCATCACGGTCGTCGTGCCCGCGCCCGACGAACCGGTGACGGCGATGATGGGATGGCGTTGCGACATGACAGCGCCCTCCTCAGCCGTTCAGCCCGGCGTTGACCGCCAGGGCTTCGGGGCGAAACAGCGAACGTTCGTTGAACAGCGGCGAGACGAAGGGCCGGTCGGTGCCGGCGTCGAACTCGGCGTGGTAGCGCTCGATGCGCTCGACCTCGCAGCGCGAGCCGAGGATCACCGGCACGCGCTGGTGCAGCTCGGCGGGCGGCACGTCGAGGATGCGCCCTCGCCCGGTCGATGCGCGCCCGCCGGCCTGCTCGATCAGCATGCCGACCGGGTTGGCCTCGTACATCAGGCGCAGGCGGCCGGGCTTGGCCGGGTCCTTGCGGTCGCGCGGGTACATGAAGATGCCGCCGCGCATCAGGATGCGGTGCACCTCGGCCACCATCGAGGCGATCCAGCGCATGTTGAAGTCGCGACCGCGCTCGCCGCTCTTGCCGGCCTTGCATTCGTTGACGTAGCGCGCCACCGGCGGCTCCCACCAGCGTTCGTTGCTGGTGTTGATCGCGAACTCGCTGGTCTCTTCGGGGATCGCGAGGTCGGGATGCGTGAGGATGAAGTTGCCGACCTCGCGATCGAGCGTGAAGCCGTGCGTGCCGCGGCCCACGGTCAGCACCAGCATCGTCGCCGGGCCGTAGATCGCATAGCCGGCCGCGACCTGCCGGCTGCCTTGCTGGAGAAAGGCGTCGAGCGTGGGCGCCTGCGCATCGGCATGGCGCAGCACCGAGAAGATGGTGCCGACCGAGACGTTGACGTCGGTGTTGCTCGAGCCGTCGAGCGGATCGAACACGAGCAGGAAGCGCCCGCGGCGGAACTCGGCCGGGATCTCGTACGGCGCCTCGAGCTCCTCGCTCGCCATGCCGGCCACCAGGCCGCCCCATTCGCAGGACTGGATCACCGCCTCGTTGGCGAGCACGTCGAGCTTCTTCTGCGTCTCGCCCTGGCTGTTGCGCTGCTCGACCGCGCCGAGAAAGCCACCCAGGGCGCCCTTGGCCGTCATCGCCGCGATCGCCTTGACGGCGGCGGCCACGTCGACCAGCAAGGCGCCGAGGTCGGCGCCTTCAGGGTGCTCGCGCAGCTGCTCGATCAGGAATTTCGACAGCGTGGTGCGTCCGCTGTACAGGGTGGAAGGCATGGTGGTCTCCTCATGTCGTTGACTCTTGTGTCGCCTGTTGCGCAAGCGCGCCGCCGGTGAACACGCGCGAGGCGCGAAAGTCTTCGGCGGCGAGCAGCGTGAGCGCGCGCGCATCGGTCGCACCGTCGTGCGCGGCGTCTTCGAACACGCGCATCGCCTGGCGCAGGCGCGCGCGGTCGAGCGCATTGCGGATCGAGCGCGCGTTGGCGAAATGGGGCTGCTGCACGCGATGCGCGATGTAGTCGCGCATCGCGGCGAGCGATGCGTCGTCGAACTCGTAGTGCATCTGCGCGCACATGCGCTGCGCGATGGCCAGCAGTTCGTCTTCGCTGTAGTCGGGAAAGTCGATGTGGTGCGCGATGCGCGAACCCATGCCGGGGTTGGAGCGAAAGAAGGTCTCCATCCGGTCCTTGTAGCCGGCGAGGATCACGACCAGATCGTCGCGGTGGTTCTCCATCACCTGCAGCAGGATCTCGATCGCCTCCTGGCCGTAGTCGCGCTCGTTCTCGGGGCGGTAGAGGTAGTAGGCCTCGTCGATGAAGAGCACGCCGCCCATCGCCTTCTTGAGCACTTCCTTGGTCTTGGGCGCGGTGTGGCCGATGTACTGGCCCACCAGGTCGTCGCGCGTGACGCTGACCACGTGCCCTTTGCGCACGTAGCCCAGGCGATGAAGGATCTCGGCGATGCGCAGCGCCACCGTGGTCTTGCCGGTGCCGGGATTGCCGGTGAAGCACATGTGAAGGCTCGGCGGCGAGGCGTCGAGCGCGAGCTGTTCGCGCGCCTTGCTCACCGCGAGAAAGGCCGCGATCTCGCGCAGGCGGCGCTTCACCGGCGCGAGGCCGACGAGCTCGGCATCGAGCGCGTCGAGCACCTCGTGCACGTTGGACTCGCGCACCAGCGCGCGCAGGTCGACGGTCGTGGGGGCGTCCATCGCGGCCTCTCGCTGCGGTCTTCGGTCAGTAGCGCTCGCCTTCGGGCTTGTCGGTCGCGTACGACGAGATCCGATAGCGCATGTGGCGGCCGACCGTCTCGGTGCGCGCGAGTCCGAAACCCGGTTCGCGCGGCGGGCGGTTCACGATGAAGCTCATCGCGATCGACTCGATGCCGCGCGTGGAGTCGAAGGCCATCAGGCGGATGTAGTGGTTCGGGAAGGTCTTGCGGCAGCTGTTGAGTTCCATCAGCACGCCGGCGGCGTCGCGCAGGTCGAACATCGGGTTGCCGAACATCTCCCAGTAGGTATTGCGCGGGTGCGGATCGTCGGTGTACTCGACGCTCCAGGCGTAGCCTTTGGCGAGGCCGTATTCGATCTGCGCGGTGATCTCGGCGTCCGTCAGGTCGGGCAGGAAGCTGAACTGCCCTTGCGTGACGCGCTGCATCGGGTTGGTCATCATGGTCGGGACTCCTCGTGGGTCTCGCGGATCAGGCCGACACGCTGGGCGTGACGACGTAGTCGCTGGTGTCGGTGGGCGTGTAGTTGAAGCTGATCTCGCCCCAGGTATCGAGGGCCTGCTTCAGCGGCGAGCAGTGGCGCGCCGCGGCCTGCAGGATCTCGGGGCCCTCGACCTTGATGTCGCGGCCCTCGTTGCGCGCCTTGACCATGGCTTCGAGCGCGACGCGGTTCGCCACCGCACCGGCCTGGATGCCCTGCGGGTGGCCGATCGTGCCGCCGCCGAACTGCAGGCAGACGTCGTCGCCGAAGAGGTCCAGCAGCTGGTGCATCTGGCCGGCATGGATGCCGCCGGAGGCGACCGGCATCACCTTCTTCAGGTCGGCCCAGTCCTGGTCGAAGTAGAGGCCGCGCGGCAGGTCCTGCAAGGTGTAGCTGTCGCGGCAGACGTTGTAGTAGCCCTGCACCGTCATCGGGTCGCCCTCGAGCTTGCCGACCGCGGTGCCCGCGTGGATGTGGTCCACGCCGGCCAGGCGCATCCATTTCGCGATCACGCGGAACGAGACGCCGTGGTTCTTCTGGCGCGTATAGGTGCCGTGCCCCGCGCGGTGCAGGTGCAGGATCATGTCGTTCTTGCGCGCCCAGTTCGACATGCTCTGGATCGCCGTGTAGCCGATCACGAGGTCGATCATCACGATCACGCTGCCGAGTTCCTTGGCGAACTCGGCGCGCTCGTACATGTCTTCCATCGTCGCGGCGGTGACGTTCAGGTACGAGCCCTTGACCTCGCCGGTGGCGGCACTGGCCTTGTTGACCGCGTCCATCACGTAGAGGAAGCGGTCGCGCCAGTGCATGAAGGGCTGCGAGTTGATGTTCTCGTCGTCCTTCATGAAGTCGAGGCCGCCCTTGAGGCCTTCGTAGATCACGCGGCCGTAGTTGCGTCCGCTCAAGCCCAGCTTGGGCTTGGTGGTCGCGCCCAGCAGCGGGCGGCCGAACTTGTCCAGGCGCTCGCGCTCGACCACCAGGCCGGTCGGCGGGCCCTTGAAGGTCTTGACGTAGGCGACCGGGATGCGGATGTCTTCCAGCCGCGCGGCCTTGAGCGGCTTGAACGAGAACACGTTGCCGATCAGGCTCGCGGTCATGTTCGAGATCGAGCCTTCTTCGAACAGGATCAGGTCGTAGGCGACCCAGGCGAAGTACTGCTCGGGGTTGTTGGGCACCGGCTCGACCTTGAAGGCCTTGGCGCGGTAGCTGTCGCAGGCGGTCAGGCGGTCGGTCCAGACCACCGTCCAGGTCGCGGTGCTCGACTCGCCGGCCACGGCCGCGGCCGCCTCGATCGGATCGACCCCTTCTTGCGGCGTGATCCGGAACAGGCAGATGGTGTCGGTGTCCTTGGGCTGGTAGTCGGGCTGCCAATAGCCCATCTGGCGGTACTTCAGCACTCCGGCCGAATAGCGTTTCTTGGCGTCGGTGATGATTCCTTCGTCGACCGGCTTGTTCATCGGTGTCTCCTGCTGTGGCTCGATGCGTTGGCTGAACGGTAGGGGCCACGACAGTTCAGGTAAAGTCAGATGAACTGCACTCGAAGTTCAGCTTTTCTTAACTGACTCTCCGATCCACCCGCCGATGCGCAACATCACGCTGCGTCAACTGCGCTGCTTCGCCGCCTGCGCGCGCTTGGGAAGCTTTGCCCGCGCGGCCGAGGAGCTGCACCTGAGCCCGCCGGCGGTCTCGATGCAGATCAAGGAGCTGGAGGAGCAGGTCGGCCTGCCGCTGTTCGATCGCACCGGCCGCAGCGTCTCGCTCACCGTGACCGGCGAGTACCTGCTGGTCTACGTGAAGAAGGTACTGGTGACGCTCAAGGACGCCGAGGACGCGGTCGCCAAGTTCCGCGGCCTCACCGGCGGCCGCCTGACGATCGGCATGGTGTCGACGGCGGAGTACTTCCTGCCGCAGCTGCTGGCGCGCTTTCGCGCCGAGCACCCCGCGGTGGAGATCAAGCTGCTGGTGGGCAACCGCGAGCAGCTGGTCGCGCGCATGCACGACAACGAGGCCGACCTCGCGGTGATGGGCCGCCCGCCCAAGGAGCTGGCGACGCGCGCCGAGCCTTTTGCCGCGCATCCGCACGGCGTGGTCGCGCCGCCCGAGCATCCGCTGGTCCGGCTGGGCCCGGTGCCGGCGTCGGCGCTCGCAAACCAGCCCTTCATCGTGCGCGAGCCCGGCTCGGGCACGCGCGCGGCGATGGAGCAGTTCTTCGAGGAGCAGCACATCGCGCCGGGCTACGCGATGGAGATGTCGAGCAACGAGACGATCAAGCAGGCCGTGATGGCCGGCATGGGCCTCGCGTTCCTGTCACTGCACACCGTGGGCCTGGAGCTGGCCACAGGGCGCCTCGCGCTGCCCGATGTCGAGGGCCTGCCGGTGGTGCGCCGCTGGTACGTGGTGCACACGCTGAGCAAGACGCTCTCGCCGATTGCCGAGGCGCTGCGCTACTTCATCCTCGAGCATGGCGAGGCGCACCTCGCCAGGCAGTTCGCGGGCGTGAGCCCGCATGAACCTTCAGTGGATCGAGGGGAGGCTGCGTAGCGCCTTGATCGCGCCTTCGCCGATCGATGCGCCGAAGCGCTTGGCCAGCCGCTCCGCGACGTTCTCGCGCGGCGTGTAGTCGATCACTTCCTCGGCCTTGACCACTTCTCGCGCGACGTAGTCGAGGCTGCCGATCTTGTCGGCCAGGCCCTGCTTCACGGCTTCTTCGCCGCTCCAGAACAGGCCGGAGAAGGTCTCGGGCGTCTCCTTCAGGCGCTTGCCGCGGCCTTCCTTGACCACCGCGATGAACTGGTGGTGGATCTGCTCGAGCATGCCTTGCGCGAACGCGCGCTGCTGCTCGTTGAGCGGCGAGAACGGATCGAGCATGCCCTTGTTGGCGCCGGCGGTCAGCAGGCGGCGCTCGACGCCGAGCTTTTCCATCGAACCGGTGAAGCCGAAGCCGTCCATCAGCACGCCGATCGAGCCGACGATCGAGGCCTTGTCGACGTAGATCTCGTCGGCGCCGGCGGCCATGTAGTAGGCGCCCGAGGCGCAGACTTCCTCGCACACCGCATAGACCTTCTTGCCGTGCAGGGCCTTCAGGCGCTTGATCTCGTCGTAGACCAGGCCGGCCTGCACGGGGCTGCCACCCGGCGAGTTGATGCGCAGCACGATGCCTTGCGCGCCGCGGTCCTCGAAGGCGCTCTTGAGCGCGGCGTTGAGGTTTTCGGCGGTGGCCTCGCCTTCGCTTGCGATCTCGCCGCGCACTTCGATCAAGGCGGTGTGCGGGCCGTTGGGCGCGGCGGCGTGCTTGTTCTGCGCGAACAGCGCATAGGCGATCGCCGCGAACACCAGCAGCCACGCGAAGCGAAACACCAGCTTCCAGCGCCGCTCGCCGCGGCGGTCGCGCAGGTAGGCGCGCGCGAAGTCCTCGATCACGCCGGCATCGACGCCGGCCACCGCGGGCGTCGTCGGCGCGGGCGCCGGGCGCGTCACCGGAGGCACGGGAGCCGGGCCGAACTCGGGTTCGGGGCGGGAGGGATCGTCGTTGGAGGTGCTCATGTCTGGCTCGAGGGCGAGGTCTCGCCGAAGGATTCGGCCACCGGCCGAACGTCACGGGAAGGATACCAACGCACCCGTCCGTCGCGCTCGTCGACCGCGATCGCCATGAGGCGTCCGCGGCCGCAGGGCCCGCCGATGCAATGGCCGCTGGCCGCGTCATAGCTCGCGCCGTGGATCGAGCAGAGGATGAAGTTCCGGTCGGCGTCGAGGAACTCGCCGGGCTGCCAGTCCATCTCGGCCGGCACGTGGGCACAGCGGTTCAGGTAGGCCACCACGCGGCCGTCGAAGCGCAGCGCGAACGCGCGCTCGGGGCGGCCGAAGACCAGCACGTCGAAGACGATGGCCTTGCCGCGCTCGGCCAGCTCGGCCGAGGCGCACAGGTCGATGGCGTCGGCGTGCATCGGATCAGGCGTGCGCGATCAGCCAGTCGTGCAGCTCGCGCGTGCTGTGCGCGACGAATACCGGCGCGTGCGCATCGAAGGCCTCGACTTCGTGCGCGCCGTAGCTCACCGCGAGCGATGCGGCGCCGGCGTTGTCGGCCAGCAGCAGATCGTGCGTGGTGTCGCCGATCATCAGCGTGCGCTCGGGCGCGACGCCGAACTCGCGCATCAGCTCGTTGAGCATCAGCGGGTTGGGCTTGCTCGCGGTTTCGTCGGCGGTGCGCGTGGCGTCGAAGAAGCGGCGCAGCGACAAGCCGCTTTCGCGTGCGTCGAGCGCGCGGTCCAAGGCCTCGTCGAGGCCGCGGCGCGACTTGCCGGTGGCCACGCCCAGCCAATGATGGCGCGACTTCAGCTCGCCCAGCATCTCGAGCGTGCCGGGAAACAGCGTGAGTTCATGCTGAGCCGCGAAGTAGTGGTGGCGGTAGCGCTGCGCGAGATCGATCACGCGCTCCTTCGGAAGATCGGGCGCGGCATGTGCGAGCGCGTCATGCAGGCCCAGGCCGATCACGTAGGCGGCCTGCGCATCGCTGGGCACGGTGGTGCCGACATCGGCGCACGCCGCCTGGATGCAGCGCACGATCAGCGCGGTAGAGTCGAACAGGGTGCCGTCCCAGTCGAACACGATGAGGTCGAAGCGGCGCGGGCGGAAGTCGGTCATGCGCGAATTGTCAGCGTTCGAACAGGCGGGCGATCTGCCAGATGACCCAGGTGGCGATCGGCAGTGCGAGCAGCAGCTTGAGCGCCAGCGGTTGCCGCTGCAGCTGCAGCCGCATGAGCGCCGGATCGTCGACGAGCTGGGTCGCGGGAAGCCGCGACAACAGCGCCCGCTCGATCGCCTGCGGATCGAACATCGGCTCGCCCGGGCGCCGTGGGCTGCCCAGGCGCACGAGCCGCCAGCGCAGCACGCGCGCGCCGATCAAAAGGCCGCCGGCCGAGGCGTAGACGTCCTTCAGCTTCGCGCTCGACTTGCGCCGCTCGCCTTCGATCCAGTCGACCGCTTCGGCGCCGATCTCCAGCCGGGTCGAACCGATGCGGCGCTGCAGGATCGACAACGCCAGCAGCGAAACGCCACCCAGGACGACCACGCCGAGGGCCATCGGCCCGATGCCCGCGGCCGTCTTGAGTGCGCCCCCAAGCATCGCGACCGGCACCAGCACCGCGGCGGCCGACAGAAGCGCCAGGCCGGCGGACCACACGATCTGGCGCCGCAGGGCCTTCAGGTAGGCCGGCGTCGGCGTCAGCACGACGGGCAGCGCCGGCGCATGCGCGGCCGAGCGCAGCTCGGCCAGCCGGGCGGCCGTCTCGCGGTCGAGCGCGCCGGCGCGCGGCGGTCGTTCGCCGAAGCGCAGCGCCAGCACGATGCCGACCGCGATCACGAGACCGCCTGCCGCCAGCGAGGCCGTGAACCACCGGTCAGCCGTGCGCAACTGGTCGTGCCGGGCACTCAGCTCGGCGCGCAGCGGGGCGTCGCCGAACGGACCGAGCCAGCGGCCGCGCGCATCGACGCGATAGAGGTCGGCTCCGGCAAAGTCGGCGACGAGCGCCGCCGAACCGAGCGCTTCGACGATCAGCGGATCGGCTCCGGCGGGCAGGTCGGCACGCGCGATGGGCCGTCGGTCGGCGTCGAAGACCAGCAGGTCGCCGTCCTTCTGGCCCGGCCGCAGCGCCAGCATCCACAGCGTGCCGTCGGCGCCGAAGGCGGCATCGCCGACCAGCCCGCGCCCCGGCCGTGCCTGGCCGTGGTCATGCGATGAGAGCGTGCGCGCGACGCGCATCGGCCGCCCCGCCGCAACGTCGAGCCAGACGATGCGATGGTGGTCGTTGTCGGCCACCGCCAGCGTGTCGTCGCCGAGGAAGCGCAGCCGGTTCGGGAAGTCGAGCGACACATCCGGCTGCGAGCGTGCGAGCACACGACCCGCCAGGTCGAACACCTGCACCTGCGCACTTTTGGCATCGGCGAGGAAGATCCGCTCGCCCAGGCGATCGACCGCCAAGTGCACGGCGCGCGAGCGCGGGTTCAGCTTGAGCTGCGCACCGGACAGCGCGGCCGCGCAGTCGCGCAGGCCGGGCCGCGCCTCGTCCCATGCGCAGCGCAGCACCCGTGGCACACGGTCGTCGAACAGCCAGGCCTCGATGTGACCTTCGCGATCGACCGTCCAATCCATGTCGTTCGGCGCCTCGGCGAGGCCGAGCTCGGCGACCGGCTGACGCACAAGCCGTCGGCCCTCGGCGTCCGTCACGTGCAAGGCGCCGTCGAACACGAGCGCCACGCGTTCGCCCTGCGGCGACGGCAGCACCCGCATCGCTTCGGGCCCGCGCGCATCGCCGCGCAGCTGCAGGCCCTTGATCAAGCCCGCCGCGCAGGCCGCCAGCGCGAGCAGGATCGGCAGCGCGATCTGCCATTCGCGCCGCGTCACGAAGCCCCCTTCTCGAGCGCCTCCAGCTCGAACGGCGTCAGCGATTCCAGCCGCACCGTCTCGCCCGTCTTGGGGTGGTCGAAGGCCAGGCGCCATGCGTGCAGCAGCATGCGTTTGACGCCGCGCCGGTGCATCGCCTTGTTCAGCTCGAAGTCGCCGTACTTCTCGTCGCCGACGATCGGGTGGCCCTGCGATGCGAGATGCACGCGGATCTGGTGGGTGCGCCCGGTCTTGATCGTCACCTCGAGCAGCGTGAACCCGGCCAGGCGCCGCGCCACGCGCACCAGCGTGATCGATCGCCGCCCCTGGGGATGGGCTTCGTCGACGATGCGCACGTGGCGCTGCTCGCCCGCGCCGTCCGGCGCCTCGACCAGCGTCTTCAGCAGCGGCACGTCGATCACCTTGAGCCGATCGGGCCACTCGCCCTTGACGACGGCCAGGTAGGTCTTGCCGGTCTGGCGCTGGCGAAACTGGTCCTGCAGCGCGGTCAGCGCGCTGCGCTTCTTGGCCACCAGCAGCAGGCCCGAGGTCTCCTTGTCGAGCCGATGCACCAGCTCGAGAAAACGCAGCGTGGGGCGCGCGCGGCGCAGCTGCTCGATCACGCCGAAGCTCACGCCCGAGCCGCCGTGCACGGCCACGCCGGCCGGCTTGTCGATCGCGATCAGCCACTCGTCCTCGAAGACGATCGGGAATTCGCGCGCCGGCGCGGGCTTCTCGGCCTTCTCGGCCACCTTGTCCGACACGCGCACCGGCGGCAGGCGCAGCACGTCGCCCAGGGCCAGGCGCGTGTCGGCGGCGGCGCGCGCCTTGTTCACGCGCACCTCGCCGCTGCGAATGATCCGGTAGACGTGGGTTTTGGGAACGCCCTTGAGCGTCTTGACCAGGTAGTTGTCCAGGCGCTGGCCTTCGCCTTCCTCGCCGACGGTCACATGGGTCACCGCAGGTGCCGGCTGGGGCCGGGCTGTCGCCGCCGGCGCTTTGGCACCTATAATGCGTTGTGCCACGTGTGTGCCGTAAGTGATTGATTTTTCAGAGTTTACCCGTCACTGAAAAGCGAACACGAGGCCCCGCTGCCTCATCGGCAGCGGACAAAAGGTGATGCAACGCCGCGGCGCGCGGCAGGGCCGTTTCCCAAGGTGAGCGGTCGGCAGGCGCAAAAGCGGTGGCAGAGCCAGCGTAGAACGAACCACGACACAAGGTTTTCCGGCGGTAGTTGGGTTCCAGCGCTTCGCGCGCATGGCCAACCGAACTGCAGCCCGCGTCCCGTGATGCCTCGGATGTTTCCGGCCCGCCCACTTGCCATATCGCCCCATTGCACGGCCTTGCTGCCGGCTGGACGGCGCGTGGCCGGTTGCGCGCGCCGGTCCGGCATCGCGCGCTCGCATGCGCCAACGCCTGCGCTTTGAACCCTCGCGGGTGAGCCAGGTCCAGGGCGATTCCTTCTCGGTTCCTCCGCGCTGATTCGTGCATCGATCGGTCGCTTCCCGCGGGAGGTGACCGCAGTCGTGCGCGTCGGGCATGCATGGCCCGCCGCGGCGTAGGAGTGCGCATGAAGAGAATGCTGATCAACGCCACGCAGCCGGAAGAGCGGCGCCTGGCGATCGTCGAGGGCCAGAAGCTGCTCGACTTCGAAACCGAGATCGAAGGGCGCGAGCAGCGCAAGGGCAACATCTACAAGGCCGTCGTCACGCGCGTCGAGCCCTCGCTGGAAGCCTGTTTCGTCGACTACGGCGAAGACCGCCACGGCTTCCTGCCGTTCAAGGAGATCTCCAAGCAGTACTTCAAGGACGGCGCGGACCTCAAGAACGCCAAGATCTCCGACGTCATCAAGGAAGGCCAGGAACTGCTGGTCCAGGTCGAGAAGGAAGAGCGCGGCAACAAGGGCGCGGCGCTGACCACCTTCATCTCGCTGGCCGGCCGCTACCTGGTGCTGATGCCCAACAACCCGCGCGGCGGCGGCGTCAGCCGGCGCATCGAGGGCGAGGACCGCGAGGAGCTCAAGGAGAACCTCGACCAGCTCGAGTACCCCAAGGGCATGAGCCTGATCGCGCGCACCGCCGGCATCGGCCGCACCGCGCCCGAGCTGCAGTGGGACCTCAACTACATGCTCAAGCTCTGGGACGCCATTGACGGCGCCTCCAAGGCGGGCAAGGGCGCGTTCCTGATCTACCAGGAGTCGTCGCTGGTGATCCGCGCGATCCGCGACTACTTCACCGCCGACATCGGCGAGATCCTGATCGACACCGACGACATCTACGATCAGGCCAAGCAGTTCATGAACCACGTGATGCCGGAAACGGCCAATCGCGTGAAGCGCTACCGTGACGATGCGCCGCTGTTCAGCCGCTTCCAGATCGAGCACCAGATCGAGACCGCGTTCTCGCGCACGGTGAACCTGCCGGCCGGCGGCGCGATCGTGATCGACCACACCGAGGCGCTGGTCTCGATCGACGTGAACTCCGCGCGCGCCACGCGCGGCGGCGACATCGAGGAAACCGCCACGCGCACCAACCTCGAGGCGGCCGACGAGATCGCGCGCCAGATGCGCCTGCGCGACCTCGGCGGCCTGATCGTCGTGGACTTCATCGACATGGAGGAGTCCAAGAACCGCCGCGAGGTCGAGACCCGCCTGCGCGACGCGCTGCGCTCGGACCGCGCGCGTGTGCAGTTCAGCTCGATTTCCAAGTTCGGCCTGCTCGAACTCAGCCGCCAGCGACTGCGCCCGGCGCTGTCCGAAGGCAGCCACATCACCTGCCCGCGCTGCAACGGCACCGGCCACATCCGCGACACCGAGTCTTCCGCGCTGCAGATCCTGCGCATCATCCAGGAAGAGTCGATGAAGGAGAGCACCGCAGCCGTGCACGTGCAGGTGCCGGTGGAAGTGACCTCGTTCCTGCTCAACGAGAAGCGCACCGAGATCACCAAGATCGAGCTCAAGCAGCGCGTGACCGTGCTGCTGGTGCCCAACAAGCACCTCGAGACGCCGAACTACAAGCTCGAGCGCCTGCGCCACGACGACCCGCGCCTGGAGAACCTGCAGGCGAGCTACTCGATGATCGAGGAGCCGGACGACGAGGTCTCGATCAGCCGACGCGAGAAGGCCAAGGCCAAGCAGGAGCCGGTCATCAAGGGCGTGCTGCCCGACCAGCCGGCGCCGGTCGCGCCGCCCAAGCCGGAGCCCGCGGCTGCGGCGCCCGTCGCGCCGCCGGTGGCCACGCCGATTCCCGCGCCGGTGCAAGGCAGCGGCGGCTTCTTCGGCTGGCTCAAGAAGCTGTTCGGCGGCGAGACGCAGGCCCCGGCGCCGGTCGTGGCCGCGCCGGCCGTGCCGGCCAAGGAAGCGCGAGAGCCGCGTGAAGGTGGTCGCGATGGCGGTCGCGGCGGGCGCGGCGGCCGCGGTGGCCGTCGCGGCGACGAGCGCCGCGAAGGTGGCCGTGAAGGCGGCCGCGAGGGTGGTCGCGAAGGCGGCCGCGAGGGTGGTCGCGAAGGCGGCCGCGAGGGTGGTCGCGAAGGCGGCCGGACGGAGGCACGCGAAGGTCGCCAAGGCGGCCGTGCGGACGGTGGTGCGCAAGGCGATGCCGGCGCGCGGCGCGACGGGCGCCGTGACGAGTCGCGTCGCGACGAACGCAAGGGCAATGCGCAGGGCGAGCGCCCGCCGCGCAGCGAGGTCGAGGCCACCGGTGTGTCGAACGAGGCACGCGAGGCGCGTGGCGAATCGCGCGGCGAAGGTCGCGCAGAAGGTCGCGCAGAAGGCCGTGCGGAGGGCCGCGGGGAAGGCCGCCGCGGCGGTCGCGGCCGTGGTGGCGAGCGCGGCGCCGAGGCGCGGCCCGAGGCCGTCGAAGCCGAGGCGCCGGTCGCCGAACTGGGCGCAGCGTCGGCGATGGCCGCGGTGGCCGAGGCTGCCGGCATCGGCGGCGAGGCACCGCGCGCCGAGCCGGCCGCCGAGGGCGAGGCCGGCGAGCGCGAAGGCGGTCGCCGTCGTCGTCGCCGTGGCGGACGCGGTCGCAATGGCGAGCGCGGCGAAGGCGCGCGTGCCGAGGGTGGTGAGGCCATCGAGGAAGGCGCCGAGGCCGTCGCGCTGCTGGCCGAGGGCGAGCCGCTGGGCGAGGATGTCGGCGCGAGCGTGATCGAGACACTGTCGATCGACGTCGCGCCGGAGGCTGCCGAACCCGTGGTCGCCGCGCCGGCGGCGCTTGAAGAAGCCAAGCCGACGCCGGCGCCGGTGGCTGCGATGGAGCCGATCGCGGCGCCCGCGCCTGCACCGGTTGCGTTCGCGCTGCCGCTCGACGACCTGGCCGCGCTGGCGCGCAATGCCGGCCTCGAGTGGGTGAACTCGGACACCGACAAGATCGCCGCGGCGCAGGCCGCCATGGCCGCCGAGCCGAAGCCGGTGCATGTGCCGCGCGAGATCAAGCCGGTGGTGCTGCCCGATGAAGGCCCGCTGGTCCTGGTCGAGACGCGCAAGGACTTGTCGCAGTTCGCGCTGCCGTTCGAGTCGCGTTGACCGACGCGCGTCGCCAATGAAAAGAGCCCGTCGCGACGGGCTCTTTTCTTTTCGGCGTCCTTTGGGTCGCGCCGCGTCAGGGGAGCCGTTCGAGCGCGTGCTGGTAGCGCGCGTCGTGCATCAGTTCGTCCCAGGGCAATGGGTCGGAGGTCGGCAGCAGGGCGATGCGGCGACGCTCGGCGTCGACGTCGGGCGCCCATCGACCGAGACCCGCGGCCTGCGCCAGGCCGTCGAGCAGCTCGTCGATCGGGGCTCCGCCGTCGACGAGCGACTGGTTGCACAGCAGCACCATGTCGCAGCCCGCATTGAGCGCCGCGATGCCGGCCTCGAGCGGCGAGCCGGCGACGGTGGCGCCCTTCATCGACAGGTCGTCGCTGAAGATCGCGCCGGGAAAGCCGAGCTGTCCGCGCAGCACACCTTGCAGCCAGTGCTTCGAGAAGCCGGCGGGCTGCGAATCGACCTTGGGGTAGACGATGTGCGCCGGCATCACCGACGCGAGGCTGGTCGACAGCCATTCGTAGGGCCGCGCGTCGTCGGCCAGGATGGCGTCGAGCGTGCGCCCGTCGACCGGGATCTCGGTGTGCGAATCGGCCGCCACGAAGCCATGGCCGGGGAAGTGCTTGCCGCAGTTGGCCATGCCGGCCTGCAGCAGGCCGTGCATCACGCTCTTGGCGAGCATCGCGACGACGCGCGCGTCGAGGTGGAAGGCACGGTCGCCGATCACGGCGCTGGCGCCGTAGTCGAGGTCGAGCACGGGCGTGAAGCTCAGGTCAACGCCGCATGCGCGTAGTTCGCTCGCGAGCACGTAGCCGCAGGCGGTGGCCGCGTCGGTGGCGGTGAGCGCGTCTTGCATCCACAGCTCGCCGAGGCGGCGCATGGGCGGCAGGTGAGTGAAACCGTCGGTGCGCAGGCGCTGGACACGTCCGCCCTCGTGGTCGATGGTGACCAGCAGGTCCGGTCGCTGCGCCTTGGCTTCGGCGACCAGCTCGGTGAGCTGGCGGCGGTCGCGCCAGTTGCGCGTGAAGAGGATCAGGCCGCCGGTCATCGGGTGGTCGAGGCGGCGCCGGTCGGCATCGGTCAGCGTCGGGCCGGCGATGTCGATCACCGCCGGGGCATGGGAAAAGTCGCTCATGGCTGGGAAGGAAGGTGCTCGACCACCACGAAGGCGGCAGCGTGGTCGGATTCGTCGGTGACGCTCACGTGGGCCTTCAGGCCGCGCGCGGCGAACCAGCGCGCCAGCTCGCCGTGCAGGCGGATCTGCGGTGCGCCGCCCGGCACGTTGACGACCTCGCAGGCGCGCCAGGTCATCGGCATGTGCATGCCCAGGCCGATGGCCTTGGAGAAGGCCTCCTTGGCCGCGAAGCGCGTGGCCAGATAGCGCAGGCCCCGCCCGGGCACGCGTGCACTGCGCGCGCGCCAGACCTCGAGTTCGTGCGGACCGAGCACCTTGTGTGCGAAGCGCTCGCCCTTGCGCGCGAGCACGCGCTCGATGCGGCGCACGTCGCAAAGATCGGTGCCGATACCGTAGATCATCGTCCGGCTCGGCGGGCGAGTACCGCCTCGGCCTGGAAGTCGCGCACCGCTTGCGCCAGCCCGACGAACAGCGCGTGGCCTACCAGCGCGTGGCCGATGTGCAGCTCGGCCACTTCGGGCAGCGCCGCGACCATGTGCGTGCTGCTGGGCGGCTCGTCGGCGGGACGCTCGACGCCCGGAGACCACAGCGCCAGGCCATGGCCGGCATGCGTGCGCAGCCCCAGCGATCGGCCCAGGCGCAGGCCCTCGCGCAAGCGAGCGAGTTCGTGCGCCATGGCCTGCGCATCGCGTGCCCACCAGGCGTTCGCGAACGCGCCGGTGTGGAGCTCGATGCAGGGCGCGCCGGCCGCGGCCGCGGCCTCGATCTGCGCCGGATCGGCGCCGATGAAGAGCGAGACGCGCGCGCCGGCCTCGGCCAGGCGCACGCAGGCCTCGCGGATGCGCGCGAGCTGGCCGGCCACCTCGAGCCCGCCTTCGGTCGTGACCTCCTGACGACGCTCGGGCACCAGGCAGACGTGCTCGGGGCGCGTGCGCTCGATGATCGCGAGCATCTCGTCGGTGACGGCGGCCTCGAAGTTCAGCGGTGCGCGGATCGTCTCGCGCAGGCGCGCGACATCGTCGTCGCGGATGTGGCGCCGGTCCTCGCGCAGATGAAAGGTGACGATGTCCGCACCGGCGTCGACGACGAGGCGCGCGGCCTCCACCGGCGAGGGGAAGTCGCCTCCGCGCGCGTTGCGCAGCGTCGCGACGTGGTCGATGTTGACGCCCAGCAGCGGCGCGTCGTTGGTCGCGAGGTGCGATCCGGCGTAGGTCATGGCGGTTCAGGCGCTAAGGCGCCTGCAGGTCGATCATCAGCTGCCGCGTGCGCAGCATCGGCGTGCCGAGATGATAGTGAAGCACCTGCCGCAGCTGCGTCTTCAACGGCGCGAGCCACGGCGCGACCGCGGCCTGCAGCGCGACGACGTCGGCATCGCCGCGCCCGAGCACGGCCTGCAGCGCGCGCCAGCCGGCCGCCGCGATGCCGCCCTCATCGACCGGCACCAGGCCGGCTTCGGCACGCAAGGCATAGGACTGGCTGTCGAGCAGCGCGCGCTGTGTCTGCGTCTCGCGGCCGAGCTCGGGCAGCAGGCCGGTCTCGCGCAGCAGCAGCAGCTCGAAAGCGCGCAGCGCGGTCTCGAGCTCGGCATCGCGCGGCGCCGCCAGCGCCGGCAGTGTTGCGGCATAGGCGTCGAACAGCAGCGGGTGCGGATCGTGGCGCGCGAGGAGCTTGATCAGCAGCTCGTTGAGGTAGAAGCCGGCCAGCAGCGCGGCGTCGCGCGGCAGTGCCGCACCGCCGGCCCACTCGGCGCTGCGCAGCGGCAGCACCTCGCCGGCGCCCTCCTCGCCCGTGGTCTCGCGGCGACGGCCGGTGACCACCGTCAGGCGCTGGAAGGGCAGCAGCACGCCGCGCCATTGCGAGGTGGGCCGTTTGGCCCCCTTGGCCGCGACGACGATGCGCCCTTCGCCGCGCGTGAAGAGATCGAGGATCAGGCTGGACTCGCTCCAGTCGTAGCGGTGCAGCACGTAGGCGGCCAGCGGCGCCGCCGCGCGGCTCGGCGCGGCGCTCACTCGTAGCCGTAGGACTTGAGCCGCGCCTCGTCGTCAGCCCAGCCGGAACGGACCTTGACCCACAGCTCGAGGAAGACCTTGCCGTCCATCAGACGCTCGAGCTCGGTGCGCGACTCCGTGCCGATGCGCTTGAGGCGCTCGCCTTTCTCGCCGATCACCATGCCCTTGTGGGCCTCGCGCTCGACGATGATGGTCGCCGCGATGCGGCGCAGCGCGCCCTCTTCCTCGAACTTCTCGATCACGACGGTCGAGGTGTAGGGCAGCTCGTCGCCGGTGAGGCGAAACAGCTTCTCGCGAATGATTTCGCTGGCGAGGAAGCGCTCGCTGCGGTCGGTGAGCGCGTCGGCGTCGTAGTACCAGGGCTGCTCGGGCAGGTAGGGCGCGATGATGCCGAGCAGTCGCAGCGCCTCGTCCTCGCGCTTGGAGGTCAGCGGCACGAACTCGGCGAACGGATGCCGCTCCTGCATGGCCTTCAGCCACGGCGCCAGCTCGGCGCGGCGCTGCACCAGGTCGAGCTTGTTGGCGACCAGCACACAGGGCTTGCCGGGCGGCACGAGCGCCAGCACCTTGGCGTCGTCCAAACCGAAGCGGCCCGCCTCGACGACGAACAGCACCAGATCGACGTCGGACAGCACCGACTGCACCGTCTTGTTCAGCGAGCGGTTGAGCGCGCCGGTGCCGCGCGTGGTGTGGCGCGTCTGGAAACCGGGCGTGTCGACGAAGACGAACTGCGCCGCGCCCTCGGTGCGGATGCCCGTGATGCGGTGACGCGTGGTCTGCGCCTTGCGCGAGGTGATGCTGATCTTCTGGCCGACCAGCGCGTTGAGCAGCGTCGACTTGCCCACGTTGGGTCGGCCGACGATGGCCACCAGGCCGCAGCGTTGCGCCGGCTCGCTGCCGGCGTGGGAGGAAGGGATTTCGGGGTTCATGCGCCGGTCGCGTCGGGACCGGACAGTTTAGCGAGCGCGGCCGCGGCCGCGGCCTGCTCGGCGGCGCGCCGGGAGCGGCCCTCCCCGGTGGTCTGAAGCCCGCGCGAGGCCACTTCGCAGGCAACGACGAAGATCTGGTCGTGCTGGCGCCCGCGCGTCGACTCGATGCGGTAGGCCGGCACCGGTTCGCGGCGCGCCTGCAGCCATTCCTGCAGTTCGGTCTTCGCGTCCTTCGTCCAGGCTTCGACGGCGGTGGCTTCGAGCCGCGGCGCGAAGAGCTGCTCGACGAGGGCGCGCGCGGCTTCGAAGCCGGCGTCGATCTGGACCGCGCCGATCAGCGCCTCCAGCGCATCGGCCAGGATCGACGCCCGCTGCCCCCCGCCCGAGCGCTGCTCGCCCTCGCTCATGCGCAGCAGCGGCGACAGGCCCAGCTCGAGCGCAATGCGGTGCAGCGACTCCTCCCGCACGAGGTGGGCGCGCACGCGAGTCAGGTCGCCTTCGGGAGCGTCGGGGAAGCGGGCATAGAGCAGGCCCGAGATCGCGGCCGCGAGCACGGCGTCGCCGAGGAACTCGAGCCGCTCGTTGTGCTCGGCGCCAAAGCTCTTGTGCGTCATTGCGCGCTGCAGCAGCGCGGTGTTCGAGAAGCGCTGCCCGAGCCGCTGCTCGAGCGCCGCCAGGCCATCAGGAAGTGCCGGGCGGGGCTTGCTTCGCTCAGCCATGGGCCGGCTGGCGCCGGCCAGCCGGCGCGGCGTTCATTGCGACCGCCCTTGGTATTTGATCAGCAGGTAGACCGGCTCGACGAGCTCGATCTCCTTGTCGTAGGCGAAGCGGATCACCGTGCGCTCGTTCTCCTTGGTGATCTGCAGATCCTTGCCGGAAATGCTGCTGATCGAGTATTCGATGTCCTTCTGCTTTTCGAAGGCGGCCCGGATCTCCGGCACGGTGCTGTAGCCCTCCGTCACCAGCTTGTTCACCGCGCGCTGGATCGTGAAGAACTCGTTGAGCGTCGGCAGCACCTTGACCGCCACCAGCGCCACCGCGGAGACGACGATCGCCCAGAACAGCAGGCCGATCAGGGAGACGCCGCGCTGCTTCGAATCGCAGCGGGCCGGCAGCCGAGAAACTGTCATCGAGGACTCCTGCGAACGCAAAGAGGTCACTGGAACGAGCCAATCCGACCGAGATTACCGAAATTCATCCACACGAAGAAGGCCTTGCCGACGATGTTCTCGTCGGGCACGAAGCCCCAATAGCGCGAATCCTGAGAATTGTCACGGTTGTCGCCCATCACGAAATAGTGACCGGGCGGCACCTTGCAGCTCACGCCTTCGGCGCTGTAGCTGCAGTTGTCGCGAAACTTCTGGAACTCGGGCATCGGGATCACGAAGCCGGGACGCTCGCGGTCGTTGAGGATGCGGTGCTCGACCTCGCCCAGCTTCTCACCGAACTGCTGCGCGTAGCGCAGGTTGTCCTCGTCGTAGTAGTCCGGCAGCGCGTTCTTGGAAACCGGCTCGCCGTTGATCGTCAGGCGCTTGTTGAGATAGGCCACGGTGTCGCCGGGCAGGCCGACCACGCGCTTGATGTAGTCGACCCGCGTGTCGACCGGATAGCGGAACACGATCACGTCGCCGCGCCGGGGGTCGTGGTTGGCAACGACCTTCTTGTTCAGCACCGGCAGCCGGATGCCGTAGTGGTACTTGTTGACCAGGATGAGGTCGCCGATCGTCAGCGTCGGGATCATCGAACCGGAAGGAATCTTGAACGGCTCGAACAGGAAGGAACGCAGCAGGAAGACGGCCAGGATCACCGGAAACAGGCCGGCCGTCCAGTCGAGCCACCACGGCTGCGCGAGGACGGCCTCCTTGGCCTGGACCAGGGCGCTGTCGACCTGTGTGATGCCCTGCTTGGCGAGTTCGCTACGGCGCTGCGCGTCCTGGCGCTCGAGCGCACCGGCGGCCGCCGCGCGCTGCGGGGCAAAGTGGAAGCGCTCGGCCAGCCAGTAGCCCAGCGTGACGAGCGTCAGCACGAACAGCAGCAGCGAGAAGTTGCCGGTCCAAGCGCCGACATACCAGCCGCCAAGGTAGGCGACGAGCGCGGCGTAGAGCAGCCCGGTGAATGCACTCATGGGGAGCGTCGTGGGGGTGTCAGTCATCGACCTGCAGGATGGCGAGGAACGCTTCCTGCGGCACCTCGACGGTCCCGATCTGCTTCATGCGTTTCTTGCCGGCCTTTTGTTTTTCGAGCAGCTTGCGCTTGCGGGTGATGTCACCGCCGTAGCATTTTGCCAGCACGTTCTTGCGCAGCGCCTTGATGTTCTCGCGCGCGATGATGTTGGCGCCGATGGCCGCTTGAATCGCGACGTCGTACATCTGACGCGGGATCTGCTCGCGCATCTTGGCCGCCACCGCGCGGCCGCGGAATTGGCTCTGGCTGCGGTGCACGATGATCGACAAGGCGTCGACACGATCGCCGTTGATCAAGATGTCGACCTTCACGACATCGGCAGCGCGGTACTCCTTGAACTCGTAGTCCATCGACGCGTAGCCGCGCGAGACCGACTTCAGCTTGTCGAAGAAGTCCAGCACGATCTCCGCCAGCGGCAACTCGTAGGTCAGGTGCACCTGGCGGCCGTGGTAGGCCATGTTCATCTGCACGCCGCGCTTCTGGTTGGCCAGCGTCATCACCGGGCCGACGTAGTCCTGCGGCATGTACAGGTGCACCGTGACAATGGGCTCGCGGATCTCCTGGATGCGGCCCTGCTCCGGCATCTTGGAGGGGTTCTCGACCTGGAGCACCGTACCGTCACCCAGCACGACCTCGTAGACCACGCTCGGCGCAGTCGTGATCAGGTCCTGGTCGAACTCGCGCTCCAGGCGCTCCTGCACGATCTCCATGTGCAGCAAGCCCAGGAAGCCGCAGCGAAAGCCGAATCCCAGCGCCTGCGAAACCTCGGGCTCGAAGCGCAGCGAGCTGTCGTTGAGCTTGAGCTTCTCGAGCGCGTCGCGCAGCGAGTCGTACTCGCTGGCTTCGGTGGGGTACAGGCCCGCGAAGACCTGCGGCTGGATCTCCTTGAAGCCGGGCAGCGGCTCGCTCGCCGGACCGGCATTGTTCGGCAGCTTCTTTTCCAGCGTGACCGTGTCGCCGACCTTGGCTGCCGCCAGTTCCTTGATGCCGGCGATCAGGAAACCCACCTCGCCGGCGCGCAGTTCCTCGCGCGGCAGCGACTTGGGCGTGAACACGCCCAGCTGCTCGATCGGGTAGACCGCGTCGGTTGCCATCATGCGGATACGCTCGCCCTTTTTCAGCGAGCCGTCGACCACGCGCACCAGCATCACGACGCCGACGTAGTTGTCGAACCAGGCGTCGATGATCATCGCGCGCGGAGGGCCGTCGGCCCGGCCGCGCGGCGCCGGCATGCGGGTGATGACGGCTTCGAGGATGTCGTCGATGCCCATGCCGGTCTTGGCCGAACACGGAATCGCCTCGGACGCGTCGATACCGATCACGTCCTCGATCTCGGCCTTGGCCGCCTCGGGGTCGGCCTGCGGCAGGTCCATCTTGTTGAGCACCGGCACGACCTCGACGCCGAGGTCGAGCGCGGTGTAGCAGTTGGCGACCGTCTGCGCCTCGACGCCCTGGCTCGCATCGACGACGAGCAGCGCGCCCTCGCAGGCCGAGAGCGAACGGCTCACCTCGTAGCTGAAGTCGACATGCCCGGGCGTGTCGATCAGATTGAGGTTGTAGGTCTTGCCGTCGCGAGCCGTGTACTGCAGTGCCGCGGTCTGCGCCTTGATCGTGATGCCGCGCTCGCGCTCGATGTCCATCGAGTCCAGCACCTGCGCTTCCATCTCGCGATCGCTCAGCCCGCCGCAGCGCTGGATGATCCGGTCGGCCAGGGTGCTTTTGCCGTGGTCGATGTGGGCAATGATCGAGAAGTTGCGGATGTGATCCATGAAAGCCTGTCGAGCACAGCCCTCAGCGTCGATCGGTGGTCGCGCGAGGCCGTCTCATGTCGCCGGCAACGACGTAAGCATCCGCACGGTGCGCGGGCCGGACATAAAAAAAAGGCACGTCGAACCGGTGACGCGCCTTCCAACAAAAGCTATGGCAACTGCGTTGTTGGACCTTCATTGTAGCGAAAGCCCCCCCCTTGGAAACCGCGCCGTTGCTTGAGATCAGCCCGTTGCGGTGCGCCAACAAGGAATTTCATCCACAGCTTTTCCACAATTGCTTGTGGACCGGCTGTGGACGATTTTGCAGTGCCGCCGATCGGCCGCGGAAGGAACGGAAACCGGCTCGAATCGGCCGCAATTCTATCGAACGCCCGGCGCAATGGGTTCGCCGAGTCAGAAAGTCAGTGTTCACAAACATCGCTGAACACTGATTTATTCACAGTCGGGCATCGATGAACGCCATTCGCCAAGCCGCTTGACTCTCACAAAATGAAAAGACCCGGCAGCCTCGTCGGCTCCGGGTCTTGCCGGCCGACAGCGGTCAGCGCGCCGGCCGGATCAGCGCGTACTGGGCCCAGTCGCCGCGGCGGAACAGCACGCTGACCGGCTTGGACTTGTCCAGCTTCGCGACGATGGCCTCGAACTGCCTGGTATCGGCCACCTCGGTGTTGGCCACGGCCAGCACGATGTCGCCTTCGCGCAGACCGGCGCGTGCCGCCGCGCCTTCGACGGCCTCAAGTCGCACGCCGCCCTTGAGCTTGAGCTCGCGCTTTTGCGCGTCGGTCAGGTCCGCCACCGTCATGCCGAAGGCACCGGCCGGCGCGGGCGTGGGCTTGGCGCCCGGCGTGGGGCTGCCGGCACGCGTGGCGCGATCCGGTTCGAGCTCGGCCACCGCGACCGTGAGTTCGCGCGCATTGCCGCGGCGGAACACCTGCAGCGCCGCCTTGGTGCCGGGCTTGGTGTTGCCGACGAAGCGCGGCAGGTCGGTCGAGCGCTCGACCGGCTTGCCGTCGAAGCGCGTGATGATGTCGCCCGGCTCGACGCCGGCCTTCTCGGCCGGACCGCCCGCCTCGACCGAGCGAACCAGCGCGCCGGTCGCCTTGCCCAGTCCGAGCGATTCGGCGACATCCTTGGTCACCTCGCCGATCGTCACGCCAATGCGGCCGCGCACGACACGGCCGCTGGCGCGCAGCTGGTCCGCGACGCGCATGGCCTCGTCCATCGGGATCGCGAACGAGATGCCCATGAAGCCCCCCGAACGGCTGAGGATCTGCGAATTGATGCCGACCACCTCGCCGCGCAGGTTGATGAGCGGTCCGCCCGAATTGCCGGGGTTGATCGCGACGTCCGTCTGGATGAACGGGATGAACTCGCCGGTCTCGCGCGCCTTGGCGCTCACGATGCCGGCGGTCACGGTGTTCTCCAGCCCGAACGGCGAGCCGATCGCCATGACCCATTCGCCGACGCGCAGCTTGTTGACGTCGCCGATGCGCACTGCCGGCAGGTTGGCCGCGTCGATCTTCACCACCGCCACGTCGGTGCGCTTGTCGCTGCCGATGATCTTGGCCTTGAGCTCGCGCTTGTCGGTCAGCGTGACGTAGACCTCGTCCGCGCCCTCGACGACATGCGCGTTCGTCATCACGTAGCCGTCGGCGCTGAGGATGAAGCCCGAACCGACGCCGCGCTGCTGCTCCTCTTCCTCGGGGCCTTGGCGCGGGTTGCGCCGCGGCTGCGGGAACTGGCCGGGCGGCACGCCGAAGAAGCGCCGGAAGAACTCCTGCATGTCTTCGTCCATCTCGGGCGCATTGCGCCCGGGGCGCACGCGTTCGGTGGTGCGGATGTTGACCACCGACGGGCCGACCTGTTCGACGAGGTCGGTGAAGTCGGGCAGCCCGCGCGCGGCCGCAACGCTGGGCGAGGGCAATGCCGGCGCCGTGGCGCCCGCTTGCGCGTGGCTGCTGGGCGGCGCCAGCACGACCGCGGCCGTCACTGCGGCGGTGCCTGCCAGCGCGGCGAATCCGAGCCAGGTGCGGGAACCGCGTCGAGCGGACCAACGAATTCGAGTTTGGGGCGAGAGCTTGTCGATGGGCATGTCGTATCTCACAGGGTCGACAACGGTTCAGTGGTCAGAACGCAGATGCAGACGCCGCGGGCGCGGCCGAGTTCCGGTAAAGAAAGCCCTCAGTCAGGGCCGACGTTCCTGCGCCGCGGCAAAGGCCCGCAAGGTGACCACCGGCACATCGCCGATCACGGTCAGCCACCAATCGCCTTGTCTGCGCGCCAGCGTCTGCGTGGCGCCCATGGCCATCAGCAGTTCACGGCGATGCGTCGCGGGGTTGTAGGGCTCCAGAAAGACCGAGACGTGGGTGAGTCCGTCGGAATAGATGGTCTGCAGCACCGCGGCCGGCGCGGCCGAGTTCCCCGGCTCCGCGTCGATCGTGCGGCGCACGCTGCTGACGTGCTTGAAGCCCGGTGGCAATTCGCGCACCTGCCAGCCCTCTTGCGCAAGGTCGACCGGTTCGAGCACCGGACGCTGCACCCGATAGCCCTCCAGCCGCTTCATCGGCACCAGCACCACATCCGGCTGCGACTTCACGCCGATCTGCAGATCGGAGAAGGCCGACGCCTCGATCACTTCGCCCTGCGCTCCCAACACCTCGGCGCGCAGCAGAAGGCCGCTGTCCTTCTCGGCCCACAGGCGGTAGCCGAAGCGGAAGTGGTCCTTGGGCTTGAGCAGCAACACGTTGGCCTCGTGGCCCGCCACACGATCGCGACCGAGCGGCCGCGCGTCGTAGTGCCGGACGATGCGGTCGGCACTGGACTGCAGCAGGGCGGGAAAGCCGCCGGTCATGTGGCGTGTCTCGACCACCGCGACGCGGCTGCCGGGCCACATGGTCTGGACCACGTCGTTGTGGCGCAGCACCTGTCTGCGCTGCCCGTCGAGCGAATCGATTCGTTCCAGCTGGTTGCGACCATCGCAGTAATGGACGATGCGCGAACTCGTGACAGTGCCGCCGGCGCTGACGACAAAGGTGCCCTGGAAGCTCTTCTGACCGGCCGCGGCGTGGATGCGCTCGAGCCAGGCTCGCGCTTCGCGCGCGTCGACGAGCGGATCACCGGTCTGCGCCCACGCCGGCGCGGCAGCCGCGGCACCAAGCACGCCGCCCATGCACAGCGCGGCCATCAGGCGACGCCGGCAGCCGAGGCCGGTGCGAGACGCAAGCGTCGGAAAGCCCATCAGCGGTTCGGAGCTTCGTAGGTGGCGTTGCGCAGGAAGCCCGACGGCACTCCCAGCGCCGAACTGCCACCGAACTGTTGGTGCGCCGCGAGATAGCGCTCGATGCGCGCGTCGCGGATCAGCGCGCCATTGGCAGCTGTAGCCCGCTCATCGGCGACCGCAACCGGCGCGGACGCCGAGGCCAACTGCGTCGCCGCCGTGGCAGCGATGGGTTCAGGCGCACGCGCCAGTTGCGGTGCCGCGACCGGTTCACGGCCGCCGGGCCCGCCGAGCACGACCAGCGCACCGGCCACCGCCACGAACCCAGCCGCAACCGCTCCGGATGCGATCCAGCGGCGCGCACTGCGGCCGGTTGCGCCGTTGGTCTTCGATGGCGCAGGCGCCACGACCACCGGCTCTTCGGCAATGCGCGCACGCACGGCAGCCCACAGCGTCGCATCGCGGCTGGATCCTGCCAGGTCATCCGAGCGCAGCACGTCGCCGATCAGGTGATAGGCGTGCCAGCGGCTGCGCAGATCCGCGTCGTCGCGCCAGCTCACCGACAAGCGTGCCGCGATGCTCTCGTCGACCTCGCCGTCGGCCAGGGCCGAAAGGTCCTCGTGAGCATCCAGATCGGTCGACTCGGGTCGCATGTCGTTTCTCCAAAGGCGCCGGCTTACCAGCGCTCTCCTTCACGGGTGTCCAGCAACGGCCGTAGCCGCTGCGCGATCGCCTCGCGCGCGCGGAAGATGCGCGATCGCACGGTGCCGATCGGACAGTTCATCACCGTGGCGATGTCCTCGTAGCTCAGGCCTTCGATTTCCCGCAGCATGATCGCCTGGCGCAGATCCTCGGACAGCGCCTCGATCGCGGCGTTGACGGTCGCCGCGATCTCCTTGCTGGCGAGCACCGCATCGGGCGTCTCACCGTCGCTTAGTTCGTTCTCGACGCGCGAAGTTTCGTCGTCGTCCTCGGCGCCCGCGAGCGCCGATTCGGTGACCAGCGGATCGCGCTTGAGTTCCATCAAGGCCTTCTTGGCCGTGTTGACCGCGATCCGGTAGAGCCAGGTGTAGAAGGCGCTCTCGCCGCGGAACTGCGGCAAGGCGCGGTACGCACGGATGAAGGTTTCCTGCGCGATGTCGGCCACCAGGTCGGAGTCGCGCACCATGCGCGCGATCAGCCGCTCGATGCGGCGCTGGTACTTCACCACCAGCATCTCGAAAGCACGCTGGTCGCCGCGTTTGACGCGGTCGATCAGCAGGGCATCGGCGGCAGCGTCGGACATGCGCTCAAGCGGAAGAATCGGTCGCGGTGAACTCGGTCTCCGCAGGGCGGGCGCAATATACCGCACGCCGCAGGGACGGCCAGTCGGCACCCACGCGACGACGCGACGCCGCCAGCCACAGGGCGCGGCGGGAAGTCGCGGCCGGCTCGAAGCGCAGCAGCAGCCAGGCATCCAGGTCGACGGCCACGGCAAGGCGGCCATTGCGCGCGACGCGACGGCCCCGCAGCGACTGCAGCCACCACTCCTGGCCATCCCAGCGCAGCTGCTGTGGCGGGCGCCGCCAGCTTGCCACCCACCAGGTGCCGAAGGTCATCGCCACGGCGGCGGGCAACAGCCACCGCGGCGCTGCGCCGTCCCATGCCCAGGCCGACCCGCACGCCACCGCGAGCAAGCCCAGGCAAGCCGAGACGATCAGCCACGCTGGCTCGCGCGGCAGTTCGATTTCGAAGGCAGGTGCGGCTCGCAAGCCGGCCGATGGCCCGTGCGGGCGTCAGACGCGGCGGAACACCAGGGTGCCGTTGGTGCCGCCGAAGCCGAAGTTGTTCTTCACGGCGACGTCGATCTTCATCTCCCGCGCTGTATTGGCGCAGTAGTCGAGATCGCACTCGGGATCCTGGTTGAAGAGGTTGGTGGTCGGCGGCGACACCTGATGGTGGATCGCCAGCACCGTGAACACCGACTCGATACCGCCCGCGCCGCCCAGCAGGTGGCCGGTCATCGACTTGGTCGAGTTGACGACCAGCTTCTTGGCGTGATCGCCGAACGCGAGCTTGATCGCGTTGGTCTCGTTGACGTCACCCAGCGGCGTCGAGGTGCCGTGGGCGTTGAGGTAATGCACGTCGGCTGCGTTGATGCCGGCGTTCTTGAGCGCCGCGACCATCGAGCGGCGGGGGCCGTCGACGTCGGGCGCGGTCATGTGGAACGCGTCGGCGCTCATGCCGAAGCCGGTGAGCTCGGCATAGATCTTCGCGCCGCGCTTCTTGGCCGACTCGTACTCCTCGAGCACCATCACGCCGGCGCCCTCGCCGAGCACGAAGCCGTCTCGGTCCTTGTCCCAGGGGCGGGAGGCCGTGGCCGGATCGTCGTTGCGGGTCGACAGCGCGCGCGCCGCGGCGAAGCCGCCGATGCCCAGCGGCGAGACGGTGCTTTCCGCGCCGCCGGCGATCATCACGTCGGCATCGCCGTACTCGATCATGCGCGCGGCCT
This sequence comes from Caldimonas sp. KR1-144, assembly GCF_049446155.1. Classification (NCBI taxonomy): domain Bacteria; kingdom Pseudomonadati; phylum Pseudomonadota; class Betaproteobacteria; order Burkholderiales; family Sphaerotilaceae; genus Caldimonas; species Caldimonas sp. KR1-144. The sequence continues at coordinate 133,176 of NZ_JBMSEE010000003.1, forward strand.
GGCCGATGCTGTGCAGGCCGGTCGTGCAGGCGGTGACGATGGCCAGGTTCGGGCCCTTGAAGCCGCACTGGATCGACACGTGGCCCGAGATCATGTTGATGATCGAGGCCGGCACGAAGAACGGTGAGATCCGTCGCGGCCCGCGTGCCGCGTACTCGATCTGCGTCTCCTCGATCATCGGCAGGCCACCGATGCCGGAGCCGACGATGCAGCCGATGCGCTCAGCCAACTCGGGCGCAAGTGCTTCGCCGGTGGGCAGGCCTGCATCCTTCACAGCCTGCAGCGAAGCCGCCAGGCCGTAGTGGATGAAGGTGTCCATGTGGCGGGCTTCCTTGGCCGGGATGTAATCCTCGACGTTGAAGCCCTTGACCTCGCCCGCAAATCGTACGGCCAGGTTCGAGGCATCGAACTTGGTGACGTTGGCGATGCCGGACTTGCCGGCGACGAGGTTGCTCCAGGACTCGGCCACCGTGTTGCCCACGGGCGTGACCAGCCCGAGCCCGGTGACGACGACGCGACGACGGCTCATCGTAAGAAGCGCTGACGGCTGCTGTTCAGGGAGAGAAGGCGCCGATCAGGCGGCCTTGGCGTGCTTGAGCGCGTAGTCGATCGCGTGCTGCACGGTGGTGATCTTCTCGGCCTCTTCGTCCGGGATCTCGATGCTGAATTCGTCCTCCAGCGCCATCACGAGTTCCACCGTGTCCAGCGAATCGGCGCCCAGGTCGGCGACGAAAGCCTTCTCGTGGGTGACTTCGGCCTCGGCCACGCCAAGTTGTTCGGCAATGATCTTCTTGACGCGTGCTTCGATATCGCTCATGAACTCCTCCAGGGAGGTAACGGAAAACAAGGGGGGGATTCTAAGGGGTCTAGGGTGTCGGACCTAAGTCAGCCCCGGCGGGGGAAAACCTGACCGGCGCGGCAGGCCTCAGCCCATGTACATGCCGCCGTTGACGTGCAGCTCGGTGCCGGTGATGTAGCCGGCGCCCGGCGAGGCCAGGAACACCACGGCCTGGGCGATCTCCTCCGGCGCGCCAAGGCGGCCCAGCGGGATCTGGCCCAGCAGCGCGTCCTTCTGGGCCTGAGGCAGGGCCTCGGTCATGTCGGTCTGGATGAAGCCCGGCGCGACGCAATTGACGGTGATGCCGCGGCTGCCCAGTTCGCGCGCCAGCGCCCGGGTCATGCCCGCCACGCCGGCCTTGGCGGCCGCGTAGTTGGCCTGGCCGGGGTTGCCCGAGGCGCCCACCACGGAAGTGATGCTGACGATGCGGCCGTAGCGCTGCTTCATCATCGGACGCATGACGGCGCGGCTGGCGCGGAACACGGCCTTCAGGTTGGTGTCGTGGACGGCGTCCCAGTCTTCGTCCTTCATGCGCATCGCGAGCTGGTCGCGCGTGATGCCGGCGTTGTTGACGAGGATATGGATCGCGCCGTGCTGCTTGACGATGCCGTCGATGGCCGCCTCCAGCGCCGCGGCGTCGGTCACGTCGAGCTTGAGGCCTGCGCCGCCATGAGGCGCCAGCGCATCGCCGATCGCGGCTGCGCCCGACTCGGTGGTCGCGGTGCCGATGACCTTGACGCCCTGGGCGGCCAGCGCCATCGCGATCGCGCGGCCGATGCCGCGGCTGGCCCCGGTGACCAGGGCCACCTGGCCGGAAAGCGTGGTGACGTCGCTCATTGGAGGATTTCCTTCTGTTCGACCAGCGTGGCCGGGTCGGCAATGCCGCCGGCCACGATCTCGGCGTCGATGCGCTTGGCCAGACCTTGCAGCACCTTGCCAGGACCGCATTCGATGACATGCGTAATGCCGCGCGCCTTGAGCGCCTGCACCGTCTCGACCCAGCGCACCGGGCCGAAGGCCTGGCGATAGAGCGCATCGCGGATCGCCTGCGGACCGGCCTCGGCCTTCACGTCGATGTTGTTGATCACGGCGATCTTCGGCGCCGCGAAGCTGGTCGCCGCCAGCTGGGCCTTCAGCCGCTCGGCGGCCGGCTTCATCAGGCTCGAATGGAACGGCGCCGACACGGGCAGCGGCAGCGCACGCTTGGCACCCTTGGCCTTGAGCACTTCGCAGGCCTTCTCGACCCCGGCCTTGCTGCCGGCGATCACGGTCTGCGCAGGATCGTTGAAGTTCACCGCCTCGACCACCTCGCCGCTGGCCGCCGCCGCTTCGGCGCAGCCTTCGATCACGGCCTGCGAGGCCAGGCCCAGCACGGCCGCCATGCCGCCCGCGCCGACCGGCACCGCGTCTTGCATCGCCTGAGCGCGAAAGCGCACCAGCTTGACCGCGTCACCGAGCGTCAGGCTGCCCGCCGCGACCAGCGCGCTGTACTCGCCCAGCGAATGGCCCGCCACCGCGGCCGGCGCACGGCCGCCCTCGGCCAGCCACGCGCGCCAGCAGGCGACGGCTGCCGTCAGCATCACCGGCTGGGTGTTGGTCGTGAGGTCCAGCTGCTCCTTGGGGCCGCTCTTGATCAGCGCACCGAGGTCTTCGCCCAGCGCGGCCGAAGCCTCGGCCAGCGTGTCGCGCACGGCCGCATGCTCGCCCCAGGCGTCGAGCATGCCGACGGCCTGCGAGCCCTGGCCGGGAAAGACAAAGGCGAACGAGATCGTCATCTGTGGTGGTCTCCAGGTTCGTGAGAGCGCGGCCTTGCAGCCGCGTGCCGCCGCTCGGTCAGAAGTCGAGCAGCACGGCGCCCCAGGTGAAGCCGCCGCCCACGCCTTCGAGCATGACCGTATCGCCGCGCTTCACGCGCCCGGCGCGCACCGCGTGGTCGAGCGCGAGCGGAATCGAGGCGGCCGAGGTGTTGCCGTGCTCGTCGACCGTGACGACGAGCTTGTCCATCGGCAGCTTCAGCTTCTTGGCCGTGCCCTGCATGATGCGGATGTTGGCCTGGTGCGGAATCAGCCAGTCGATGTCGGCTTCGGTGCGGCCCGACTTGTCGAGCACCGCGCGGGCGGCCTGCTCGAGCACGCCGACCGCCAGCTTGAACACGGCCTGGCCGTCCATCTTGAGCAGCGGATCGCCGAGCACCTTGCCGTTGGCCACGGTGCCGGGCGTGCACAGGATCTCGACATGGCGACCGTCGGCATGCAGCTCGGTGGCCAGGATGCCCGGCGTGTCGCTCGCTTCGAGCACCACGGCACCGGCGCCGTCGCCGAACAGCACGCAGGTCGTGCGGTCGTTGAAGTCGAGGATGCGCGAGAACACCTCGGCGCCGACCACCAGCGCGCAGCGCGCGCTGCCGGTGCGGATCATCGCGTCGGCGATCGTGAGCGCATAGACGAAGCCCGAGCACACGGCCTGCACGTCGAACGCCGGGCAACCATGCACGCCGAGCTTGCGCTGCAACAGGCAGGCCGCCGACGGGAAGATCATGTCCGGCGTCGAGGTCGCGACGATGATCAGGTCGATCTCGTCGGCGCGGCGGCCGGCCGACTCGAGCGCGTGGCGGGCCGCCTCGAGCGCGAGGTCGCTGGTCGTGACACCCTCGTCGGCGAAGTGGCGCGCCCGGATGCCGGTGCGCTCGACGATCCACTCGTCCGAGGTCTCGATGCCGCGCGTGGCGAGATCGGCCGCGAACTCGGCGTTCGTGATGCGCTTGGGAGGAAGGTAGCTGCCGGTGCCGGTGATGCGCGAGTAGCGCACTGCAGCGGCAGGCTGCGAGGAAGTGGTAGCAGTCATGCGGCTTGGGCCACCGTCGTGTCGCCGCCGGGATCGCCGCTGGGCATGGCCTGCAGCGTCTCGAGAATGCGGTCGTGGACGCGATCGAGCAGTCGGTTTCGCGCCGCATCATACGCGCGGTTCAGCGCCTGCTCGAAAGCGAAGGCATCGGCTGAACCGTGGCTCTTGAACACCAGGCCGCGCAGGCCGAGCAAGGCGGCGCCGTTGTAGCGCCGATGGTCGACGCGGTGCTTGAAGTGCTTGAGAACCGGCAGGGCCACGACCGCGGCGAGCTTGCTGTACCAGCTGCGCGTGAACTCCTGCTTGATCATCGTCGAAAGCATCGACGCCAGGCCCTCGGCCGTCTTGAGCGCCACGTTGCCGACGAAGCCGTCGCACACGACCAGGTCGGTCGTGCCCTTGAAGATGTCGTTGCCCTCCACGTTGCCGTGGAAGTTCAGGTGGCCGCCGGCCGCCGCCTCGCGCAGCAGCTCGCCGGCACGCTTGATCGTGTCGCCGCCCTTGATGGCCTCTTCGCCGATGTTGAGCAGGCCGACCGTCGGGTCTTCCTTGCCCTCGACCGCGGCGACCAGCGCAGTGCCCATCACCGCGAACTGCAGCAGGTGCTCGGCCGTGCAGTCGACGTTGGCGCCCAGGTCGAGCACGGTGGTGTGGCCGTCCAACTGGTTGGGCATCACGGTGGCGATCGCCGGGCGGTCGATGCCGTCGAGCGTCTTGAGCAGGTAGCGCGCCACCGCCATCAGCGCGCCGGTGTTGCCGGCCGACACGCAGGCCTGAGCGGCGGGCGCGCCGTCGGCACCGGCCTTGAGCTGCGAGATCGCGACGCGCATCGAAGAGTCCTTCTTGCGGCGCAGCGCGACCTCGACCGAGTCGTCCATCGTGACGACCTCACTGGCGGCAACGATGCGGCAGCGCGCCCAGCCGGCCGCTTCGGCAAGCGCCTCGGGGCGCCCCACCAGCAGCAGCTCGGCCTGCGGATGGGCAGCCAGGAAGGCGCGGCTGGCCGGCAGCGTCACGGACGGGCCGTGGTCACCGCCCATGCAGTCGACGGCAATGCGGATCACGTCGGTCATCGCGGCATCCCGATGCGGCAAGCCAATGAGAGCGCCCGGCCGCCTGCGTCACAGGGGGCCGGGCGTACAGGAATGCAATCGGCGATCGTCACCATTCGCGCAGTGTGCGCGAACGCGAGGACTCAGGCGTCGGCCTTGGTCTTCACGACCTTGCGGCCGCGATAGAAACCGTTGGGGCTGATGTGGTGACGCAGGTGCGTCTCGCCCGTCGTGGGCTCGACGGCGATGCCCGGCGTGCCCAGGGCATTGTGCGAACGGTGCATGCCGCGCTTGGAGGGCGACTTCTTGTTTTGCTGAACGGCCATGATGGGCTCCTAAATGCAGAGGTGGCTGCGCGAGGGTCGCGCCCGTGGGCACCAGCCGGGATCGGTGGGATCCCCAGGCGAGCGTCCAGCCACATGACGCGCCGGATGGCACTGCATGGCCATCCGCAAAAGCCGGCTAGTGTAGCACAGGGGTCGTCGCTCAATCGCCCGCTTTCTTGAGCTTGGCAAGGGCGGCAAACGGATTCGGCTTGGCGGGTTCGTTGTCGGCATCCGGCTGCGCTGGCGCCGCTGCCGGAACCGGCAGCGGCTTGGGACACACCTCGTGACGCGGCACGATCGGCAGCGCCAGCAGCAGCTCGTCTTCGACCAGCTCGATCAGGTCGAGCGAGCGCGACAGCGGCAAGACGTCGTCCTCGCTGTCGGCGTCCAGCGCCGCGGCGGCGGCTTCGCCTCCGTCGACGAAACGCAGGCGGCGATCGACCTCGACCGGCGCCGTCACCGGCGCGAGGCAGCGCTGGCACTCGAGCGGCATCTCGACCGCCGCATGCAGGTGCAGCCAGATTTCGGCGGGTGCACCGACGCGCGTCTTGCGCTCGCCTTGCGCGCGCCAGCTCACCAGCGGCGCGGACTCGGCAGCGACGGCCGACTCGGCGAGCCTCGGCAGATCGGCCAGCGGTGCCTGGCCTTGCAGTTCGGTGCCCGCGGTCGCGAAGGCCGCGACGTCCAGGCGCCTGGGGTTGTGTTCTCGGGGAGCGGCCATGGCGGCAGTGTAGGCGCCGTATCCGCGCCGGGCCCGTGCAGGACAATGCGCCGCCATGTCAGCCTCTTCGCCCCGCCTCGTGCTCGGCTCGACTTCGCGCTACCGCCGCGAGCTGCTCGAGCGCCTTCGCCTGCCCTTCGATGTCGACCGCCCGGCGGTCGACGAAACCGCGCAACCCGGCGAGGCGCCGGCCGCGCTCGCCGAACGGCTCGCGCTGGAGAAGGCGCGCGAGGTCGCGATGCGGCACCCGGGTGCCGTGGTGATCGGCTCCGACCAGGTGGCCGACCTCGACGGCCAGGCGATCGGCAAGCCCGGCACGCACGAACGCGCGGTCGAGCAGCTGCGCAGCATGCGCGGCCGCACGGTCGTGTTCCAGACCGCGGTGGCCGTGGTCAATGCGTCCACGGGCTTCGAGGCACTGCGGCGCGTGCCGGTGCAGGTGCGCTTTCGCGCCCTGGACGACGACGAGATCGAGACCTACCTGCGCCTCGAACAACCTTACGACTGCGCCGGCAGCGCCAAGAGCGAGACGCTGGGCATCGCCTTGCTGGAGGCGATCACGTCCGACGATCCGACGGCGCTGGTCGGCCTGCCGCTGATCGCCACCTGCGAACTGCTGCGCCAGGCCGGCATCGACCCGGTTCGACGCGGATGAACGCCGTCGCGCCGCGCCCGGGCACGCTGCTGCTGGTGCCCAACACCCTGGATCTCGGCACCTGGAGCGGGCCCGACGAGGCGCCCGACCTGCGCAGCGTGCTGCCGCAAGCCGTGATCGAGACAGCCGCCGGCCTCGGCCACTGGGTGTGCGAGAACGCCAAGAGCACGCGGGCGATGCTCAAGCGCATCGGCGCGCTCGTGCCGCTGTCGCAGCCGCTGCAGGCGCTCGACTTGAAAGAGCTGCCGCGCCCGCCCAAGGGCGCACGCGCAGCGACCGACGACGGCGCCATGCTCGATGCGCTGCTCGCGCCCGCGCTGGCCGGACATGATCTCGGCCTGGTGTCGGAAGCGGGGCTACCAGGCGTTGCGGACCCGGGTGCCGCGCTCGTCGCACGGGCCCATCGGCGGGGCATCCCGGTGCGCGCGCTGTCCGGCCCGAGCTCGATCACGCTGGCACTGGCCGCCAGCGGACTCAACGGGCAAAGCTTCGCGTTCGTGGGCTATGTGCCTCAAGACAGCGCCGCGCTGGCCCAGCGGCTGCGCGAGCTCGAGCAGGTCTCGCGCAAGCTGGCGCAGACGCAGGTCCTGATCGAGACGCCCTACCGCAACGCGGCCCTGTGGCAGGCGCTGCTGGCCGGGCTATCGCCGGCGACGCAGCTGTCGGTCAGCTGCGGACTCACGCTGGAAGGCGGCTTCAGCCGCACCGACACGGTGGCGCGCTGGCGAACAGCGCCGCCAATCGACTGGCCGGCACAACGGCCGGCGGTGTTCCTGCTGCTGGCCTGACCGACGGGCCGGCAGCGCTCAGGAGCTGCCGCCGCCCAGCAGCGCGGCAACCTTGCGCTTGGGCTTGATGTAGCGGGACAGGCCGGCAGCCGGCTTGACCTCGGCCTTCTCCCAGCTCGGCGCCGCGTCGGCCGCAGGCTCTTCATAAGGACGATCGAAGAACGGGTCGACCGGCGCGGCGCGACGCGGCGCGAAGTCGGTGCGTGCCTCGCGCGAATCGCGGCGCTCGCGCGGCGCGTCGTCGTCGAGGCGCGGACGACGGCGCGGGCGGTCGTCCTCGAGCTCGAAGGGCTCGACCTCGATCTTCTTCTTGATGAGCTTTTCGATCTCGGCCATCTGGCGCGCGTCGTTGCGCGTGACCAGCGTGATCGCCAACCCCGAGGCGCCGGCACGTCCGGTGCGGCCGATGCGGTGGACATAGTCTTCCGCGTTGAACGGCACGTCGAAGTTGAACACCGCCGGAAGGTCGGCGATGTCGAGGCCGCGCGCGGCCACGTCGGTGGCGACCAGCAGCTCGACCTCGCCGGCCTTGAACGCGGCCAGCGACTTCAGGCGCTCGTCTTGCGATTTGTCGCCGTGCAGCGCGTTGGTCTTGAGGCCGTCGCGCTCGAACGAGCGGGCCAGGCGAGCCGCGCCCAGCTTGGAGTTGACGAACACGATGGCCTGCGAGAGCTCGCGATCGCGCAGGATCTGGCGCACGGCGCGGCGCTTGTCGTCGTCGTCGACGTTGAAGAAGCGCTGCTCGACGGTCGCTGCGGTGGCGTTGGGCCGCGCCACCTCGACCAGCACGGGATCCTGCAGGTAGCTCTGCGCCAGGCGCTTGATCTCGGGCGAGAACGTGGCCGAGAACAGCAACGTCTGGCGCTGCTTGGGCAGGTAGCTCAGGATGCGCTGCAGATCCGGCAGGAAGCCGATGTCGAGCATGCGGTCGGCCTCGTCGAGCACCACGTACTCGACCTGGCTCAGGCTGCAGTTCTTGGCCTCGATGTGATCCAGCAGCCGGCCCGGCGTGGCGATCAGCACCTCGACGCCGCGCTTGAGCTCGGCGGTCTGCGGCTTCATGTCGATGCCGCCGAACACCACGGTGGAACGCAGCAGCGTGTGCTTGGCGTAGGCCCTGACGTTGTTGGCGACCTGGTCGGCCAGCTCGCGCGTGGGTGCCAGCACGAGCGCACGCACCGGGTGGCGCGCGGGCGACACCGAGTTGCTCTCGTGCTTGAGCATGCGCTGCAGCAGCGGCAGCGAGAACGCGGCGGTCTTGCCGGTGCCGGTCTGCGCGGCACCCATGACGTCGCGCCCCTCCAAGACGATCGGAATCGCCTTGGCCTGGATCGGCGTCATCGTGAGGTAACCGGAGTCGGCCACCGCGCGCAGCAGCTTGGGATCGAGCGCGAGGGTGTCGAAACGGGAGGGGGGCGCAGCTTGAACCTCTGCGCCGGAGGCGGCCGCCGGGGCGGCCGTTGCGGATTCGGACATGCGGGGATTATCGCCGCAGAGCCGGAAGCCCGGTCGGCGCAGGCCTCAGCGGCGAACGATCAAGGCGCGCGGGGTCTTGAAGCGCACGATGCGGGCATAGAGGACGACGTAGGTGACGCCGAACAGAACGATGAAGCAGCCGAGCACGCGGGAGTTGTCCCAGAAGACAACAGCAGGAACCACGGACATCATGCACAACAACCACAGATAGGGGGCAGTCATCGAGCTGCGTTGCGTCAGAGCCTTGGCATCCTCGCGGCCAACGGCCCACCGCAGCAGGCGACGATAGACAAGACTGTGCAGGTGGACTCCGTCCGGCATGCCAACCGCCCGGCCCTTTAGTACCCGACGCCGGTACATCGAGAACAGCGTTTCGAACACCGGATAGATCGACAGCAACAAGGGGAATAGCGGCGACACACGCGGATTGCGGCTTATCAGCAATATGCCGAGCTCGGCAACGTAGAAGCCAAGGAAGTAGGCGCCGCCGTCGCCCAAGAAAATCAGTCCGGCCGGAAAGTTCCAGATGAAGAAGCCAAGGGTTGCGCCGACGCCAACCAACCCGAGCAGCACGATCGAATGATCGCCAACCTCATACGCGACGTAGGCGATCGCCAACAACATCAGCATCACGCACATCGAGGCAAGGCCATTGAAGCCGTCAATGATGTTTACGGCATTGGCAATCCCCGCGACCACGAACACGGCCAAGAGCGCTGCACCAACGGAGCTAGCGGCGAGCGCGTCGAGCCCCCAGAGGTCGGTTCGTGCAATCGTCGCATCGAGTGCCCATACACCCAGTGCACCGGAGACGGCTGCAGCCAGCAGTCGCCACAGCGGGCGCACGCGCTTGGTAAGGTCCTCCGCAAAGCCCATCAGCAGCGCGGGAAGTCCACAGGCCAGCAGCGTCAGCGCCATGGCATCGAAGCTGCGCTGGCGCAGCCAATTGGAGTCGTCAACCACGAAAGCGCATGCCAACCCAAGGACAACCGCCAAGCCGCCAACGCGCGGCACCGGGCGTGCGTGAAACTTTTGCGGCCCCGACAAGTCGTGGTCGCCGGAGAACCGGCCATGGCGGCGCGAGGAGCGCACGATGATCAGGGCCATCGCGGCAGCCGCACAAAAGGACACCAAGAACAGGAGCATTCGGCCAGTGTAGTCAGTCCCCCTCGTCCATCTTTCCGCGACCTGCGCACCGGTATAGTGGCCGTTTGCCGGTTAAACGAAGCCCTTGGTGCCAATGTCAGTTCCGATCACCGTTGTTCCCGTCGTTCTTGCAGGCGGTTCCGGGACCCGCTTGTGGCCGCTCAGCAGAGCGCTCTATCCGAAGCAGTTTCTGGCGCTTCGTGGACCTCACACACTTTTTCAGCAAGCCTTGCTGCGCATCCTGTCACTCAAGGATCGGGGAAGAGCATTAGGTGCGCCTCTGATTGTCGGCAACGAGGAGCACCGCTTCATGGTGCTCGAGCAGCTGCGCGAGATCGGCATCGCCGACGCGCGGCTTCTGCTGGAGCCGCTGGGGCGCAACACGGCGCCGGCACTCACACTCGCTGCGCTGGCCGCGCTCGATGACGGCGGCGATCCGATTCTCGTGGTTAGCCCAGCCGACCACATCGTCACCGACCTAGATCGATTCGTTGATGCGCTGCTCGTGGCCGTTGATGCCGCGTCGAAAGGTAGCATCGTGACGCTTGGCGTCGTACCTGATCGGCCGGAAACCGGGTTTGGTTACATCCTCAGCGAGGGCGAAGGAATTGCGCGCCAAGTGAGCGCCTTCGTCGAAAAGCCGGACCTCGCTACGGCGCAACGCTACCTTGCCGAGGGCGGTTACGCATGGAACAGTGGCATCTTCGTGCTCAAGGCCTCGACGTGGATGGCGGCACTCGAACGCTTCCGTCCCGATATCGCCGCAACGACGCGTTCTGCATGGGCGAGTCGCGGCGTCGACGCCAGCTTCGTGCGGCCGGATCGCGCTGCGTTCGCGACCATCCCTTCCGAGTCGATCGACTACGCCGTAATGGAGGCGTGTCCGCGCAATCCGAAGGCGGGCTTCAGCGTCAAGCTGGTCGCCCTGGACGCCGGCTGGAGCGACCTCGGCGCCTGGGACGCCGTCTGGCAGGTCTGCGATCACGACGCGCAGGGCAACGCCTCTCACGGCGACGCAATCATCGAGGACAGCCGCAACACCTACATCCATGCCACGAGCCGGCTCGTCGGCGCAGTGGGGCTCGACAACGTCGTAGTGATCGAGACGCCTGACGCAGTACTCGTAGCAGATCGCGCACGCAGCCAAGATGTCAGGCACGTTGTCGCCAAGCTGCAGCGCGCCGCACGCGCCGAAGTCGACCTGCATCGCCGTGTGCACCGCCCCTGGGGTTGGTACGACAGCATCGACGCCGGACCGCGCTTCCAAGTCAAGCGAATCATGGTCAGTCCGGGCGCCTCGCTCAGCCTGCAAATGCACCACCATCGCGCCGAACATTGGGTGGTGGTGCGGGGGACGGCCGAGGTGACATGCGGCGATCACAAGCTGCTTGTCACGGAGAACCAGAGCACCTACATCCCGCTGGGCGAGAAGCATCGTCTGGCGAATCCGGGCAAGACCCCACTCGAGATCATTGAGGTCCAGTCGGGCAGCTACCTTGGAGAAGATGACATCCTGAGATTCGAGGACAACTATGGCCGCAGTGAGGGCACTTCGGAGTCATTGACTTGATTCTGGTCACCGGCGGTGCCGGCTTCATCGGCAGCAACTTCGTGCTTGACTGGCTGGCACATGTGGGCGAGCCAGTCGTCAATCTTGATGCGCTGACTTACGCGGGCAATCTGCGCAACCTCGAACCGCTGCGGCATGACACCCGCCACACTTTCGTGCGCGGCGATATCTGCGATCGAATGTTGATCGATCGCCTGCTGGCTGATCATCGGCCGCGCGCCATCGTTCATCTGGCGGCGGAGAGCCATGTCGACCGATCGATACAAGGTCCGTCCGCGTTCATCAGGACCAACATTGAAGGCACGTTTGCGCTGCTGGAGGCGGCTCGGGCGTATTGGTCGCGCTTGCCCGAACATGAGCAGCGGCTCTTCCGGTTCCACCACGTGAGCACGGACGAGGTCTACGGCTCGCTTGATCCGGACGCCTCCCCCTTCACCGAACGGCACGCGTATGAGCCCAACAGCCCTTATGCCGCCAGCAAGGCCGCCAGTGATCACCTGGTCAGGGCCTGGTATCACACGTATGGGCTCCCTGTCGTTACGACCAACTGCTCCAACAACTATGGCCCGCTGCACTTCCCGGAGAAGCTCATCCCACTCATGATCGTCAGGGCATTGGCCGGCAAGCCTCTCCCTGTTTACGGCGATGGCCTGCAAGTGCGCGACTGGCTCTACGTCAAGGATCACTGCAGTGCGATTCGAGAGGTACTTGCACGTGGTAGCGCCGGCGAGACCTACAACATCGGGGGACGGAACGAGCAGACAAACATTGACATCGTCCGGCACATCTGCGCGCTGCTCGACGAACTGCGGCCGGACCCGAGCGGCCCGTACGCCCGACTCATCACCCATGTGGCAGACCGACCCGGCCATGATCGACGCTACGCCATCGATGCCGGCAAGATCGAGCGCGAGCTCGGTTGGCGTCCCACCGAAACCTTCGAGACCGGACTGCGCAAGACCGTGCAGTGGTATCTAGCGAACGCCGAGTGGGTGGCCGACGTCCAGAGCGGCGCCTACCGGGACTGGCTTGCCGCCAACTACGCAGGCCGAGGTGACCACACGGCATGAAGCTGCTGCTGCTTGGTCACCGTGGCCAACTGGGATGGGAACTGCAGCGTTCCCTGGCCCCGCTCGGCGACATCGTCACGGCCGAGCGCCACGTCGCCGACTTCAGTCGGCCCGATCAGCTGGCCGCGCTCGTCAAGTCGCAGCGCCCCCGGATTGTGGTCAACGCCGCAGCCTACACGGCCGTCGATCGCGCGGAGAGCGAGCCGGAGCTGGCCCGCGCGGTCAACGCGCTGACGCCCGGCGCGTTGGCGCGCGAATGCGCAGCCATTGACGCCATCCTCGTTCACTACAGCAGCGACTACGTGCTCGACGGTAGCGGCAATACGCCGCGGGACGAGTCGGCGAGCACTGCCCCGCTCAATGCATACGGACGCACCAAGCTCGAAGGCGAGACGCTGGTCCGCGCAAGTGGCTGCCGCCACTTGATGCTTCGCACCAGCTGGGTCTACTCAGCGCGAGGGAGCAACTTCCCGAAGACAATGCTGCGGCTGGCCGCCGAGCGGGACCGGCTGACCGTCGTCGACGACCAGTTCGGTGCTCCAACCAGTGCTGAACTGCTGGCCGACGTCACGGCTCATGCCCTGAGCACCGTGCTGCGGCGGCCCGATCTGTGCGGTCTCTATCACGTCGCTGCCGGCGGCGAGACGAGCTGGCATGCGCTCGCCACCTTCGTGATCGAACACGCTCGCGCTGCCGGTGCACCGATCCTAGTCGCCGCCAACGCCATTGAAGCCGTTCATTCGGAGGCCTTCTCCACAGCGGCCAGGCGCCCGGCCAACTCGCGTCTTGACACGAGCCGCTTTCGGACGACATTCGGGCTGAACTTGCCCCACTGGCAGCGTGGGATGGAGCGACTGCTCGACGAACTGCTGGCGCGCTGAGCCAAGGGAGGCAGACACCATGCAACGAAGAGGCATCATTCTGGCCGGTGGATCAGGCACGCGCCTGCACCCGGCCACGCTGTCGATCAGCAAGCAGCTGCTGCCTGTCTACGACAAGCCAATGATCTATTACCCGCTGAGCACCTTGATGCTGGCTGGCATCCGCGACATCCTCGTGATCAGCACGCCACAAGACACTCCGCGCTTTCAGGCGCTGCTGGGCGACGGTTCGAGCTGGGGCCTCAGTTTGCACTACTGCGTGCAGCCAAGCCCGGACGGCCTTGCGCAGGCCTTTATCCTCGGGCGCGACTTCATCGGCGGGCACCCGAGCGCCCTGGTACTCGGCGACAACCTCTTCTACGGACACGGTCTGCAAGGACTGTTGCAGAGCGCCGCCTCGCGCGCCGCCGGGGCCACCGTGTTTGCCTATCGCGTGCAAGACCCCGAGCGTTACGGCGTGGTCACGTTCGACAAGCAACAACAGGCAGTCAGCATCGAGGAGAAGCCCAAGACACCGCAGAGCCACCATGCAGTCACCGGCCTCTATTTCTACGACGAACAGGTTTGCGACATCTCCGCGTCGCTGCGCCCGTCGAAGCGCGGCGAGCTGGAGATCACTGACGTCAACGCGCACTATCTCGCCCAGCGTCAGCTGAACGTGGAGATCATGGGCCGTGGCTTCGCATGGCTCGACACCGGCACCCACGACAGCTTGCTCGATGCCAGCCAGTTCATCGCCACGCTCGAGAAGCGCCAGGGCCTGAAGGTCGCCTGCCCCGAAGAAGTTGCCTTCAGATCGGGCTGGATCGACGCCATGCAGCTCGAGGCGCTGGCTCAACCGATGATCAAGAACGGCTACGGCCGTTACCTGATTCAGTTACTCAACGATTCGGCGGCCAAGTGAAGGTGATCCCGACCACCCTGTCCGAGGTACTGATCCTCGAGCCCACCGTGTTTCGCGATGAACGCGGCTACTTCCTGGAGAGCTTCAACCAACATGTGCTGGATGAAGCCTTGGGACAGCACATTGAGTTCGTTCAGGACAACCACTCGCGGTCTACGCGGGGCGTGCTGCGGGGACTGCATTTCCAGCGGGCGCCGCGCGCGCAGGGCAAGCTGGTACGCGTGTCGCAGGGACGAGTGTTTGATGTAGCCGTGGACGTGCGCCGCTCGAGTCCGAGCTTCGGTCACTGGACCGGCGTCGAGCTCAGCGAGGAAAATCACCGCCAGCTCTGGATTCCGCCGGGTTTCGCGCACGGCTTCCTGGTCCTGAGCGACAGCGCCGATTTCCTCTACAAGCTGACCGACTTCTATACGCCGGCCTTCGAGGCCAGCATTCGCTGGGACGATCCGGCAATCGGAATCCGCTGGCCGCTGGGCGCATCGATCCCGCGCCTGTCATCGAAGGACTCCGCCGCTCCAACTCTGGCGGAAGTTCCAGCATTCGACTGAGGCACTAGGTCACCGGCACGAAGCGTCAGCGGGCGTCAAGCACAATAGCGGGCTGCCGACCGTCCAGACATGTCTGCCATCGCCTCGACTGCTCCAACCCGAAAGCGCAGCCCGCTGAAGATCCAGCGGGCCGTGCTGTTGGCTCTGTTCATCCGGGAGTTGCGCACCCGCATCGAGGGCCGCTGGCTGGGCGCAATCTGGCTGTTGTTCGAGCCACTGGCCCATGTGCTCTTTATCCTGACCTTGTTCGGGTTCCTGCGCCACACCGCATCGACCACGGTCGAGTTTCCGGTGTTCCTAGTGACCGGCCTGCTGCCGTTCTTCATTTTTCGCAACGTCACGCTGCGACTTGCGGACGCCATCGGCGCAAACAAGGGGCTGTTCTCCTATCGACAGGTTAAGCCGATAGATACCTTGTTCGCGCGGGCGCTGGTGGAGACGCTGCTGTATTCGGCCGTCTATGTCATCACGCTGTCGGGTCTAGGCTGGGCCGGTTTCCATTGGTTGCCGTGGGCGCCGCTGGAACTGATGGGCGTTCTGCTGATGTTGGTTCTGATGGGCATGAGTCTAGGACTCGTGTTGGCCGTCGTGACTTTCGACCGTCCCAAGGCCCGCTCGATCGTCGGCCTGATATTCCTGCCTTTGTATATCAGTTCCGGAGTCATCTTCGCAGTCCACAACTTGCCTGGAGAAATAAGGCAGTACCTGCTCTGGAATCCTGTTCTTCATCTGATTGAATCTTCGCGCGGCTTCTTCATCGAGAGTTATCGCCCGATGCCGGGTGTGAATCTTTTCTTTCCGCTCAAGGTCATCCTGATCCTTTCCGCGTTGGGTCTCAGCCTTTACCGCGTGAATAGACAACAGCTAATCGCGCAGGGCTAGGCGCCAGGACCAGCATGATCGAGCTGCGCAACTTGACGAAGTGGTATCCGTCGCCCAAGGGACGACGGTATGTCTTCAGGAACCTGAACTTTGTGTTTCCCGACCGGGTGAATATCGGACTGATTGGCCGCAACGGTGCGGGCAAGTCGACCTTGATGCGCCTGCTGGGCGGCATTGATTCGCCGAATGAAGGTTCGGTCATCACCGACGCCAACATCTCCTGGCCGGTCGGCCTGGGCGGCGGCTTCCAGGGCTCGCTCAGTGCTCGCCAGAACGCACAGTTCGTCTGCCGCATCTACGGCGCCACCGGCGCTGAAATGCGCCGAAAGATTGCCTTCGTCGAGGAGTTCGCCGAGATCGGAGAGTACTTCGACTTGCCCGTGCGCTCATATTCCAGCGGCATGCGATCGCGAGTCGCATTCGGGCTGAGCATGGCCTTCGAGTTCGACTACTACTTGATCGATGAGGTAATGGCCGTCGGCGACGCGCAGTTCAAGTCAAAAAGCCAGACCGTCATTCGGGATCGGCTCGCCAAATCGAACCTGATCCTCGTCTCGCACAGCATGACCGACATTCGCAAGTACTGCGACGTGGTCGTGTTCGTCGACAAAGGGCAAGCAACGCTGTACGAGGACGTTTCCGAGGGCATCGCCGCGTACATGCAGGAACACCCGAAAAGAAAGCAACGAATCGCATGAACCAACTCAAGGCGCTCACGCCACGGCGCTTGAAGATTGCTTTGCTGGCAATCCCCGTGGCGCTGGGCATCGTGTACTACGGCCTGATTGCATCCGCGCGCTACGTCAGCGAGGCCACCGTCGCGCTGCAGCGCGCCGGCAACGACGGCAGCGCCATTCCGGGCGCGGCACTGCTGCTCGCAGGGATCAATCCGCAGTCGCGCGAGGACACCCTCTACCTGAAGCAGTACATCCACTCGCTCGCACTTCTCACCAAGCTCGAGGAGCGGCTCCAGTTGCGAAAGCACTTCTCGCAGCGCCGACTCGACCTGGCCGTGCACCTGTCGCCAGAGGCGAATCAGGAGGAGTTCCTCGAGTATTACCGCCAGCGCGTTGACGTTGTGCTCGACGACCTCTCTTCGACGCTCACGGTGCGCGTGCAGGGGTTCGATGCGGATTTCGCACACCGCGTCAACCAGGCCATTCTCGAGGAGAGCGAGCGATTCGTGAACGAGCTCTCGCACAAGCTTGCGCGGGAGAAGCTTTCGTTCGCCGAAGGCGAGCTCAAGTTGGCGGGCGAGCGACTCCAGCAGGCCAAGGAAGACGTGCTCAAGTTCCAGGCCAAGAACCGCTTTCTGGATCCCACGATCCAAGCGCGCGCCAGCGGTTACGTCACGGCTGAACTACAAACGCAGATCACCAAGTCGGAGGCCGAGCTCGGCGGCCTGCGCGCCTTCCTCAACGAGGACGCCTACCAAGTGCGCGCGCTCAAGGCTCAGATCGCCGCGCTCAGGTCTCAACTGGAGTCCGAGCGCGAGCGCGCCACGGCCAGCGGCAAGAAGGGCGACCGCCTGGGTGAACTCGCGGTCGATTTCAAGGCGCTCGAGTTACAAGCCGAGTTCGCGCTCGACGCCTACAAGCTCTCGCTCGCGGCGGTGGAAAACGCGCGCATCGAGGCGACGCGCAAGCTCAAGACCCTCTCCGTGATTGAGCCGCCCACGCTGCCGCAGAGCGCGGCCTACCCCCGCCGCCTCTACAACTTGGCCACGCTCACCGTGGCCTGCCTGCTGCTGTATGCCGTGGCCCGGCTGATCTTGGCCACCATCCGCGAACATCAAGACTGACGCCATGAGTCCGCATGCCACCCCACGTTCGCCCGCCATGCGAGTTCGCGCCCTGGCCGCGCTGATTCTCGCGGTCGGATCAATGTTCGGCCTGCCCGTTTCGGCGCAGATAACGAACAGCACCGGCAGCTACCCGTATGGCACCAGCCCTCGCGGTATGACCGAGATCCCCACGACACAGCCAGTGCGGGATCCCAAGGCCCTCATTGACGCCGAGGCCCGCGCGCGCGCCGCTCAGGGAACCGCCGGGGCGGCAGTGGTTCCGGGCATGAACCCACAGCCGCTGCCTCCCGATCCGGCCACCTCGCTCAAGCCGCTGATGTTCGGCTCGCAGATGTTCTCGGGTCGCTTCGCGGCCACAGCATTCAGCGGCTTCAACCCGGACCAGCAGATCGCCGTCGGCGATCGCATCAGCGTCCGCATGTGGGGTGCGTTCAATTTTGAAGCCACGCAGGTGGTCGATGCGCAAGGCAACGTCTTCGTTCCCAATGTTGGGCCCGTCAACGTCCTCGGCGTGCGTAACGCCGATCTGAACGGCATCATAGAAATCCAGGTCAAGAAGACCTATCGCGCAAGCGTCGGCGTCTATGCCACGCTCGAAGCGGCCCAGCCAGTCAAGATCTACGTCACGGGCTTCGTGCGCGCGCCCGGACTCTACGGCGGCCTCTCGTCCGATTCGGTGATCGCTTACCTCGACCGCGCCGGCGGAATTGATCCCGACCGAGGCAGCTATGTCGAGGTTGACGTGCTGCGCGCCGGCAAGCCGTACGCCAAGGTTAACCTGTACGACTTCCTGCTCAACGGCCGCATCGAGAGCCTGCAACTGCACGACGGCGATACGCTCGTCGTCGCACCGCGCAAGTTCACGGTCACGGTCGGCGGCGAGGTGCTGAACCCTTACATCTTCGAGTTCGGGCGCCCCGCGGTGACAGGTGAGGAACTCCTCGCGGTCGCCCGCCCCCGTCCGGGCGCAACCCACCTCAGTGTCGTGCGCAAGCTCGGCGCGGATCACCGCAGCGAATACCACGCCATCAGCGAAGCCGCCGCCGTCACGATCCAGGACGGCGACGAGGTGACTGTGACCAGCGACAAGTACCCGGGAACCATCCTCGTGCGCATCGAAGGCTCTCATCTCGGCGAGCGCACGCTGGTCTTGCCCTACGGTTCGCACTTGAAGGACGCGCTGGCCCGCATCAGGCCCGCGCCGCAGTCGCGCCTGGAGGCGATCCAGCTGTTTCGCAAGTCGGTCGCGACCCGCCAGAAGGATTTGATCGAGGCGTCGCTACGCAGTCTGGAAACCTATGCACTCACGGCTCGTTCGGCGACGAGCGAGGAGGCGGCCCTGCGCAGCCGCGAAGGCCAGCAAATCCTCGAGTTCATCGACCGCGCCCGACAAGTCCAGCCACGCGGACAAGTCATCCTCGGACAGAACGGCGATGTTGGGAACACGCTCCTGGAAGACGGCGATGTGCTGCGCATTCCAGCCCAGAGCAATCTCGTCCTCGTCAGCGGTGAGGTCCTGATGCCCACGGCCTTGGTGTTCGACGCCCGCGCCTCGGTCGACGACTACATCGCCCGTTCGGGCGGTTACACCCAGGGTGCCGACAAGGCCAAGGTGCTCGTCGTGCGCCAGGACGGCACCGTAGTCATGGGCACTCAGGTGGCACTGGCCCCAGGCGATGAACTGATGGTGCTGCCAAAGATCGAGACCAAGAGCGTCGAGATCACGCGCGGCATCACCCAGATCATTTACCAGATCGCCGTCGCGGCGAAGGTCCTGTTCGACCTTTGATCCTTTGCCCGATGAACGAAAGGGCCGCGTCGGCGGCCCTTTCGTCATTTGAGACAATCCGGCGCAGCTGCGCCGACCTGCCTACAGGGAGAAAATGAAAGTTCTGACAGTCTTCGGGACTCGACCAGAAGCCATCAAGATGGCTCCGCTGGTCAAGCATCTCGAGTCCACGCCTCAGATCGAGAGTCGCCTCTGCGTCACGGCCCAGCATCGGCAAATGCTCGATCAGGTGCTCGAGCTGTTCGAAATCCGGCCCGACCATGACCTCAACGTGATGCGACCCGGCCAGGACCTCTACTCGATCACGAGCGAGATCCTGCAGACGATCCGTGCCGTCTACGAAAACGAGCGGCCCGACGTTGTGCTGGTCCATGGCGATACCACCACGACCTTTGCGGCCACGCTCGCGGCGTTCTATCAGCGCATTCCAGTCGGCCACGTGGAGGCGGGTCTGCGCACAGGCAACCTGCACTCACCGTGGCCGGAGGAAGCCAACCGCAAGTTGACCGGCGCGCTGGCGCGGTTCCACTTCGCCCCGACGGAGGCCTCGCGCGACAATCTGCTGAAGGAAAACGTCTCCCCCGGGCATATCGTCGTCACGGGCAACACGGTGATCGACGCGCTGATGAGCGTGCGAGCCAAGCTCGACGCATCGCCCGAGATGAGTGCTGCGCTCGCGCAGCGCTTCCCGTTCCTGCGTACCGGCGCGCGGCTGCTGCTCATTACCGGCCACCGCCGCGAGAACTTCGGCGATGGTTTCCAACGCATCTGCCGGGCCATTGCCAAGCTCGCGCAACGATACCCAGACATGGACCTCGTTTACCCCGTCCACCTCAATCCGAACGTGCGCGAGCCCGTTGGTCGACTCTTGTCAGGTATCGAGAATGTGCACCTGATCGACCCGCAGGACTACCTGCCGTTCGTATACCTGATGACCCGCGCCACTGTGATCCTGACCGACTCGGGCGGCATCCAGGAAGAAGCTCCAGCGCTCGGCAAGCCGGTGCTCGTGATGCGCGACACGACCGAACGACCCGAAGCCATTGCTGCCGGTACCGCGCGTCTGGTCGGCACCGACGAAGCCTCGATCACCGATGGCGTGAGCCTGCTGCTCGATGATCTTGCCGAGTACGAGCGCATGGCGTTTGCCCACAATCCCTACGGCGACGGCCGGGCGTGCGATCGCATCGTGCAAAGCCTGCTGTCGCTGCGCAGCTGAACGCCGGTTGGCGCTGAACCCCATGAATCCAACGAATCAAGCGGAAACCTTTTCCACGGTCTCGATGATCGGGCTCGGCTACATCGGCCTGCCGACCGCGGCGATGTTCGCGGCGCGGCGCACGAAGGTTGTCGGCATCGATATCAATCAGCATGCGGTCGATACCATCAACCAGGGTCGCATCCACATTATCGAGCCCGAACTCGACATGATCGTGCACAGCGCCGTCACCGAGGGATTCCTTCGCGCAACGACTCGGCCCGAACCGGCCGACGCGTTCTTGATTGCCGTTCCGACGCCGTTCCAGGGGGATCACGAACCGGATGTCAGCTACGTGAAGGCGGCGGCGGAATCCATTGCACCGGTGTTGCGCAAGGGAAACCTCGTTGTGCTGGAGTCGACTTCGCCCGTTGGGACGACCGAGCAGATGGTGCAGTGGCTCGCCGCAGCACGACCCGACCTGCGTTTCCCGACGCCAGGTGCCGACCGGATTGACGTCAACGTGGCCTATTGCCCCGAACGCGTACTGCCTGGCCACGTCGTGCGCGAACTCGTGGAGAACGACCGCATCGTGGGGGGCCTGACCGCGCAATGCTCCGAGCGCGCCGTCGCGCTGTACAGGACCTTCGTAAAGGGGGACCTGCTCGTCACCAACGCGCGTACAGCCGAAATGTGCAAGCTGACGGAGAACTCGTTTCGCGACGTCAACATCGCCTTCGCCAACGAGCTATCGATCATCTGCGACAAGCTCGGCATCGATGCCTGGGAACTGATCCGCCTGGCCAACCGGCATCCGCGGGTCAACATCCTGCAGCCGGGTGCCGGCGTCGGTGGGCATTGCATCGCCGTCGACCCGTGGTTCATCGTCGACAAGACGCCCGACGAGGCCCGGCTCATCAGGACGGCCCGCGAAGTCAACGACGGCAAGCCTGCCTGGGTGCTCGAAAAAGTCGCGCAGGCGGTTCGCGACCGCCTCGCCGCCGAGGGGACCGGTTCCGCATCCGACCTGCGCATCGCCGTACTGGGCCTCGCGTTCAAACCCAACATCGACGACCTCCGCGAAAGTCCGGCGCTTCATATCGCCGAGAACCTGCTCAATTCGACCTCCGCCAGGCTGTTGGTGGTCGAGCCCAACGTCACGAGTCTGCCGCGCACGCTGGCGGCAGCCAGGCTGACCGATCTAGACCAGGCACTCTCCGAGGCCGATGTCGTCGTCGTCCTCGTGGCCCACCGCGAGTTCCAGGGACTCGCGGCACGCCTGCGCCCGCAGCAGTCGGCTGTCGACGCGGTCGGCGTCCTGAAGTGACCACCGCCTCCACCCGATGAGCATCACCCAGCGCCCGGTCTCGACGCAGCCCGCACCCGCTGCGCCGCTCGTGCTCGAACTGTCGGTCGACGAGCGCCCGTATCGCATCGTGCTGCCGCACGCCGGCACCGACTACATCCAGAAGAAGCTGGCCACCGATCGCACGCCCTACGAGCAGGAAATGCTCGAAGACATCCGCAGCCGCGTCGCGCGCGGTGGCCTGGTGCTGGACATCGGCGCCAACATCGGCAATCACACGCTGTTTCTCGCGGCGGTGGCCGGGTGTCGGGTGGAATCGTTCGAGCCGAATCCTCAGTTGTGCGCGGCCCTGCGCGAAAGCATCGAGCTCAACGGGCTCGTCGGCCAGGTGCAGCTGCACGAGACCGGACTTGGCCGCAGCGCCGGCATGGCGCGCTTCGGCGTGGACACACCGGAGAACCTCGGTGGGCAGCACCTTGCCCTGGGCGAGGGCGAGCTGAAAGTGAGCATGCTCGACAGCTTCTCGTTCGGCCAGCGGGTCGACGTGATCAAGCTGGACGTCGAGGGCATGGAGATCGACGTTCTCGAAGGGGGCCGTTCGCTGCTAGAACGTGACCGCCCGCTCGTCTATGTGGAATGCGGCACGGAGGCGCACTACCGGCGCATGTCGCGGTGGATGGCCGCGCTCAACTACACCTACTGGGACACCTTCAACGCGACGCCGACGCATTTGTTCATTCCCGCCGAGCGACTAAGCGTGGAGCAGCGGCTGCAACACCTCCAGGCCAAATCGGCACAGAACGACTACAAGTCGAATCAACTGCTCCGCGAGATCCGGCTGCGCATGTCACAGGCGCAGGAAAAGGAGCGCGAGGCCCGAGCAGCACTGTCGGCCGCGCAGGCCAAGGAGCAGGAGGCGCGACTGTCGTTGACGAATGCGCAGACCCGCGAACGCGAAATTGAAAGCGCCTTGCAGGCGGCCCAACGCGGGGAACGCGACGCACACGAGCGCCTCAGCACACTTGCAAGCCAGCTGCAGGCGACCGAGCAGCGACTCGCCGAGGAGCAGCGCCGCCTGCGCGAGCAGACCGATGACCTTCAAGCGCGCCTGTCCGCCGCGCAAGTCAGCCACGCAGCCGTGCAGGCCGAACTCACACTCGCGCAAAAGGCTGTTGCCGACGTACAGAAGCTCGAGGAGCGCGCCAAGACGCTGCAGCGTGCGCTCGATCAATCCAAGCTCGCGACCCAGAAGCTCACCCGCACGGTTGAAGTTCGCGAAGTCCGCCTGGCCGCCACTGAACGACGCGAAGCCGCGCTGACCGAACGCCTGGAACGCACTCGCGAAACTGCGGCATTCCAGGTCGGCCAGGCCCTGGTCGCCGCCGGCCGCTCCGTGGGTGGTGCGGTGCGCCTGCCGATGCGACTGCTGCGCATCTATCGCGACGTCAGGAGACGACGCGAGCGGCGCGCATCGCAGGCCGAAGGCAACGCGCCTGCATCGCTGGCACCGCCGTCTCCAAGCATGCGGCGGTCGGTGTCTTCCGCACGCGCCGCCGTTGCCAAGGGAGCGGCGCCCGGCGCGGCCGCGCGCGTGACGTTGCCCGAGGCCACGCCCGAGCCCGCCACCCTGCCCCGGCTACCGGAAACGCTCAAGGGCCTGCGCGTCGCAGCCATCATGGATGAGTTCACGCACCACTCGTTCGCATCCGAGTGCGAGTTGCGGCCCTTGCGCATCGCCGAATGGCGCTCGCAGGTCGACGAGTTCCGGCCCGACCTCGTGTTCATCGAATCGGCCTGGCGTGGGGCTGAGGGCGACTGGTCACTGAAGATCAGCAATCCCTCCGAGGAACTCGCCGCGCTCATTGCCTGGGCTCAGGCGCAGCGGGTGCCAACAGTGTTCTGGAACAAGGAAGATCCGGTCCACTTCGGCGGTTTCCTTCATGTGGCCCGATCGGTCGACTACGTCTTCACGACCGACATCGACTGCATCGCGCGCTACAAGCGAGAGGTCGGCCACGACCGCGTCTACCTGCTTCCATTCGCCGCCCAGCCGGCCTCGCACAACCCGATCGAGCGGTTCCCGCGCGATGACGCGTTCTGCTTCGCCGGCTCGTACTACCTCAAGTACCCCGAACGCCAGCGCGACTTCCGCAGCCTTCTCGACGTGGTGAAGGAGCTCAAGCCCGTAGAGATCTTCGACCGCAATTTCGGCAAGGCGCATCCGCACTACGAGTTTCCGCCGGAGTACCAGCCCTACATCGTGGGCAGCCTGCCTTTCGACCAGATCGACAAGGCCTACAAGGGCTACCGCTACGGCATCAACATGAACACCATCAAGCAGTCGCAGACGATGTTTGCGCGACGGGTGTTCGAGCTGCTGGCCAGCAACACGGTCGTGGTGAGCAACTTCTCGCGCGGCATGCGGCTGATGTTCGGCGACCTCGTCGTGTCGTCCGACGCGTCGAGCGAAATCCGCCGCCGCCTCGCGACGCTGAGCGACGACGTCACGCTGAGAAAGTTCCGTCTCGCAGGGCTGCGAAAGGTGATGGCCCAGCACACCTATGCCCACCGGCTCGCCTACATTGCCGAGAAGCTTGGCGGCCCTGGGTTGGCGGCGCAGCCCGCGACGCTATGCGCCGTCGCGTTCCCTCGCAATGCCGATGAAGCCCGCGCGCTGGCGGTGGACTGGCAGCATCAGTCCCTCGAGGGCGTGACGCTCGCCCTGGTTGGTCCTGTCGTGCCGGTCGATCTGCTCGGCGAACGGATCCAGCACGTGCGTGACGTCGCCGCGCTCGGCGCGCTGCCGGCCTACGCGGGCGCCGACTGGATTGCCCCGCTGAGCGTCGCTGACTATCACGGCCCGAACTACCTGCTCGACCTTCACCAGGCCACGAGCTACTGCGAGGCCCAGGCGATCGGCAAGGCAGCTCACTTCCGCGCCACGGCAGACGGTGTTGCCCTGGTCGACGGCGAACTCGCCTACCGCAGCACGGAGCGACTGCCCGTTCGCGCCGGGGTATTGAAGCGGGCACGCTTCCAGGCGCTGGACATCCGTGACGCCGACACGCTCGACGCTGCCACGCTCGAAGGCGAGGGCCTGATTGCCATCGACGAGTTCAACTATGCGATGGGTACCGGCTGCGCACCGGCAGCCGCGATCCGCCAAGCAGTTGACGATCTGCCAGGCCTGCGCGTCGGCCTCGACGCCACCCGCGAGCTGCTGCCACGCGCCGAACGCATTGCAGCAGCAACCCAACCCGACGCAGGCACGGATGCCGCGTCCACGCCTGGCTTGTCGGCCGAGCAACTGGCCGAATTGCTGCCCGGCAACAGCGGTGCAACGCTGGCCGACGGCGAGCTGAAGCTTGATGTTGCGGTACCCGAGGGCAAGCATCGCTACGTCTATCTCGACCGCGTGTTCACGCGCGCCGAACTCAACCTGGAGATGAACAGCCGCTTCCAGCTGCTGTGCACTCACGCTGAGTCGCTCGAAGTGCGCACCGTGTTCGAGTTCCTGGACGAGAAGCAGCAGAAGGTTGGCCACGCGATGAACAAGGCCGGCGAGGCGTTCTCCCTGCCGATCCCGGCGCGCTGCAGCTTCATGCGCGTGGGCCTGCGCATCGTCGGGCACGGCACGCTGCGCATTGCAAAGCTAGTGCTCGCGGATCTTCGCGAACGACCGACAGTGCTGGTCGGAACGGCGCACAAGCTCGTCCTGCTGAAGCAATACCCCAGCTACGATGATCTCTACAAGTACGGCTTCGTGCATAGCCGCGTCCGGGCATATGCACGCGCCCGCATGCTGACGGACGTGTTCCGATTCAGCCCCGACGAGCCCTGCTCCTTCAGGGAGTTCGAGGACGTCGACGTCATCCACGGCGACCGCGATCTACTCGATCTTGCCCTGTCCAGTGGCAGCTGTGATCACGTCCTGGTCCACCTGATGGACCGGCAGATGTGGGAAGTCCTACAGCGTCACATTGACCGCGTTCGTGTGACCGTCTGGATGCACGGAGCCGAAGTCCAGAGCTGGCAGCGGCGCGCCTTCGAGTTCGAACGCATGGACGAAGCCGAGGTCGAGCGCCAGAAAAAGCTCAGCGAACAGCGGGTCACGTTCTGGCAGGAAGTGCTGGCACACCCGCATCCCAACCTTGATCTAGTCTTCGTGTCGAAGCATTTCGCGGGCGAAGTAGCAGAGGATCTCGGCCTCGACCTGTCGACGGTGCGTCACTCAATCATTCACAACTTTGTCGACGCGGAGTTGTTCCCGTACCGCGCCAAGTCGCCGGAGCAGCGCTTCAACCTGTTGGCCATTCGACCGTTCGTGAGCCGCAAGTACGCCAACGATTTGCTAATTGCCGGGATCTTGGAGCTTGCAAGGCGGCCAGGCTTCGAGCGATACCGCATCACCATCGTCGGCGACGGCGAGGAGTTCGAATCCGCTCGCGCTGCATTGGGCACCTATGCCAACGTCGAAATGATTCAGCGCTTCGTCACGCAACGGGAGATCGGCGAGCTGCACATGCGACACGGCATCTTTCTGTCGCCGACACGCTGGGACTCGCAGGGTGTGAGCCGTGATGAGGCGATGAGCTCAGGGCTGGTGCCAATCAGTCATGCGGTTGCGGCCGTGCACGAGTTCATGGACAACCAGTGTGGGGTGCTCGTTCCCGCGGAGGCGGTCGCTGCGATGGCTGATGCGATCAGCGGCCTCGCCGACGATCCGCAACGGTTCCTGCGTCTATCTGCGGCCGCCTCGGCTCGGGTCGGGCACCAGGCCGGATTCGAGGCGACGATTCGTCGCGAACTGGCATTGTTGTCGCCCGCAGGCTATGGGGATACCTCAAGCAGGCATTGACGGATCGTGAGTAGTTCACCGCACCAAGATCGGCAAGCGAAGGCGCCGGACTTGCCTCGCCCCATCTCGGCAATCTCCGTGCGCCTCAAAGTCGACGTCGCCGGCCTTGAGGTCAGCCTGTCCATGCCGGCTACCGCGACGACGCAGTTCGCCTTCTATCTATTCCGTGGGAATCAACGGGTCGCTCAGACTGAGTACGGCCCAAGGCCGTCCACGCGCTTTGCAATCCCGAACATTCCCGGCTGGTACCGTGCCGTGGCCTTTGTCAAGAACAGGGCAACCGGAGCGATCGAGCGCATCAGCGGGGCGCCGCGTCGTTTTCCGGAATCAGGCGAGTACGATCCGGATCAATGGCGGGTGCCTGTCCATGAAGCACCTACGACAGCCACGCTCCGAGCAGTCGATGGTCTTCATCGATTCCTCGGCGAAGGCACGACCAGCCTCGACTTTCTGCTGCAGGACTTCGAGCGCCTGGCTCATGCTCCGGCCGTGCTTGTTTGCTTCAACGGCGCCATCTCGAAGCGCCAGGAAAAGATAGGCCCGTTCTTCGCAGGCACCGGCATTGCGCGGCGCCTCGGTCTGCCGGTCATCTGCGTTGCTGATCCGACCGTGACGCGGGCACGTGACATTGCGCTCGCCTGGTATGCGGGTTGCGATGATCACCCCCATCTATCTCGTACGATCGGACGCCATCTAAGCGAAGTGTCCGCGCAGATGAAGCGACCTCTCGTGCTGATGGGCGGGTCGGGCGGAGCATTCGCCGCACTGTCCGTCGTGAGACACGTCGAAGGACCCGCAGCGGTCGTGGCGTGTAATCCGCAGACGGCTATTCATCGCTATTACCGGCAGAGCGTGATCAGATATTTCGAACGCGCCTTCCCTTCCATTGCGCGGAGCTTCCGCCTGGAAGCACCGGAACAGCAGACACCCGAACAGCTCCGCGATGCACTGGCTACGGCCGGAGTTTTCGAGGAACTCGCCGATACGGCCGACTCGGGCAAGTTCCGCTCGATCATTCTGCAGAACGCCCACGACTCCCATCATGTAAACCGTCACCTGAAGCCCTTGATGACGGCTGTCGGCGCCGAATGGTCGGGATCTAACTCGGCACATTGTGGTGACGAGTTCGGCTCCTGGCTTGGCCGCTGGGGCGAAGGTCATGTCGCCCCACCCGCCAGCATTCTCGAACCCGTTGTGCTAAAGGTGGTCGCCAACGAGAGCGTTCGAAGCATCATTAGCGGTCTTGAAGCGAATCATGGAATCGCCTCGCCGGGGGCAAATTGGACATAACGTCCGTGCAATAGGTAGTCGCCAATGCGCAAACAGTTTGTCCTCGTCAAGAGCTACTATGGTCTCGGTGGAGACATCTGCGTCATGCTAGGCGCCTGGCGTCTAGCCCGACAGCTCGGGCGCGAGCTCATCGTCGACTGGAGCGGGGGTCGCTATGGCCGGGTCAGCGATGGAAAGCTGTTTGCTCGCTTCTTCACTGCTCCGCACTTCCTTGCACCGGTCGACGTTCCCGGTCTTGCCACTATGTCGGTCTTTCCTGGCGAATGGGCTGGTCGAGCGGGTCTGCCGCCTGTGACCTATCTGAAAGACGTCGATCTGACGAAGTCGCGCCCCGACGACGTACCACCGACCTGCGATGCGGACTGCATTGTCATCTCGCGTGATAGCCAAGAGTTGCTCCCCCGCCTCGCCGAGTACGCCCAACTGGCTCGCGGGCTCCGCCTTGTCGACGACATCCAGGCATCAGTGGACCGCCAGCTAGCTTCTCTTAAGCCATTTCGCCATTCGATAGGTATTCATTTCCGGCATGGCAATGGCGAGAAGAAGGTAATGGCACCGGATCCACGCTGGTTCAGAAACCGAATAAGTGGGAAGCTGAAATCTCTGAATCTGTCGCCTGATGACATGGGGCTTTATGTCGCCACCGACTGCGGTGGAACGCTCGACTACTTCAAGCACTACTACCCGAATGTTATCGCGCTGCCGAAGATCTATCGACCTAACGGAAGCGGGGCACTGCATGTCGGTCGAGACGATCTATCGGACGACGAGAAGGTAGCAATGGCTGGCGAAGCCCTCGCTGACATTTATTGCCTAGCCAAATGTAACAGCTTCATCGGATCGCGCGGATACTTCAGTTTGCTGACCCGATTGCTCCGTGGCGATCATGACAGTGTTATCTACTCCGGCGCCAGGGTAGTGAACTCTGATGACCAATTGGCAAATCTCTCACCGGCGATTGGAGACCCCGTATTTGGTTTGGCGATCCGTCGAGTGAAAATCCCCACCGACGGACTGATGATTGATCTGTCGGGCACCTCAAGAACTCTGCACTATTACGAAGACACAATCATGTCTGTGCCTGCGAGCCAAGCGGCACTGACAAATGACGAGCAGATTTCGATGCGCCGACTGGTCAGCGCGCGAAGAACCTACTGAAGGGGTTTCTTCAAATCAAGCGTGCGTCAGGCGCGCCCCACAAGATCACAAGCATGAACAACGAAACCTCTGCGGAAGCACTGGCCGACATTGATCGGGCACGCGCAGTCATTGCCAAGTCCAGGATTCGCGACTATCGTGTGCGCATGGTTTCGTCAGGGCTCGGCGACATGTTGACCCTCGCATGTTTCGAATCGGCCCTGGGGGATCTGCTTGGGCTGAGATTTGCAGGTCTGTCGCTACCATCGAGCTTTTCCAGGCCCTATTACGATGACTTGGTCACGCGGATTGGCCTGCGGTCCATGTCTTCGCCGACTACCGGTAACACACCGGAGCTCGTACTCGATGGCAGGCACCTCACTCGGTCGCAGTTGCCACTTTCGGTAGAGATCGAGCACGCGATCGCTGCTTTCCCCCAGGCTGAAACGCTCCTGATCTCATTCCCAAGCCCCGCTGCCGCGAGCGGCATACATGATCACGAGCAGCTTCATGCACCATTCTTCGAAAGCTCCTTTCGACGACACATGCTCGACTGCGGGATGAACTTATTCCCGCCCGAGGCGAACAGGCGCAGCCTGACTGTTCATCTTCGGTTGGGCGACGTAGCCGCCGTCCGCATCGGCGCATTCGTTGTCATCCCCGAATTCGCCAAGAGGAACGATCATCCCGCCGGAGTCGTGAGTTACGCCGCGCTCGACCGTAACCCGTTCGTCAAGAGAACCCTAAACCTCATTGACGATTGCATCTTATCTGCCAAGAGCATTCGTCAACACTTTCCTGACATTCAGATCAATCTAGTGTCCGATGGCTTTGACAGAACAAAGCAGATGCTTCTCTCGTCCGCACTACGTACTAAGGTCGAAAAGAAGGGTCTCGTCTTCGAGGATCAGAAGTTGGACGAAGCAATAGATGCGGCCGAGAGGCGAATACTTTATTCTGGCGCGTTCGACGCAACTGTCTTCGGCGAAGCGAGCGCACGCGAGTGGTTTGATTCGGTGCGAATGCTTCTGAACTCCAAGATCGTGGTCTCGACGGCTCGCGGATTTGCTGCAAACATGCTTACGTTCTTCGCACCCGATCTGGTGGGTCGACGCTTCTATTCGCCGCTAGCCAACGGAGTCTATGCGGACCTGTCAGCCATCGGCCTCGAACAACGGCCATTCTCGACGTTTCCCGCCGTTCTTGGAGACTTGTTGGCTCATCCGGACCCACTCGTCATCTAGGAACGATGCACCGACTGCAGGTGCAATGACGCCCCATAGGCACACTTCGCACCCGAGTCAGAATTGCCCCTTTGGCAGCAGCCCAGCTGCATTCAACTTCGAGCATCGGCCCATGAAATCAGCTCTCATCACCGGCGTCACCGGCCAGGACGGCGCCTACCTCTCCGAACTCCTGCTGAGCAAGGGCTATACCGTCCACGGCCTCAAGCGGCGCACATCACTCTTCAATACCCAGCGCATCGATCATCTGATCGCCCGTGCCGAGGATGAGGGCCTGCCCTTCCATCTGCACCACGGCGACATGACCGACTCGTCGTCACTGATGCGCGTGATCGAGCAGTCGCAGCCCGACGAGATCTACAACCTGGCAGCGCAAAGCCACGTGGCCGTGAGCTTCGAGGAGCCTGAGTACACCGCCAACTCCGATGGCATCGGCGTCCTGCGCCTGCTCGAGGCCATCCGCAACCTGCGCATGACCGACAAGACGCGCTTCTACCAAGCGTCTACGTCCGAACTCTACGGCCTGGTGCAGCAGATTCCCCAGACCGAGCGCACGCCCTTCCACCCGCGGAGCCCCTACGCCGTTGCCAAGCTCTATGGCTACTGGATCACCGTCAACTATCGCGAGGCCTATGGTCTCTACGCCTGCAACGGTATCCTCTTCAATCACGAGTCCCCGTTGCGCGGAGAGACCTTCGTCACCCGAAAGATCACGCGCGGCCTCGCCCGGTTGAGCCTCGGCCTGCAGCCCGATCTCGCCCTCGGCAACCTCGACGCACTGCGGGACTGGGGCCACGCTCGAGACTACGTCGCCATGCAATGGCTCATGCTCCAGCAGGATAAGCCCGAGGACTACGTCATCGCCACCGGGGTGCAGTACTCGGTGCGCCAGTTCGTCGAGGGGGTCGCGAACCGCCTGGGCATGACCTTGGCCTGGGAAGGCAGCGGCGTGAACGAGCGCGGCATACTGACGGCGACGGACTTGCCTAGCCTCAAGAATCGCATCGGCCAGGCCGTGGTACGGGTCGATGCGCGCTACTTCCGCCCTGCCGAGGTGGAAACGCTGCTCGGTGACGCGACCAAGGCGCGCGAGCAGCTCGGTTGGCAGCCCACGATCACCTTCGACGAACTGGTGACTGAAATGGTGACGAGCGATCTCCAGCACGCGCGCACCGAGCAGGCATTGCGCCACCATGGCCTGACCACGCTCTGAACAGCCGGACGATCCTCATGAGCAAGTCACGAGACGGTCTGATCTTCGTCGCCGGCCACAACGGCCTGGTGGGTCGCGCGATCGTGCGCCGCCTGCTGGCGCTGGGGCACGACAACCTCATCCTGCGCTCGCGCGCAGAACTGGACTTGACCGACCAGGCAGCGGTACGCAGCTTCCTGTCGTCCAACCCCATCGAGCAGGTCTACGTGGCTGCCGCCAAGGTGGGCGGCATCATGGCCAACTCCACCCTGCCCGCCGACTTCATCCACGAGAACCTCGTGATGCAGTCGAATCTGATCGGCGGCGCGCACGCCGCCGGCATCCAGCGCCTGCTCTTCCTCGGCTCGTCGTGCATCTATCCCAAGCTCGCACCCCAGCCAATCACGGAGGAGGCGCTGCTGACCGGCCCGCTGGAGGCGACGAACGAGCCCTACGCCATCGCCAAGATCGCCGGCATGAAGCTGTGCGAGGCCCTTGCCAGGCAGCACGGCCGCGACTATCGCACCGTGATGCCTACCAACCTGTATGGTCCGTTCGACAACTTTCACCCCACCGGCTCGCATGTCCTGCCCGCGCTCATCCGCCGCTTCGTTGAAGCGCGCGAGGAGCGGGCCGAAAGCGTCACCATTTGGGGAACCGGGACGCCGCGCCGGGAGTTCCTGCACGTCGACGACCTCGCAGCAGCTTGCGTCGCCGTGATGGAGCTCGAGGCCGATCGGCTGAAGGCCGTGGTCGCAAACGGCGCTCCGCACCTGAACATCGGCTGCGGCGAGGACCACACGATCGCCGATGTGGCCCGGCTGATCGCTCGCCTCACAGGCTACACCGGCGAGCTCAGATTCGACGCCACCAAGCCCGACGGAACGCCCCGCAAGCTGCTTGACTGCTCCAAGATCTTCTCGCTCGGCTGGAAGCCCTCGCTGAGCCTCGAGGCTGGTCTTCGCAACACGATCGATTGGTACATGGCCAACCGTGGGTCCGTGCGCTGACGCGCCCCACGGCTCCATCATCCAGGAACCCTGAACATGAAACTCCACCTCGGCTGCGGCAAGCGCTACATCCCCGGCTTCGTTCACGTCGACGCGCTGTCGTTCCCTCATGTCGACCATGTGCGCGATGTGACGGACCTGTCGTGCTTCGAGACCGATTCGTGCGACCTGATCTATGCCTGCCACATCGTCGAGCACTTTCCGCGCCACACAGTTGGCGAGGTGCTCAAGGAGTGGCAGCGTGTGCTGCGCCCCGGCGGCGTCCTGCGCATCGCCGTGCCCGACTTCGAGGCGGCCTGCGAGATCTACACGCGCACCAAGAATCTCGAACTCGTGATCGGGCCGCTGTACGGCCGCCAGGACCACCAGCACAACTTCCACTACAACACATTCGACTTCGATTCCGCCAAGAGCATGCTCGAAGGCATCGGGTTCGTCGACGTGCGGCGCTGGGATTGGCGAAAGACCGAGCACGTTGATATCGACGACTTCTCGCAGGCCTACATTCCGCACATGGACAAGGAGAACGGCCGACTGATCAGCCTTAACGTCGAATGCACGAAACCGCCGAGGTCGAACTGAGCAAGATCCCCATGAAGCGCCTGCGCCTGTCCCGCCTAGCCGCCGTCGCGCTGACGCTGATGGCTGCCGTGGCGCACGCGAATCCGTTCCACCTGGCGCCTGACGGCAATGATGCACGCGACGGCACCAGCCGTGCTACAGCAGTGGCCACACTCAACCGCGCATGGGAACTGGCCGCCGCTCAACCGGCCGGTACCGCGGCCACGGTACTCGTGCATCCCGGCGTCTACACCGGCCAGTGGATCCGCATCCAGGGCTCGCCGCCGACAGCCGTGACGCTGCGCGGTGTGGCGGGCGATGGCAAGCGGCCGGTGTTCGAAGGCGGCCCGAACGCGCGGGAGACCTGGCTTCGCCTTTGGGCGTCCGATGGGCGACCGACTGGACTCACGATCGAGGGTCTGGTCATCCGCGGCTATTACACCGCCATATCGCTGGACGGAAAGCGCGACGACCCGTCCACCGGCAATGAAGGCACGGTGATCCGCGACAACCTGTTCGAGCGGATCGGCACGATCGCGACGAACGACCCGAAGGCCCTGTCCACGGCAGCTATCCGCTTCGTGAACTCGAGCAGAAACACCGTCGAGCGCAATCGCTTTGTCGGCATCCGCAACGTGAGCGGTTGCGGTGCGCTTCATGCCCTTTACCTCGCGCACTTCTCGTCGCGCAATCGCATTGTCGACAACACGGTCGACGACTTCTGCGGTTCGGCCGTCAAACTGCGCGATCGCTCGAACGACAACATGATCACGGGCAACGTTTATCGTCACGCACAGGCCGCACCCGCGATCGAAGAGTGGTTCTGCGACATGAGGGGCCGCAAGGGCTGCACCAAACAGCTGGGCGAGTGCCCGTCGACCGGCAACGTCGACGAGCGCAATGCGATCGAGGAATCTGACGGTGCCTCACCGCGTGTCTCGATCGTCGGTCCGAAAGTGCCACGCCCTTGGTGCAGGTCCGAAGACTTTCGTCGCGAACGCGTGATCACGCACGACTGACGAGACGAGCGTTAGACGATGGTGATGCGAATGCTGCGGCGCCTGCTGCCGGCCTCCGGCTCAAGTGCGCCCCGACCCACCGGCCCGCACGCTCGACTGCGCATCGGCCTCGTCGCCGACGAGCTGACGCGCAGCTGCCTGCGCCACGAGTGCACGGTGATCGACCTCACGCCTTCGAACTTTCGCAAGGTATTCAGACGCGAGCGCCCTGACATCGTGTTTGTCGAGTCGGCCTGGAATGGCCCGCGAAGCGCGTGGAAGTACGGCGTCGCAGCCTATCCATCTCATCCCCAGCGCAACAATGCCAGCCTGCGTGCCCTCGTGGCCGAGGCGCGCGACCTAGGCATACCGACCGTGTTCTGGAACAAGGAGGACGGCGTCCACTTCGAGCGCTTCATCGACAGCGCCAGTCTCTTCGAGACCGTCCTCACCGTCGATGCCAGCTGCATCGGGCGCTACCGTGCGGTGGTGGGGAACGTGGCCCGCATCGAGGCGCTGCCGTTCGCCGTCCAGCCGGCGCTGCACAGCTTCAGCGGCACGGTGTCGGGCCGCCGTGGCGCCAACTTTGTCGGCAGCTACAGCCGCCACATCCACGACGAGCGCCGCAGGCGCCAGGATCTCCTGTTGTCGTGCGCGGCGCGGACCCTCGGGTTGACCGTCTACGACCGCAACTCCGACCGACGCGGCCATGAGTACCGGTATCCCGATCTGCCCGGTCTCGTGGTTCGGGCCAAGGTTCCGCACGAGCGCACCGCGGCGATCTACAAGCAATCCCTGGCATCGCTCAACGTGAACACGGTCGAGGCTTCGCCGACCATGTTTTCGCGACGCCTGATCGAGATCATCGCCTGCGGAGGCTTGGCCGTGTCCACGCCTGCCCTGTCGATCGATCGATGGTTCGGCCCCTACTGCCACACGGTGAGCAACCGCGACGAGGCGCAGGACCTGTTGGGCCGGCTGGCGCGTGACGGCTACAACGATGACGATCGTGCCCGCATGGTCGACGGTGCGGCTTACATCGCACGCGAGCACACCTACAGCCGGCGCCTCGATGCAATCCTCGACATCCTGGGCAGACCGACCGGCTCATCTGCACCGGTGGCTTGATGTCGGCACAGATGACCCTGGGACGCGAGCCCTTGAACGCGCGGGCGCGCCGCATCTGGCTGCAGCTGCGCCGTTGGCTGCCGGCCCCGTTTGGCCTGCCGGCGATCAATGACGGCCCCGCCTGGCCCGATCGGCCCTTGGCTGCGTCGGACTTCCATGCCGCGATTCGGCGCAACGAACCCGGTGCGCTGCGCGTCGAGCTCAAGGATCTCGGTCTCGTTCGCGGACACGTCGGAGCTTCGGTCCTCGCTGCGGCAGAACGGCAGCGCGACGAGGGTTACAAGGCCCGCACCGACACGCCGGCCTTCCCGCTCGCATTGCCGATCAACTGGAGCTCGGACCCGTACCACGATGCCAACTGGCGCTCGCAGCTGCACATGCTGCGGCTGATCGATCCATACCTGAGAGCCCATGACGAGCAGCCCGACGGTGGGTGGTTGCGGCGCGCGCTGGATATCGTGCTCGACTGGCATCGCCACCTCCTCGCGCACGGCCGCCAGCAGCAGCTGGCCTGGCGCGACATGATGGTGGGCACGCGCGCCCTGCGGCTGGCCCACCTGTTCGAACGCGTGCGCCTCGGCGAGCTCGCCGTGACGCCTGGCGAAGCCGATGTCTTGGTCACGCTCATGGCGCTGCACGCGCGCGAGCTGACGGCCCCCGGCTTCTTCCGCTACACCAACCACACGGTCTGGGACCTGCACGGAACCACGGCGCTTGTGCGAGCAGCGTTTCATGACGGCGACCCGCGCCTCGTCGCCTGGATGTCCACGATCGGGGCACGGCTGGACCGCCTCGTAGACCTGCAGTTCGACACGCGCTGCGTTCACCGCGAAAACTCGCCGCAGTACCACGGTGTGGTGCGCGGCATGTTCGACGCCCTGCTCGCATCGCACTGGTATGACCGCAGCTCGGCCCGACTCGTGGCTGTACTCGACGGCGCCAAGGCTCTGCAGCACTGGATGTCGATGCCGGACGGACGCCACATCCCGATCGGCGACAGCGACGGCCGCCCGCCGACCCGCATGCAACTGCCCGAGCCACAGGTCTCGAATACTGGTATCGAGGTGCTCAACCACAGCTGCTACGGCTTCGTCCGCCAGATGCGCCATGCCGACGCGGGCGACTGGTCCTTGCTGGCCATGAAGGCCGGCTTCGACCTGCCCGGCCACAAGCACGAAGACGTGCTGTCCTATGTTTGGACCGAGTCGGGCTGCGACATCGTGGTCGATTCGGGCAAGTACGCCTACGACGACACGCCGATGCGGCGCTACATGCGCAGCAACCGCGCGCACAACCTGATCGAGTTCGGCGGGCGTGACAGCGACGTGCATCCCAGTCATCGCACGGGCCACTGTCTCGCGCCGGTGATCGATACTGCCTGGGGCAAGCGCCTGAGAGCGACGGTCACACATCGTCCGGGCGGCGAGCGGCACGAGCGCACGCTGCATTTCGCTCCGGGCCGCTGGCTGATCGTCGTCGACCGCTTCGTCGCCCCTCGACCGACCTCGTTTCGCCACCTGACGCACCTGGCACCGGAATTCTCGGCACGCGTGGTCGGCCAGGCCTTCGAGGTCGCACATCAGAACGGCGGCCGGGTGACCGTGCACCACTGGTCCTCGATGCCGCTTGAGCTTTCAGTCGTCTGCGGGCAAGAAGCGCCCGAGCTGCAGGGCTGGATCAGCCGCAGCTACCGCCAGGCCCAACCCAACCCGGTGCTGGTGATGGCCGGACAGGGTCTCGCGGCGGTAACCGTGCTCGCACTGTCGCTCGACAGCCGCGCTGCACTTGCGTTGGCCGCCGACGGACGGCCATCGTGGGTCGCCGGCGCCGATCGCGTCGAGCTCGATGTCTCCCCGCTGGGTTCGACGTGAAGTCGCTCATGTCTGCCACACCCTGGCGCCCGCTCCTGGCGCGTCGCATCGGCTTGCTGCTCGTACAGGACCTGCCGCGCCTGCTCGGCGCGCAAGTTCGCTACCAGCCCTTGGGCCGCCCCGCCTTCGAGATCGAGGCCGTGATCGGCTGGGGCCTCAAGGGCGCGTTCGCCCGCGACGCCGAATGGGCCGCTCGGCAGGGCCTGCCTTACCTCGCCATCGAAGACGGATTCCTGCGTTCGGTCGCGCTGGGCAACGTCGACGGGCCGCTGTCGGTCTCGGTAGACGATCTTGGCGTGTACTACGATGCACAGCGACCATCGCGCCTCGAGCGTGCCATCGCGCGCTCTCACTCCTCTGCCGACACTGCACGCGCAGAGGCGTTGGCTGCGGCATGGCGCCACGGCCGCCTCTCCAAGTACAACCACGCCCGCGAAGTCCCCGCACCCGTCGACGGCCCCTTCGTCCTGGTCGTCGACCAGACTTTCGGCGACGCCTCGATCGCGCTCGGCCTGGCAAGCGAGTCCAGCTTCCCGCGCATGCTCGAGGCAGCACTCGACGAGCACCCTGGCGTGCCCGTGGTCCTCAAGGTTCACCCCGACGTGATCGCCGGGCGCAAGCGCGCCCATTTCGCGGCGCTGCCCGCCGGCGCCGCGTCGCGCGTCACGCTGCTATCCAGCGATGCACACCCCCCTTCGCTGCTCGAGGCCGCGGATGCGGTCTACGTAGTCACGTCGCAGATGGGCTTCGAGGCGCTGATGTGGGGCAAGCCGGTGCGCACGTTCGGCATGCCGTTCTACGCCGGCTGGGGGCTCACGCAAGACGCGCTGCCGGCGCCCGAACGGCGCCGCACGGCGCACAAGGTGGGCCTGCCCGACCTGGTGCACGCGGCGCTGGTCGAGTACCCCCGCTACCTCGACCCCGAGACCCGCGAACGCTGCGAGCCCGAACGAGTGTTCGAGTGGATGGTGCTGCAGCGGCGCATGCGCCAGCGCTTTGCGCCGCAGGTGCAGGCGATCGCGTTCTCGAACTGGAAGAAGCCGATTGCGCAGTCCTTCTTCGCCGGCAGTACGCTGCACTTCACCGAGACGCCCGAACCTTCCGCCGCAACCAACGAGTCGCGCGCGGTCTGGGGCCGCCCGCGCGACGCCGCGCCGCACGGCAGCGGCGCACTGCTGCGCGTCGAAGACGGCTTCCTGCGCTCGGTCGGCCTGGGCGCGAACTGGGTGCGGCCGCTGTCGTGGGTGATCGACGGCAGCGGCATGTACTACGACGCCACAGCCCCCTCGGACCTCGAGACGCTACTGCAGTCGCACCCCTTCGACGACGCGCTGCGCGCACGCGCGCGATTGCTGCGCGAGGCCATCGTTGCGGCGGGCATCACCAAGTACAACGTCGGACAGGGTCACTGGCAGCGGCCGGCGCGCGCGCGCCAGGTTGTGCTGGTGCCCGGCCAGGTGGAATCGGATGCCTCGATCGCTTATGGGGCGCTCGGCGGGGTGCGCCGCAACATCGAATTGCTGCGTGCCGTGCGCAGCGCGCGGCCCGACGCCTACGTGGTCTACAAGCCGCACCCCGACGTCGTCGCGCGCAAGCGCGACGGGGCCGGCGACGAGGGCGATCCTGCGCCGTGGTGCGACGAAGTCGTGGTCGACTTGCCGATGCACCTGCTGCTCGACGCGGTGGACGAGATCCAGGTCATCACCTCGCTCGCGGGCTTCGAGGCGCTGCTGCGTGGCAAGCGCGTGGTCTGCCACGGCAGCCCGTTCTACGCTGGCTGGGGGCTGACCGAGGACGCCCAGCCGGTGGCGCGCCGCACGCGCCGCCTGCAGCTCGACGAGCTGGTCGCCGGCGCGCTGATCCTCTACCCCACCTATGTCAGTCGCAGCAGCGGCGCGTTCACAACGCCCGAACGGGCGCTGTTCGAGTTGAGCCACTGGAACGACGTCGAGCCGCCGGTCCTGCCGAGGTGGCTGCGTGCGCTGGCAGCGCTCAAGCAGACGCGGAGTCGCTGGCGCCGCCGTTGAGCGCCCGCGCAGCGGCAATGTGCTGCAGCACGATGCCGGTGCTCGCGTCGAGGTCATCGTCGGTGTAGGCCCACACGTCACCGGGGGCCTGGTAGCTGCGCAGCACCGCGGCGCGTAGCTGCGCGCCCGAGACCGGATCGTCGCCCCGCCGAGCGGCCGCGAGAAGGTCAGCGACAAAGTTCGCCTTGCTGGTCCGCACGACAGGCAGATGACCCGTATAGAAGCTGTCGGCAAAGCACAGCACTGGCTTGCCCTGGACGGCGGCCTCGAAACCCGCACCCGAATTGAGGCACACCATCAGCGCGGCGTCGTGGTAGTAGTTCGAAAGATTGCCGCCGACGAACTGTGCGCCGGCGGGCAGTTGGTAGTGCCGCACGTCCATCGGGTGCTTCTTTACGAGAACCCGCGCGCCCGGCAGCGACTTACAAACCCGCGGCACGATGAAGTCGAGCAGTTCCTGGTTGTGCCGGAACGGCGAGTACATGACGAACTGCGAATCCGTCTGCAACTGCAGCGGCAACAGGACTGTGCCCTTGACCTCGTCGACGGCGAGCTCGCCGTGCGCCGGCAGCAGTTCGGGATGCTCGGACTGGAACTGCCGCAGCGCGATGCGCACGTAGTTGAAGAAGTGATAGGTCTTGTGCTGCATCGGCCGCCGCTGCGGTGTCCAGCGGCACGACAGTTCATTGAGCAGCATGAACAGAGCGAAACGCGCGCGCAGCCATGGCTCTTCGCGGCGGCGAGCGGGAATCGCGGCATCGGGCAGGCCGAGCATGCCGCCCGCCCGCGCCGCGAGTCGCAGGTCGAAGCGCGCGTTCAGGCCCTGTGTGCTGAGGCTGGCCGTGCGCAGGCGAAACGCGCCGCGCTCGAAGTACAGGCACACCACGCCCACATGAGCCGCGGCGATGGCGGCAGCCGTCGAGAAGGGACGCGCGTCCGAGAACAGCAGGCAAACGTCGGTGGCTTCCTCGCGAAAGCGCTCCTTGAACCACTCGACGGCATGCGAGAACGCCTCAGCGAACCGCTCATCGTGGCTGGCCCAGGCAGCCCTCGTGAACGGCTCGGGCAGCACGTGCCGCACGCTCGAGACTCCCGGCTGCCACACGATGCTTCGATCGCCACGCGCGTAGAGGCGATAAGCGGGGCACGATAGCAGCGCCACGGTGCGACCGCCCGTGCTCGTATTGAGCTTGCGGCACAGTTGCGTGAAATAGCGGCTGTAGGGCGGATCCAGGTACGCGATGTTCAAGTCCGCCCCGCGCCCGCGCGGTATTCGCGCACGATGTCTGTCAGCATCTCCCTCACCTCGTCAGGCGGCGCGTGCCGCAGCCCGACCATCCATGCCAGCAGTGCCGGCACCTTGTCCAGACCCGGCGTGATTCGGGCCACGTGGATCAACGGTACCGCGGTCGGCACGCTGGCGTCTGCATCGGCAAGCAGTTCCTCGTACAGCTTCTCGCCGGGTCTCAACCCGGTGAACGCGAGCGGCACCTCGTCCACCGAGCGTCCCGACAACCGGATCAGATCGCGCGCCAGATCGACGATGCGCACCGGCTGGCCCATGTCAAGCACATAGACCTGCCCCGTCTCACCGATCGCGGCCGCCTGGATAACGAGCCTCGCCGCCTCCGGAATCGTCATGAAATACCGAATCACCTCCGGATGCGTCACCGTCACCGGCCCACCCCTCGCGATCTGCTCTTTGAACTTCGGAATCACGCTCCCGCTCGACCCCAGCACGTTCCCGAACCGCACCGCCATGAACCTGGTGCCGGCATGTTCCGCTGCAAGCGCCGAGATCACCATCTCCGCCGCTCGCTTCGTCGCACCCATCACATTGGTCGGATTGACCGCCTTGTCGGTACTGATCAGCACGAAGCGCTCGACGCCTTGCTCCGCACTCGCCAGCGCCGCGTGATACGTCCCCAGCGTGTTGTTCTGCAGCGCCGCCCACGCGTTCTCCTCCTCCATCAGCGGCACGTGCTTGTATGCCGCCGCATGGAACACGATCTGCGGCTTCCACTTCGCCATCACATGGCGCAGATGCTCGAGGTTCTTCACATCCCCGATCAGTCGCACCAGCGGCAGTTTCGGAAATTGCTCACTCAGCTGCTGCTCGATCGTGTAGAGATTGAACTCGCTCAGCTCGTACAGCACCAGCCGCGCCGGCCCGTAGCGCGCCACCTGGCGGCACAGCTCGCTGCCGATGCTGCCGCCCGCGCCGGTGATCAGCACCGTCTTGCCCGACAGGCATTCCGAGATGCCCGCCTCGTCGAGCTTGACGGGCTCGCGGCCGAGCAGGTCCTCGGGCTGGATGTCGCGCACGCGGCTGACGAGCGCGCCTTCGAGCAGCTCCTGGGCCGACGGAACAGTGAGCACCGGCAGGCCGGTCGCGCTGGCCGCCTCGACCACGCGGCGGCGCTGCGTCGCGCTGACCGAGGGCATCGCGATGATCAGGTGCGTCGCCTCATGGTGTCGCGCGAGATCAGCCGCGTCGTCGACGGTGCCGAGCACCGGCAGGCCTGCAACGCGGGTGCCGCGCTTGGCCGCATCGTCGTCGAGCAGGCCGACGACGTGCCAGCCCTGGTGCTGCAGTCCGGCGAGCAGCAGGCGCGCGGCGTCGCCCGCGCCGATCACGAGCGCACGACGCAGGCTGCCGTCGCGCCCTCGCAGCTGTGAGCGCAGGTGCTCGTAGAGCATGCGATAGGCGATGCGCACGCTCGCCAGCCCGAACAGCGCGATCAGCGGGTGCAGCGCCAGCACCGCGCGCGGCACTTCGCGCAGATGGGCGCCCATCACGATGCTCGCGCTCAAGGCGCCGCCGATCGTGCAGGCAATCGCCAGCCGCTGGATCTCGCCGAAGCCCGAGAAGCGCCAGATGCCGCGCGGCACGCCGAGCAGCACGAAGACGATCAGGTACAGCAGCACCACGCCGGCGAGCACCGCGCCGTCGTAGCCCGGCCGCGCCGAGATCCAGCGCTCGAAGCCGAGCCGGAACAGGTAGGTGAACTGCCAGGCGACGGCGATCACCGCGGCGTCGGCCAGCAGCGACAGCGCGTAGCGATGGCGGCGCCAGCGCGTGAGCAGCGCGTCGAGTCCGTGCCACAGCCGCTCGCTCATCGCGCCGCTCCACTGGTGCGCGCGACGATCAGCCGCAGCGTGCGCCACAGCACGCCGATGTCGCTGGCCAGCGTGGCGTGCTCGGCATAGCGCGCCGCGTGCTGCAGCTTGAGCGGCATGATGCGCTCGATGTACTCGCGCTCCGGGTCCGCGGCACGCGCGAGCTGCTCGCCTTCGTCGCGGTAGGCAATCGACACCGGATCCGTGATCCCCGGCCGCACGCTCAGCACCTTCTCGCGCAGCTCGCGCGGGTACAGCGCCACGTAGCGCGGCACCTCGGGGCGCGGCCCCACGAGGCTCATCGTGCCTTGCAGCACGTCGATCAGCTGCGCCAGCTCGTCGAGCTTGCTGCGACGCAGACAGGCGCCGACGCGCGTGATGCGCGCATCGTTGCCCACCGTCAGGAGCGGGCCCTCGACCTGCGGCGCGTGAACCATGGTGCGGAACTTGTGGATGCGAAACGGCGCACCGCCGCGGCCGACGCGCTCCTGGCGGAAGAACACCGGCCCCGGCGAATCGAGCTTGATCGCCGCCGCGATCGCGAACAGCAGCGGCGACAGCAGCAGCATCGCCAGGCCCGCCACCACGAGATCGAACACCCGCTTGCCCATCGTGCCGTCAGCCGCGCAGCGCCTGGCCCACGGCGTCGATCACGCGCTGCACGTCGGCATCGCTCATCTTCGTGTACAGCGGCAGGCTCACCATGCGCTCGTAGGCACGCTGGCTGTGTGGAAAGCGCGCGGCGTCGAGGCCGTAGCGCTCGCGCCAGTAGGGATGCAGGTGCAGCGGGATGTAGTGCACGCTGACGCCGATGCCCAGCGCGAACAGGCGCTCGATGAAGGCGTCGCGATCGAGCGGCGCGTCATCGGCCAGGCGCACGACGTAAAGGTGCCAGGCATGCTGGTCGTCGCCCTTCGCGCGCGGCGGCACGATCAGCGGCAGCCCTGCGAAGGCCGCGTCATAGGCCTGCGCGATCTGCTCGCGCCGCGCCTGGAAGCCGCGCAGGCGCTTGAGCTGATGGATGCCCAGCGCCGCCGCGATGTCGGTCAAGTTGTACTTGAAGCCCGGCGCGACGATCTCGTAGTACCAACTCGGAACCTTGGCGGTGAAGCGGTCGAAGGCGTCGCGGTTGATGCCGTGCAGTCGCATCACCTTGGCACGCTGGGCGAGCGCCGCGTCGCGCGTGACGAGCATGCCGCCCTCGCCGGTGGTGATGGTCTTGTTGGCGTAGAAGCTGAAGACCGTGGCGTCGCTTGGCAGCGTGCCGACGAGCGCGCCGCGATGCGTGGTCGGCAGCGCATGGGCGGCATCCTCCACGACCTTCAGGCCGTGGCGCCGCGCGATCGAGAGGATCGCGTCCATGTCGGCCGCGAGCCCCGCATAGTGCACGGGAACGATGCACCTGGTGCGCGGCGTGATCGCCGCTTCCACCTGCGCCGGGTCGATGTTGAGCGTGGCCGGATCGATGTCGACCAGCACCACATCGGCGCCGAGGTAGCGCGCGACCTCGGCGGTCGCGGTGAAGGTGTGCGTGGTCGTGATGACCTCGTCGCCCGGACCGATGCCCAGCGCCTCGAGCGCGAGGTGCAGGCCGGCGGTCGCCGAGTTCACCGCAATCGCCTCCAGCCCCGGCTCGCCGCCGAGGAAGGCGGCAAAGTCCTGCTCGAAGCGGCGCGCCTTCGGACCGGTGGTGACCCAGCCCGACTTCAGCGCATCGACGACCTCGGCGATCTCCTCGTCGCCGATCTCCGGCAGCGCGAAGGGCAGAAAGGGCAGCGCCTGGCTCATGCGTTCGAGGCCACCGGCAGCGAGGGCCGGCCGATCGCGTGGTACTCGATGCCGAAGGCCTGCATGGTCTCGGGCTCGAACAGGTTGCGGCCGTCGAACACCAGCGGCTGCTTGAGCGCAGCCTTGATGCCTTCGAAGTCCGGGCTGCGGAACTCCTTCCACTCGGTCACGATGACCAGCGCGTCGGCGCCCTGCAGCGCCTTGGCGGCCGATGCGGCGTAGCGCAGGCCCGGCTGATCGGGCATCGCGCGCTGTGCCTCCTTCATCGCGACCGGGTCGAAGGCGACGATCTCGGCGCCGCGCGCGGCGAGCGCCGCGATCAGCACGCGGCTGGGCGCTTCGCGCATGTCGTCGGTGCCGGGCTTGAAGGCCAGGCCCCACAGCGCGAAACGCTTGCCCGACAGATCCTTGCCCAGGCGCGCG
The DNA here is from genome assembly GCF_049446155.1 of Caldimonas sp. KR1-144. NCBI lineage: Bacteria > Pseudomonadati > Pseudomonadota > Betaproteobacteria > Burkholderiales > Sphaerotilaceae > Caldimonas > Caldimonas sp. KR1-144. The sequence continues at coordinate 177,621 of NZ_JBMSEE010000003.1, forward strand.
ACGATCTTGTCCTCGAGCACGCGCTTTTGCCGCTCGTTGGCCGACTCGACCGCCGTCAGCACCTCGAGCCTGTGGCCGACCTCGGAGGCGCTCTTGATCAGCGCCTTCACGTCCTTCGGGAAGCATGAACCGCCGTAGCCGGTGCCGGCATACAGGAAGTGCGTGCCGATGCGCGGATCGCTGCCGATGCCCACGCGCACGTGCTCGATGTCCGCGCCCACCGCGTCGGCCAGCCGCGACAGCTCGTTCATGAAGCTGATGCGCGTGGCCAGCATCGCGTTGGCCGCGTACTTGGTGAACTCGGCACTGCGGATGTCCATCACCAGCAGGCGGTCGTGGTTGCGCAGGTAGGGCGCGTACAGCGCCTTCATCATGAAGACGGCGCGCTGGTCGCCGGCGTCGGCGCCGATCACCACGCGGTCGGGCCGCATGAAGTCGTTGACTGCGGCACCTTCCTTGAGGAACTCGGGGTTGGAGACCACCGAGAACTCCATCGACACGCCGCGCCTGGCGAGCGCCTCGGCCACCGCCGCGCGCACCTTGTCGGCGGTGCCGACGGGCACGGTGCTCTTGTCGATGATGACCTTGTAGTCCGTCATGCGCTCGCCGATCGCGCGCGCGGCGGCGATCACGTACTGCAGGTCGGCCGAGCCGTCCTCGTCGGGCGGCGTGCCGACCGCGATAAACTGCAGCGTGCCGTGGGCGACCGCATGGTCGACGTCGGTCGTGAACTCCAGGCGCCCGCCGGCGGCGTTGCGGCGCACCACTTCCTCGAGACCGGGCTCGTAGATCGGGATGCCGCCCGATTTCAGCGTCTCGATCTTGCGCGGGTCGACATCGAGGCACAGCACGTGGTTGCCCATCTCGGCCAGGCAGGCCCCGGTCACCAGACCGACATAGCCGGTCCCTACGACGGTGATCTTCATAGCGCGTCCGTTTCCACTGAATCCTGGCGCCGCCGCGGCGGCGCAATCCCGGATTGTTTCACGCCCACGCCCGCAGCCGCGCCAGCGCGCGGCGTCGAGAACTCCTCACGCATTCCAGGGTGCCGGACCCACCGGAACCAAGGGGGCGCCAAGGGGCGTCGCCGGCCGGTCGCTTGCCACAATCCCGGCAACGGCTGCACGCAAGGGAGCAGATGAAGGTATTGACTGTTTTCGGCACGCGGCCGGAGGCCATCAAGATGGCGCCGCTGGTCAAGCGCCTGGAGGCCACGGCCGGCATCGACGGCCGGGTGTGCGTGACCGCCCAGCACCGCCAGATGCTCGACCAGGTGCTCGAGCTGTTCGAGATCCGACCCGACCATGACCTCAACGTCATGCGCCCGGGCCAGGACCTGTACTCGATCACCAGCGAGATCCTGCAGTCGATCCGCCGCGTCTACGAGGCCGAGCGCCCCGAAGTGGTGCTCGTGCACGGCGACACCACCACCACCTTTGCCGCCACCCTGGCCGCGTTCTACCAGCGCATCCCGGTCGGCCACGTCGAGGCGGGGCTGCGCACCGGCAACCTCTACTCGCCCTGGCCCGAGGAGGCCAACCGCAAGCTCACCGGCGCGCTGGCGCGCCTGCACTTCGCGCCCACGCCCACCTCGCGCGAGAACCTGGTGCGCGAGAGCGTGCCGGCGGCCCACGTGGTCGTGACCGGCAACACGGTCATCGATGCGCTGCTGGCCGTGCGCGCCAAGCTGGAGGCCTCGAGCAGCCTCTCGGCGCAGCTCGCCGCGCGCTTTCCCTATCTGCGCAAGGGCGCGCGGCTGCTCTTGATCACCGGCCACCGCCGCGAGAACTTCGGCAACGGCTTCGAGCGCATCTGCGAAGCCATTGCGCAGCTAGCCAAGCGCTACCCGGACATGGACCTGGTCTACCCGGTGCACCTGAACCCCAACGTGCAGGAGCCGGTGAACCGGCTGCTGTCGGGCATTCCCAACGTGCACCTGATCGAGCCGCTGGACTACCTGCCCTTCGTCTACCTGATGACGCGCTCGACGGTGATCCTCACCGACTCCGGCGGCGTGCAGGAAGAGGCGCCTTCCCTGGGCAAGCCGGTGCTGGTGATGCGCGACACCACCGAGCGGCCCGAGGCGGTCGATGCCGGCACGGTGCGCCTGGTCGGCACCGACGTGGCCAAGATCGTCGAAGGCGTCTCGCTGCTGCTCGACGACCGCAGCGAGTACGAGCGCATGAGCTTCGCCCACAACCCCTACGGCGATGGCCATGCCTGCGAGCGCATCGTCGATGCGCTGCTGACCCGTCTTTCCTGATCGACTGCCTGCTCGAGTTTTCTCCATGAACAGTCCCGAGAAGTTCTCCACCGTCTCGATGATCGGCCTGGGCTACATCGGCTTGCCCACCGCGGCCATGTTCGCCGCGCGGCGCACCCAGGTCATCGGCGTGGACATCAACCAGCACGCGGTCGACACGATCAACGAGGGGCGCATCCACATCGTCGAGCCCGAGCTGGACATGATCGTGCACAGCGCCGTGCACGAGGGCCACCTGCGCGCCACGACGAAGCCGGAGGCGGCTGATGCTTTCCTGATTGCCGTGCCCACGCCGTTCAAGGGCGACCACGAGCCGGATGTGAGCTTCGTCGAGGCGGCCGCGCGCTCGATCGCGCCGGTGCTGCGCCGGGGCAACCTGGTGGTGCTGGAGTCGACTTCGCCGGTGGGCACGACCGAACTGCTGGTGCAGTGGCTGGCCGAAGCGCGCCCGGACTTGCGTTTCCCGACCGAGGGCGTCACCGATGGCAGCCAGGTCGACGTCAACGTCGCCTACTGCCCCGAGCGCGTGCTCCCCGGCCAGGTGGTGCGCGAACTGGTGGCCAACGATCGCATCATCGGCGGGCTGACCGCGCGTTGCTCGCAGCGCGCGGTGGACCTGTACCGCATCTTTGTGCAAGGCGAGCTGCTGGTAACCAACGCGCGCACGGCCGAGATGTGCAAGCTCACGGAGAACTCGTTCCGTGACGTCAACATCGCCTTCGCCAACGAGCTGTCGATCATCTGCGACCGTCTGGACATCAATGTGTGGGAGCTCATCCGCCTGGCCAATCGCCATCCGCGCGTGAAGATCCTGCAGCCCGGCGCCGGCGTCGGCGGCCATTGCATCGCGGTCGATCCCTGGTTCATCGTCGACAAGACGCCTGAACAGGCACGTCTCATTCGCACCGCCCGCGAGGTCAATGACGGCAAACCGTTGTGGGTGCTCGAGAAGGTGCGCGAGGCCATTGCTCGCTGCGGCAAGAGCGAATCGGACGCCCGCATCGCCGTGCTCGGCCTCGCCTTCAAGCCCAACATCGACGACCTGCGCGAAAGCCCCGCGCTGCACATCGCCGAGCACCTGGTGCGCAGCACGCGCGCCCAGCTTCGCTTCGTCGAGCCCAACGTGAAGTCGCTGCCGCGCACGCTCGAAGCCGGCCGTCTGGTCAGCCTCGAGGCGGGCCTCGACGGTGCCGACATCGTGCTGGTGCTGGTGGGCCACCGCGAGTTCGCCGACCTCGCCGGCAAGCTCGGCAAGGAGCAGGTGGTGATCGACGCGGTGGGCGCGGTCGTCGGCTGAACGAACGCCGTTCAGGCCTTCACGGCCCACACGAGGCGATGGGTGCGCAACGGCCACAGGCAGGCCGAAGCGGCACCCAGCAGCGCCGCCGGTAAGCGCCGCGCGATCGGCGGCGCGAGCGTCACGCGCCGCACGTCGAACCGCGCCTGGGGAAACAGTGCGCGCACGCGCCGCATCGGCACGCCCCGCACGTCCGGATTGCGCGGGTTGTCGACCGCGAAGTCGTACCAGAGCACGCCGCCGCCCGGCGCGACCCAGCGCCACATCGCCTCGGCCAGGCGCTGCTGGAAAGCATCGTCGAGCAGCGACGAGAACACGGTGAAGGCGAGCACGGCCTGCTGACTGAGCGGCGCGATGTCGGCAGCGAGCGCGTCGCCCTCGATCACCCGCACCGCGCCCGGCAGCGATGCCCGTGCGGCCGCAGCACGCTCGGGCAGCAGCTCCACGCCGGTCAGCCGCGCCGGCTCGGCGCCGAGCCGGATCAGGTCCAGCAGGTTGCCGCCGGCGCCGCAGCCGACTTCGAGCATCGAGCGGCCGGCCAGCGTGGTCCAGCCGTGCGCCCTCCACAGCGAGACCATGGCACGCAGCCGCTCCTGCTGGGCCTGCTGCGCGGCGGCATTAAAGAGGCTGTAGCGCCCTTCGCCGGCGGCCGTGTCGCGGCGCGCATAGCGCGCGGCCAGGGCCCGCAGCTCGTCGCTCACCGCGTCACCACCCCAAACCCCGCCGACGGCCGGCGCTTCGTGATCACGTCGAACCACCCGCGCAGCGTCCCGAGCCCATAGCCGCCGTGCGTCGTGACGATCACCAGCGGCAGCATCGGCAGCAGTTCCCAGCCCGCCTTGCGCGCGATCGAGACCGAGGCGCCGAGCGCGTAGAACGCGTACAGCCAGCCCAGCCAAGCGAAGCCCCGCGCCGCCGCGGGCGATACCAAGCCCAGCACCAGCAGCAGCGCCATCAGCGCGACGAAGGCGCCCGGCACCAGCTGGCGCAGCGATGCCGGCCGGCCGTGCTTGCGCGTCACGAAGGGCTTCCAGTAGCCGTACTGCAGCTGCTGGCGAAACAGCTGGCCGAGCGTCGCGCGCGGCCAGTAGCTCGAGACGATCTCGCGGCTTTGCCACACACGCGCGCCGGCCCGCGCGAGGCGCAGGTTGTGCTCGTCGTCCTGGTTGCGCACCAGCTGCTCGTCGAAGCCGCCGTGCTGCTCGAAGGTGCGGCGCGGCCAGCAGCCGAGGTAGACGGTGTCGACCGGGCCCTCGTACTCGAGGTCGCGCGAGCGCGCGCCGCCCATCACCCAGCGCGACTGGAACGCCGCCGCGATCGCCTCCTGCACGACGCCCTCGCCCTCGGCCCTCCATGGCCCGCCGACGTTGTCGGCGCCGGTGCGCTCGAGCGCGGCGATGCACTGCGCGAGGTAGTCGCTCTCGTAGCTGGTGTGCAGGTCCATGCGCGCGATCAGCGCGCCGCGCGCCTGCTCGAGGCAGCGGTTCAGGCCGGTCGAGACGATGCGCTTCGGGTTGTCGATCAGCCGGAAGCGCGTGTCCTCGGCGCAGCGCGCGAGCAGCCGGTTGCGCGTGCCGTCGGTGCTGCGGCCGTCGGCGATCAGCGCCTCGAAGCTCCAGCCATCGGGCAGCTCCTGCTCGGCGATCGCGTCACAGAACGCGTCGAGGTGGGCGATCTCGTTGAAGCACGGCGCGATGATCGAGATCAGGCGCGGCTGGCCGTGGGCATTCATGTCGTCGCTCCTCCTGGCGCGGGAGCCTGGAGCCACAGCGACTCGTACAGCACCGCCATGCGGTCCATCTGGCCGCGCCGCGAGCCCTTCTGCTCGACCAGCCTGCGGTTGCGCTCGCCCAGGGTTCGCACCTGAGCGCGGTCGTCGCACAGGCGGATCAGCGCGCGCGCGAGCGCCGCGTCGTCGCGCGGCGGCACGCGCCAGGCCGCGTCGACCCAGGGCCGGTTGGCCGGCAGGTCGCTCGCCACCACCGCGACGCCGCAGGCCATCGACTCCAGCATCGCGACCGAGGTGGCGTCGCTCGTCGGCACCGTGACCGACACCGACGCGCGCTGCAGCGCCTCGACCATGCCCACGTCATCCGTGCGGCCGATCAGGCGCAGCGCGTCGTCGCCGAGCTCGAGCTGGATCGCCAGCGAATGCAGCTCGCGGTCGAGCGGCCCACCGCCCAGCAGCGTGAGCACTGCATTCGCCTCGGGGCGCTCGTGGCGCAGCCGCGCGAAGGCGCGCAGGATCACGTCGATGTTGTAGTTCGGTTCCCAGTTGCGCAGGCTCACGATCTCGAAGCCGGCCTTGGCCGCACGAGCGGGGCGGAAGCGGTCGGTGTCGGCGCCCCACAGCACCTCGTGGCAGGGCGCGCGCACGCCATAGCCGCGGATCGCCTCGATCACGTCGGCCGAGTCGGCCGTCACGAGCTGCGCCTGGCGCAGGCTCCAGCCGACCAGACCGCTCATGAAGCTGCCGCGCAGGCCCGGTTCGCGCGGCGTGACGAGGATGTCCGAGCCCCACGCGGTGAGCACCTTGGGCACCGGATAGCCGCAGGCCGCGGCCCACAGACCGTAGGAGGTGACGTAGTGGCCGTGCACCCAGTGCGGCCGGATGCGGCGCGCGAGCGCGCGCACCTGCGGAATCGCGCGGAACCAGCCGAGCGCGCTGTCGCCCTCGTGCAGCGCGATCACCTCCTTGGACCCGGCGATCGTGCCGGGGCGGCGGGTGACGACGTAGCACTCGAACTGGCGCTCGGCCATGGCCTGCACCCAGCGGCGCGTGTGGATGTTGCTGGCGTCGGCGAAAAACAGGATGCGCCGAGAGGTGTCGGTGGCTGTCATGCGTTCCCCGCCTGCTCGATGACCTTTCTCACCCACGCCTCGTAGGCATCGCGCTGCGCCGCACCGAAAGCCGTCTCGCCCTGGCGCTCGATCCATGCGCGGTCGCCCTCGCGCACGTCGCCGACCACGCGCGCCGGCTGGCCCTCGACAATCGCGAAGTCCGGCACCTCGCCGCGCACGTAGCTGTAGGCGCGCACCAGCACGCCGACGCCGATCCGGCTGCCGGGCGCGATCGTGCTATGCGGGCCGATGAAGCTCCAGGCGCCGATCGCCGTGGCCGCGTGCTCGTAGCCGGCCGGGCTCGGGTGGCCGAAGTAGCGCTCGCGCTCCAGGCGCAGCGCGCGGTGGCTGGAATGCGTCAGCACCGAGACGTGGTTGGTGATCTGCACGCCATCGCCGATGTCCAGGCCGCCCGAAGCGTCGATGAAGTTGTGGTGGCCGATGAAGACGTGGTCGCCGAGCACCAGCTTGTGCGGCGATTCGATCGCGGTGCCGGTGCTCACGCGCGTGTGCGCGAGCCAGCGGCCGTCAGCGGCGCGGCAGCCGTAGAGCATGCGCGGCGCGGCCAGCCAGGCGTGGCAGCGGCGCAGGGGGGCGAGCAGATTGCGCAGCAAGGCGTTCAGCGTGACGTCGAGGCGGGGCGCTCATTCTCACCGGCAGCCGCGCGCTCGGGCAGCCCCCGCCACAGCGCCGCGGCCGGCAGGCCGGCGTCTCGCAGGAAGAGGCGCAGCGCGACGGCGATCGCCAGCAGGTAGCCGGCGCTCGTCGCCAGCGCCGCGCCCGGCGCGCCCAGGCGCGGCACCGCCAGCGCGGCGACCGCCAGCGTGATCGCCAGCGACAGCCCGGCGATGCCGGCCGACCACTGCGGGCGTCCGCGATGGTTGGTGTAGTAGGCCGACAGGCTGGAGGCCGCCGCGTAGCCGGCAACGCCCGGCAGCAGCAGCACCAGCGGCACGATCGCGCCGGCATAGGCCGCGCCGAGCACGGCCGGCAGCAGCGCCCAGGCCAGCAGCGCCAGCAGCGGCGCGGCCGCCAGCGTCGCGCCCAGGTTGATGCGCACCGCGCGCAGCGTCAGCGCCGCGGCCTCGCGCGCGTCGGGGCTGCCGATGCGGTGGTAGGCCGCCACCGTGACCGCCGACGACAGCAGCCACAGCAGCTCGGCCACCTGCACCGCGACCGAGTAGACGCCCGCTTCGCTCAAGCCGCGCAGCCGCTCGACGAGAAACAGCGTCGCGCGGTAGTTGGCCAGGCTCACGAGGTTGGTGACGGCGATCACCGCAACGAAGCGCCAGGCCTCGCGCGGCGCGGTCGGCGCCGGTTCGGCCGGGCCGGCACGGTCCTCGCACCACGCGACGGCACCGGCGGCCAAGCCCACCGCGGCCTTGCCGGCAGCCCAGGCCGCCAGCACCAGGACCACCGTGCTCGAGTGCAGCGTCGCGGCCGCGAGCAGCACGGCCAGCACCACGGCCGGCGCCGCCACCAGCGGCAGGTTCAGCGCCAGCAGCCGGCCTTGGCCCATCCACAGCCCGGTGGCCGTGGGCACCATCAGCGTCAGCGGAGCCACGAGCGCGAGCAGCCACAGGTGGCGGTACGGATCGGCCTGCGCCACCACCGCCCACGCCGCCAGCACCGCCGCGGCGACGATGCCGAACAGGACGGCCGCTCCCAGCAGCCGCCGCGCGCGCCCGGCCGGCAGCGCGCCACGCCGCTGCGAGACCTCGCGCGCCAGCAGCAGCCCGAGGCCGGAGCCCAGCGTGACCAGCGCCGACTCCACCGCGACGAACAGCGCGAAGGCACCCTGCACCGCGGGCCCCAGCCGCGCCACCGCGACCAGGATCGCCAGCCCGAGGCCCACCGCGAGCAGCTTGGCGCCCAGGTTGAGCGCGGCACCGGACAGCAAGGGGCGTTGGGACGGCTGTGAACTCATGGGCGGCGCATTGTCGATGACCTGCTCCCTCTCCCAGCCTCCGTGGGAGGGCCGGGGTGAGGGCCGGGCCGAACCCCTCACCCCCACCCTCTCCCCGCCAGCGGGGCGAGGGAGCCCAGGGTCCCTAAAATCGCGGGTTTCCATGCCCGGCGCGCCCCTTCCTCGCCGGTGCCCTTCGAAAGCCTCCATGAGCCAGCAGCCGACCGCGCCGCACACCGCCGCGCATGCCGCCGACGAGAACCAGCTGATCGCCGAACGCCGCGAGAAACTCGCCGCGCTGCGCGCGCAGGGCATTGCCTATCCCAACGACTTCAAGCCGCGCGACCATGCGCTCGCGCTGCACCGCGCCCACGAGGCCAAGAGCAACGAAGAGCTCGAGGCGCAGCCGGTCACGGCCTGCATCGGCGGGCGCATGATGCTCAAGCGCGAGATGGGCAAGGCCTGCTTCGCGACGCTGCAGGACGCATCGGGCCGCATCCAGATCTACGTCAAGCAGGACATGGTCGGGCCCGAGACGCTGGCCGCGTTCAAGAAGTGGGACCTCGGCGACATCCTCGGCTGCGAGGGCACGCTGTTCAAGACCAAGACCGGCGAGCTGACGATCCAGGTCAGCTCGATCCGCCTCGTCGCCAAGAGCCTGCGTCCGCTGCCGGACAAGTTCCACGGCATGACCGACCAGGAGCAGAAGTACCGCCAGCGCTACGTCGACCTCATTGCCGACCCGGCCTCGCGCGAGCGCTTCGCGGCGCGCAGCAAGGCCATCTCGTCGATCCGCCAGTACATGGTCGAGCACGGCTTCCTCGAAGTGGAAACGCCGATGCTGCATCCCATCCCCGGCGGCGCGAACGCCAAGCCCTTCGTCACGCACCACAACGCGCTGGACCAGCAGATGTTCCTGCGCATCGCGCCCGAGCTCTACCTCAAGCGCCTGGTGGTCGGCGGCTTCGAGCGCGTGTTCGAGATCAACCGCAACTTCCGCAACGAGGGGATCTCGGTCCGCCACAACCCCGAGTTCACGATGATGGAGTTCTACGCGGCCTACTGGGACCACCGCGACATCATGGACTACACCGAGGCCGTGATTCGCTGCACCGCGCGCAAGGCCGCCGGCAGCGCGCGGCTGCACTACCAGGGCCGCGAAGTGGATCTCGAAAGCCCGTTCGCGCGCGTCTCGATGCGCGACAGCCTGGTCAAGTACGCCGGCCTGACCGAAGCCGAGGCCGACTCGGCCCCGGCGCTGCACGCCAAGCTCGTTGCACTCGGCGAGGAGCCGGCCCCGCTCGGCAGCCCGCGCGCCGGCCTGGCGCAGCTGCAGTTCGCGATGTTCGAGGCCAAGGTCGAGGAGCAGCTATGGCAGCCGACCTTCATCATCGACTACCCGGCCGAGGTGAGCCCGCTGGCGCGCGCCTCGGACACCGACGCGTCGATCACCGAGCGCTTCGAACTCTTCGTCTGCGGCCGCGAGCTGGCCAACGGCTTCTCCGAGCTCAACGACCCGGAGGACCAGGCCGCGCGCTTCCTCGCGCAGGTGGCGGCCAAGGACGCCGGCGACGAGGAGGCGATGTTCTACGACGCCGACTACGTGCGCGCGCTCGAGTACGGCATGCCGCCGGCCGGCGGCTGCGGCATCGGCATCGACCGGCTGATCATGCTGCTGACCGACTCGCCCAACATCCGCGACGTGATCCTCTTCCCGGCGCTGCGCCGGGAAGCGTGAACCGGTTCGGCCTCGCGCGGCGCGGGCTGACCTAGCGCAAAGCGCGGGGCCGACCGCTGCGCTACGGTCACCAAGTGGAGACACGCTTCGAATCGCTCGGCCCGCTAGAGGCCGCCTTGTGGCGCGAGCTGATGATGGCCGCGCACGACCGCGAGCACGGCTGGCACAGCTGCGTGCTGGCAACGCACGACGCGCACGATGGTCCCGACGCGCGCACGGTCGTGCTGCGCGAGGTCGACCCCGAACGGCGGCAGCTGTTCATCTACACCGACGCGCGTTCGGCCAAGCACCGGCAGCTCGACGCCGATGCGCGCGCGATGCTCGTGTGCTGGTCGCCGCAGCTGGGCTGGCAGCTGCGGCTGCGGCTGATCTGCGAGGTCAGGAGCGAGGGCCTCGACGTGACCTCGCGCTGGGCGCAGCTGCGCAGTCGCCCTTCGGCACGCGACTACCTCGCGCCGCTGGCGCCGGGCGTGGCGCTGCCCGACGATCCGGCGCGCCAGCCGCAAGCCGCGCCGACCTCGGTCGAGCGCACGCATTTCGCGCTGATCGGCGCACAGGTGCTGTCGGTCGACTGGCTCGAGCTGCACCGCGACGGCCATCGCCGCGCACGTTTCGACGCCCACGGCGCGCGCTGGCTGCAGCCCTAGCGTTGCCGCGCGCCGTCGTAGGCCTCGGTCTCGACGAAGCGCGTGTTGCCCAGGCCCAGCATGTCGCGCGCGAACAGCATGTCCGACATCAGCTTGCCGTTGGCGCTCGCGCCGCCCTGGCGGCGCACCAGGCGCTCGATCATCTCGATCACGTCGACCAGATCGTTGATGGTCGCGGCCTTGTGCAGGCGCTTGTGCAGGCGATGCCGCGGCGGCATGGCCTCGATCGCGGCCAGCAGCAGCTCGCGCACCTCGTGCACGATGAGCTCCTCGCCGACCAGGCGCGGCGCGCGGGCCTCGGGCCGGCGCGCTTCGAGCGGCGGCGGCGCCAGATCGATCTCGACGTGTGGCATCGGCTCGGCGCCGGGTTCGAGCACCGGCAGCTCGATGTCGGCCGGCAGCGCGCGCCGCACCGGCAGCGGTTCGACGGCGCCCGAGACCATTGCCGCGGGCGCCGCCGCCGGTTCGGGCAGGGCCGCCGGCGCGGCTTCGATCGTGGGTTCGGGCGGCGCCTGCACCTCGACCGCCTCGACCGGTTCGCTCGCCGCGACCGCCGGCTCGACCGCCGCCTCGGGCACGACGTCGAGATCGGCCTCGGCATTCGAACCCGAGGTCGTGTCGCCGCCCGTCGATTCGAACAGCGACTCGGATTCGGGCTCCGCCGTCAGCGTCGGCACCTGCGGCAGCTCCACGAGGCCCAGGCGCACCAGTTCCTCGAAGTGCTGCACGCTCGCGCCGGCCTTCTGCGCCAGGCTCAGCACGACGCTCAGCGGCCGCGCGCCGTCGACCAGCAGCAGCACCGTGCGGTGGCGCTGGCTCAGGCCGTGCGAACGGCGGCGCAGCTCTTCGCGGCCGAGGGCGGTCTTGACGGGCAGGACGGTGGCGGGCATGGCAGTCATCTCGATCAACCGCATTCTGGTGCGCCGAGGGCAGCACCCATGCCACGGAAATCACGCTTGGCCGCTCGGTCACGTTTGCTGACGTAGCTCGCGCCGCGCCAGCTGCTCGATGCGGGCGTAGACGCCCAGCGCCAGCACCAGCGGCGCCAGGTAGTACAGCGCCCGGTAGGCCAGCAGCACGCCGACCACCTCGGCCGCCGGCACGCGGTGCGACAGCAGGCTGGCGAACACCGCCTCAAGCACGCCCAGGCCGGCCGGCACGTGCGCCAGCACGCCCGCCACCGCGGCGATGCACAGCACCGACAGCACGCTCGGGTAGTCGATGCGCTGGCCGAACAGCACGTACAGCACGCCGCCGATCAGCGCCCAGTTCAGCGTCGACAGCATCAGCTGCAGCGCGGCGGTGCGCGCCGACGGCAGATGGAAGGCGTGGCCGCGCCAGGCCCAGTCGCGCCGCTTCGCGAACGCGCACATCGCCCAGTAGCCCAGCGCCGCGGCGACCATCGCCGCGCCCAGCCAGCGCAGGCCGGCGGCGTCGATGCGCCACGACGGCGGCAGCGCCAGCGGCCGCAGCGCGAACATCGAGCCGGCCAGCAGCAGGTAGCCCAGCCAGTTGGTCGCCAGGCTCAGGCTCAGCACGCGCGCGATCGTGCCGGGTGCGAGGCCCAGCCGCGAATAGAGCCGCAGCCGGAACGCGATGCCGCCGACCAGCGCGCCCAGGTTCAGGTTGAACGCATAGCTGACGAAGGTCACCGCGACCACGCGCGCACGAGGCAGCGCGTGGCCGGTGTAGTGGCGCCCGAGCAGGTCGTAGTGCGCGTACAGCCCGTGGCTGGCCGCCGTCAGCAGTGCCGCGGCCGCCAGCATGCCGGGCGACAGGCGCGCGAGCGCCGCACCGACCTCGGCCCAGTCGAGATCGCGCGCCAGCAGCACCAGCAGCACGCCGACCAGCACGAGAAAGCCGGCCAGCAAGGCGCGGCGCGCGCGTGGGCCGAGCCGGCGCCGCCCGCCGCCCGCTGGCTCGTCAGGAATGCGAGGCGCGCTCGGGTACCGCGACGAACGGCTCATGAGGCGGCAATGCTGCGGCCCACGCCGGGAAGCGGCGCAGGAAATGGAACACGATCACGCTGCGCGCAAGCGCCCACAGCCCCGGCGCGCGGCCATGGCGCTCGACCGGCCTGCAGTGCCGCTGGAGCAGCCGCTCGAGCCGCGTACGCAGCGCGAGCGCGAACTCGGCATCGCGCACGACGACGTTGGCCTCCAGGTTCAGCGACAGGCTGAGCGGATCGAGATTGCTCGAGCCCACCGTGGCCCAGATGTCGTCGACCTGGGCCACCTTGCCGTGCATCGGCCGCTCGCAGTACTCGTAGACCTCGACGCCGGCATGCAGCAGGTGCTCATAGAGCAGCGCGGCCGCCGCCTTGACGATCGCCATGTCGGGCTCGCCTTGCAGCACCAGCCGCACGCGCACGCCGCGGCGCGCGGCGCGGCGCATCTCCTGCAGCAGCCGCCAGCCGGGAAAGAAGTAGGCGTTTGCGATCAGCACCTCGCGCCGCGCCGCGCGGATCGCGAGGCGGTAGTGGCGTTCGATGTCGGTACGGTGCCGGTGGTTGTCGCGCGTGACGAACAAGGCCTGCGCCGAGCCCGCCGGCGCAGGCGCCGGCGCCGGTGGCAGGCGGTGGCGCCCGCCGTGGTCGGCCTCGGCCACCGCCCGCACGAAGCGGTGGATGTCAGCCACCAGCGGCCCGCGCACCTCGACCGAATAGTCCTGCTTGGCCTCGGGGCCGTAGTCGCCCAGGTGGTCGGCCGAGTAGTTGATGCCGCCGACGAAGGCGCGCTCGCCGTCGATGACCGCGAGCTTGCGGTGCATGCGGCGCAGCAGGTTGACGCGAAAGCCGAGCCAGCGGCTGCCCGGCGCAAAGACGCGATAGCGCACGCCGGCACTGACCAGCGAGTCGACGAAAGCCGCGCTCAGGTCGGCCGAGCCGAAGCCGTCGACCAGCAGGTCGACCTCCACCCCGCGCCGGGCCGCGCGCACCAGCGTGTCGCGCAGCGCGAGGCCGACCTTGTCCTCGAACAGGATGAAGGTCTCGATGACGACGTCGCGGCGCGCGGCGTCGATCGCGCCGAAGACGGCCGGGAAGAACTCCTCGCCGTTCTCGAGCAGCGTGACGCGGTTGCCGTGGCGCACGGGGGCCTTCACAGGAGGATCTCCGCGGCCAGCGGCGCGTGGTCCGACAGATGCGACCACGGCCGCGCCGGCAAGGCGACCGGCGCGTGCACGCGCGCGTTGCGCACGTAGATGCGATCGAGCTGCAGCATCGGCAGGCGCGCCGGGAAGGTGCGCTGCGCACGTCCGTGGGTGTGCACGAACACCTCGCGCAAGCCGGCGCACTGCTCCAGCACGCGGTGGGCGCGCCGGCGCCAGTCGTTGAAGTCGCCGGCGACGATCAGCGGCGCGCCCGCCGGCACGTCCTTTTCGACCATCTGGCACAACAGCTCGATCTGGCGGCGGCGCTGGCTTTCGCGCAGGCCCAGGTGCACGCAGATCGCATGCACCTCGAGCGACTGCAGGGGCAGCCTCAGCACGCAGTGCAGCAGGCCGCGCGGCTCGCGCCCGCCGGTCGAGACGTCGAGATTGCGGTGCTGCAGGATCGGGAACTTGGACAGCAGCGCGTTGCCGTGGTGACCGTGCGGATAGACCGCGTTGCGGCCATAGGCGAACTCGGGCCACATCGAGTCGGCCAGGAACTCGTAGTGCGGCAGCGGCGTCCAGTTCGCGAAGCGCCCGGCATGCAGCGCATGCATGCCCAGCACCTCCTGCAGGAACACCACGTCGGCCGAGACCGCGCGCACCGCCTCGCGCAGTTCGTGCAGGATGAACCGGCGATTGAAGAAGGTGAACCCCTTGTGGGTGTTCACGGTGAGGACCTTGAGCGAGGTCTGCGCATTGAGGGCTTTCATGCCCTTCGCGCCACGGCAATCGCCGTGCCCGAGCCTGCGCTCAGCCCGCGCCGGGCGGCGGCACCCGCGGCAGCTCCAAGGCCACGCACATGCCGCCGCCTTCGCGGCGCGCGAGCACGATGCGCCCGCCGTGGGCCTCGGCGATCTCGCGCGCGAGCGCCAGGCCCAGGCCGCTGCCGTCGCGCTTGGTCGAGTAGAACGGCAGCAATGCCTGCGCGAGCACCGAGTCGCTCATGCCCGACCCGCGGTCGGCCACCTCGAGGCGCCAGTGCTCGCCGGCGCGCCCGATCGACAGCGTCACCGCGCCGGGCTCGCCGCCGGCCTCGTGCGCGTTCTTCAGCAGATTGATCAGCGCCTGCTCGATCTGCCCGGCGTCGAGCAGCGCCGGCTCGTCGGGCAGCGCGCCGTCGAGCGCGAAGCGCGCATGCATCGCCAGCCGCTCGACGAAGTCCGGCCACGCAACGGGCGCCGGCCGCGGCGCCGGCAGCCGTGCGAAGCGCGCATAGCCTTCGAGGAAGCCGTGCAGGTGGCGTGCGCGCTCGCCGATGCCGGCAAACACCTCGGCCAGGCGCGCGACGTCGCCGCGCCGCGCGAGCTCGGCGCCGCTGTGCGCGAGCGACGAGATCGGCGCGAGCGAGTTGTTGAGCTCGTGACTGATGACGCGGATCACGCGCTTCCAGCTCGCCACCTCCTGGCGCGAGAGCTCGCGCGTCATGCGCCGCAGCAGCAACAGCCGGTGCGCGCGGCCTTGCAGCTGCACGTCGCGCACCAGCAGGTGGAAGCGCTCCTCGCCGCCGCCCTCGGCGACCTCGAACAAGGCGTCCTGGCCGCTGGCCACGGCCTGGCGCAGCTCGGGGCCGGCCTTCGCGAGCAAGGGCTCGAACGGCAGGCCGTCGAGGCTGCGCCCCTCGTGCAGCAGCTGGCGCGCGGCGAGATTGGCGTAGGCGACGCGCTGTTGCGCGTCGGCCGCGTCGACCAGCACCAGCGCGACCGGCGTGTGCTGGACCACGGTGTCGAGCAGCAGCTCGCGCTGCGCGAGCTGGCGACGTTGCGCGGCAAGCGCCTCGCCGAGCTCGTTGTGCACGCGCGTGAGCTCGGCGAACTCGCCCTGGCCATGCACCGCGATCGAGGTGCTGAAGTCGCCGTCTCGGTAGCTCAGCACCGCGCCCTGCAGCGCGCGCAGCAGCCGGCGCCACGGCGCCGCAACCCGCAGCGCCAGCAGCCAGGCCAGCGGCACCGCGAGCGCGAAGGTCAGCGCCCAGGCCGTGGCGCTGCCTTCGGCGGGAGCGCGCCAGCCGAGGCCCAGCGCGGCATCGAGCGCAGCCAGCAGCTGCGGCAACGGCCAGCGCGTGAGCCCGAGATGCAGGGCCGCGCCGGCCAGCGCGAAGGCCAGGAACAGCGCCGCCAGCGCGACCGGCAGGCGCTGCGCCGGCAGCCAGGCGCGCGAGGCCTGCGTGCCCTTGGTCATGCGTCCGTCGCGCCGAGCCCGTAGCGCTCCATGCGACGGTACAAGGCCTGGCGCGACAGACCGAGCGACTGCGCCGCGCGCGCGACCACGCCGTCGGCACGCGCGAGCGCGGCGACCACCGCCTCGCGGCTGGGCTCGTCGAGGTTGCGCGCGAGCGCCGGCGGCGACGGCGGCAAGCCGAGCTGCTCGACGCCGATGCGCCCGTTCACGGCCAGCAGCACCGCGCGCTCGATCGCGTTCTTCAGCTGCCGCACGTTGCCGGGCCAGGCGCAGTCGACGAGCGCCGCGCGCGCCGGCTCGTCGAGCGTCGCGCGGCCGGCGAGGAAGTGCTCGGCCAGCGGCAGCACGTCGTCGCGGCGCTCTGCCAGCGGCGGCAGGCGCACCTCGATGACGTTGAGGCGGTAGTACAGGTCTTCGCGGAACGTGCCGCGCTCGACCATGGCCTTCAGGTCGGCATTGGTCGCGCTGACGACGCGCACCTTCACCTGCTGGGTGCGGCTCGAGCCGAGGCGCTCGAAGCGGCCGGTCTCCAGCACGCGCAGCAGCTTGACCTGGCCGGCCAGCGGCAGGTTGCCGATCTCGTCGAGGAACAGCGTGCCGCCGTCGGCCGCCTCGAAGCGGCCTTCGCGCGCACGCTGCGCGCCGGTGTAGGCGCCGCTGTCGGCGCCGAAGAGCTCGGCCTCGATCAACTCGGCCGGCAGCGCCCCGCAGTTGACCGCGACGAAGGGGCCGCGCCGCACGTCGGAGTTGCGATGCACGAGCTGCGCGATGCGCTCCTTGCCGGCGCCGTTGGGCCCGGTGATCAGCACCGGCACCTCGGCGCGCGCGACCTGGCACGCGAGCTCGAGCGCCTGCGTCATCGCCTCCGACGCGAACACCAGGCCCTCGAGCGCGTAGCGCTGCGCGAGCGCCGCGCGCCGCGCGCGCAGTTGCCGGCGCGCCTGCGCTGCCTCGCGCGAGGCCTCGCCGAGCTCGAGCAGGTTCTCGACGGTGGCGAGCAGCTTGGCGTCGTCCCAGGGCTTGGCGAGGTAGTCGGCCGCGCCGGCCTTGACCAGCTGCACCGCGCTTTCCAGCCTCGTCCAGCCGGTCAGGAGGATCACCGGCAGATCGGGGTGGCGTTCGCGGATCGCGCGAAACAGCGCCGCGCCCTCGTCGCCCGAGGTGGTGTCGGCGCTGAAATTCATGTCCTGGATCACCAGGTCGATCGGTTCGCGCGCGAGCGCGGCCAGGCCCTCGTCGGGCCCGGCGGCGACCACGGTGCGAATGCCGCGCAGCGACAGCAGCAGCGACAGCGCTTCGCCGACCGAGGGCTTGTCGTCGATGACGAGGGCGGTATGCATCGGCCCCGATGCTACGGGCTGGTCAGCCGCGCGTGGCCACCACCGGCGGCACCGCGGCCGCGCGCAGCGCCGGCCCCAGCACCGCGAGCTGGCCGAGCAGCCACAGGATCACCGCACCGCCGGCGACGTAGGCGAACGGCAGGCGCGTCAGCTCGGCATGGCGCATCAGGCCAAGGTTGGCCGCGTAGGCGCCGGCCACGCCGAGCGCGACGCCTACCGACGTGAGCAGGAAGTTCTCGAGCTGGAAGTAGTGCAGGATCTGCCGCCGCGTGGCGCCCAGTGCGCGACGGATGCCGATCATGCGCGTGCGCTGCTGCACCCAGAAGCTGGCCAGGCCGACGATGCCCAGCGCCGTCACCACCAGCAGCGCGACGCACACCGCCACCAGCAGCCTGGCCATCGCGCGGTCGCCTTCGAAGAAGCGGTTCTTCATCTCCTCGAACGTGCGGCGCTCGAGCAGCACGCGGTTGGGGCCGTTGCGCTGCAGCGTGTCGACGGCGGCGCGCAGCACGGCGTCGCGCTGCGCGGTGTCGGTGCGCAGCAGGTAGCGCCCGCCCGGGCTGTAGGCCATGCGCACCGGCAGCACCATGGCCGGCGCGTCCTCGCGGATCTCGCGCACCGAGACCAGGCGCTCGATCACGCCGATCACCTTCACCGGCGTCTTCGACAGGTAGATCGTGCGGCCCAGCGCCGAGCCGTCGGGAAACAGCTTCTGTGCCATCGGACGGTTGACCAGGATCACCGTCGGATCGGCGCGGCCCGCGTTGTTGTCGGTGAAGTCGATGTACTCGCCGGGCTGGAAGTCGCGCCCCTCGGCGAGCCGGATGCCGGTGGTGGCGAGGAAGTCCTCGCCGGCCAGGTACATCGAGGCCACCAGCGACGAGCGCTCCTGGTCGGGCGCCAGCGTGACGCCGGTGTTCCACGACGAGCCGCCATAGGGCAGCTGGTTGGTGATGGTGACGCCGCGCACGCCGGGCAGGCCGCGCAGCGCCACGAGATCGGAGCGCGTCAGCGCGTCGGCATTGGCATCGGTGCCGACGCCGGTGATGTTGACCATCACCAGCTCGCTCTCGGCCATGCCGGTGGTGCGCTGCATGCGCACCAGGCGGTTCGCGATGAGGTCCATCGCGTTGCACAGGATCGCGCAGGTCAGCGCGACCTCGAGCACGATCAGCGCCGCTGCCGTCTTGTGGCGGCGCAAGGTGGTGAGGATCGGGCGGATGTCCATCGTCGTCTCTCCTGCGCTCACTGCGACTTGAGCTGCAGCGCCGGCGCAATGCCGCAGGCGCGCCAGGCCGGCAGCAGCCCGGCCACGAGGCTGGCGGCCAGCGCCAGCACGAAGGTCAGCACCAGCATCTCGGCGTCGAGCTGCGCGAGCCGGGCGGCGCTGGTCGGCATCTGCCGCACGCCCCACAGGCCCAGCAGCGCGAGCCCCAGGCCGAGCACGCCGCCGGCCAGGCCGATCACGCCGGCCTCGACGAGGAACTGGACGAACACCTGGCGCCGCGACGCGCCGAGCGCGCGGCGGATGCCGATCTCGCCGGCGCGGCGCATCGACTTGGCCAGCAACAGGCCGACGGTGTTGACGAGGCACACGGCGAGGAAGCCGAGCGCCAGCCAGACCTGCAGCTTCACGTCGTTGGGCACGACCTTCTTGTGGTCGAGCCATTCAATCACCGAGCGCAGCCGCACGTTGTCGGGGCGCTCCATGCGCCCGGCCTGGCGCTGGCGCTCGACGTAGGCGTTCAGATAGTCGCGGAATGCGCGCTGCTCGGCGGCGCCGTCGAGCTCGACCCAGTACTGCACCCAGCTGCACGGCGCGTTCAGCGCCGAGGGGTCGCCTTGCGTGTCGGACCAGCAGCTCATCGAGCCCGAGCGCGGCAGCGCCAGGTCGCGCGAGGTGGAGAACGGCACGAACACCAGCTCCACCTGGCTGAAGTTGCCCTTGGTGATCACGTCGTAGAAGCGCGGCACCGGCCGCCACGGTGCCAGCACGCCGACGATGCGCAGCTCGTGGCCGCCCACGCGCAGCGAGCGGCCCACGCTGTCGGCGCCGCCGAACAGCTTCTCGTTGAGCTCGCTCGAGATCACCGCGACGCGGGCAAGCGCCTCGTCCTCGGCCGCGCTCCAGCCCTGGCCGTAGCGCAGCGGCGCGTCGAACATCGGGAAGAAGTCCGCGCTCGCGTAGCGCAGGTCGGCGTGCATCGGCGCCAACGCAGCCGAGGCGCCGTCGAGCGCCTGCACTGCGCCCTCGCCCCCGGCCATCAGCACCTGGCGGCGCGCGCGGCGCTCGCGCAGCAGGGTCTCGCCGTCGAGGCGCGTGAGCTGCTCGTCCGGCTCGGCACCGGGCGTGTAGTCGCCCTTGGTCTGCGCGTCCATCTGCACGTAGAAGAGCTTGCCGCTCTTGGCCGGGATGGGGTCGCCTGAGAGCACGTGGTAGACGGTCAGCGTGGTCATGCACGCGCCGATGCCCAGCGCGATCGCCAGCACCATCAACGCGGTCAGTGCCTTGCTGCGGCCGAAGCTGCGCAGCGCGAGTTCGAGGTAGTGGGTGAGCATCGTCGGCTCCTCGTTCGGCGTCGTTGCGGTGTCGTTCAGATCAGCTGCGCGTTGAGCGCGGCCAGGTCGGCCTCGCCGACGGTGCCCGCCAGCTGCAGCAGCACGAGGCGGTCGTAGGCGCAGCGATGGCGCGCCTGCGAATAGGCGGCCTGCGCGGCGCCGAGCTGCTGGATCGCCAGCAGCAGGTCGGTCATCGTGCGCGTGCCGGTCTGCTGGCCGACGCGCATCGCCTCCAGCGCCTTTGCGGCCGAGGCCACCGCGGCACGCGTGGCCTCGATCTGCTGCAGGCCGGCGGCGACGCTGCGGAACTGGTCGGCGACGTCGCGCGCGACCTGGCGGCGCTGCGCCTCGAGCGCGGCCTGCGCGGCATCGCGCTGGGCCAGCGCCTGGCGCACCAGCGACTGCGTCGTGCCGCCGTCGGTCAACGGCAGCTTCAGCAGCAGGCCGACGCTGGCGATGGTGCGACCGTCGCGACCGCTGCCGTCGGCGGGCCACACCGCCGGGCGGCCGACATCGACGCCGGCGGTGAGCGTGGGCCAGTGGCCGCTGCGCGCGCCGTCGATCGTGCGCTCGGCAGCGACCACGGCGTCGCGACGCGACTGGATCAGCGGGTTGTTCTGCAGCGCGATGCCGACCCAGGCCTGCGCATCGGCCGGCTCGGGCAGCGCGATCGACGCGTCCTCGCGCAGCGTGCGCAGCCCGGCGAGCGGTGCGCCGGTGAGCTCGGCCAGCGCTTCGTGCGCGGCATCGAGCGCCTGGCGCGCGCCGATGGTGTTGGCGCGCGCCGACGCGGCATAGGCGCGCGCCTGGTCGAGGTCGACCAGGGCCGACAGGCCGGCGCGGTAGCGCGCCTCGGACTCGGCCACCTGGCGCACGAAGGCGTCCTCGTTGGCCTGCGAGATCGCCAGCGTGTCGGCGGCCATCAGCACGCCGATGTAGGCCGCCGCCACGCGCACCGGCAGCGCCTGCTGCGCGGCGCGGTAGCTCGCGTCCTCGCTGTCGGCGCGTGCCTGCTCGGCGCGCAGCGCGGCGAGGCGACCCAGGTCGAACAGCGTCTGGCTCAGCGCGAGCGCAGGCTGGCGGCTGCTCGACGGACTCGCGATGCCGACCTCGGCACCGTCGGCCGTGCGCGTGCGGGCATAGCCGAGGCTGGCGCTGACTTGCGGCAGCAACGGACCGCGCGCGACGCCCACGCCCTCGCGCGCGGCCTGACGCGTGGCCTCGGCCTGCGACAGCACCGGGTCGCCGGCCAGCGCGAGCCGATAAGCATCGAGCAGGTCGGCCGCACGCACGAGGCAGGGGCAACCGCTCAGCGCGGCGAGCGCGAAGGCGCCGGCCACGAAGGGGCGCCAGCGGTTGCGCGAGCTGCGGATCATCGGCGCGCGCCCTCAGGCCACCTGCTGCGCGCGGCCCCACGCGCCCAGGCCGAGCAGCTCGGCGGTGCCGCTGAGCACCTGGCCGTCGATCACGTGCACGTTGCGCTGCGCGCGCGCGGCCAGCTGCGGATCGTGGGTGACCATCACGATGGTCGCGCCCTCGCGATGCAGTTCCTCGAGCAGCTCCATCACGCTGCGCGCCATCTGCGTGTCGAGGTTGCCGGTCGGCTCGTCGGCCAGCAGCAGCCGCGGGCTGCCGGCCAGCGCGCGAGCGATCGCCACGCGCTGCTGCTGTCCGCCCGACAGCTCGGCCGGGTAGTGGCGCTCGCGCGAAGCCAGGCCCACGCGCTCGAGCGCGCCGCGCACGCGCTCGCGGCGCTCGGCCGCCTTCATGCCGCGGTAGCGCAGCGGTACCTCGACGTTGTCGGCGACGCTGAGGTCGGGGATGAGGTTGAAGGCCTGGAAGACGAAGCCGATCTTCTCGTTGCGGATCTTCGAGCGCGCACTGTCGTCGAGTCGGCCGACCTCGACGCCGTCGAGCACGTAGCTGCCGCCGTCGAACGACTCCAGCAGACCGGCGATGGTCAGGAAGGTCGTCTTGCCCGAGCCCGACGGGCCGGTGACCGCCACGAACTCGCCGGGCTTCACCTCGAGGCTGAAGTCGCGCAGCGCATGGGTCTCGACCACTTCGGTGCGGTAGACCTTGGAGACCTGGGTCATCTTGAGCATCGTTTGTCCTTCGATGGCGGTGGACGAATGGAAAGCAGCGGATATCAGGGGCTGACCGCGACGCGCGCCTGTTCGCCGAAGGCGTCGCTGCCCGAGACGACGACGCGGTCCCCGGCCTGCAGGCCCTCGAGCACCTCGACATGCGCGACGCTGGCCGTGCCCAGGCGCAGCGGCGACTTCTCGGCAATGCCGTCGCGCAGCACATAGGCGAAGCGCCCGCCGAACTCCTCGACGAAGCTGCCGCGCGCGACGCGCAGCACGTTCTCGCGCCGCTCGATCAGCACACGCACCGACAGGCGCTGGTTCTGGCGAAGTTGCTCGGGCGTGTCGCCGTCGAAGCGAAGCCGCGCGGCGACCTGGCCGTTGACGACCTCGGGCGAGACCGCGCTGACGCGCCCCGCCCAGGTCTTGCCGTTGCCCGTGATCTCGCCGGGCATGCCGATCGCGAGGTCGCGCGCATAGCTCTCGGGCACCTGCATCTGCACCTCGAGCGCGGACAGGTCGATCACCGACAGCAGCTGCGCGTCCTTGGCCACCGTGGCGCGCTCGGCAACGAACAGCTGGCCGACCTGGCCGTCGACGGGCGAGCGCAGCTGCAGCTGGTCGACCTGGCGCTCGAGGTCCTTGACCAGCAGGCGCTGGCGCTCGGCGGCGAGCTGCTTGGCGCGCACCTCGAAGCGCAGGCTGTCGTCGTTGAGGCCGAGGTTGGCCTCGGCATGCGAGAGCGCGATGCGCGCCTTTTCCATCGCGTCGCGCGCGCGCTCGACCTGCATGCCCGACGACGCGCCGGCATCGAAGGCCTTCTGCTGGCGCGCCAGCTCGTTGCGCGCGCCCTGCTCGTCGACCTTGGCGCTCTCCCAGGCGCTTTGCAGCGCGGCACGGCGCTGTCGCGCGTCGACCTCGGCGCGCAGCGCCTCGGCCTGCAGCGCATCGGCGTTGGAGCGCTCCTGCGCGAGACGGTTGGTCAGCGTGGGGCTGTCGATCACGGCCAGCAGCTGGCCCTTCTTGACCGCGTCGCCGGCATGCACCTGCAGCACGACCGCGCCGCCTTCGGTGGCGTAGAGCGTGGGGCTGACCGCGGCGACGACCTTGCCCTCGCCGGCCACGTCGCGCACCAGCGCGCCGCGCTCGACCGTGGCGATGGTCAGGCGCGACGCGCTGACCGACGCCTGCGCGCTGCCCAGGCGAAGAAGCGCAGGCGCCGCGAGGCCGAGCGCGGCGATGGCGCCGAGCACGCCCGCGACGAGCCAGCGGCGGCGATGCGGCGTCGGGGAGATCGGTCGGTCCTGGGCGGCGGTGTCGCGGATCATGCGAGCGCTTTCGCAATCACCGTGCCGGGCCGTCACGCGTCTCGAAACGCAATGAAATCAAGGACTTGCCAGCGCATCGCTGGCGCACGCAGTGTCCGCGGACAGCGCCCGGACAACGAGCGGACAGTGCGCGGCCAGCCCTAGAAGCGCGAGCCCGGCTGCTCGAGAAAGGCCAGCTCGGCCGGCGTGCTGCGCCGCCCGAGGATGGCGTTGCGGTGCGGGAAGCGGCCGAAGCGCTGCACCACCTGGTGGTGGCGCAGCGCGTAGTCGAAGGCGCTGCCGCAATGCTCGGGCGCGTCGGCGGCCAGCGCTTCGAAGAGCTGCACGCTCTGCTCCTGCGCGGCCAGGTTCTCGGCATGCTCGAGCGGCATGTAGGCGAACCAGCGCTTGAGCGGCGGCAACGTGCGGTCGTCGCCGCGCACCAGCATCTCGCGCGCGCGCGCCAACGCCGGCGCATCGCCGGCAAAGGCGCGCGGCGTGTCGCGAAAGGCGTTGCGCGTGAACTGGTCGAGCACGATCACCTCGGCGAGCCGGCCGTCGGGCGTGTCGCGCCAGGCGGCCAGTTCGCCGCGCAGCGCGGCCTCGATCGTCGCGCCGAAGCGCTCGGTGATCAGCGCATCGAAGGCGGCGTCCTTGCGGAACCATTCGGGCCGCGGCGCCTCGCCGGTGCCGAACCAGAACGCAAGCACGTCCTCGGGTGCCACGACGTCCGCCCCCGCCTCAGCCGTGGGTGAAGGCCGGCGTGCGCTTCTCGAGGAAGGCGCCCATGCCCTCTTTCTGGTCGGCGGTGCCGAAGAAGGCGTGGAACATGCGGCGCTCGAACCACAGCCCGTCGGACAGCGGGCTCTCGAACGCGCGGTTGACGCACTCCTTGATGGCCATCAGCGTGGGCAGCGAGTAGCGGCCGAGCTGGTCGCCGATGGCCTGCACTTCCTTGTGCAGATCGGCCAGCGGCACGACGCGCGAGACCAGGCCGGCGCGCTCGGCCTCGGCGGCGTCCATCATGCGAGCGGTCAGCGCCATGTCCATCGCCTTGGCCTTGCCGACCGCGCGCGGCAGGCGCTGCGTGCCGCCGGCGCCCGGCAGGATGCCGAGCTTGACCTCGGGCTGGCCGAACTTGGCGTTGTCGGCCGCGACGATCAGGTCGCACATCATCGCGACCTCGCAGCCGCCGCCGAGCGCGAAGCCGGCCACCGCGGCGATCACCGGCTTGCGCACGCTGCGCATGTGCTCCCAATTGCGCGAGATGTGCTCGTTCTTGTAGACGTGCATGAAGTCCATCGTGACCATCTGCGAGATGTCGGCGCCGGCCGCGAAGGCCTTCTCGCTGCCGGTGACGACGATGCAGCCGATCGACGCGTCGGCATCGAAGGCCTTGAGCGCGGCGCCGAGTTCGTCCATCAGCGGATCGGACAGCGCGTTGAGCGCCTTCGGGCGGTTGAGCGTGATCCAGCCGGTTCTCAGCGGCGCGTCGCCGCGCACGTCGGTGATGATGTTCTCGTAGGCCATGTCGAAGTCTCCTGGGGACACGTCTTGGGGGATGCGAACTACTGTACCGAACGCGGCGCGCTCGGCGGCGGTGACGGCGGCTTCGGCGCGGCCTGCTTCGGCAGGCTGTCGATCATCAGGTCGACGAAGGTCTCGGCATCCTGGCGGATCACGATGCGCGCCGGCAGGTACTGCAGCGTGGGCGCGAACCAGGCCTCGATCGACAGCGTGACCGCGTCGCCCTCGCGGCGCGGCTTGAGGTGCCAGGCCTCGAGCGGGCCGAACGGCGTCGCCAGCGTCTCCAGGCCGACGACGTCGTAGGCCCAGCGGTCCTGGCGGCGCGGCAGCGCCAGCGGCATCTCGATCGAAGCGCCGGCGGCGAGCCGCTGCGGCTGCGTGCTGAGCAGCCATACCAACTGCACGAACTGGCTCGCGGTGTCCTGCACGCCCGGCAGCGCGGGCAGGCGCCGGCCGTTGGCCAGCTCGACCTCGGCGGCCTCGAAGCGCACCTGGGCGCGACGCGTGCGACCGAACGCGACCTCGGTCTGCTCGTCGTAGCGCTCGGGCGCGAGGCCCTGCTCGGTGACGCGGCCGTCGCTGGTCATGCGCCTTTGCATCACCGGCGCGAAGCCGGGGCCGATGACCACGTCGAGCTGCACCTGGTAGCGCGTGCCCTCGCGCAGCCAGCGCACCTGCGCCTGGCCGTGGACCTCGCCGCGCACCCAGCCGGTCAGCGTGTAGCTCAGCTGCGTCGACGGCGGCCAGGCAAAGCCGCCGAGCACCAGCGGCGCGTCGGAGGCGGCCGATGCCGGCGGCTCGGCAGCGGCGACCGGCGAGGCGGCCCCGTCCGGCACCGATGCGGCGTCGGCCGCCGCCTCGGCCTCGTCGGGCTCCGGCAGCGGCGCCGCGGCATGCGATGCGGGCGCCTCGGGCGGCTCAGGAGCCGAGGCCGGCAGTGCCGGGCGTGCCGAGTGCGCCGGCGGCCGGGGCTGCGGCGGCACCGCGGTCACCGGCGGCGGCTCGGTGGGCTGCAGCTCGCGCACGAAGGCGGCCTCCATGCGCACCAGCGCCTCGGCGCTTTCGTGGATCTCAAGCCACTCGGCAGCGCGCTCGGCCAGCCACAGGTGGACCAGCAGCACCGCTGCGGCCAGCGCAGCAAACTGCCAGCGCCGGCGCCGCGCGGCAGCCATGCTCTCGTGCGTCGTCGCGCGCGGCCGGCTCAGCGGCCGGCGGCGGCGAGCCAGGCGTCGCGGCGTTCGCGCTGGGCGGCGTCGGACGCGTCGTCGGCCAGCCAGCTCAGCTGCACCGCGCCGGCCACGCGCGTGGTGGCGTCCAGCGTCAGCGTGAGCAGGCGCATGTCGCGCCCGACGGTCAGCTCGACCGGCGCGTCGAAGGTGCCGACCGGCATGAGGTCTTCGGCGCGCTTGACGCGCCAGCCGTTGACCGCGATCAGCTCGTCGCCGGCCGCCAGGCCCGCGCGCTCGGCGGCGCTGGCACGCAGTACCGACTGCAGCTTGATCGCGCCGGCGCCTTCGGCCAGGCGCGCGCCGAGGCGCTGCGCGGGCGCGGGCGCGTCTTCCTTGGCGGCCGCACCGACGCTCTTGAGCAGTTCGGCGACCGGCAGGTCGGCGGTGCCGTGCACCCAGGCGTCGAGCTCGCGGTCGAAGCTGCGCCCGCCGATCTCGCGCAGCACCGCGCGCACGTCGTCCTCTTCGATGCCGCCCACGCCGGGGCCGCCCGCGGGCTTGGCGGCGCCGCTGCGCTCCCACAGCGCGCGCATCACCGCGTCGAGCGTGGCACCGCGGCCGTCGCGGCGCAGCGCGAGGTCCAGGCACAGGCCGACCAGCGCGCCCTTGGTGTAGTAGCTGACCGTCGCGTTGACGGTGTTCTCGTCGGGCCGGTAGTACTTGCCCCAGGCGTCGAAGCTGGCCTGCGCCACGCTTTGCAGCTGCCGCCCCGGCGTGCCCAGCACCTGGTTCAGCGTCTTGGCCACCAGGCGCAGGTAGCGCGTGCGGTCGATCAGTCCGGCGCGCACCAGCACCAGGTCGTCGTAGTAGGACGTGAAGCCCTCGAAGAACCACAGCAGCCGGGTGTAGTTCTCGCGCGTGTAGTCGTAGGCGGTGAAGGGCCTGGGCTTCAGGCGCTTGACGTTCCAGGTGTGGAAGTACTCGTGGCTGATCAGGCCGAGCAGCTGCACGTAGCCGTCGCTTTGCGCATTGCCCGCCGCGCCGTTGGGCTGGCCGCGGCGCGGCAGGTCGCGGCGCGGCGCGATCAGCGCGGTGCTGGCGCGGTGCTCGAGGCCGCCGTAGCCGTCGTCGGTGGCGTTGAGCAGGAAGACGTAGCGCTCGAACGGCGGCTTGCGGACCTTGAGCTTGCCGGCCACCGTCTCGCCGTGCCACAGCGCGATCTGCTCTTCGCAGATGCGGCGGCTGTCGGCCAGCAGGCGCTCGCCGTCGAAGCCCGGCAAGGCGCCGGCGACGACGAACTCGTGCGGCACACCGTGGGCCTTGAAGTGGCCGCGCCAGAACGTGCCGAGCTCGACCGGGTGGTCGACCAGCTCGTCGTAGCCGGCCGCTTCGTAGTCGCCGCGGCCGCGCGCGTCGACCTGCACCGCGCGCATCGCGGTGGCGACCGACCAGCCGCGCGGCAGCGTGCCGATCTTCAGCGCGTGCGGCTCGGCCTCGCGGCCCTCGACGCGCAGGAACACGCCGGTGCCGTTGAAGAAGCCGCGCTGGCCGTCGAGGTAGGCGCAGCGCACCGAGGTGTCAAAGGCATAGACGCGCCAGCGCAGCGTCAGCGCGCCGCGGCCGCTGCAGCGCGCGAGCCATGTGGTCTTGTCGAGCTGCTCGAGCGCGACCGGCTTGCCGCCCTGCGCGGCCTCGAGGCCGTGCAGGTGGCGCGCGAACTCGCGCACCAGGTAGCTGCCGGGAATCCAGACCGGCAGGCTCAGGCGCTGCTCGGGCGCCGGCGCGGGCACGGTGGCCGAGACCTCGAACTGGTGCGCGTGGGCGTCGGCGACGTCGATGCGAAAACGGATCATGCGAAGACTCGTGGAAGGGTGGCTCAGCTCAGCGCCGCGGCGACGAAGCAGCTCAGGCTGGCGATCACGGTGGCGCGAAAGCGCAGCGTGAGCCAGCTCGCCAGGCCATGGCTGCGGTAGGCACGCCGGTCGACCGCATAGCACACCACCAGCAGCACGCCGAGCACCACCAGGCCGGCATAGGGCGGCATCAGCGCGCCGATCCAGGCCAGCAGCACCGGCACCACGGCCCAGGCGAACGGCGCCGGCGACGGCACCGACTGTTTCAGCCCCAGGCCCCAATGCAGCGCGCCGAGGAAGGCCACGACCAGCGCCGCGTACTTGGCCAGCGCGTCGGTCACGAAGGCGTGCTGCTCGGGGTACTCGCGCACCAGCCAGACCAGCAAGGCGCCGCCGACGAAGGGGATCAGCCCCGCATAGCCGAGGCGCACGGCGACGGGGTTCGGGGCAAGGGGCGAGGCGGCGGTCACGGTGGTCGGCAGGAGGGCGTCGGTTGGACGGCGCGCGGATTGTCGCTGCGCGGCGGCGCCGCGGGGCTGTCACAGCGCGCCGGCACGGCACGTCTTGTGGGTTGTGGGCGGCCCATGACGGCGCCGCTCCCCACGGCCAACCCTGGAAGGACATCGACATGAACGTGACCGTGATCGGAGGCAGCGGCCTCATCGGAAGCAAGCTGGGCGTGCTGCTGGAGCGCGCCGGCCATCGGGTGACCCTGGCGTCGCCGTCGCAAGGCGTCAACACGCTGACCGGCGAGGGCCTGGCCCAGGCGCTGGCCGGTGCCGAGGTGGTGGTCGACGTGAGCAACTCGCCGTCGTTCGAAGCGCAGGCGGTGCTGCAGTTCTTCCGCACTTCGACGACCAACCTGCTCGCCGCCGAGGCGGCCGCCGGCGTGCGTCACCACGTCGCGCTGTCGGTCGTGGGCGCCGACCGCCTCTCCGACAACGGCTACCTGCGCGCCAAGGTGGCCCAGGAAAGCCTGATCACGAACGGGACCGTGCCGTACACGATCGTGCGCGCGACGCAGTTCTTCGAGTTCCTGACCGCCATTGCCGACGCCGGCATGGTCGAGGGCACGCCGCATGTGACGCCGGCGCTGTTCCAGCCGATGGCCGCGGACGACGTGGCGCTGTTCCTGTCCGAGGTGGCGACGGCCACGCCGCGCAACGGCATCGTCGAGGTCGGCGGGCCGCAGCGACTGCCGATGCACGAGGCCGTGCAGCGCGCGCTCGACACCCGCCAGGATCCGCGTCGCGTCACCGCCGACGCCAAGGCGCCCTACTTCGGCTCGCTGCTGGACGACCGCTCCCTGGTCGCGGCCGCCGATGCCCGCGTCGGCGCGACGACGCTCGACGCCTGGCTGAGCAAGCTCGCCGCGGGCGCCCTCCCGTTGACCCACCCCCACCGGAACGATCCCATGAAGACAAGACAATTCCTGTGCCTTGCCGCGCTCGCCTGCGGCGCCCTGCTCGCCGGCACGGCCCGCGCGGCCGACGTGAAGCAGCTGATGGCCAAGCCCCTGCCCGAACTGCCCGGCAAGGAGGCGGTGATGCTCGAGGTGTCCTATCCGCCGGGCGCCAAGGACATGGCGCACCGCCATGACGCCCACGCGCTGCTGTACGTGCTGGAGGGAACGATCCAGATGCAGCTCAAAGGCGGCCCGCTGGTGACCGTCAAGGCCGGCGAGACCTTCTACGAGGGCCCGGACGATGTCCACCTGATCGGCCGCAATGCCAGCAGCAGCGCACCGGCGCGCTTCGTGGTCATGCTGATCAAGCGCCGCGACGCGCCGGTGCTGACCCCGCTGGAAGGTCAGAAGTAGGGCGGAGCGCGGGTGCAGCCAGGGGGATCCCGTAGGGGTTGCCGGTAGTTTGTTCGCAAAACAGGAATGGTCATTTCCGAACTTCGCCGTTTATCTACCGGCTAGGAAGACCTACCTTTACGTCACTCCAACCCGAGACCCCTTGAAAGGAACCAACATGAAAGCTGTCATCACCATCGTCGCCGCCGCTGCCGCCGCGTTCGTTTCGCTCGCCGCCCAGGCTCAGTCGACCAGCCAGCCGCTGACCCGTGCACAGGTGCAAGCCGAACTGGCCCGCGCCCGTGCCGCCGGCGAACTGGACTACGCCGCGCAAGAAGCCTACGGCCCGGCTGCGATCGTCAAGCGCGCCGCTCCCGCGACCGCCCAGACGCCGGCCGCCGAATCGCCCAAGGTCGAGAAGACCGGGCTGACCCGTGAGCAGGTCAAGGCGGAACTGGCGCGCGCCCGCAAGTCGGGCGAGCTGGAAGCCCAGGTGCTGGCGACCTACGGCCTCGAGGCCCCGGCGAAGGCCCAGGCGACCGCGATCGCGTCGCGCTGAGTCCTGATGCCCGCCGTCCCCCGCGCCGCTTCACGCGGCGCGCACCAACGACAACGCCGCCTTCGGGCGGCGTTGTCGTTGGTGTGGGCCCCCACGCTCACTGCGTTCGCTGCCCCCCGAGGGGGCTGACCGGCCTTGGGGCGGCCCGGCGGCCGGCCTGTGTACCCCCACGCTCACTGCGTTCGCTGCCCCCCGAGGGGGCTGACCGGCCTTGGGGCGGCCCGGCGGCCGGCCTGTGTACCCCCACGCTCACTTCGTTTGCTGCCCCCGAGGGGTTGGCGGCCCGGGGCCAGCCGGCGTCAGGAAGCCTCAGGACTTGCTCGACGACGCCGTGAGCTGCTTCTCGAGCTGCGCAGCGTTGAGCATGCCCGGCACGCGCGTGCCGTCCTCGAACACGATGGCCGGCGTGCCGTTGATGCGGTGCTTGCGGCCGAGCTCGAGGTTGCGGTCGATCGGCGTGGCGCATTCGCCCAGCAGCTTGGGCGGCGAGGTGCCTTCGAGCATCCAGTTGCGCCAGGCGGCGGTGGGATCCTTGGCGCACCAGATCGCGCGGCTCTTGTCGGGCGAGTCGCCACCGAGCACCGGCAGCAAGAAGGTGTAGACGGTGACGTCCTTGACCTTGTTGAGCTCGGTCTCGAAGCGCTTGCAGTAGCCGCAGTTCGGGTCGGCGAAGACGGCGATCTTGCGCTTGCCGGTGCCGGTCTTCCAGACGATGGCGTCCTTGAGCGGCAAGGCGGCGAAATCGATCGCGGTGAGCTTGTCGATGCGCTCCTCGGTGAGGTTGCGCCGCGTCTTGAGCTCGATGATCTCGCCGCGCACGACGTAGGCGCCCTCGGCGTCGGTGTAGAAGATGTCGTTGCCGACGCGCACCTCGAACAGCCCCGGCACCGGCGTGCGGCTGACCTCGTCGATCTTGGGCATGCTGGCCAGGCGCTCGGCGAGACCCTTGCGGATCGCGGCTTCCTGCGGCACCGGTTGCGCAAGGGCCGAGCTCAGCAGCGCGGCGGCGGCCACCGGGGCCAGGAGAAGGTGCTTCATCGAAGGGATCCGTTGAGGTTGCGGTGAGGTCGCCGTCGGCGGGGCTCAGCCGCGCAGCGCGCGGCCAGCCAGCCAGCGCTTGAGTGGCGCGGCATGATTCACCAGAGTCAGCCCGCGGTTGCGGAGTTCCTGCAGCATGCCGCCGGGACGCGCGAACAAGTGCACGAGGCCGTCGGTCATGCGGCCCATGGCCCAGGTGGGGCCGGCGCGTTCGCGCGCGTAGCGCGCCAGCAGGCGCTCGTCGGACAGCGGCCGCCAGGCTTCGCGCTCGCCGAGCACGCGCGCCAGCGCGGCGGCATCGGCCAGGCCCAGGTTGAGCCCCTGGCCGGCCAGCGGATGGACCACGTGCGCGGCGTCGCCGAGCAGCACCCAGGCGCGCTCGGCATGGCCCGGCAGCCGCCCGAACCAGCGCCGCGCCCGCGCCAGCCGCAGCGGCCAGGCGGCGCGCTCGCCGGCCAGGCGCAGCGTGCCGGCCGCGGCGGATTCGCTGCCCACCGCCGCGTTGAGTTCGGCTTCGAAGGACGGCGCATCGGCCGCCATCAGGGCCTGCGCGCGCTCGGTGGGCAGCGACCAAACGAGGCCGTAGCCGGGCTGGCCGTCGGCGCCGTCGAACGGCAGCAGGGCCAGCACGTCCGGCGCGCGGAACCACTGGCGCGCGACGCCCTGGTGCGGCCGCTCGCAGACGAGCCGCGCGGCGATCGCGGTCTGGCCGTAGTCGTGGCGCTCGACCTCGATGCCCAAGGCGGCGCGCGTCGTCGAATCCTTGCCCTCGCACAGCGCCAGCAGCGGCGCGGCGACCTCGGCCTCGACGCTGTCGACATGCGGCGCGAAGCGCACCGCCTGCTCGAGTTCGCGCTCGAGCGCCGCGGCATCGACGATCCAGGCCAGCTCCGCAACGCCTTGCTGCCATGCGCTGAACGCCAGCTCGCCCTCGCCGTCGCCGCGCACCTGCATGTCGATCACGCGCGTCGCAGCGCCCGGCGTGGCGCGCAGCGCGTCCCACACCTTCAGGCGCGCGAGCAGCTCGATCGACGCGGCGTTGAGCGCATAGGTGCGGACGTCGGCGCGTGCACCGGCGCGTGCACCGACGAGCATGGGCTCGCCGACCAGCGCGACGCGCAGTCCGCGCCGGCTCAGGTCGAGCGCCAGCGACAGGCCGACCGCGCCGCGGCCGCGCACACACACGTCGAAACCATTCATTGCGATCGATTGTAGGCAGCCGCGCCCCAGGGCCTTTCGCTGCGCGCGCAGAATGGTTTCATGCCCATCTGGCTGCGCCGGACGCTGATCGCCCTTGCCGCCGTCGTGGCGCTCGTCGCCGTGGCCGCGGCCTGGCTCGTCGCGAGCTTCGATGGCGAGCGCAGCAAGCGCCTGGCGATCGACTGGATGCGCGAGCACCACCAGCGGGAGCTGACGATCGACGGTCCGGTGCGCCTGACGTTGCTGCCGGTGGGCATGGCGGTGTCGAAGCTGCGGCTGAGCGAGCACCAGCGCCCGAAGGACACGTTCGCGACGGCGGAGTCGGCCGAACTCTCGCTGCGCCTGTGGCCGCTGCTGACCGAACGGCGGCTCGCGATCGACCACGTCAGCGCCCGCGGGGTGCGCGCGGTCTACCTGCGCGACGCGCAGGGCCGGCGCAACATCGACGACCTCGTCGGCGGCCGCGACGCGGCGCCCGCACCGCGCAGCGATACCGACGCCGACAGCGACGCCAAGCGTGGCATCGGCATCGATGCCGAGCGCATCGCGATCAGTGACGTGCAGCTCACGGTGCGCGACGCGTTGGCCGGCATCGACGGCCGCTTCGACATCGAACAGCTGACGAGCGGGCGTCTCGCCGCCGGCGCGACCTCGCCGCTGAGCTTCGCCGGCCGGGTTCTGCTCAACGAACCCAAGGTCGATGCGCGCGCAACGCTCGAGGCGCGCATCGGCCTCGCGATGGCGCCGGGCCAAGCGGTGAAACTGCGCCTCGACGACGCGCGGCTCGCGCTGGCCGGACGCGGCGCGGGCTTCGAGGCGCTCGATGCCCGCCTCGAAGCGGCGGCGCTGTCGTACGACGGCGCCGCGAACGCGCTCGCCGCCGAGCGCGCCAGGCTCACGCTCAGCGGCA
This sequence comes from Caldimonas sp. KR1-144, assembly GCF_049446155.1. Lineage (NCBI taxonomy): Bacteria > Pseudomonadati > Pseudomonadota > Betaproteobacteria > Burkholderiales > Sphaerotilaceae > Caldimonas > Caldimonas sp. KR1-144. The sequence continues at coordinate 210,991 of NZ_JBMSEE010000003.1, forward strand.
GCCGGGCCGGCGTCACGTTCAAGGACTCGACGCTGGCCTTCGATCGCCTTGCTTTCGATCCGCAGCGCCGCGCGCTCGCGCTCGAGAAGCTCGCCGCGCGGCTGACCGGCCGCATCGGCGCCGACGCGTTCGACGCCCGGATCGGCTGGCCGGCGCTCCAGGTCAGTGGCGAGCGCCTCCAGGGCGGCCCGCTGGGCGGCGACATCCGGCTCGACGGCGCGACGCGCAAGCTGCAGCTCGCGCTGTCGTCGCAGCCGCCCGCGGGCAGCTTCGAGCGCATCGACGTGCCGGGCCTGAAGCTGCGCATCACCGGCGAGTTCAACGGCCAGCGCGTGCAAGGCGAACTGGCGAGCCGGCTGGCGCTGAAGCCCGAGCCCTGGGCCGTCGCGCTCGACGGCGCGCAGCTCGCGGTCACGTTCAGCGCACCCACGCCGGCGCCGCTTCAGCTGCGTGCCGAGGGCACGCTGAATGCCGACGCCCAACGCGCCGCGGCGCGACTGGCCGGCACGTTCAACGAGCAGCGCTTCGAGCTGCAGGCCGATGCCGCGCTCGGCGGCGCGCGAGCGCGCGTCGATGCCAAGGCGCGCTTCGACGGACTCGATCTCACGCGCTTCGTGGCCGCGCGCTCGCCAGCGCCAGCCGCCTCGGGGGCGGCGCCGGCCGACGCGCCGGTGGACCTGTCTGCATTGAAGGCCTTCGACGGCCGTCTCGAGTTGCGCGCCGGCAAGCTGGTCTACCCGCCCTACCGCATCGACGACGCCCAATTCGTCGCCACCGTGCGCGACGGCGTGCTCGACGTCACGCGGCTGGCGGGCCGCTCGTGGGGCGGACAGTTCGCCGGCACGGCGCGCGCCGACGCCAACACGCGCCGGCTCGGCCTGGATTTCAATGCGGACAACGTCGACCTGCGCGCCTTGCTGAGCGATGTCGCGCGCTACGAGCGGCTCGAAGGCCGCGGGCGCCTGAACGCCCGCCTGCAGACGGGCGGCGCGAGCGTCTCGCAGCTGCGCACGGCGCTCGACGGCCGCGCCGCGTTCTCGGTGCGCGACGGCGCCTTGCGCGGCATCAACCTCGCGAAGACGCTGCGCCAGTGGCGTTCGGCGATCGCGCTCACGCGAGCCGGCGGTCAGGACGCGCGGCAGACCGGCAACAACGAGGAGCGCACCGACTTCACAGAGCTCTCGGCGAGCTTCGACATCGCCAACGGCATCGCGCGCAGCAAGGACCTGGTCGCCAAGAGCCCGTTCCTGCGCGTGGGCGGCGAGGGCAGCATCGACCTCGTGCGCTCGCGCATCGACTACCTCGCGCGCGCCACCGTGACCGGCACGGACCAAGGCCAGGGCGGCCCCGAGCTGGCGATGCTCAAGGGCATGACGGTGCCGATCGAGCTCAGCGGGCCGCTGGCTTCGGTCGACTACCGCGTGCGCTGGAGCGCGGTCAGCGCCGAGCTGGTCGCGCGCGCGGCGCCGGCAGTGATCGGCGGTCGGGCCGGCGAGGCGCTCAGGGGCATCGTGCCCGGTGCCGCACCGCCGGCGGCCTCGGGCGCGTCGGCGCCGGCGAAGTCGCCCGAGCAGCAGCTCAAGGAGCGTGCCCGCGAACGCCTCAAGGACCTGCTCGGGAAATAGCGCGACGCCCTTCGATAATGGCCCGATGACCGATACCGTCGCGATCCGGGTCGCCTCGCTGCACCTGCACCCCGTCAAGTCCTGCGCTGCCGTCGACGTGCGCGAGGCGCTGCTCACCGAGACCGGCTTCGATCTCGATCGCCAGTGGATGGTGGTCGACGAGCACGGCGAGTTCCTGAGCCAGCGCGAGCTGCCGCGCCTCGCGCTGGTCAGGCCGCAACTGCGCGCGGCCGACGTGATCCTGCGCGCGCCCGGCATGCTGGCGCTGCACCTCGCGCTCGACGCGGTCGACCAGCCGCTCGACGTGAAGGTCTGGAAGGACCGTCTGCCGGCCTGGGACATGGGCGCGCTCGCCGCGCAGTGGTTCAGCGACTTCCTCGGCCGCCCGGTGCGGCTGGCGCGCTTCGATCCCGAGCAGCGGCGCCTGTCCAACAAGAAGTGGACCGGCGAGATCGATGCGCTCAACGCCTTCTCCGACGGCTACCCGATCCTGGTGTGCTCCAGCGGCGCGCTCGAGGCGCTCAACGAGCGCCTGGCCGCCAAGGGCCGCGCGGCGGTGACGATGGCGCGCTTTCGGCCCAACCTCGTGATCGACGGCGACGACGAGGCGCTGCGCGAGCATCTGGAAGACCATGTCGGCGAACTGCGCTTCGCGACCGCCGACGGCCCGGTGGTGCTGCGGCTCGTGAAGCCCTGCTCGCGCTGCCCGATCCCCGACGTCGACCCGGCCACCGGCGTGCCCGACGGCGAGGCCGGCATCGCACCCGGCGCGACCGTGAGCGACGTGCTCGCAAGCTACCGCGCCGATGCGCGGCTCGAAGGCGCGATCACCTTCGGCATGAACGCGGTGATCGTCGAAGGATTCGAGCGCGTGCTGCGCGTGGGCGACGCGGGCGAGGCGACGCTGAGCTTCTGAAGAAGGCTCAGAACCGCCGCTCGGGCAGCGGGATGAACTCGATCTCGTCGCCCGGCACCTTGGGGAAACGCCCCGCGGCCCAGTCGTCGGCCGCCTGTTCGATGCGCTCCTTGCGGCTGGAGACGAAGTTCCACCACATGTGGCGATGCCCCAGCGGCGCGCCGCCGACCAGCGCGACACGCGCGCCGACCGGCGCCGCGAGCGTGGGCGTGCTGCCGGGCGCGAGCACCGCCAGGTGCTGCGGCTCGACGGTCTCGCCGTCGAGCGTGACAGGCGCATCGACCGCGTAGACCGCGCGCTGCTCGGCCGCGTCGGGCAGCACGATCGAGGCCCCGGCCGGCAGCGCCATCTCGAGGTAGAGCGTCGGCGAGCGCTGCGGCACCGGCGAGCGCCGGCCGAAGGCCTCGCCGATCAGCACGCGCACCGCGACGCCGTTCACCGCGGCCTGCGGGATCGCGTCGGCCGCGACATGGTGGAACTCGGGCGCCATCTCCTCGTCGGCCTCGGGCAGCGCGAGCCACAGCTGCAGGCCGTGGCTCGTGCGCGCGACGCTGCGCAGATCGTCGGGCGTGCGCTCGGAATGCACGACGCCGCGCCCGCCGATCATCAGGTTGATCGCGCCGGGCTCGATGCGCTGCACGACGCCGGTGGAGTCGCGATGCATCATCGCGCCCTCGAAGAGATAGGTCACGGTCGCCAGGCCGATGTGCGGATGCGGGCGCACGTCGTGGTTGTCCGCCGGCTGCGCGGTGACCGGGCCCATGTGGTCGAAGAACACGAACGGTCCGACCGCGCGCTGCGCGGCGGCGGGCAGCAGCCGACGCACGGTGAAACCGCCGCCGAGATCCTTGGTGTGGGGCTTGAGCTGCAGCAAGGCCATGGGTGTGCTCCGGGTATCGGTGGTCCGAGGCCAGGATAGCCGCCCCAACTAAAATCCGCCGTTTCCCCGCGCGTTCTTCGCGTTTTTCCACGCCAAAGATCGGATCCGCCATGAGCCTGCAATGCGGCATCGTGGGCCTGCCCAATGTCGGCAAGTCCACCCTTTTCAACGCGCTGACCAAGGCCGGCATCGCGGCCGAGAACTATCCGTTCTGCACGATCGAGCCCAACGTCGGCGTCGTCGAGCTGCCCGACCCGCGCCTGGCCAAGCTGTCGGAGATCGTCAAGCCCGAGCGCGTGGTGCCGGCGATCGTCGAGTTCGTCGACATCGCGGGCCTGGTGGCCGGCGCGAGCAAGGGCGAAGGCCTGGGCAACCAGTTCCTCTCGCACATCCGCGAAACCGACGCGATCGTCAACGTGGTGCGCTGCTTCGAGGATCCGAACGTGATCCACGTGGCCGGCAAGGTCGACCCGATCGCCGACATCGAGGTGATCCAGACCGAGCTGTGCCTGGCCGACCTCGCCACGGTGGAAAAGAGCCTGATCCGCTACAGCAAGGTCGCCAAGGCCGGCGGTGACAAGGATGCGCAGCGCCTGGTCGAGGTGCTGAAGAAGTGCGAAGCCACGCTGAACCAGGGCCTGCCGGTGCGTGGCATCGACTTCAGCAAGGAAGAGCGCGTGGTGTTGAAGCCGCTGTGCCTGATCACCGCCAAGCCGGCGATGTTCGTCGGCAACGTGGCCGAGGACGGCTTCGAGAACAACCCCTTCCTCGACAAGCTGCGCGAGTACGCGGCCAGGCAGAACGCGCCGGTGGTGGCGATCTGCGCCAAGACCGAAGCCGAGCTGGCCGACATGGCCGACGAGGACAAGGCGATGTTCCTGGCCGAGATGGGCCAGGACGAGCCGGGCCTGAACCGCCTGATCCGCGCCGCCTTCAAGCTGCTGGGCCTGCAGACCTACTTCACCGCCGGCGTGAAGGAAGTGCGCGCCTGGACCATCCACATCGGCGACACCGCACCGCAGGCCGCCGGCGTGATCCACACCGACTTCGAGCGCGGCTTCATCCGCGCGCAGACCATCGCCTACGACGACTTCGTCGCGTTCAAGGGCGAGCAAGGCGCCAAGGACGCCGGCAAGATGCGCGCCGAAGGCAAGGACTACGTCGTCAAGGACGGCGACGTGATGAACTTCCTGTTCAACGTCTGACAGCGCACAAACTTGCTGTGCGCGGCCGCGACAGCGCCGCCATAAAGCCCCGGCGAACGCAGCGCCGATGCTAGGCTCGCGGACCACGCCCACGCGCGGTCCGACGCCTCCATGTCCAGCAGCACCGACTCCGCCGCCCCCGCCTCGCACGATGCGCCTGTGCCGCTGCTGCAGGCCTTCGTCGGCACGGCCATCGCGTATGCGCTGACGGGCCTGTTGGCGATGGGGCTGGCGATCCCGCCGGGCTATGCGTCGCCGCTGTATCCGGCGACCGGCATCGCGCTCGTCGCGGTGCTGCGCTACGGCATGCGGGTCGCGCCGGCCGTGCTGCTCGGCTCGTTCGCGGTCAACCTGGGCCTGGGACTCGAACGCGGGCTGGCCGGCTGGTCGGCCTTTGCGCTGCCGACGTGGATCGGCATCGGCGCGATGCTCCAGGCGATGGCCGGCGCGGCGCTTGCGCGGCGCTTCGTGCGCCAGCCGCTGACGCTCGACGCGCCCGCCGACATCGGCTACTTCTTCGGCCTGGCCGGCATGTCCGCGTGCCTGATCAACGCGAGCTGGGCGACGCTCGGGCTGCTGGCCAGCGGCACGATCCACACCGCCGAGGTGCCCGCGAACTGGGGCACCTGGTGGGTCGGCGACACCCTGGGCGTGATGATCGCCGGGCCGATCGCGCTGACGCTGGTGGGCCAGCCGCGCGAAGCCTGGGCACCGCGGCGCGGCACGGTCGCGCTGCCGCTGCTCGTGACCACCGTCTTGCTGGCGCTCGCCGTGAACCAGGTCAACCGCTGGGCCGACCAGCGCGAGCAGGCCGCCTTCGAGCGCGACGCGATCGGCGCCGCCCGCACGATCGCGCTGCGCCTGGCCTCGCATGTCGACGCGCTGGAAGGCGCGCGCAGCCTCTTCCTCGGCTCGGAAGACGTCAACCGCGAGGAGTTCCAGCGCGCGAGCAGCAGCTGGGTCCGGCGCCTGCCGTCGCTGCAGGCGATCGGCTGGCACCAGCGCGTCCCGCGCTCGCAGGTCGAGGCGTTCGAGATGCAAGGCCGCATCGACGGCCACATCAACTTCAAGGTGTTCCAGCGCGACGCGGCGATCGCCAGCGGCGACGACGAGGTCATCGCGATGCGCTTCGTCGAGCCGGAAGAGCGCAACGCCGCCGCGCTGGGCGTCAACGTGCTCTCGATCCCCGCCTCGCGCGAGGCGATCGCGCGCGCCGTCGCGAGCGACGAGGCGGTCGCCAGCCGCGCCTTTCGCCTCACGCAGGAGACGGCCACGCAGACCGGCGTGGTGGTCTACGAGCCGGTGCGGCACGCCGCCCCGCCCGGCGAAAAGGGCGAGCTGCGCGGCCTGGTCTTCGTCACGCTGCGCATGGACGACGCCTTGCGCGCGATGCGCGAGGGCCTGCCCGCCTACCTGCAGATCTGCCTGGTCGACCTCGACGACCTGCACGACGGCCATCCGCTGCGCCTGTCCGGGCCGCCCGGCTGCGAGCGCCAGGGCGCGACGTCGCTGCGCGACCACCGGCTGACCCTGCCCTTCGCCGGTCGGCGCTGGGAAGCGCGCATCGCGGCCTCGCCGAGCGCCGTGCAGGGCGCGCCGGGCGGCGACCGCGGCACCGCGTGGCTGTTCTCGCTGTCGGGCCTGGCGGCCGCGGCGATGATGGGCGCGCTGCTTCTGACGGTCACCGGGCGCACGCGCCGCATCGAATCGGCCGTGCAGGAGCGCACCGGGCAGCTGCGCGAGCAGATCGCCGAGCGCGAACAGGCCGAGGCGGCGCTGCGCATCAGCGAGCAGCGCTTTCGGAGCATCTTCAACTCGGTGCCGCTGGGCGTGGTCTACACCGACCTCGAGGGCCGCATCGATCAGTTCAACGAGTCCTTCCGGCAGCTGCTGCAGCGCCCGGACCATGCGCTCACCGGCCATGGCATGGCCGAGTTCACGCATGCCGACGACCGCACCGAGGACGCGCGCCTGCGCGCGGCGCTGGCCAGCGGCGAGATGCCGGTCGTGCGGCGCCGCAAGCGGCTGCTGCGGCCCGACGGCGCGCCGTTCTGGGTCGAGGCCACCGTGACGCCGCTGCGCGCCGACGGCGAGCCCGCGCGCCTGGTTGCCGTGATCGAGGACATCAGCGAGCACCTGCGGCTCGAGGCCGCCGAACGCGACCGCGACCGCGCCGAGGCGGCCAACCGCGCCAAGGACGAGTTCCTCTCGCGCATGAGCCACGAGCTGCGCACGCCGCTGAACGCGATGCTCGGCTTCGCGCAGCTGCTGGGCATGGACCGACAGCAGCCGCTGGGCGCGCGCCAGGCCGACTGGGTGAGCCAGATCCAGCATGCCGGCTGGCACCTGCTGGAGATGATCAACGAGGTGCTCGACCTGTCACGCATCGAGTCCGGCACGCTGGCGCTGCGCATCGAGCCGCAGCCGATCTCGCCGCTGCTCGACGCGGTGCTGTCGATGGTCGAGGTGCAGGCGCGCGCGCGCGACATCTCGCTGATGCAGCGCGCCTCGTTCGGCAACGACGCGCGCGTGCTCGGCGACGCGACGCGCCTGCGCCAGGTGCTGCTGAACCTGCTGTCCAACGCGATCAAGTACAACCGCGAAGGCGGTTCGGTGCTGCTGTCGGCGCGCGTGCGCGAAGAGTCCGGCCTGGGCCGCCCGGCGCTGGAGGTCGCGGTCAGCGACACCGGCCTGGGCCTGACCGACTCGCAGCTCGCCCATCTGTTCGAGCCCTTCAACCGGCTCGGCCGCGAAGGCAGCGGCACCGAGGGCACCGGCATCGGCCTGGTGATCAGCAAGCTGCTCGTCGAGCGCATGGGCGGCACGCTGGGCGTCTCCAGCGAGGCCGGCCGCGGCTCGACCTTCACGGTGCTGCTGCCGCTGGCCGAGCGCGGCGACGACGAGCGCGCCGCGACCGAGCCGGCCGCGCTCGCCGAGCCCGATTACCACGCGCGCCATGTGCTCTACATCGAGGACAACGAGGTCAACATCGAGATCATGCGCGGCATGCTCGCGCAGCGCCCGCAGGTCAAGCTCGACATCGCGCGCACCGGACTCGACGGCCTGGCGGCCGTGCGCACCGCGCCGCCCGACCTGGTGCTGCTCGACATCAACCTGCCCGACATCGACGGCCTCACGCTGCTCACGCACCTGCAGTCGGACCCCGGCACCGCGACGATCCCGGTCGTGATCGTCTCGGCCGACGCGATGCCGGCACAGATCGCCAAGGCGCTCGCGGCCGGCGCGCGCCACTACCTCACCAAGCCGGTCGCCGCGCCGACCTTGCTGGGCGTGATCGACGAGTGGCTGCAGCAGGCGGACACACGCTTCGACTCAAGGTTCAGCTGACCCCCACGCTCGCTATCGCTCGCTGCCCCCGAGGGGGCCCTTGCTGAGGACCGGCGAAGCCGGATCCGCGCAAGACCTGGTGAACCCCTACTTGCCGCGTTCGGTACGTCGCTAAATGGCTACCGGGGGGAACACCACGCTCACGCGCAGCCCCGCACCGTCCAGCGCCTCGCCGAGTTCGACGTGCGCGCCGTGGGCGGTGGCGATGTCGTGCACGATCGCCAGGCCCAGGCCGCTGCCGGTGCCAGGTGAGCCGGGCGCGCGGTAGAAGCGCTCGAAGACGCGCTGGCGCTCGTCGGGCGCGATGCCCGGACCGTTGTCCTCGACCTCGATCCACGGACAACCCTCGCGCAAGCCGGTGCGCACGGTGATGCGTGCCGCGCTGCCGTCGGCGCGCGGGTGCGGCCCGGCGTACTCCAGCGCGTTGTGGACCAGGTTGCCCAGCAGCTCGCGCAGCAGCGCCGCGCGCCCGCGCACCGGCGCGGATTCGAGCTGGAACCCGAGGTCGGCGCCGCGCTGCAGCGCGCGCGGTACCCAGTCCTGCGCGGCCTCCTGCGCCACGGCCTTGAGGTCCAGCGGCTCGAGGCCGGCCGAATCGCGCGGGCTCGCCTCGGCGCGCGCCATCGCGAGCAGCTGGTCGGCCAGGCGCGCCGCGCGTTCGGCGCCGCGGTGCAGGCGCCGCAGCGTCGCGTCGATCTCGGGCGCGTGCGGCTCCAGCACCGCGAGCTCGGACTCGGTGCGCAAGGCGGTCAGCGGGGTGCGCAGCTGGTGGGCCGCGTCGGCGATGAAGTGGCGCTGGCGCGCGGCCGCCTCGCCGAGGCGGCGCAGCAGCTGGTTGATCGCGTCGATCAGCGGCCGCACCTCGCTGGGCACGCCATGCGCCCCGAGCGGGCGCAGGTCATCGAGCGTGCGTTCGGCGAGTTCACGGTTGACCGAGCGCAGCGGCCGCAGCGCGAGCGTCGCGACGGCCCAGATCGCGATCGCGAACGCGACCGCCGAGGCGATCGAGAACAGCGCGGTCGAGCGCACCGCGCTGGCGCGCGCGAGGTCGCGCCGGCCCAGCGTCTCGGCCACGCGCACGCGGCAATTGGGCAAGCTGCCGCATTCGACGGCCATGTCGACGATGCGCACCGCCTCGCCATCGAGCCGGGCATCGAAGGCGCGGTGCGACAGCCCGGGCAGCGCGGATCGAGGCAGCGCGGCCAGCGGCGCGTCGCCGGCGATCGGTCGGCCCTCGCCGTCGAGCACCGCGTAGTAGATGCGCTCGGTCTGGCTGGCTCGCAGCATGGCCTCGGCCTGCGCACCGATGGCCCGCGCCGGCGGTCGGCCCTCGGCCACGGCCGCGCCGATCTGCTCGCCGATCGCGTAGGCGGTGTCGGCCAGCACCTGGTCGAACAGCGCCTCCGCGCGCGCGATCTCCTCCTGCGCGTCGAACCAGACGCGCACGGGCGCGATGACGAGGATCAGCATGCCGGCCGCGGCCAGCAGCTTGGCCCGCAGGCTCTTCAGCAGCGGCAGCGGCATGGCGGCGAACGGAGCGCGCGTAGAGAGCCGCTCAGCGCGCCGCCGCGCCGTTGTCCTCGACGAGGTAGCCGAAGCCGCGCACCGCGCGGATGCGCAGCCCGGCCGGCTCGATCTTGGGCCGCAGGCGCGAGACATAGACCTCGACCGCGTTCTCCGACAGCGCGTCGTCCCAGCCGCTGATGGCCTGCAGGATCTGCTCCTTGCCGACCACGTGGCCGACACGCCCGAGCAGGAACTCGAGCACCGACCATTCGCGCGCCGAGAGCTCGAGCGGCTCTTCGCCGATCCAGGCGCGACGCGCGGTGAGGTCCATCTTCAGGCCGCCCATCGCGAGCACGCTGCCCTGGCGTGCCTGGTGCCGGCGCGTGAGCACACGCACGCGGGCGATCAGCTCGGCCAGCGCGAAGGGCTTCACCAGGTAGTCGTCGGCGCCGGCCTCGAGGCCCTGGACGCGGTCTTCGATGGAATCGCGCGCAGTGAGCATCAGCACCGGCGTCTCCAGGCCCTGCTCGCGCACGCGGCGCAGGGTCTCGAAGCCGTCGATGCCGGCCAGGCCGATGTCAAGGATGAGCAGGTCGTACGGGTCGGCCTTCAACGAGGCGGGAACGGGCTCGCCGCGCGCAGTGTGGTCGACCTCCCAGCCCTGCGAGCGCAGGGCGCGGGCGGTGGACTCGGCCAACGCGGGATCGTCTTCGACGAGCAGGATGTGCATCGAGCGAGGCGGGGACAAGGTCTTACGGGCGGTCTGGTTCTGTGGCATCACCGGCAATCTCCGCGGCCGCGCTGGCGTCGCAGATGACTCTAGCGCAGCGCTCGCACATGCGGCCGGCCTCGCCCCGCATCATCGGTCGCGCGCACGGCGCGGCGTTGACGGCGGTCTGACATCTGGCGCGCCGGGCGCCCGCTTTTCGGCCCATGGCGCGGCGCGCCGGCCGTCCAGAATCGTCTCCAGCCCTTCAGTCGCGCAAACCGCGGCCGATATCAGGCTTCGGGCCGGATGACCCGCCACGGCCCGCTCCCGGACGTATTGCCATGCTGAATCACTGGACTTTCAAGAACCGGATCGCCCTGCTCGTGGGCAGCGCGATCGCCGGCGTCATCCTGCTGGCCGCCGTGTCGGCCTTCAACACCAGCCGAGACATCGAGACGGCCCGCCGCGACCAGCTGCGCACCGCGGTGGAAGCGGCGCACAACCTCGTGCTCGGCTACCAGGCCAAGGCCGCGTCGGGCGAGATGAGCGTCGCCGATGCCCAAGCCGCCGCCAAGGAGGCACTGCGCATCGCGCGCTACGGCGGCGCCGACGGCAAGACCGAGTACTACTACCTCTGGACGCTCGACGGCACGGGCGTGATGCATCCGTTCAAGCCGGAGTTCGCCGGCCAGGACATGCGCGAGAAGCTCAAGGACGGCCAGGGTCGCTTCATCATCAAGGACATGGTCGCCGGCCTGCGCGCCAGCAAGGACGGCCGCGCCTTCGTCGACACCAACTTCCCGCGCCCCGGCACGAGCGAGCCGGTGCCCAAGCTGCAGTACGTCATGGCCGTGCCCGGCTGGGACTGGATGGTCGGCTCGGGCGTCTACATGGATGACGTCAAGGCGCAGGTCCGCCGCGCGGTGCTGGCCGGCGCCGGAGTCGGCGCGCTGATCCTCGCGGTGATCGCCGGACTCGGCGTCGTGGTCGCGCGCTCGGTGCTGCGCCAGCTCGGCGGCGAGCCCAGCCATGCGATCGCGGCGATGCAGCAGGTCGCCGGCGGCAATCTCGCGGTCGACCTGCACGACGCGCCCGCGGGCAGCCTGCTCGCCGCGCTGCGCCAGATGACCGCCTCGCTGCGCGACACCGTCGGCCAGGTGCGCGTCGCGACCGACAGCATCACGACCGCCTCGAGCGAGATCGCGACCGGCAACCAGGACCTCTCGTCGCGCACCGAGCAGACGGCGTCGAACCTGCAGGAAACCGCGGCGTCGATGGAGCAGCTGACCGGCACCGTCAAGCAGACGGCCGATTCGGCGCGCACCGCCAATCAGCTGGCGTCTTCCGCTTCGACCTCGGCCGCCAAGGGCGGCGAGGTGGTCGCGCAGGTGGTTGCGACGATGGACGAGATCAACGCCAGCTCGAAGAAGATCGTCGACATCATCGGCGTGATCGACGGCATCGCGTTCCAGACCAACATCCTCGCTTTGAACGCCGCGGTCGAGGCCGCGCGTGCCGGCGAACAAGGCCGCGGCTTCGCGGTCGTGGCCTCCGAGGTGCGCAGCCTCGCGCAGCGCAGCGCCGACGCGGCCAAGGAGATCAAGACGCTGATCGGCGCTTCGGTCGAGAAGGTCGACTCGGGCGCCAAGCTGGTGCAAGACGCGGGCGGCGCGATGAACGAGATCGTCGCCTCGGTGCGCCGCGTGAGCGACATCATCGGCGAGATCACCGCGGCCGCGGCCGAGCAATCGGACGGCATCGGACAGGTCAACAGCGCGGTGACGAACCTCGACCAGATGACGCAGCAGAACGCCGCGCTGGTCGAACAAAGCGCCGCCGCGGCCGAGAGCCTCAAGGAGCAGGCGCAGCGGCTCGCGCAGGCGATCGGCGCGTTCCGACTGGAGTCCGTGGCGGCCTGACCCTCACCCCAACCCTCTCCCGCACGCGGGAGAGGGAGCAGGCGGGGCCGTTGCGCCCCTCAACTGAACGCCTGGATCCCCGTGATCGCGCGCCCGAGGATCAGCGCGTGGATGTCGTGCGTGCCCTCGTAGGTGTTGACCACCTCCAGGTTCACCACGTGGCGGATCACGCCGAACTCGTCGGAGATGCCGTTGCCGCCCAGCATGTCGCGCGCCGTGCGCGCGATCTCCAGCGCCTTGCCGCAGGAGTTGCGCTTCATGATCGAGGTGATCTCCACCGACGCCGTGCCCTCGTCCTTCATGCGCCCCAGGCGCAGGCAGCCCTGCAGCCCCAGCGTGATGTCGGTCAGCATGTCGGCCAGCTTCTTCTGCACCAGCTGGTTGGCCGCCAGCGGGCGGCCGAACTGGTTGCGATCCAGCACGTACTGGCGCGCGCGGTGGAAGCAATCCTCGGCCGCGCCCAAAGCGCCCCAGGCGATGCCGTAGCGCGCGCTGTTCAGGCACGTGAACGGGCCCTTGAGCCCGCGCACCTCGGGGAAGGCGTTCTCCTCGGGCACGAAGACGCGGTCCATCACGATCTCGCCGGTGATGCTGGCGCGCAGGCCCACCTTGCCCTTGATCGCCGGTGCGGAAAGACCCTTGGCGCCCTTGTCGAGGATGAAGCCGCGGATCTGGCCGGCGTCGTCCTTGGCCCACACGACGAAGACGTCGGCGATCGGGCTATTGGTGATCCACATCTTTGAGCCGGTGAGCTCGTAGCCGCCGGCGACGCTGCGCGCGCGCGTGGCCATGCTGCCGGGGTCCGAGCCGTGGTTGGGCTCGGTCAGGCCGAAGCAGCCGATCCATTCGCCGCGGGCGAGCTTGGGCAGGTATTTCTGCTTCTGCGCCTCGGTGCCGAACTCGTGGATGGGCACCATGACCAGCGAGCTTTGCACGCTCATCATCGAGCGATAGCCGGAGTCGATGCGCTCGACTTCGCGCGCGACCAGGCCGTAGCTGACGTAGTTGAGGCCGGCGCCGCCGTAGGCCTCGGGGATGGTGGGGCCCAGCAGGCCGAGCTCGCCCATCTCGCGAAAGATGGCCGCATCGGTGGTTTCGTCGCGAAAGGCCTGCAGCACGCGCGGCGCGAGCCGGTCCTGGCAGTAGGCGCGCGCGGCGTCGCGCACGGCGCGTTCGTCGTCCGACAGCTGCGCATCGAGCAGCAGCGGGTCGTCCCAGTGGAAGGCAGCCTTGGAAGCCATCGTCGTCTCCTTCGGCACGCGGAGCAAAGGCCGCGCGCTATGGCATCGTCATGAAGAAAACCAGTCTAGCGCTGCGCGCACAGCGCCTTGATCGACTCGGGCGCCGGCACCGCACGGATGCGATGCCGATCGCCCGCGACGCGCTCGGCGAACACGCGCACCTCCTCGCATTCGCACAGCAGCTCGCCCGCCGCGTTGAAGATGCGGTGGCTCATCACGAAGCTCTTGCCGCGCCATTCGCTCACCGTGCTCTCGACGGCGATCTCGTCGCCGTAGCTGGCCGGCTTGACGAAGCGCGCCTTCGTGTCGACCAGCGGCGTGCCGATGATGCCCAACGAGGCCTCGGTCTCCTGCCAGGTCGGCACGCCGCAGGCGATGAAGTAGCGCCGCGAGCCGGCGTCGAACCAGCGGAAGAAGTTGGGAAACCAGACGATCTGCGCCGGGTCGCAGTCGCCGAACTCGACGGTGAGGCTGAAGCGGTGGACCTGGTTCATGCGACGCAGTATCGCGCCGCACGAGGCCTCACTTCTTCTCTCGCAGCTTCGCCAGCTCGGCCTGCGTTTCCTGCCACAGGTCCATGCCGATGTTGGCGCCGATGCCGGCATTCACGCGCGTGAGCTTGTCGCGCATGCGCGCGGCCTCGGCCGGCGGCAGCTCGTTGATCTGCATGCCCTTGGCCTTCAGCTCGGCCAGCGCGCGGCCGGCTTCGTCGCGCGTGTCGCGGCGCTCGAAGTCGCGGCTCGCGACGGCGGCGTCGCGCAGGACCTTCTGTTCATCCTTGGAGAGCTGGTCCCACCACTTCTTGCTCACCAGCACGATCCACGGGCTGTAGACGTGGTTGGTGATGCTGAGGTACTTCTGCACCTCGTAGAACTTGCTCGACAGGATGGTGTTGTACGGGTTCTCCTGGCCGTCGACCGTCTTGGTCTCGAGTGCGCTGAACAGCTCCGAGAACGGCAGCGGCACCGCGTTGGCGCCCAGGGTCTTGAAGCTGTCGAGGTAGACGTTGTTCTGCATCACGCGCAATTTGATGCCGTCGAGGTCTTCGAGCTTGTTGACCGCGCGCTTGCTGTTGGTCAGGTTGCGAAAGCCGTTCTCCCAATAGACCAGGCCGACCAGGCCCTTCTCGTCGAGCTTGGCCATCACCTTCTGCCCGACGGGTCCGTCGAGCACCGCGTCGGCTTCGCGCGCATTGTTGAACAGGAAGGGCGTGTCCCACAGCGCCATTTCCTTGCTGATGCCCACCAGCGTGGCGGTCGAGCCGACCATCATTTCCTGCGCGCCGCCGATGAGGGCCTGCTGCATCTGCACGTCGGGGCCGAGCGCGGCGGCGCCGACCGCGCGCACACGCATCTTGCCGCCCGAGCGCTTCTCGACCTCTTGCGCGAACAGCTTGACCGCGCGGCCCTGGTTGCTCTGTTCGTTGAGGCCGTAGCCGAAGCGGATGATGCGCGGCTTGATGTCCTGGGCCAGGGCCGCGAACGGCGCGGCGAGCGCGGCGGCGAAGGCCGCGGCGAGAACGGTGCGACGAAGGACTTGCATCTTCGGTCTCCTTGGATCGGTCTGTCTTGGGGTCAGCGCATCCACGCCACCGGCGCGGTCACGATCTGCGGGAACACGACCAGCAGCGCGAGCACGAACAGGTAGACGAGGAGGAAGGGGTTCACGCCGCGGATCACGCGCGACAGCGGCAGCCGGCCGACGCCGGCCACCACGTTGAGCACGGTGCCAACCGGCGGCGTGATCAGGCCGATGGCGCCGTTGAGCACGAACATCAGGCCGAAGTAGACCGGGTCGACGCCGGCCTTCACGGCGATTGGCAGCATCACCGGCGCGAAGATCAGGATCGTGGGCGTGAGGTCGAGCGCGGTGCCGATCAGCACCAGCACCACCATCATCACGGCGACCAGCACGCGCGGGTGCTCCACCATCGGGCCCAGCCAGCCGGTGAGCACGCTGGGCAGGTCGGCCAGCGTGATCATGTAGCTTGCAACCTGCGCACCGGCGCACAGGAACATCACGATCGCGGTCGTCTTGGCCGCGCGCACCAGCACGCCCTCGACCTCGGCCAGCGTCATTTCGCGGTGCACGAACAGCGCCACGGCCAGCGCGTAGAACGCCGCCACCACGGCCGCCTCGGTCGGCGTGAACACGCCGCTCTTCATGCCGCCGATGATGATGAGCGGCATCAGCAGCGCCCAGAACGCGCGTGCGGTAGCGCGCAGGCGCTCGCGCAGCGCCAGCGGCTCACCGGTGGGCAGGTCGATGCGCCGCACGACGAGCTTCCACGCGATCACGAGGCCTGCGCCCATCAGCAGGCCGGGCACGATGCCCGACAGGAACAGCGCCGAGATCGACGTGTTGGTCGTGACGCCGTAGATCACGAAGGGCATCGACGGCGGAATGATCGGCGCGATGATGCCGCCGGAGGCGATGAGGCCGGCCGAGGTGTGCAGCGGATAGCCCTGGCGGCGCATCATCGGCATCAGGATCGTGGCCAGCGCCGCGGTGTCGGCCAGCGCCGAGCCGCTCATGCTGGCCATCAGCACCGCCGCGCCGATCGCCACGTAGCCGAGCCCGCCGCGGATGTGGCCGCACCAGGCTTGCGCCATGTCGATGATGCGGCGGCTGATGCCGCCGGCGTTCATCAGCTCGCCGGCCAGCACGAAGAACGGCACCGCCAGCAGCGGGAAGCTGTCGACGCCCGCGACCAGGTTCTGCGCCAGCAACTGCGTGTCCCAGAAGTCGAGCGCCCAGGCCATGCCGGCGCCGGTGAGCACGAGCGCGAGCGCCATGTTCATGCCGACGCCCATCAGCGCCAGCATGCCGCCGCAGAAGATCAGGAAGGCGAGGGTCTCGGGCGCCATGGCCTTCACTCCACTTCGTGGGCGTGGCCCAGGTCCAGCGGCGTGCGACGCACGATCTCGGCCAGCGCCATCGCGCCGATCGCGAGCGCGCACAGCAGCGCCGGCAGCGGCAGCAGCGCGGTCGGGTAGCCGAGCACCACCGAGCGGCTCGACCAACCGACTTGCACCTGCTGCCAGGCGCCCCAGGCGAGCAGCGCACAGGCCAACAGCACGAGCGCGCGGATCGCGAGCGTCGCGGCGAGCAAGGCGCGCGGACGGCCCGCGAGCGCGGCCACCAGGCTGGTGAAGGCCATGTGCTCGCCGCGCGGATACGACGCCGCCGCGCCGATGAACACCATCCAGACGAACAGCAGCCGCGAGAGCTCCTCGCTCGCCGCGATGCCGCTGCCGAAGCCGTAGCGCAGCACGACGTTGACGAACACCGCCAAGGCCATCACGCCGAGGCAGACCGCCATCGCGCGATGGGCGAGCCGCTGCGCGAGGCCGCTGTCTTCAGGTGCGTGATTCATCGCGTCTCCTCGCTCGTGAGCCAGCGCAAGGATTCGTCGACCAGGCGGGCGAGCGGCGCGCGGGCGTCGAGCCGCAGCACGCCCGGCTCGGCGAGCGGCGGCTCCAGCGTCTCGAACTGGTTGTCGACCAGGCTGGCGTTGAAGAAGTGGCTGCCGGCGCGTGCGGCGACGCGCTCGATCGCGTGCGCGCGGTCGATCTCGAGGAACAGGAAGCGCAGGCCCGGCGCCGCGGCGCGCAGCCGATCGCGGTAGCGGCGCTTGAGCGCCGAGCAGCTCAGCACGGCGCCTGGCGCTCGCGCGCGCAGCTCGGCGGCCAGCGTGTCGAGCCAGCCGTCGCGGTCGGTGTCGGTCAGCGCAATGCCGTGGCTCATCTTCTGACGGTTGGCTTCGCTGTGGAACGCGTCGCCCTCGACGTAGGGCAGGTCCAGGCGCGCCGCCACCGCTTCGGCGAGCGTCGACTTGCCGCAGCCGGAAACGCCCATCACGACCACCGAGATGCCCATTTGAGATAGCGCTATCTGATTCGAAGCAAAAGAAGGCCGCAAGCCGGATCGATCAATCCCGAGGAGAAATGCCTCTCGCCCCGGGGTTCGCTCGGCTTGCGCGCCTTGCTGAGATAGCGCTATCCTAGGCCATGCGACCCCATCGCCGATCCGTGGTTTCCCTAGGCCGCCGGGCATGAACCGCCGCACCCGTGCCACCGGACGCGTGACGCTGGCCGACGTCGCCCAGGCGGCCGGCGTCAGCCCGATCACCGTTTCGCGCGCACTGCGCGGCGAGCGCACCGTGGATGCAGAGCTGGCGCAGCGGGCGCTGGAGGCCGCCCGCCGGCTGGGCTACGTGCCCGATCCGGCGGCTCGCGCGCTGGCCTCGCAGCGCAGCTCGCATGTCGCGGTGCTGATCCCGCTGCTGTCGAACGCGCTGTTCGTCGACCTGCTCGAGGCGGTGCAGCGCACCTTGCGTCCGGCCGGCTACCAGACGCTGATCGGCATCACGCACTACGACCCGAGCGAGGAGGAGCAGCTGCTGCGCGAGCACCTGGCGCACCGGCCGGCGGGCGTGCTGGTCACCGGCTTCGACCGCCACGAGTCGACCCGCTCGCTGCTGGCCGCCAGCGGCGTGCCCTGCGTGCACCTGATGGAGTCGGCGCCGCAGCCGGGCGTCTACAGCGTCGGATTCTCCCAGCGCGACGCGGGCGCGGCGATCACGCGCCACCTGCTCGAGCGCGGCCGCCGGCGCGTCGCGTTCGCGGCGGCCCAGCTCGATCCGCGCACGCTGCAGCGGCGCGAGGGCTGGCGCGAGACGCTGCAGGCCGCCGGCCTGTACGACGCCAAGCTCGAGTGGCTCAATCCGGCGCCGTCGTCGATGGCGCTGGGCGCGCAGATGTTCGAGCAGATCGTCGCGCAGCGGCCGGCCGTCGACGCGATCTTCTTCTGCAACGACGACCTGGCCCAGGGCGCCCTGCTGGCCGCGCAGCGCCTGCGCATCGCCGTGCCGAAGCGGGTGGCGGTGGCCGGCTTCAACGATCTGACCGGCAGCGACCAGATGGTCCCGGCGCTGACCACGGTGCGCACGCCGCGCGCCGAGATCGGCCGCGCAGCCGCCACGATGCTGCTGGCGATGATGCGCGGGGAACCGGTCGCGACCAGCTGCGTCGATCTCGGCTGGTCCCTGATCGTGCGCGATAGCACCTGACGCGTGTTAGTGCACACTCTCAGTTATTTCCTTAGAGACAAATAGGCGTCTTCAATCGCCTTCGACTTAGCACTCGATCGGATCGAGTGCTAGTATCTTGGCTGCAAAGGAGGACTGCATGTCTCTCTCACCGTCCACGACGCCCGCCGCCGGCACCGCCCTCGCGATCCGCGATCCTTGGGCGCTGGTGCCCTCGCTGGGCAACCTCGACGCCTACATCTCGGCCGTGAATCGCCTGCCGATGCTGACGCTCGAGGAAGAGCAGTCGCTCGCCAAGCGGCTGCGCGAACAGAACGACCTCGCCGCTGCCGGTCAGCTGGTGCTGTCGCACCTGCGCCTGGTGGTGGCCGTCTCGCGCCAATACCTCGGCTACGGCCTGCCGCATGGCGACCTGATCCAGGAAGGCAACATCGGCCTGATGAAGGCCGTGAAGCGCTTCGACCCCTCGCAGGGCGTGCGCCTGGTCAGCTACGCGCTGCACTGGATCAAGGCCGAAATCCACGAGTACGTGCTGCGCAACTGGCGCCTGGTGAAGGTGGCCACGACCAAGGCGCAGCGCAAGCTGTTCTTCAACCTGCGCTCGATGAAGCAAGGCTTCAAGGCCGAGGTCAGCGGCGAAGACAGCGACGCGCAGCAGCACCGCCAGTCGCTCAGCGACGCCGAGATCGACCTCGTCGCCGACCAGCTCAAGGTCAAGCGCGAGGAAGTCATCGAGATGGAAACGCGCCTGGCCGGCGGCGACGTCGCGCTGGAGCCGACCTCCGACGACGGCGAGGAAAGTTACGCGCCGATCGCCTACCTGGCCGACGAACGCCACGAGCCGACGCGCGTGATCGAGGCGCAGCGCCGCGACGCACTGGCCTCCGACGGCATCGCGCGCGCGCTCGACGCGCTGGATGCGCGCAGCCGCCGCATCGTCGAGGCGCGCTGGCTGCAAGTGCAAGACGACGGCTCGGGCGGCGCGACGCTGCACGAGCTGGCCGCCGAGTACGGCGTCAGCGCCGAGCGCATCCGCCAGATCGAAGTGGCGGCGATGAAGAAGATGCGCGTCGCGCTGGCCGAAGCGGCCTGAAGCGGATTCGCCTTCAAAGGAATCGGGGCCGCATCGCGGCCCCGTTCTCATTGGGAATCGATCAGCCGAGCAGCTGCCTGAGGTCGGCCGTCCAGGCCTCGACCGGCTGCCCGTAGCGCACGAACAGCCGCACGCGGCCCTCGGCGTCGAACACGTAGGCGCCCGCGGTGTGGTCGATCGTGTAGCGCCCCGGCTCCTTGCCGGGCACCTGCTGGAAGAAGACCTTGAAGGACTTCGCGACCGCCGCGGTCTGCTCGGGCGTGCCGCGCAGCGCGACGAAGCTCGGATCGAAGGCGTTCACGTAGGCCTTGAGCACCTCGGGCGTGTCGCGCGCCGGATCGACGCTGACGAACACGCCTTGCACGCGCTCGCCGGCCGCGCCGAGCTGCTTCTTCGCCGCGGCGATCTCGGCCATCGTGGTCGGGCAGACGTCGGGGCACTGCGTGTAGCCGAAGAACACCACCGCGACCTTGCCCTTGAAGTCGGCCATCGTGCGCGGCCGGCCGTCGGCGTCGGTCAGCGCGAGCGCCGCGCCGTAGTCGGCGCCGGTGATGTCCACGGCCTGGAATGCGGGCTTCTTGTCGACCAGCGCCGCGAGCCGGTCGCAGCCGGCCAGCGTGACGAGCATCGAGGCCGCACAGGCGGCAAGAAGGGTGCGGCGAAGGATCATCGGCATGGCGGCAGAGCTCAGACGGGCAGGTAGTGGTCGACCATCAGCGCAGCGAAAAGTGCCGACAGATACCAGATCGAGAAGCGGAAGGTCCGGCGCGCCAGCGCCTCGCTGTAGCCGCGCCACAGGCGCAGCGCATAGGCGCAGAACCACAGCCCCAGCGCGACCGCGGCCACGAGGTACGGCCAGCCGCTCATGCCGTAGACGAAGGGCAGCAGCGTCGCGGCCAGCAGCACGAAGGTGTAGAGCAGGATCTGCAGCCGCGTGAACTCGTTGCCGTGCGTGACCGGCAGCATCGGCAGGCCGGCGCGCGCGTAGTCCTCGGCGCGGTACAGCGCCAGCGCCCAGAAGTGCGGCGGCGTCCACAGGAAGATGATCAGGAACAGGATCAGCGACTCGGGACCGACCTCGCCGCGCATCGCCGCCCAGCCGAGCACCGGCGGCATCGCGCCCGACGCACCGCCGATCACGATGTTCTGCGGCGTCAGCGGCTTGAGGATCACGGTGTAGATCACCGCGTAGCCGACGAAGGTGGCCAGCGTCAGCCACATCGTCAACGGGTTGACCGCCGTCCACAGCAGCGCGCTGCCCAGCGCGCACAGCACGGCGGCGAAGAGCAAGGTCTGGCCGCGGCCGAGCTCGCCCTTGGCGGTCGGGCGCCAGGCGGTGCGCTTCATCTTCGCGTCGATGCCCTGCTCGACCAGGCAGTTGAAGGCCGCCGCGGCGCTCGCGACCAGCCAGATACCGAGGCACGCGAGTGCCAACGTGCCCCACGCCGCGGCATCGGGCCAGCCGGGCACGGCCAGCAGCATGCCGATCAGCGCGCAGAACACGATCAACTGCACGACGCGCGGCTTGGTCAGCACGAAGAACTGCCGCCAAGGCGAGGGCAGCGCGCCCGGCGCGGGATCGGGCGCGGCGGTGGAAGGCATCGGAGCAGGAGTGACCACGGGGGAGTCGGCGCGAAGGCGGTCGGAGGTTCTAGGAACGGGACTGCGGCGCGACGGCCGCCGCGTCCCAGGCCGCGACGGCAGCCGGCTCGCGGCGCGTGCGCACGAGCAGCGTGGTCATCACGATCGTCAGCGCGGCAGCGCCACCGGTATGCGCCACCGCCGCCACCAGCGGCCAGCCGAGCACGACATTCGAGACGCCGCTCGCCAACTGCCACAGCGCCACCAGCAGCAAGCCGGCCGCAAAGCGCCGCAGCGACGGCACGCGGCCGAGCGCAACGGCCAGCGCCAGCATCGTGGCCAGCACGACGACGGCGCCGATGCGATGCGTCATGTGGATGGCCGTGAGTGCGGCGAACGGCAGGAAGCCCTCGCCGCCCTTGCCGGTGCCCAGCGGGCGCAGGATCGAGAAGCCGTGCTCGAAGTCCATTGCCGCCGGCCACCACTGGCCCTGGCAGGTCGGGAAGTCGCTGCACGCGAGCACCGCGTAGTTGGTGCTGACCCAGCCGCCGAGGGCGATCTGCACGGTGGCCAACGCGGCCAGCGCCACCATGGCGGCACGCAGGCGTGCGCTGACCGCGACCTCGCCGCGCCGTGGCGCGGCGCCCTGCGCGGCCAGCAACGCAAGCAGGACCAGCCCGCCCAGCAGGTGTGCGGTGACGATGGCCGGATAGAGCTTGAGCGTGACGGTGAAGGCGCCGAACGCGCCTTGCACGCACACCCAGACGAAGGTCGCGCTGGCCCACAGCGCCGTGGCAAGCGAGCGGCGATCGCGCCGCCATTGCAGCCAGGCCAGCGCCATCGCGACCGTGATCAGCACCCCGACGCCGGTGGCGAGGTAGCGGTGGACCATCTCGACCCAGGCCTTGCCGTGCGTGACCGGCCCGGTGGGCTGGGCCGTCTGCGCGGCCTGGATCTCGTCGCTGGCGCCGAGCGGGCTCGCGCTGCCGTAGCAGCCGGGCCAGTCGGGGCAGCCGAGGCCGGAGTCGGTCAGGCGCGTGAAGGCACCAAACAGCACCAGGTCGAAGGTCAGGAACAGCGTCAGCAGCACCAGCGCGTGGCCGCGGCGCGCACCGTCGACGCCGCGGTGGCGCACCCACCACCACGCCAGCGGGCCGAGCGCGATCACGACGCCCAGCAGCGCCATGTGCAGCAGCGGCTCGAAGTTGTACAGCGGCGTCGCGTCCATCGTGTTCCTGCCGTGGCGCTCAGCGCCCGGCCTGGTCCCAGCTGGCCGAGGCGCGCAGCAGGCGGCTCAGGTCGCGCAAGATGGGCTTGGGCTCGCTCGGCGCCGGAAAGCGCATCATCAGGTGGCCGCGCGGATCGACGACGAAAAAGTGCGGCGCCATCGGCTCGTTCGATGCCGGCGCGAGCCAGGCGCGCAGCGCGGCGGCATCGGCGCGCAGCACCGTGGCGCCGGCAAGCGCGGGACGCAGTTCGGCGCGCACCGGCTGGGCGTCGTCGATCAGCCAGACGCGGTCGACGCGGTCCTTGTCGCGGCCGAGCGCTTCCCGCAACTGGCGCTGCAGGTAGAGCTGCTTCTCGCACAGCGCGTCGCAGGCGCCGCCGCCGACCGCCACGAGCAGCCATTGGCCGGCCAGCGAGGCCGGATCGACCGCGCGGCCCTCCAGGTCCGTCAGCGGCAGCGCGCTGGCCGAGGGCAGCGGACGCTGCGGCTCGATCAACGCGCCATGACTGCTGCGCGACTGCGGCCGGATCACGTAGTACGTGAAGTACGAGGCCACGACCGGCGCGGCGCACACCGCCAGCACCAGCAGCATCTTCAGGCGGCCGCTGCGCGCCTTGGCAGGCGCAAGCCCCGGCGACGGCAGGCTGTGGACGGTCAGGCCGATCGGCTCGGCCGAGTCATGCGGCACGGCGGGCACGGAGTCGCGGGCGGAGGAGCTGGAACCAGACATAGAGGCCGGCGACGAGGGTCGCCAGAGCAAACCACTGGAAGGCATAGCCGTAGTGCTTGTACACGTCGGCCGCGGGGGCGGGCCAGCGGCGCGCGAGGCCGTCGGAGGGGGCGTCGGGCGTGTCGCGCTGACCGTCGTTCTGCGCGCTCGTCTGCCCGTCCTTCCGCCCGTCCGTCTGCATCAGCGACAGCGGTCGCAGCGCGAGGCCCGTTTCGCGCGCAAACGCCGCGAGGTCGAGATTCTGCCGCAGCGCGCCGGGCGATTCGGCGCCCAGGGCATAGAGCTGCGACGGCGGCGGCGCGATCACGGCATCGAGCACGACCTCGCCGGGCGGCGTCGGTACGGACGGCACGCGGGTGCGGTCGCGAGCGTCGCGCGGCGCCCAGCCGCGCTGCACGACGACCGCATCGCCGGGCGCGAGCTCGAGCGGCGTGAGCACGTAGAAGCCGGGGCGCCCGTCCATCTGGCGGTTGTCGAGGTAGACGGTGTGCTGCGCCAGCCAGCGCCCGCGCACGCGCACGTGCCGGTGCCACTGCGCCGTCGCCGTCGCCGCGTCGCGCGCCAGTTCGCCCTGAGGCAGCGGCGGCATGGCGCCGCGCTCGGCGAGGCCGGCTTGCAGCGCCTCCTTCTGCGCCGCACGCGAGAGCTGCCACACGCCCAGACGCACGGTCACGGCGATCGCAGCCAATGCCGCGATCAGGACCAGCCAGCGGCGCGTGCGCTCGCTCATCGCGCCGCCTCGCCGCAAGTGGCGTGTCGCATGCCATACAGTGTCGGCATGAAGATCGTCATCGCCCTCGCCTTCGTCGGCATCGTCGCCGCGCTGTTCCTCGCCGGCCGGGCGATGCTGCACGGCAGCTCGGAGGAAGAAGGCCACCGCAAGGGCCGCATGGCTCGTGCGCTGACCGTTCGCATCGGACTGTCCGTCGCGCTGTTCGTGTTCATCCTGGTCGCCTACAAGCTCGGCTGGATCCAGCCGACCGGCCTGCCGGTCGGCCGCTGAGGGCGGCGCAACGGCCGTTCCCCAATGAACAAGAGCGCCTCGCGGCGC
Organism: Caldimonas sp. KR1-144; assembly: GCF_049446155.1. NCBI lineage: Bacteria > Pseudomonadati > Pseudomonadota > Betaproteobacteria > Burkholderiales > Sphaerotilaceae > Caldimonas > Caldimonas sp. KR1-144. Next base: position 235,073 of record NZ_JBMSEE010000003.1, read on the forward strand.
TCTTGTCGTTCATGCCGGTGCGGTCCGGCGCGTCACATCCAGTAGACGATCACGTAGAGGCCGAGCCAGACCACGTCGACGAAGTGCCAGTACCAGGCGGCGCCTTCGAAGCCGAAATGGCGGTCCTTGGTGAAGTGGCCCTTCATCAGGCGGATCGTGATGAACAGCAGCATCAGCATGCCGACGAGCACGTGGAAGCCGTGGAAGCCGGTCAGCATGAAGAAGGTCGAGCCGTAGATGCCGCTGGTGAGCTTGAGGTTCAGCTCGCTGTACGCATGGTGGTACTCATAGGCCTGGAAGCCCAGGAAGACAATGCCCAGCAGCACCGTCAGCCACATCCAGAAGATCGTCTTGCCGCGCTCGCCGGCCACCAGCGCGTGGTGGGCGATCGTCAGCGTGACGCCCGAGCTCAGCAGCAGCGCGGTGTTGATGGTCGGGATCGGCCACGGGCCCATCGTCGAGAACGCCTCGACGGTGCCTGCCGGCGACGCGGTCGCGCCAGGCACGACGCTCGGCCACACGGCCTTGAAGTCGGGCCACAGGATGGCGTTGTCGAGGCTGCCCAGCGTCGGCACGGCGAACACGCGAGCCCAGAACAGCGCGCCGAAGAACGCCGCGAAGAACATCACTTCGCTGAAGATGAACCAGCTCATGCTCCAGCGGTAGGAGACGTCGATGCGACGGCCGTACAGGCCGCCCTCGCTCTCGCGGATCGCGTCGCCGAACCACTGCTTGAGCACGAAGGCCCACCACAGCAGGCCGAACAGCAGCGAGTACGCGCCCCAGCCGTGGCCATTGATCCACTGGCCGGCGCCCAGGATCACGAAGAACAGGCCGATCGCGGCCATGATCGGATGCCGCGAGGGCCCCGGCACGAAGTAGTAGGGCGTCGCCCCGTGGGATGCTGCCGACATGTGCTTGCTCTCCTGAAAACCTCGATCTCTCGTTTGCAATGCGCCCGGCGCGATCAGGCGGCAGCGCCGCTGGCGATCACGAAGCGCACGACCAGCACCAGCGCCAGCACGAACAGCGCCGCGGCGATCACGCCGGCGACGATGACGTGCAGCGGATTGAGCTGGCCGACATCCTTTTCATAGTCGCTGCCCTTGCGCACGCCGAAGAACGACCAGGCCACCGCCTTCAGCGTGCCCAGGAACGAGCCCCGGCGCTGCACGGCCTCGCGCAGGTCGGCGCCCGGCGCGTCGTGGCGGTTGTTCGGCTCGGCCATCGCGCTCACACGGCCCCCGCCGCCTTGGCGACGGCCGATGTTGCGGCGGAAGCGTTGGCGGGCGACGCGACACCCTTGCCGCCGACCTCGAAGAAGGTGTAGCTCAGCGTGATGGTGCGCACGTCCTTGGGCAGCTTGGGGTCGATGTAGAACACCACCGGCCACTGCTTGCTCTCGCCCGGCTGCAGCCGGTACTCGTTGAAGCAGAAGCACTCCAGCTTGTTGAAGTGCGCGGTCGCCTGCTTGGGCGCGTAGCTCGGGATCGCCTGCGCCGACATCTCGCGGTTCTGCACGTTGCGGAACTCGTACATCACCGTGACGAGCTCGCCGGGGTGGACGTCGACCGAACGCTTGGCGGGATGGAACTCCCACGGCCCGCGCGCGTTGGCGTCGAACTCGACCGTGATCGTGCGGCTTGGGTCGATCTGCGTGTTCTTCGTCGGCGACGACGCACCGTTGACGGTGCGCTCCGACAGCGACAGCACGTTGATGCCCAGCGCCTCGCAGATGTGCTTGTAGATCGGCACCAGCGCATAGCCGAAGCCGAACATCGCCAGCGCGACGACCGCCAGCTTGGCGACCATGCGGCGGTTGTCGGCGGCGCGGCGCGGGTTGCTCATCGCGGCGATGTCCTCAGGCGCCGAACAGCACGATCTTCGCGACGAAGCCGGCGGCGAACGCCGCCGCAACGGTCGCGAGGATCAGGGCGAGCCGCAGGTTGCTGCGGCGTTGCTCGGGCTTGGTGGCCATGGGACTGCTGGGATCTCGATCAGCCGACGATGCGCGTGGCCGTGGCGTCCAGCTTGGGCGGGTTCTCGAAGGTGTGGAAAGGCGCCGGCGACGGCACTTCCCACTCGAGACCCTCGGCGCCCTCCCAGGGCTTTTGCGCCGCCTTCTCGCCCTTGCCGCGCATGCACGGCAGCACGACGAAAAAGAAGAAATACACCTGCGCCAGGCCGAACGCCAGCGCGCCGATCGAAGCGATCTGGTTGAAGTCGGTGAACTGCATCGGGTAGTCGGCGTAGCGACGCGGCATGCCGGCCAGACCCAGGAAGTGCATCGGGAAGAAGGTGACGTTGAACGCGATCAGCGACCACCAGAAGTGGATCTTGCCGCGCGTTTCGTCGTACATCACGCCGGTCCACTTCGGGCCCCAGTAGTAGAAGCCGGCGAACAGCGCGTACAGCGAGCCGGCCACGAGCACGTAGTGGAAGTGGGCGACGACGTAGTAGGTGTCCTGGACCTGGATGTCGATCGGCGCGACCGACAGGATCAGGCCGGTGAAGCCGCCCATCGTGAACACGAAGATGAAGCCGACCGCGAACAGCATCGGCGTCTCGAAGGTCATCGAGCCGCGCCACATGGTGGCGATCCAGTTGAAGATCTTCACGCCCGTGGGCACCGCGATCAGCATGGTCGCGTACATGAAGAACAGCTGGCCGGTCACCGGCATGCCGGTCGTGAACATGTGGTGCGCCCACACGATGAACGACAGGATTGCGATCGACGCGGTGGCGTAGACCATCGAGGTGTAGCCGAACAGGCGCTTGCGCGCGAACGCCGGCACGATGGCGCTGATGATCCCGAACGCCGGCAGGATCATGATGTAGACCTCGGGGTGGCCGAAGAACCAGAAGATGTGCTGGTACATCACCGGGTCGCCGCCGCCGGCCGGGCTGAAGAAGCTGGTGCCGAAGTGGCGGTCCGTCAGCGTCATCGTGATCGCGCCGGCGAGCACCGGCATCACAGCGATCAGCAGGTAGGCGGTGATCAGCCAGGTCCAGCAGAACAGCGGCATCTTCATCAGCGTCATGCCCGGCGCGCGCATGTTCAGGATCGTGACGATGATGTTGATCGAGCCCATGATCGAGCTGGCGCCGAGGATGTGCATCGCGAAGATGCCGGCGTCCATCGACGGGCCCATCTGCAGCGTCAGCGGCGCGTAGAGCGTCCAGCCCGCGGCAGGCGCGCCGCCGGGCATGAAGAACGACGCCACCAGCATGATGGCCGCGGGAATCATCAGCCAGAAGCTGAAGTTGTTCATCCGCGCAAAGGCCATGTCCGACGCGCCGATCTGCAGCGGGATCATCCAGTTCGCGAAGCCCACGAAGGCCGGCATGATGGCGCCGAACACCATGATCAGGCCGTGCATCGTGGTGAACTGGTTGAACAGCTCGGGGTTCACGAACTGCAGGCCGGGCTGGAACAGCTCGGCGCGGATGCCCAGCGCCAGCAGGCCGCCGATCATCAGCATCGTGAACGAGAACAGCAGGTAGAGCGTCCCGATGTCCTTGTGGTTGGTGGCGAACAGCCAGCGGCGCCAGCCGTGCGGATGGTCGTGGTGGTGATCGTCGTGCGCGTGGTCACCGGCAACGTGACCGTGGGAGTCCAGAACAGCGCTCATGGTTGGATCCTTGTCGATGCGTCGGTGAGTCACTTGCGCGCGGCCAGCACTTCGGCCGGCTGCACGGTCTGACCGGTCGCGTTCGACCAGTGGTTCTTGGTGTAGGTGATCACCGCGGCGATCTCGGTGTCGGACAGCTGCTTCCACGACGGCATCGCGCCGTTGGCCGCGCCATTGAGCACGATGGCGATCTGCTTGCCCTTGTCGGCGTCTTGGACGATGGCCGAGCCGTCGAGCGGCTTGATCGGACCGGCGCCCTTGCCGTTGGCCTGGTGGCAGGCCGCGCAGTTGGCGGCGTAGACCTTTTCGCCACGGGCGATCAGGTCGGCCTGTTCCCAGACCTTGTTCGGGTCGTCCGCCTTGGCGGCCAGCTTCTTCTTCTCGCCGTCGACCCAGGCCGCATAGTCCTCCTGCGAGACCACCTTGACGTGGATCGGCATGTAGGCGTGCTCCTTGCCGCACAGTTCGGCGCACTGGCCGTAGTAGTCGCCGGTCTTCTCGGCGCGGAACCACGTGTCGCGCACGAAGCCGGGGATCGCGTCCTGCTTGACGCCGAAGGCCGGGACCATCCAGGCGTGGATCACGTCGTTGGCCGTCGTGACGATGCGGATCTTCTTGTTGACCGGCACGACCAGCGGGTTGTCGACCTTGAGCAGGTAGTCGTCACCCTGCGGTTGGCCCATGTCGGACATCACGCGCTGCGTGGTGTCGAGCGTGGCCAGGAAGCTGATGCCCTCGCCCTCGCCCTTGAGGTAGTCGTAGCCCCACTTCCACTGGTAGCCGGTGGCCTTGATGGTCAGGTCGGCGTTGGTGGTGTCCTTCATCGCGACGACGACCTTGGTGGCCGGCAGCGCCATTGCGATGACGATGACGAACGGCACCACGGTCCACGCGATCTCGACCGCCACGCTCTCGTGGAACTCGGCCGACTTCGCGCCCTTGCTCTTGCGGTGCTTGATGATGGAATAGAACATCACCCCGAACACCGCGACGAAGATGAACGTGCAGATGCCGAGCATCAGCCAGTGCAGCCAGTGCTGTTCGGCGGCGATGCGCGTCACCGGATCGTGCATATCCAGCTGGTTGACCTTGGGGCCGCCGGGCAGGTCGTTGACCGCGGACGCGGCCGTCGCCACCAGCGCAGTCGCCGCACCGAGCGCGAGCCGGGCGGCGTGCCGGCGGCCGGCGTTCCACAGGGCGTTGATCGTCATCTTCGTGCTCTCTTCCACCAAACCAACAAAGCCTGTCTCGACCGTTGCCTTGCAGGCACCGGGCGTCGACCGCCGCTCGGCGGTCTGAAATTCCTCGACGAGTCGCCGGCGCAGCGCGGGCCGCGCGTGGCGACCGGGCGTCATGGCCGGACCGATGTGCCTGCCGCAGCGCACACCGACCTCGTTGCGGCACTCACCGTCACACCGTGCCACGCGTTCGAAGCGCATCGCCCTGGTAAGGGCCTCATGTGCAGCAAGCGTGCCGGAAAAAGTGGCAAACCCGCGCGGCAAAGCCGGCGGATTCTAGCCGAGCCGACAGTGGGGTCTCAACGCGCGCGGCCTTGTCGCGCCATGTCGCGCAGACGCTCGACCGACACCTTCGTCTCGGCCGCCACACGCAGCTTTGGCGCGGGCTTGAAGGCATGCCCGTAGACGAGCTCGAAGCGCAGCGCGAGCCGGCCGTCGGGTCCGCGCAAGCGTTCGGTCAGGCGCGCCTCGAGCGCGCGCCGCCAGCGCGGGGTGCGCAGTCCGGCAAAACGCCCGGCCGCGGCGTTGCCGCCCAGCGTGCGCAACTCGTCGAGCAGCGCCGCGGCATCGGGCCAGGTCAGCGTGAGCGTCTCCATGTCCATCACCGGATCGGCAAAGCCGGCTTGCACCAGCGCGTCGCCGAGATCGTGCATGTCGATGAAGTCGTGGCTCGGCGCCGGCCACCCCAGCTCGCGGTACAGCGTGCGCAGCTCGAGCAGCGTGTCGGGGCCGAAGGCCGTGCACATCAGGAAGCCGTCGACCGCGAGCGCGGCATGCCAGCGCGCCATCAGCGCCGCCGGGTCGGCGACCCAATGCAAGACCATGTTGGCCCAGACCAGTCCTGCCCCGCCTGCCGGGAATGCCAGTTCGGTGCCAGCCGCAGCGCTCTCGACGAACACGCCCGGCGCGTCACCGCGCCAGCGCCGCCACCACGCGCCGCGCAGCGCCTGTGCGCTGTGCGCCGCCAGCTCGGCCGTGGGCTCGAGCGCGTCGATGCGCGCCTTCGGGTAGCGCGCGGCGATCAGCTCGCGCGAACCGCTGCGCTGCGCCCACCAGTCGAGCACGCGCGCCGGCTCGACGCGGATCATCTCGAGCCGCTGCGCCATGCGCCGCGCCACCTCGCCATGCAGCCACGGCACGCCGCGCGCCGCGCGCCACTGACGCGCGACGGCGCCTGCATCGGGCGGGCGCGGCGGCTCGCGCTGGGGGGAGGAGGCCATGGGCGCGGCAGTATAGTGAGCGCCCCCTGGGGCCGCGGCAGCCTGGCCCGATGACCGTCACGCCCTCAGTCCTTTCCTGCGCAGCTTCGCGTTCGCCCTCGCCGTGGCCCAACCGCTGCGCGGTCTGTCGCGGCGCGACGAGCGGCCGGCTCGGCCGCGTCTGCACCGCCTGCGAAGCGCGCCACGGCGCCTGGCGTGCACGCTGCGCGGCTTGCGCGCAGGCCTTGCCCGCGGCCATTGACGACGCGCTCGCGCGCTGCGGTCGTTGCCTGCGCGAGCCGCCGCCGTGGTCGCGTGCGATCAGCGCGCTGGACTACGGCCATCCGTGGGACACGCTGCTGTCGGCACTCAAGTTCCGCGCCGGGCTCGACCTGCTGCCATGGTGCGTGCAGCGCCTGCGCGCAGCCATCGCGATGGCCGATGCCCCGGCGGTCGACCGGCTGCTGCCGGTACCGCTCGCGCGCGCACGCCTGACCGAGCGCGGCTACAACCAGGCGTGGGAGTTGGCTCGACGACTGGCACGCGAGCTCGGCCTGCCGGCGCAAGCGCAACTGCTGCAGCGGGTGATCGACACGCCGCACCAGCTCTCGCTGCCGCGCGAGCGCCGCGCGGCCAACGTGCGCGGCGCCTTCCTCGTGCCGCCGGCGGCGCGCGCCGTGCTGGCCGGGGAGCGCATCGCGCTGGTCGACGACGTCATGACGACCGGTGCGACGCTGGCCGAGGCCGCGCGTACGCTGCACGCCGCGGGCGCGGCCGAGGTGCAGGTCTGGGTCCTTGCGCGCACGCCCTGAACGCGGCGCGCCGTGCGCGACACTCGCTGGCCATGTTCAACATCGTTCTCGTCGAACCCGAGATCCCGCCCAACACCGGCAACGTGATCCGGCTCGCGGCCAACACCGGCTGCGCGCTGCACCTGATCGAGCCGCTGGGCTTCTCGATGGACGACAAGCTCCTGCAGCGCGCCGGGCTCGATTACCACGAGTACGCCGAGGTGCGCCGCCACGCGTCGTGGCCCGCATTCGTCGAGGCCGCGCGACCTGACCTCGAACGGCTGTTCGCCTTCACCACGCGCGGCAGCCGCCCGTTCGCCCAGGTGGCATGGCAGCCCGGCGACTGGCTCGTCTTCGGCAGCGAGAGCCGCGGCCTTGACCCGGCGCTGCGCGACGCCGTCTTCGAGCCCGAGCGGCGCGTGCGCCTGCCAATGCGCCCGGGCCAGCGCAGCCTGAACCTGAGCAATGCGGTGGCCGTGGCCGTGTTCGAGGCCTGGCGTCAGCAGGGCTACGCCGGGGGCGCGTAGCCCCCGCACGCGGCTCAGGCGGCGAGCGCCTGCGCGCTGTACTGCGCGATCAGCGACAGCAGCTCTTCTTCGCTGTACGGCTTGCCGAGGTAGTGGTTGACGCCGAGCTCGGCGGCCACGTCGCGGTGCTTCTGCGCGATGCGCGAGGTGATCATGATCACCGGCAGGTCGGCCAGCTTCGGGTCGCCGCGCAGGTTGCGCACGAAGTCGAAGCCGTCCATGCGCGGCATCTCGATGTCCGACAGCACCACCGACGGGCGCTCCTCGGCCACGCGCTCGAGGCCTTCGAGGCCGTCCTTCGCGAGCGAGACGCGGTAGCCCTCGCGCGCCAGCAGGCGCTGCGTCACGCGGCGCACCGTGAGCGAGTCGTCGACCACCAGCACCAGCGGCGCCTGCGGCACGCTCGGTGCCTGCTGCTGCACCTCGACGCGCTCGGGCGCGGCGATCGCCGCGGCCGACGCGGCGCGCGCCGCCTCGCCGTAGACCGTGGCCAGCGCAACCGGGTTGTAGATCAGCGCAACCGCGCCGGACGCCAGCAGCGTCATGCCGGCCAGACCCGGCAGGCGCGACAGCTGCGAGCCGAGGTTCTTGACCACCACTTCCTGGTTGCCCAGCACCTCGTCGACGTGCAGCGCGATGCGCTGCTGTGCCGAACGGATCACCACCACAGACTGCGAGCGCGCCGTGAGATCGCTGGCGCGCGCGCTCGACGACAGCAGCGCGCCGAGCCAGAAGAACGGCAGCGAATGCTCGCCATGCTGGTAGATGCCGCTCGTGTAGGCCGCCTTCACCTCGGTCGGCGTGGCGCGACGCACGATCTCGATCAGCGTCGCCGGCACCGCGATCGTCGCGGCGCCACAGCGCAGCATCACGACCTGCGTCACCGCGGTGGTCAGCGGCAGCACGAGCTTGAAGCTGGTGCCCTGGCCGGCAGCGCTGGCGGTCTCGATGCGACCGCCCAGCGCGTTGACCTCGGCGCGCACGACGTCCATGCCGACGCCGCGCCCGGCGAGCTCGGTCACCTGTTCGGCGGTCGAGAAGCCGGGCGTGAAGATCAGGTTGGCCAGCTCGGCCTCGCCGACCTGCGCGTCGGGCGCGACGAGCCCCAGCGCAACGCCGCGCGCACGGATGCGCGCGAAGTTGAGGCCCGCGCCGTCGTCGCGGAATTCGATCGCAACTTCGTTGCCCTCCTGGTGGAGCGCAACGACGATGGTGCCGACCGGATCCTTGCCGGCCGCGCTGCGCTGCTCGGGCGACTCGATGCCGTGCGTGACGCAGTTGCGCAGCAGGTGCTCGAAGGCGCCGGTCATGCGGTCCAGCACGCTGCGGTCGACTTCGATCGAGCCGCCCAGCAGGTCCAGCCGCACCTGCTTGCCGGTCTCCTTGGCGGCCTGGCGCACGACGCGGTACAGGCGGTCCGACAGACCCTCGAACTCCACCATGCGGGTGCGCAGCAGGTCGTCCTGCAGTTCGCGCGTCAGGCGCGCCTGAGCGGCGAGCTCGTCTTCCGAAACTTCGATCGTGCGCTGCAGCGCGCGCTGCACGGTGGCCACGTCGTTCACCGACTCGGCCATCATGCGGGTGATCTCCTGGAAGCGCGTGTAGCGGTCGAACTCCAGCGGGTCGAAGTCCTTCGACGCCGCCTTCGCCGCCTCCATGCGCGAGGACATCTGCGTTTCGGCCTGCAGCTCGATGTCGCGCAGCTGGGCGCGCAGTCGCTCGAGGTTGTCGGTCAGGTCGTTGAGCGCGCCGCGCATCGTGCCGACGCCGGCATCCAGGCGCGCGCGGGCGATGCTGACCTCACCGGCCTGGTTGACCAGGCGGTCGAGCAGGTGCGCGCGCACACGCACGGCCGAGCCGGCCAGCGTGGCGCGCTCGCTCGGCGTGCGCGCCGCCGGCGCGGCCTCCGCCGCCACGCCCGCAAAGCGCGACCAGTCGATCGTCGCCGCCGGCGGCTGATCGGGCGGCAGTCCGTGCAGTTCGCCCGGCTCGGACAGCACGTCGAAGCCCGAGGTCTCGAAGCCGGGCGTCGGCGCCTCCTCGACCACCAGGGTCGGCATCTCGACCGCCAGCACCGGCGGCTCCGGCACGACGGGCGGCTGCGGCTCGGCGACGGCGACCGCGGCCGCCTGCTGCGCATAGGCCTCGGCGTCGCGGCGGCGCAGCTGGTCGAACGAGGCGCTCAGTGCATCGGCACGCGCGTGCAGCGGATCGATGTCGGCGCTCTGGCGCTCGTCTTCGCGGGCGAGCAGGTGCTCGATCGCAGTCTCGAGGCGGTGCGCGAGCTCGCCCAGGCGCATCGCGCCGGCCAGGCGCGCGCCGCCCTTGAAGGTGTGCAGCGTGCGCATCGCCGCGCTCGCGTGGCCGGCATCGGCCGGGTGGCGGCTCCAGTCGCGCAACTGGCCGGACAGCTTGGGCAGCAGGTCCAGCGCCTCTTCCTCGAAGATCGGAAACAGATCGACGTCGACCGCGTCCTCGGCGTCGATGTCGTCCTCGTCGTCGAGCGCATCGAACGAGGCGGCGCGCACCGGCTCTGCCTCGCCGACGAGCGGCGCGAGCGGGCGGAACTCGGCCTGGCCGAGGTCGGCCAGCACGCTGGCCTGCTCGATCGGCGGCGCGGCGGGCGGCGGCTCGAACGACACCTCGGCTGCCGCGATCGGCGCGACCGGCGACACCGGTTCGGCGGTCGCGGCTTCGACGGGCTGCGACGGCGCCTCGGTGGCGGGCGCTGCCTCGACGGCCGGCGCCGCCTCAGCAGCCGCCGCGCGCTCATCGGCGATGCGGTCGAAATCGGCCAGGCGCTGCAGCAGTTCGGGCGCCGCGGCCTTCAGGAAGCCGGCGGCGAACTGGTGCAGCAGCCGGCGGATCTCTTCGGCGGCCTCGCCGAACAGCTGGGCATCCTCGCCAAAGCCGTGGCCCAGCGAGTGGGACCGCATCAGCGCATGCTCGAGCTGGCGCGCCAGCGCCGACAGGTCGGCGAAGCCCACCGTCGCCGAGCTGCCGCCGAGCGAATGCGCCAGCGCAATGGCCGACTCGCCGACCGGGCGGTGCAGCTCCAGCGCCCACTCGGACAGCTCAGTGCCCAGGCGCCGCGACAGCTCGTCGGCCTCGTTGAGGTAGATGTTGAACAGCGGGATCGAGATGCGCAGCGGGCCGACGATCTTGACCTGGTCGCTCTCAACTGGCGGCTCGGCCGGCGACTCCACCGGCAGTTCGGCCACCGCCTCGGCCGGCTCGGCGAGCGCGTCGTTGGCTGCCATCGCATCGAGCTGCGACGTCGGCGCCAACGCCTCGATCAGCGAAGGGCCGGCATCCGCCTTTTGCAGCTCGTCGTCATCGAGCTCGGGCAGCACCGAGCTGCCCTCCTCGACGACGGGCTCGATCAGCTCCGGCACCGGCAGCCGCGACTCGCCCTCAGCGCTGGGCTGCAGTGCCTCGATCAGACCGATGTCAGCCGCCGTCGTGCCGCCGTCGGCCGGCGTGCTGTCTTCGAACGTAAGTTCGATCGACGTGATGACCGCCTCGTCGAGCACCGACGGCGCCTTGGGCTGCTCGTCGAGCGGCAGCGGCATCGTCGCGAAGTCTTCGCTCTCGCCGCCGCCGACCACGTCGTCCAGCGCCGGCAGCTCGGCCGGCACGGCGCTCGGGCTCGCAGGCGCCGGTGTCGCGAGATCGAACGAGGCGAGGTCGAGCGAGAAGTCGAGCGTCTCGGCCAGCGGCAGCGGCATGGCGGGCTGCGCAGGCGCCGGAGGTTCGCCGCCGAAGTCGAGCGTGAAGCCCAGGCCCGGCTCCGGCGCCGCGACCGTGGCAGATTCCACCGGCGCAATGGGCGCCGCGTCGATGACCTCCGGCAGCGGCGTCGCCGCCTCGGCCGGCAGCTCCAACTCGCTGGCCGGCGGCAGCAGGCTCGCGATGTCGAGCGCCGGTGCCGGCGTGGCAGGCGCCGGGGCGGCGGCCTGGTAGCGCAGCGGGCGGTACAGGCCATCGACCCGCAAGGCGTCGGCCGAGCGGCGCACCGGCTCGCTGCCCGGCAGCGCCGCAGCGCGCTCGGCGATGGCGTCGACCCACGGTGCGAAGTAATCCAGCGCCTCGCTGGTGAAGCGCAGCAGTTCCTCGCTCGCCGGCTGCTGGCTCGCGAGCCAGTGGTTGTAGAGCTGCTCGCAGGCCCAGGCGGCTTCGCCGAAGTCAGCCAGGCCGACCATGCGAGAGCTGCCCTTGAGCGTGTGGAAGGCGCGGCGAACGGTCACCTGCGCCTCGCCGTCGCCGGGCTCGGAGCGCAAGGTCACCAGCGCGGCACGCGCACCGTCGATCACCTCGCGGGCCTCCTCGAGGAAGACCTCGCGCATCTCGTCGTCTTCCTCGAGACCGGTGCTGGCCGGCGCCGCAGGCGGCGGCGCGAGCGGCGGCATCGGCGACAGCGAGATCAGTGGCAGCGGACCCGACGGCACCGGCTCCAGGCCCACGGCCTCGGAGGCAGTGGCCGCGAACTCGTTCAGCGCCTGGCCGACGCGCTCGCGCATCTGTGCCTCGGGCTCGGCGGCCGTGCCGCTGCCGGCCAGCACCTGCTGCAGCGCCTCCAGCGGCTGGGTCAGCTCGCGCACGGCACTGACCTGCGGCTCGTGCGCCAGGCGGTCGACCTCGCGCGAGACGGCCGACAGCGGCAGCGTCCCTGCAGCGAGGTCGGACGCCAGCCGCTGGGCCTGCTCGGCCAGCGTCGCGGTGGCGGGCACGCCGCCGCGCGCGCCGACCAGCGAGCGCAGCAGGCCGCTTTCGGCGTCGAACAGGAACAGCGACTTCGCGGCCTGCGGCTGCACGCCGAGCAGGTCGATCAGGAAGCTCAGCGCGCTGAGGTTGCCGGCCAGGCGATCGAACACGTCGGTGCGCGAGGCGGCGGCCGCCTGCGCGGCGATCAGCGCGTCGACGTCGTCGCGCATGCGCAGCACCGCGTGCGAACCCTGGTCGAGTCCCAGCACCGACAGCACACCGCGCATTGCCTGCAGCTGGCCGGGCACCGGCATCAGCAGGTCAGGCTCGGCGGGCGAGCGGAAGTAGCGGTCGATCGTCTTCTCGGTCTCGGCCAGGCTGGCGCGCAACTCCTGCACCACGCTGCCCATGGTCTGGCGGTCCGCCACGCGGCGGTAGAGCTCCTCCATCCAGGGCTCGAGCGCCTCGGGCGCGGCGCCGCCGCGAACGGCGGCGATGCGCTCGGCCAGGCGCGCGACGCGCGGCGCGTGCTGCGGATGGTCGAAGCCGCCCTCCTCGAGCGCGGCATCGACCCACAGCAGGCTGGTCGCGACTTCCATCGCCAACGCCGGCGCCGGCGCGGCCTTCGACTGGACCGTGACGTGCGCCGACTGCAGCAGCGCGTCGGCCAGCTGCTCGCCATTGGGCAGCAGCTTGCGCAGCGAATCGGCCACCAGGCTGAACTGCTCGTTCAGGTTGCCCAGGCGGTGCATCTCGCCGCCCGCGACGGCCGACCAGCCGTCCTTGGCGGTGGACACCCGCTTGACCGCCTGCGCGACCGCCGCCGGGTCGTGGCGGCCGAGCTGCGGCTGCTCGTAATCGGCGGGCGGCGCGACGCGGTCGAGCGCCCAGGCCTGGCGCACCGCGGCCAGTCGCGGCGCCTCGACGCCCGGCTGCGGCGCCTGCGCCAGTGCGCAGAAGAACAACAGGTCTTGCGCAAGGCGCTCGGAGACGGTCAGATCGCCGCGCGCCTGGGCGCGCAGCTGGGCCAGCAGGCGCGAGGTGACGCGCTTGCTGTAGACGTCGGGGCGCAGCAGCTCGAGCGCCAGCGCCTCGTAGTAGGCGGCCGCGAGCTGCCACAGCGTCACGGCTTCGGGCGAGCCGCCTGGCAGCGCGGCGCCGGCGGCCAGCGCGGCCGACAGGTTGCCGAGCCGGCGCGCATCGGCGGGCGAGCCGCCGCGCATCAGCGCCAGCACCTGGGCTTCGAATTCGCTGACGACCGCGGCGTCGACGCCGCGCGGCGCGGCACCGACCTCGACCGGCAGGCGCAGCCATTGCCAGTCGATGTGCCACAGGTCGGCGGGATGGACGCGCTCGGCGCCCGCCAGCTCCTGCACCGCGCGGTACTGCGGGAACATCGCCACCGGCGAGACGGCCTTGCCGGCCAGGCGGCGCGCGACGAAGTCGAGCAGCGCGAACGATGCGCGTTCGATGGTCTCGACCGCGGCCAGCGTGAGCTTGTGCGGCTTGGCGACGTAGCGCTGCACTGCCGCCTCGGCGGCCTGCAGCAGTGCCGCGCCGGCCGGTAGGCTGATCAGCTCGAGCACGCCGGCACCCTGGTGCAGCTGCGCGCGCGCCTGTCGCAGCGCGGTCGATTCGACGGCGTCGACGTCCGAGCCGGCGGCGGCTTCGACTTCCTTCAGCGTGCGGCGCAGCGCCTTGTGGGCGGCGTCGAGCGACTTGCGCAGTTCCTCTTGCACCCAGGCAAGAGCGCTCAGGTCGTCGTCTTGAAGCGCGTGGTTCGGCTGGCTGTCCATCCGGGCCCTTGGTGTTGAACGGTCGAGCCGGGCGCTGGCACCCGACCCGGCGGCTTAACTGATCTTGAAGCGCGCGACCGAGGTCTTCAGTTCTTCGGCCGACTTGGACAGCTCGCGCACCAGCTGCGCGGTCGAGCGAGTGCCCTCGCCGGTCTGCTCGGTCACCGCGAAGATGTGCTGGATGTTGGCCGCCACGACGTTGGCCGAATCGGCTTCGCGGGCCGCCTGGTCCGAGATCTGTTCGATCAGCTCGGCAAGCCGGCGCGACACGTTGTCGATCTCCCCCAGCGCGGTGCCGGCGTTGTCGGACAGGCGCGCGCCCTCGACCACGCCCTGCGTCGAGCGCTCCATGGCCGCCACGGCGTCCTGCGTGTCGGTCTGAATGGTCTTCACCAGCGCGGCGATCTGCTTGGTCGCGTCGGCCGAGCGTTCGGCCAGCCGCTGCACTTCTTCGGCCACGACCGAGAAGCCGCGGCCCGCTTCGCCAGCCGAGGCCGCCTGGATGGCGGCGTTGAGCGCCAGCACGTTGGTCTGCTCGGTGATGTCGGAAATCAGCTCGGTGATTTCGCCGATCTCCTGCGAGCTTTCGCCCAGGCGCTTGATGCGCTTGGAGGTTTCCTGGATCTGCTCGCGGATCGCGTTCATGCCGCCGATCGAGTTCTGCACCGCCTGCAGGCCCGACTCGGCCGCTTGCAGCGACTGGCGCGCCACCTGGGCCGACTGCTGCGCCTGCGCGGACACGTCGTTGATTCGGCCGGCCATCTGGAGCACCGATTCGCCGGTCTCGCGGATCTCGCGCAGCTGCTCGTCGGAGGCGGCGAGCAGCTCGGTCGACGTGGCTTCCACCTGCTGCGTGGTCTCGGTCACGCGCGCCACCGTGCCTTGCACCTGCGACACCAGCTGGCGCAGCTCTTCCACGGTGTAGTTCACCGAGTCGGCGATGGCGCCGGTGATGTCTTCGGTCACGGTCGCCTGCTGCGTCAGGTCGCCTTCGGCCACCGTCTGCAGTTCGTTCATGAGCCGCAGAATCGCCGCCTGGTTGGCGTCGTTGACGCGCTTGGCTTCCTGCTCCTGGCGCTCGGCCTCCTGGCGCTGCTGTTCGGCCAGGCGCGCACGCTGGCGCTGGTCGGCGAGGTAGACGTAGACCAGGCCGGCGACGCCCGCCAGCGCGAGGACCAGCGAGACGGCGATCACCAGCACGTTGACCGCCGACAGGCCGGTGCGCTCCTGCAGGCCGGTCTGCACTTCTTCCAGGCCCTTGCGCAGCGGTTCGCTGTCGTTGACGATTTGCGACTGCGCCTCGCGCGCCGACACCAGGCCCTGCAGGTTGCCGAGGATCGCGCCGGCTTCCTTGCGCGTCTCTTCGTATTGCTTGAGCAGTTCGTCGAGGCGCTCGCGCGTGGCGGCGTCCTTGGTGGCCGGCAGGCGCAGCTCCTGGTTGCCGTCGCGCAGGCCCTGGGCGATCTCGCGGAAGGCGTTCAGGTCCTTGCCGAGCAGGAACACGGCCTCGGGCGACACGCCCTCCATCGTGAGGAACTCGTTGGCCGACTTGCCGATGCGCTGCGTCAGCATCACCAGCTGGCCCACCGCCGACAGTTCGGCGGCCGAGGCGTCCTGCTGCAGCTTGAGCGAGGAGATCGTCTCGGCGATCTCGAGCAGGTCGGACGACTGGCGGTTGATCGTGCGCAGCGCCTGGCCCACCTGCGTCAGGATGGGCTGCTGGGCCAGCACCGTGTTGGCGTTCTTCTCGGCGCGATCGATCAGCGGCATCAGCGGCTCGAGCGAGGGCTGCACCGCGGCCGGCGCGGTGTCGACCATCTCGTTGCCGCTGACCAGGCCGCGCACGCTCTTGGCGAGCACGTCGGCGCTTTCCTTCACCTCGGGGAAGGCGCCGGCGCTGCCGATCAGCGCCTGGGAAACCGACTTCGCGAGCCGCTGCGACTGCATCAGCGCCTGGCCGCTGGCCGCCACCTGGCTGGCGGCGCGGTTGGCGGCGTTCAGCGAGGCCACCGTCACCACCACCAGGCCCAGCAGGCCGACGAACAGCATGCCGCCGAGCACGCGCTGCTGCTCGCCCAGCGGGCGATGGCCGATCAGCGGCACGCCGGTGCCGATGGCGGCGCCCGAGGCGTCACCGGCCTGCACGCGCGTGTCGGTGAAATCGGTCGTCAGGTCGGTGGTCAGCTCCGAGGGCGCGGCCTCGGAGATGATCGACCCGTGGTCGTTCAGTTGCACCGTGGTGGCTTCGAGCGGCCGGGTGCCGTCGGCGCCGGCGAGCGCGAGGTCGTCGGCGACCGGATAGGCCTCGTCGAACGCCGCTTCGGCGTCGGCCTTGCCGCGCGATCCGCCCAGCTTCAGTTTGCTCAACAGGCTCATAGGTCCCTCTTCATCCACGTTGCCGGAGCGCATGCGCCCCATCCGTCCCAGCGCCCCGAAACGCCGCTGCGGCCCGATCCAGTCATTGCGCGATCCTCAGGAAGGCCGGGTCGGTCGACAGCGTGCCCAGCAACAGTTCCTGCCAGACGCGACCCTGCGCATCCTTGAAGCGCGCGCCCGCGAACGCCGGCCGCGGCTGGCCGTCGGCATCGGTGACGCGGGTCAGCTGTTCCTCGCTGCGAAGCCCGGCCAGGCGCTCGACCAGCAGCGCGGCGTTGGTCTCCAGCGAGGGATTGAAGGCGATCAGGCGCACCGGGGAGCGCTGCGGGTCGGCGCTCGGCAGGCCCAGGAAGCCGGCGAGGTCGACCACGCCGTGCAGGCGGCCGCGCAGGTTCGCGACGCCGATGAACCAGCCGTGCGTGTGCGGCACCGGCGCGACCGCGCCCCAGGGAAAGATCTCGCCGGACTCGGCCAGCGGCAGCAGGAAGCCGTAGCCGCCGCTTTCCACCGCGAGCCAGTTGGCGCTGCGCTCTTGCGAACGCGCCCGCTGCAGCCGCTCGGCCAGCCGGCTCTGCAGTTCGCGCAGTGCTTCCTTGTTGGCCATGCGTCGGGCGCCTTGCCTGCTTAGTTGAAGGCGCGGATCTTGGCGATCAGCTCGTCGGCGTCGACGGGCTTGACCACGTAGTCGCGTGCGCCCTGGCGCATGCCCCAGACCTTGTCGGTCTCCTGGCCCTTGCTCGTGCACATGATGACCGGCACCTCGGCGAAGCGCGGATCGCGCGTGATGGCGCGGGTGAGCTGGAAGCCGTTCTGGCCGGGCATGACGACGTCCATCAGGATGAGGTCGGGCTTCTCTTCCTCGAGGCGCTTCATCGCCTCTTCGCCGTTCTCGGCGGTGCGCACGCGATAGCCGCGCTTGGTCAGCAGCTCGGACAGGAAGTGCAGCTCGGTCTTGGAATCGTCGACCAGCAGGATCTTTTCGATGGCCATCGTGGCAGTCCTCAAATTTGGATCGCGCCCGGTTGCCGCGCGCACGCCCTCGCGCTCAGCGGCGATGCTGCTGCACAGCCTGCAGCAGCTGATCCTTGGTGAACGGCTTGGTGAGATAGTCTTCGGAGCCGACCATGCGGCCGCGCGCCTTGTCGAACAAGCCGTCCTTGGACGACAGCATGATCACCGGCACGGACGCGAACTTCGGATTGCGCTTGATGATCGCGCAGGTCTGGTAGCCGTCCAGCCGCGGCATCAGGATGTCGCAGAAGATCAGATCCGGCACGTGGTCGTTGACCTTGCCGAGCGCGTCGAAGCCGTCCTCGGCGAGCAGAACCTGGTGGCCACCCTGCTTGAGGAAGATCTCGGCGCTGCGGCGAATCGTGTTGCTGTCGTCGATGACGAGCACACGCAAGGCGGCAGGCTCGGCGACGGCCGAGCCCTCGATGATCGGCGACTCGCTCACGGGCTGGTATTCCTCAACGACTGTGCGATCCGTGGCTCAGATCTGCACCATCTCGAAGTCCTCTTTGCGGGCGCCGCATTCGGGGCATACCCAGTTCATCGGCACATCGGCCCACGCGGTGCCAGGTGCAATGCCATGTTCTGGGTCCCCGGCAGCCTCGTCATAGATCCATCCGCAGATGAGGCACATCCAGGTGCGAGATTCGCTCACGTTGTGGGTTCGATCACTACAATAGCGGACGATTGTAGCGAGCGCCCATTCTTGAAAGACAAGGAATTTTGGGCACCTACGCAACAATCCTCATCAATTTCTCGAACTTCGTGACGCCCCGCATGAAAGGGTGCCGTCGCGGTCCATCAGCCTTTTCCCCAGCCTCATGAGCAAGCAAGCGGCCGCACCGGCCGAGGACCCGTCCGCCGGCGACGCGGTCGGCACCGAGCCCGCCGCGCCGGCCTGCGTGATGAGCTTCAACGCCAGCGAGCCCAGCGGCGGCGCCGGTCTTGCGGCCGACGTCTCGACGATCGCCGCGATGGGCGCACATCCGCTGCCGGTCGTCACGTCGATCGTGCTGCGCGACACCGCCGAGGTGTTCGAGTCGCACGCGATCGATTCCGAGGTGGTCGTCGAGCAGGCGCGCGCCATCCTCGAAGACGTGACCATCGCCGCCTGGAAGGTCGGGTTCCTCGGCAGTGCCGAGGGCGTCTCGGCGGTCGCCGAGGTGCTTTCCGACTACGTCGACGTGCCGCTCGTGGCCTACCTGCAGACCCCGACCTGGCTCGAGGACGACGACCAGCAGGCCTACCTTGATGCCTGGCGCGAGCTGATCGCGCCGGCCGCCGAAGTGATCGTCGGCAACCAGCAGACGCTGATCGACTTCCTGCTGCCCGAGTGGGAAGGCGAGCGTCCCCCGTCGGCGCGCGAGCTCGCGGTTGCGGCCGGCGAGCTGGGCGCGCGCTTCGTGCTCGTCACCGGCATCCAGCTGCCCGCCGGCAAGGGCGCCGAAGGCTGGGTCGACAACGTGCTGGCCTCGCCGCAAGGCGCGATCACCGGCGAGAAGTTCGAGCGCTTCGACACCGCCTTCGTCGGCGCCGGCGACACGCTGGCGGCCGCGCTCGCGGCCCTGCTGGCCAGCGGCGAGGAGTTGCACCTGGCCGTCGGCGAGGCGCTCAACTTCCTCGACCAGTCGCTCGACGCCGGCTTCCGTCCCGGCATGGGCAACGTGATCCCCGACCGCTACTTCTGGGCCCTGCCGCCCGAAGGCGAGGAGGCCGGCGCCGAGAACGGCGAGGAAGAAGCGCCTGAGGAAGGCACCACCGGCACGCCGAGTGCGCCGTCGCGACGCGTCCATTGAGCAACGGCGCATGCTCCGATCTCAACGGGGGGCCGCCGCGCCGGGCCGCCCCAAGCAAGGCCCCGCCCTCTCGGAGGGTCGCTCGCCGTACCCGGCGGGCGGGGTGCTGACATGAACAATTCGAGCCTGTTCGAGCGTGCCCAAGCCTCGATCCCCGGCGGCGTGAACTCGCCCGTGCGCGCCTTTCGCGCCGTGGGCGGTACGCCGCGCTTCATCGCCCGCGCGCAAGGCGCCTATCTCTGGGACGCCGAGGGCCAGCGCTACATCGACTACATCGGGTCCTGGGGACCGATGATCCTGGGCCATGGTCACCCGGCCGTGCTCGAGGCGGTGCACAAGGCCGTCGACGACGGCTTCTCGTTCGGCGCACCGACCGAGCGCGAGATCGAGCTCGCCGAGGAGATCCTCAAGCTCGTGCCCAGCGCCGAGCAGGTGCGCCTGGTGAGCTCGGGCACCGAGGCGGCGATGAGCGCGATCCGCCTCGCGCGCGGCTTCACCGGCAAGCCCAGGCTGATCAAGTTCGAGGGCTGCTACCACGGCCATGCCGACGCGCTGCTCGTGAAGGCCGGCTCGGGCCTCGCGACCTTTGGCCATCCCACCTCGGCCGGCGTGCCACCCGAAGTGGTGCAGCACACGCTGGTACTGCCCTACAACGACATCGCCGCGATCGAGGCCGCGTTCGCCGAGCACGGCGGCGAGATCGCCTGCGTGATGATCGAGCCGATCGCCGGCAACATGAACTTCGTGCGCGCGGCGGTGCCGTTCGTGAAGCGGCTGCGCGAGCTGTGCGCGCAACACGGTGCGCTGCTCGTCTTCGATGAAGTCATGACCGGCTTTCGCGTCGCGCTCGGCGGCGCGCAAAGTCTCTATGCGAAGGCGATCCCCGGCTTCAGGCCCGACCTCAGCGTGTTCGGCAAGGTCATCGGCGGCGGCATGCCGCTGGCGGCCTTTGCCGGTCCGCGCGAGGTGATGGCGCAGCTCGCGCCGCTGGGCCCGGTCTACCAGGCCGGCACGCTGTCGGGCAACCCCGTCGCCACGGCCTGCGGCCTCGCGACGCTGAAGGAGATCCAGCGTCCAGGGTTCTTCGAGGCGCTCGCCGCGTCGACGCGCTCGCTGGTGGAAGGCCTTTCGGCCGTCGCGCGCGAGGCCGGCGTGCCGCTGGCCGTCGACAGCGAAGGCGGCATGTTCGGCTTCTTCTTCGCCGACGCGCTGCCGCAGCACTACGACGCCGTCATGGCCACCGACAAGGCGCGCTTCAACGCCTTCTTCCACGGCATGCTCGAGCGCGGGGTCTACCTCGCGCCGGCGCTGTACGAAGCCGGCTTCGTGAGTGCGGCGCACACCGCCGCCGACATTGCGGCGACGGTGATTGCAGCGCGCGAAGCCCTGAAGGCCTAAGCTTCGATCAGGCCCTTCTTCGCCAGCATCGGCTCGACCGCCGCATCGCGGCCGCGGAACGCGCGGTAGGTCGCGCCGGGCTCGACCGTGTCGCCCACCGCATAGACGTTGTCGAGCAGCCGCCGCGCGGTTGCGGCATCGAACACGTCGCCGGTCTCGCGGAAGGCCGCGAAGGCATCGGCATCCAGCACCTCGGCCCACAGGTAGACGTAGTAGCCGGCCGCGTAGCCGTCGCCGCTGAACAGGTGGCGGAACTGCTGCGGACGGTGCATCAGGCCGATGTTGGCCGGCACGCCCAGGCGCTCGCGCTCGCCGGCCTCGAAGGCATCGAGGTCGATCGCGGCCGGATCCACCGCCTGGTGCAGCGCCATGTCGACCAGCGCCGAGCCGACGTACTGGATGGTGTCGTAGACCTGGCCGAAGTTGCGCGCGGCCAGCGCCTTTTGCACCAGCTCGGCCGGAATCGGCTCGCCGGTCTTCACGTGGCGCGCGTGACGGGCCATCACCTCGGGCTGGAACGCCCAGTGCTCGAACAGCTGCGAGGGCAGTTCGACGAAGTCGCGCAGCACGTTGGTGCCCGCCAGCCGCTTGAAGCGCGCCTGCGACAGCAGGCCGTGCAGGCCATGGCCGAACTCGTGGAACAGCGTGCGCACGTCCTCGAGCCCGATCAGCGTCGGCTCGCCCGCGGGCGCCTTGGCGAAGTTGTTGTTGTTGACGACGAAGGGCAGCACGCGCTCGCCGGGCGCCGGCTCGCCCAGCACACCGGCGCCGTTCTTCGACTCGCTGCGGTAGATGCTCATCCACGCGCCGCCGCGCTTGCCGGGGCGCGCGAAGTTGTCGGCCATGAACAGGCCGAGCATTGCGCCGGCCGCGTCGCGCACCTCGAACAGGCGCACATCGGGGTGGTACATCGGCACGTCGCGGCGTTCGTCGAAGCGCACGCCGAACAGGCGCTGGGCGCAGTCGAACATCGCGGCGCTCATCGCGTCGAGCGAGAAGTAGGGCTTGAGCATCGCGTCGTCGAGCGACAGCGTCGCGCTGCGGCGGCGCTCGGCGACGAAGCGCCAGTCCCACGGCGCAAGCGCCACGCCGTCGGGCAGCAGGCCGTGCTCGCGCGCGAACTCGACCAGTGCGCGCTCCTCGCTCGCCGCCTTGGCGCGCGCAGGCTCCCAGACGCGCTGCAGCAGCTCGGCGACCGCGGCTGGCGTCTTGGCCATGCGGTCGCGCAGCGCATGCTGCGCGAAGTCGCGCTGGCCGTGCAGGCGTGCCAGCTCGTTGCGCAGCGTCAGGATCTTCACCGCGATCGGCCGGTTGTCGCGCGCCGCGTCGAGCGTGCCGCGCGAGACCCAGCCGCGCCAGACGCGCTCGCGCAGGTCGCGACGCGTCGAGTGCGTGAGAAACGGAATCGCCAGCGAGCGCGACAGCGTGATCGCCGGCACCGCGAGCCCGCGCTGCTGGCCGGCCTCGCGCGCGCTGGCCACCAGCGCCGGCGGCAGGCCGGCCAGATCGGCCTCGTGCTCGAGCGCGAGATGCCACTCGGTCTCGTCGGCCAGGAGGTTCTGGCTGAAACGCGTGTACAGGCCGGCGAGTTCCTCGGCGATCGCCGCGGCGCGCGCCCGGGCCTCGGGCGCGAGCGCGGCGCCGGCGAAGCTGAAGTCCAGGTGCACGCGCTCGAGCAAGCGCAGCTGTTCGGCATCGAGGCCCAGTGCGGACCGTTCGCGGTACAGCGCGTCGACGCGCTTCCACACGCCCTCGTGCTGCAGCACCCAGCTCTCGTGCGCGGCG
This sequence comes from Caldimonas sp. KR1-144, assembly GCF_049446155.1. Classification (NCBI taxonomy): domain Bacteria; kingdom Pseudomonadati; phylum Pseudomonadota; class Betaproteobacteria; order Burkholderiales; family Sphaerotilaceae; genus Caldimonas; species Caldimonas sp. KR1-144. The sequence continues at coordinate 257,326 of NZ_JBMSEE010000003.1, forward strand.
CGCGGCGCGGCGAGCTCGCGCTCGACCGCCTGCAGCGCTGTCGTGCTGGCGGACACCGTCAGGTTGCCGAACAGCAAGTCGATGCGCGCCAGAAGCGCGCCGCTGCGGTCGAAGGCCGCCAGCGTGTTCTCGAAGGTCGGCGCTTCGGCCTGCGCGGCGATCGCGTCGAGCTCGGCGCGGTGCGCCGCCCACGCCGCCGCGAAGGCCGGCGCGAAATGCTCGGGACGCGCGGCGTCGAACGGCGGCAGCGCGTAGGGAGTGGTCCAGTCGGCCAGCAAGGGGTTGTCGCTGCGTTCCATGGGTTGGGCACCGCGGGCTCGTGACCCGCACGCGATTGAAGAGGGAAGACCCATTCTAGGAAGCGTTTGGAGACGGGCGAGCCCACCCCGCTGCCTAGAATCCCGCGCCATGCACATCCACATCCTCGGCATCTGCGGCACCTTCATGGGCGGCGTTGCCGCGCTGGCGCGCGAGGCCGGCCACCGCGTGACGGGCTGCGACGCCAATGTCTATCCGCCGATGAGCGACCAGCTGCGCGCCTTGGGCATCGAGCTGATCGAGGGCTACGGCGCCGACCAGCTCGCGCTCAAGCCCGATCTCTACGTGATCGGCAACGTGGTCTCGCGCGCGAAGGCGGACGCCTTCCCGCTGATGGAAGCCATCCTCGACGAAGGCGCGCCCTACACCAGCGGCCCGCAGTGGCTGGCCGAACACGTGCTGCAGGGACGCCACGTGATGGCCGTGGCCGGCACGCACGGCAAGACCACCACGACCTCGATGCTGGCGTGGATCCTCGAAGCCTGCGGACGCGAACCGGGCTTCCTGGTCGGCGGCGTGCCGCTGAACTTCGGCATCTCGGCGCGGCTGGGCAAGGTCTCGTTCTCCGAGCGCACGCCGTTCGTGATCGAGGCCGACGAGTACGACACCGCCTTCTTCGACAAGCGCAGCAAGTTCGTGCACTACCGCCCGCGCACCGCGCTGCTCAACAACCTCGAGTTCGACCACGCCGACATCTTTGCCGACCTGGCCGCGATCGAGACCCAGTTCCACCATCTCGTGCGCACGGTGCCGGCCAGCGGCCGGCTGGTCGTCAACGCGCGCGAGGAGGCGCTGGCCCGCGTGCTCGAACGCGGCTGCTGGAGCGGCGTCGAGCGCTTCGGTGTCAAGGGCGACGCGCCCGGCTGGCGCGCGCGCGGCGAACCGCATGCCTTCGACGTGCTCAAGAGCGGCGTGCAGGTCGCGCGCGTCGAGTGGCCGCTGATCGGCGAGCACAACCAGCTCAACGCGCTGGCGGCGATCGCCGCGGCCGAGCACGTGGGCGTCGCGCCGGCCGACGCCGCGGCGGCGCTCGGCCGCTTCGAGAACGTGCGCCGCCGGCTCGAGCTGCGCGGCGAGGCCAACGGCGTCAAGGTCTACGACGACTTCGCGCATCACCCCACCGCGATCCGCACCACCGTCGACGGCCTGCGCCGCAAGGTCGGGCTGGAGCGCATCCTGGCCGTGTTCGAGCCGCGCTCCAACACGATGAAGCTCGGCACGATGAAGGCCCAGCTGCCGTGGGCGCTGGAGGAGGCCGACCTGAGCTTCTGCCATGCCGGCGGCCTGGACTGGGACGCCGCCGAGGCGCTGGCGCCGATGGGCGACAAGGCCCTGGTCGCGAACTCGATCGACGCGCTGGTGTCGCAGGTCGTGCGTGCGGCGCGGCCCGGCGACCACGTGCTGTGCATGAGCAACGGCGGCTTCGGCGGCATGCACGCGAAGCTGCTCGACGCACTCGCCAAGGCCGTGAAGTGAAACGCTCGCTGCTGCTCGGCGCCGGAGTCGTCTCGCTGGCGCTGGGCATTGCGGGCATTGCCTTGCCGCTGCTGCCGACAACGCCGTTCGTGCTGCTGGCAGCCGCGTGCTTCGCGCACGCGAATCCGGCCTGGGAGCGCCGCTTGCTCGAGCACCCCCGCTATGGGCCGTCGATCCGTGCGTGGCGCGAGCGCGGTGCCATTCCGCTCGTCGCCAAGCGCGCCGCGATCGCGATGCTGCTGATCAGCGCCATCGGCGGCGCCTTCATGCTCAGCGGCGGCTGGCGCTTCGTGCCAGGCACGGTGGCCTTGCTCGTCGGCGGATGGATCCTCACGCGACCGAGTGCATGACATGAACCCGCCCGTCAGCCACCTGCTCTACCTGCACGGCTTTCGCTCGTCGCCGGGCTCGGCCAAGGCGCAGCGCGTCGCGCAGGCGGTGCGCGATCTGCACGATGCCGGCCGTGCCATCCTGTGGTGCTGTCCGCAGCTGCCGCCCTCGCCGTCCGAGGCGCTGGCGCTGATCGCCCACCTCACCGCTGGCTGGCCGGCCGACGAGCGCATGGGCGTGATCGGCAGCTCGCTGGGCGGCTGGTACGCGACCGTGGTGGCCGAAGCGCGCCATTGCCGCGCGGTGCTGCTGAACCCCGCCGTCGATCCGGCGCGCGACCTGGCCGACCAGATCGGCGAGCAGGTCGCGTGGCACGACCCGCAGCTGAAGTTCAGCTTCACCGCCGCGCATGTCGACGAGCTGCGCGTGCTGACGCCGCCTGCGATCACGCACCCCGAGCGCTATGCGGCGGTGATCGCCAAGGGCGACGAGGTGCTCGACTGGCAGGAGATGACGGGCCGCTATCCGGGCGCGCGCATCCGCCTGCTCGAGGGCGGCGACCACGCGATCAGCGATTTCGAGGACCACTTGCCCTTCGTGTTGAGCCACCTCGGCCTGGGCTGAGGGCACGGGATGGGACAATCCGCCCCGTGACTGTCCATGCATTGTTCGACGACGCCGGCAAGTTCCTCGCCGGCCGCGTGATGTCCGAGGCCGAAAGCTCGCTGCAGATCGAGCTCGACTCCGGCAAGCGCGTCAAGGTGAAGGCCTCCAACACGCTGATGCGCTTCGCGAAGCCGCAGCCGGCGGAGCTTCTGGCCAAGGCCCCGGCGATGGCCGAGGAGATCGATCTCGACCTGGTGTGGGAAACCGCGCCGGACGAGGAATTCGGTTTCGACGATCTCGCCTGCGAGTACTACGGGGCCCAGGCCGACGCGGTGCAGCGCGCCGCGATGCTGTGGCGCCTGTTCGAGGCGCCGCACTACTTCCACCGCCGCGGCAAGGGGCGCTTTCGCAAGGCGCCGGCCGAGATCTTGCAGCAGGCGCTCGCGGCGATCGAGAAGAAGAAGCGCGTCGCCGAGCAGATCGAGGCCTGGGCCGCCGAGCTGGCCGAGGGCCGCTGCCCGGCGCCGGTCGCCGACCAGCTCTACAAGATCCTGTTCAAGCCCGACAAGAACGCGCCCGAGTACAAGGCCGTCGTCGAGGCCGCCAAGCGCAGCCAGCGCGCGCCCCTGGACCTGCTGAAGGCGGCCGGCGCGATCACCAGCTCCTACCAGTTCCACTGGAAGCGCTTCCTCTACGAGCACTTCCCCAAGGGCACGACCTTTGCGCCCGGCATCGCGGCGCCGGCGATCGAAGGCGAGCTGCCGCTGGCCGCGGTGCGCGCGTTCTCGATCGACGACTCGCAGACCACCGAGATCGACGACGCGCTCTCGGTACAAGGCCTGGGCAGCGGCACCGTGGTGTTCGGCGTGCACATCGCCGCACCCGGCCTCGCGTTCGGCCCCAACTCGCCGATGGACCAGCTCGCGCGCAGCCGCTGGTCCACCGTCTACATGCCGGGCCACAAGCTGACGATGCTGCCCGACGAGGTGGTGCAGGCCTACACGCTGATCGAGGGCCGCGACTGCCCGGCGGTGAGCATCTACCTCACGCTCGACGAAGCCTCGCTCGAGGTGAAGAGCCATGAGACCCGGCTCGAGCGCGTGCCGATCGCCGCCAACCTGCGCCACGACCAGCTCGACGCCGTCGTCACCGAGGCCTCGCTCAACGGCGAAGCGCCCGCCGACTATCCGTTCGCGACCGAACTGGCCTTCCTGTTCAAGCTGGCCAGATCGCTCAAGGCCCGGCGCGAGGTCGTGCGCGGCAAGCCCGAGACCTTCAACCGGCCGGACTACAGCTTCAAGCTCGAAGGCAAGACCGGCGCCGAGCCCGACGGCAGCGAGACGGTGCGCATCGTCGAGCGCAAGCGCGGCGCGCCGCTGGACCTGATCGTCGCCGAGGCGATGATCCTGGCCAACAGCACCTGGGGCGGCTGGCTGGCCGAATGCGGCGTGCCCGGCATCTACCGCAGCCAGGCCAGCCTGGCGCCCGGCATCAAGGTACGCATGGGCACCAAGGCCTTGCCGCACGCCGGCATGGGCGTCGCGCAGTACACCTGGGCGACCTCGCCGCTGCGCCGCTACGTCGACCTGCTGAACCAGTGGCAGATCGTGGCCTGCGCCCGCCATGGCCGCACCGCCGCGCTGGTGGCGCCGTTCAAGCCCAGGGACGCCGAGCTGTTCTCGGTGATCTCCGGCTTCGACGCCGCCTACACCGCCTACAACGGCTTCCAGAACACGATCGAGCGCTGGTGGACGCTGCGCCACCTCGAGCAGGCCGGCATCGGCGAACTCGACGCCGCGGTGCTGAAAGACGGCCTGGTGCGTGCCGACACGCTGCCGCTGGTGTTCCGCGCGCTCGGTTGCGAGAGCCTGCCGCGCGGAGCGCGGGTGCGCGTGCGCGTGACCGGCATCGACGGGCTGACGCTGGACCTGCATGCCAGTCTCGTCGCGCGCCTCGATGACGCGGCCACGCCGGCCGACGACGCCCAGCTCGACGCGGAAGAAGTCGACGAAGCCGCCGACGCGGCCGCGCCACTGGCGCTGGCGATCGACGTGCAGGATGCCGACAATCCCGCCGAGGGCGCGGCTGCCGCGGCCTCCTGATCGTTCCGGTCGCCGAACCCGTCTTTCGCGCATGCACGACACCCAGCCGCAGCCGCCGCCCGCGTCCGCCCGGGACGTCCCGCTTTCGCGCCGCCAGCGCCTGCGCGCCTGGCTGCGCCAGCTGACGACGCTGCAGATCGCGCTGGGCGTTTCGATCGGCGTGCATGCGGCGCTGCTGGGCGTGCGCTTCGTCGATCCGGAGGGCTTCGAGCGCGTGTTCCGCGATACGCCGCTGGAGGTGATCCTGGTCAACGCGCGCTCGTCGGAGCCGCCCGCCAAGGCCCAGGCGATCGCCCAGGCCGCGCTGGCCGGCGGCGGCGAGGCCCAGGCCGGCCGCGCGACTTCGCCGCTGCCGCCGTCGGCGTTCACCGAGGTCGGCGACGCGATGGAAAGCACGCGCAAGCAGGTCGAACAGCTACAGGAGCAGCAGCAGCAGCTGCTGGCGCAGGTGCGTCGCGAGCTCGCGCGCCTGCCGCCGCCCGACCCCAAGCGCGACGAAGGCAGCACCGAGGCGCAATCGCGCCAGGAACAGCAGCGCCAGCTGCTGCAGATGCTGGCCGAGATCGAAAAGCGCATCAACGAGGAGAACAGCCGCCCCCGCAAGCGCTACGTGAGCCCCTCCACCGAGGAGGCGCCCTATGCGATCTACTACGACCGCCTCAAGCGCCGCATCGAGGAAAAGGGCACGCAGAACTTCCCCGAGGAGCGCGGCCGCAAGCTCTACGGCGAGCTGGTGATGGTGATCTGGGTCGACTCGCGCGGGCGCGTGATCGACACCGAGATCGTGCAGAGCTCTGGCCAGAACGCGCTCGACAAGCGCGCGCAGGCGATCGCGCGCGGCGCCGGGCCGTTCGGCCCGTTCAGCGACACGATGCGCCAGCAGACCGACGTGATCGCGGTCGCCTCGCGCTTCAAGTTCTCGCGCGACGAGGGCATGTCGGCCAAGCTGTTCGACGCGCAGTGAGCGGCTCCATGGCATCGAACGCGCTGCCCGAGCGCTACGCCGTCGCGGGCCACCCGGTGGAGCACAGCCGCTCGCCGGCGATCCACGCACGCTTCGCGGCGCAGACCGGCGAGCGCATCGACTACGGCCGCCTGCCCTGCCCGCTCGACGGCTTCGCGGCGAGCGTGCGCGCCTTCGCCGCCAGCGGCGACGGCCGCACGCTGGGTGTCGCGCGCGGCTGCAACGTCACGGTGCCGTTCAAGTTCGAGGCGCTCGCACTCGCGGCCACGCTGAGCGATCGCGCGCGCCTGGCCGGCGCAGTCAACACGCTGCGCTTCGACGAAGCCGGCTGGGCCGGCGACAACACCGACGGCATCGGCCTGGTGCGCGACATCACGCGCAATGCCGGCGTCGCGCTCGCTGGGCGCCGGCTGCTGCTCGTCGGCGCCGGCGGCGCGTCGGCCGGCGTGCTCGGGCCGCTGATCGAAGCCGGCTGCGCATCGATCGCGATCGCCAACCGCACGCCGGACAGGGCACGGTCGCTGGCGACGCGGCACGCCGCGTGGGCGGCGCAGCACGGCGTCGCGCTGTCGGCCCATGGGCTCGACGACGCCGGCGAGGCCTACGACGTGGTGATCAACGGCACCGCGGCCAGCCTGGCCGGCGACGCCGTGCCGGTGTCGGGCGACGTGCTGAAGCCGGGCGCGCTCGCGCTGGACATGATGTACGGGCCGGCCGCCGCCGGCTTCCTCGGCTGGGCACGCGCGCGCGGCGCGCTCGCGCGCGACGGCCTGGGCATGCTGGTCGAGCAGGCCGCCGAGTCGTTCTGGTTCTGGCGCGGCGTGCGGCCCGACACCGCGCCGGTGCTGGCCGCGCTGCGCGCCGAGGTCGATCGATGAAGCGCCTGCTGGCCGGCCTGTGGCGCGCGGCGGCGCTCGTCGTCGTCTGCGGCCTGGCGCTGCAGCTGGTGTTCGCGCTGCGGGTCGCGGCGATGACCGTCGTCGATCCGCAGTCCACCACCTTCCAGCGCAGCGAGATCTGGCGCCTGGCGACCATCAAGGGCCAGGTGCTGTGGTCGCAGGAGTGGCGGCCCTACGATCGGATCGCCGGCACGCTCAAGCGCGCCGTGATCGCCTCCGAGGACGCCAGCTTCACCGACCACGGCGGCGTCGACTGGGACGCGATCGAGAAGGCCTGGGAGCGCAACCAGCGCGCCGAGGCGCGCGCCGAGCGGCTGCAGTCGCAGCTCGATCGCCAGGCCGAGCGGCGCGCGGCTGCCGGCCGGTCGGTCGCCGCCGCCAAGCCGGTGGTGGCCAAGGTCGTCGGCGGCTCGACGATCACGCAGCAACTGGCCAAGAACCTGTTTCTTTCCGGCGAGCGCAGCCTGGCGCGCAAGGGCCAGGAGTTCGTGATCACCTTCATGCTCGAGGCCATGCTCTCGAAAGAGCGCATCCTCGAGATCTACCTCAACAACGTCGAGTGGGGCGAAGGCATCTTCGGCGCGCAGGCTGCAGCCCGGCACTACTTCCACGTCGACGCCGAGCGGCTCGCGCCGATGCAGGCGGCGCGCCTGGCGGTGATGCTGCCGGCGCCCAAGCGCTTCGAGCAGCGTCCTGGCTCGGCCTACGTGGCCGGGCGCGCGGCGACCATCGTCGCGCGCATGGGTGCGGTGGAGCTGCCCTGATGCCGGTCTCGCCCCTGACCGTCGAGATTGCTGCAACGGCCGCGCGCCTGGTGGTCGAGGAAGGCCTCGAGTACGGCCCGGCCAAGCAGCGCGCGCTGCGCGAGCTCGGCAAGCGCGGCCTGCCGAACGGCGAACTCCCCGACAACGACCTCGTCGAAGAGGAAGTGCGCGCCTACCTTGCGCTGTTCTGCGCCGAGACGCAGCCCGCCGAGCTGGCCGCCCTGCGCGAGGTGGCTCTGCAGTGGATGGAGCGGCTCGCCGAGTTCCGCCCGCACCTGACCGGCGCGGTCTGGCGCGGCACCGCGACGCGGCTGTCGGACGTGCACCTGCAGCTGTTCTGCGATGACGCCAAGTCGGCCGAGATCGCGCTGCTGAACGCACGTGTCGACTACGCGGTGGGCAGCACGCGCGGTCCACGCGGTCGTTCGGTCGACGTGCTGAGCCTGGCGACGCCGAGCGCCGCGCTGGGCGAGGCGGTGACCGTGCACCTCAGCATCCTCGACCACGACGACCTGCGCGGCGCGCTGCGGCCCGACGCGCGCGGGCGCACCGAGCGCGGCGACGCGCAGGCGCTGCGCCGACTCATGGCCGCGCAGCCCGGCGCGGAAGCCGATCCCGCATGACCGATACCCTCGAACCTCGTGTCTCCCGGCGCCGGCTGGCGCTGGCCGCGGCCGTCGCGGCGCTGGCCGCCAGCGGCGGCGCCTGGCTGGGCTGGCGCCGCAGCACGCCGCAGGCTGCCGCGCCGGTCGCCGCCGAAGCCTGGTGGTCGCAGCAGTTCGACACGCCCGCAGGCGCTGCGCCGCTGGTGGCCGCCAGCCTGCGCGGCAAGCCGCTGGTGCTGAACTTCTGGGCCAGCTGGTGTGCGCCTTGCGTGCGGGAGATGCCGGCGCTGGACCGCTTCCACCGCGAGTTCGGGCCGCGCGGCTGGCAGGTGGTCGGCCTCGCGATCGACGGGCCGACGCCGGTGCGCGAGTTCCTCGCCAAGACGCCGGTCGGCTTCCCGATCGGCCTGGCCGGACTCACAGGCACCGAGCTCGTGCGCGCGCTGGGCAATGCGCAAGGCGGCCTGCCATTCACGGTGGTCTTCGACGCATCGGGGCGCATCGTCCATCAAAAGCTCGGCGAGACAAGCTTCGATGAACTCGCCGCCGTGGCCCGCTCGACCGGCTGACCGCCCGGTCACCGAAAACAGCGGGCTTCGGCTCGAACGCTGGCACAATCCGCCGCGAACTGCCGCCAGTTGCCGGCAACTCGAACCGATCTGATGCACATCCTTGTCCTGCACGGACCCAATCTGAACCTGCTGGGCACGCGCGAACCCGCCGTGTACGGCAGTCAGACGCTGGCCGGCATCGACGACGACTTGCGCGCACTGGCCCAGGCGCGCGGTGCCCAGCTGGACTGCTTCCAGAGCAACCACGAGGGCGCACTGATCGACCGCGTGCATGCCGCCGCGCACGAGTCGGTGGATGCGATCGTGATCAATCCGGGCGCCTTCACGCACACCAGCATCGCGCTGCGCGACGCGCTGGCGGGCGTGGCGATCCCGTTCGTTGAAGTTCACCTGTCCAACGTCCACCGGCGCGAAGCCTTCCGCCACCATTCCTATTTCTCGGACCTGGCCGACGGCGTGATCGTCGGCCTCGGCGCGGCCGGCTACCGGCTGGCGCTGGAGTTCCTGCTCGACCGGGGCCCATCCACGGCCCCTCGCTGACCACGCCGCCGCCCGTGCCCGGCGCGAACGGCGCCGGCCGCATGGCGGCGCCGCGTATTGATCGACAACCAGAATCTCTGTTGGAGCCCCTGCACCATGGACCTTCGCAAACTGAAGACCCTGATCGACCTCGTGTCCGAGTCCAACGTCTCGGAACTCGAGATCACCGAGGCCGACGGCAAAGTGCGCATCGTCAAGTCGCAGCCGATGGCCGCGCCGGTGGTCACGGCGATGCCGGCTCCCGTGATGGCCGCGCCGGTGCAGGCCATGGCGCCCACGGGCACCGCGCCCATGGCCGTCGCGGGCCCCGCCGCGCCGGCCGAACCGACCGGCCACATCGTCAAGTCGCCGATGGTGGGCACCTTCTACCGCGCCTCCAGCCCGGGCGCGAAGGCCTTTGCCGAGGTCGGCGACGAGGTCAAGGAAGGCCAGCCGATCTGCATCATCGAAGCGATGAAGATCATGAACGAGATCGAGGCCGACAAGGCCGGGCGCGTCACCCGGATCTACTGCGAGAACGGGCAGGCCGTCGAGTACGGCCAGCCGCTGTTCGAGATCGAGTGAGGCGGCAGGAAGGCACTCGATGTTCAAGAAAGTCCTGATCGCCAACCGCGGGGAAATCGCCCTGCGGATCCAGCGCGCCTGCCGTGAGCTCGGCGTGCGCTCGGTCGTCGTCTATTCCGAGGCCGACCGCGACGCCAAGTACGTCAAGCTCGCCGACGAGGCCGTGTGCATCGGCCCGGCGCCCTCGGGCCAGAGCTACCTCAGCATGCCGGCCATCATCTCGGCCGCCGAGGTGACCGACGCCGAGGCCATCCATCCCGGCTACGGCTTCCTCAGCGAGAACGCCGACTTCGCCGAGCGCGTCGAGCAAAGCGGCTTCACCTTCATCGGCCCGACGCCCGACGCGATCCGCATGATGGGCGACAAGGTCTCGGCCAAGCAGGCCATGATCAAAGCCGGCGTGCCCTGCGTGCCGGGCTCCGAAGGCGCCCTGCCCGACGACCCGAAGGAGATCACGCGCATCGCGCGCGCGATCGGCTACCCGGTGATCATCAAGGCCGCCGGCGGCGGCGGCGGACGCGGCATGCGCGTGGTGCACACGGAGGCGGCGCTGCTGCACGCTGTGCAGACCACGCGCGCCGAAGCGGGCGCCGCGTTCGGCAACCCGGCCGTCTACATGGAAAAGTTCCTGGAGCAGCCGCGCCACGTGGAGATCCAGATCCTTGCCGACCAGCACCGCAACGCGGTCTGGCTCGGCGAGCGCGACTGCTCGATGCAGCGGCGCCACCAGAAGATCATCGAGGAAGCGCCCGCCCCGGGCATCCCGCGCCGCACGATCGAGAAGGTCGGCGAGCGCTGCGCGGCGGCGTGCAAGAAGATCGGCTACCGCGGTGCGGGCACGTTCGAGTTCCTGTACGAGAACGGCGAGTTCTACTTCATCGAGATGAACACGCGCGTGCAGGTCGAGCATCCGGTGACCGAGCTGGTGACCGGCATCGACATCGTGCAGATGCAGATCCGCATCGCCGCCGGCGAGAAGCTGCCGTTCGCGCAGCGCCACATCCAGCTGCGCGGCCATGCGATCGAGTGCCGCATCAACGCCGAGGATCCATACAAGTTCACGCCCTCGCCGGGCCGCATCTCGATGTGGCATCCGCCGGGCGGCCCCGGCGTGCGCGTCGACTCGCACGCCTACACGAACTACTTCGTGCCGCCGAACTACGACTCGATGATCGGCAAGATCATCGTGCACGGCGACACGCGCGATCAGGCGCTGGCGCGCATGCGCACGGCGCTGTCGGAGACAGTGGTCGAAGGTATCCTGACCAACATCCCGCTGCACCGCGAGCTGATGGCCGACGCCAAATTCATCGAGGGCGGCACCAGCATCCACTACCTCGAAGGCTGGATGCAGCAGCACAAGCGATGAAATGAACCACGAGCGGGTTCAACTGAGATGGTCGAACTTTCCCTGCTGGCCGCCGAATCCGACGTCGAGACCGTCAGCGACGCGCTGATGGAGCTCGAGGCGCTGGCCGTCTCCGTCGAAGACGCCGATGCCGACACCGAGGTCGAGCACGCGTTGTTCGGCGAACCCGGCATGCCGGCGCCGAAGGCGGGCTGGCAGCGTTCGGTGGTCAAGGCGCTGTTCCCCGACGAGGCCGCGGCCACCGAGGCCGCGACGCTGCTGCTGGCCCAGGAATGGGCCGCCGATGTGCACGTGCAGGCCATCGCGCCGGTGCCCGACGAAGACTGGGTGCGGCTGACGCAGTCGCAGTTCGCGCCGGTCGAGATCACCGAAAGCTTCTGGATCGTGCCCACCTGGCACGAGGCCCCGGCCCAGGCCGAGACGGTGATCCGCCTCGATCCCGGCCTGGCGTTCGGCACCGGCACCCACCCGACCACGCGCATGTGCCTGCGCTGGATCGCCAACCATGCCGCGGCCTTCGCCGGCCTGCGCGTGCTCGACTACGGCTGCGGCTCCGGCATCCTGGCCATCGGCGCGGCGAAGTTCGGCGCCGGCGAGGTCGACGCGGTCGACATCGATGCGGCAGCGGTGCAGTCGAGCATCGCGAACGCGCAGGCCAACGGCGTCGAGCTGCGCGCCGGGCTGCCGCAGGCCGTCGGCTCGCCGGCCGGCGGCTATCCGCTGGTGCTGGCCAACATCCTCGCGTCGCCGCTCAAGCTGCTGGGGCCGCTGCTGGCGGCGCATGTCGCGCCGGGCGGCCATCTGGTGCTGGCGGGCATCCTGGAGCGCCAGGCCGACGAGCTTCGCGCGGCCTACGCCCCCACCGGCCTCGCGCTCGACGTGAGCGATCGCGAGGATGGATGGATCCTGATGACGGCGCGGCGCGCCGCCTGAGGCACAGTGGCAATGGGACATCCGGGGTCAATGCGGGCCGAGCGCCGGGCCGCTCCCAAGCCGGCCCGCGCCCCCTCGGGGGGCCGGCCGCCGTACCCGGCGGACGGGGGGCAAAAGTGAGCCTCGCGACCCGCTGCCCGTCCTGCGGAACGATCTTCCGGGTCGTCCAGGACCAGCTCAAGGTCTCCGAAGGCTGGGTGCGCTGCGGGCGCTGCAGCGAAGTCTTCAACGCGCTCGACGGCTTGTTCGACCTTGATCGCGAGCCGCCGCCGGCGCGCAGTGCGCCGGCCACGACCGCATCACCGCCTGCTGCGGCCACTGCGCCCAAGCCGCCGCCAGCGCCGCGGCCAGGCCGGCAGGAGTTCGTCGCCAGCCGCGTGCCCGAGGAACAGGACGAAGCGGAAGAAGACGCGCCGGCCGGTGCGGTGGACATCGACAGCTTCGCGTCGACAGTGGGCTTTCGGCGCGAGGACAGCGTGCTGCCGCAGCCCGAGCCAGCGGCGGCGCAGCTGCGCGCCGCGCGCCAGGCCGGCACGCAGCAGGAGCCGCCCGATTTCGCTGACGCGCGCTTTCCGAGCGAGCTGCCGCTGGACAGCGCGATCGACCTGCCCGAGCACGAGCACGACGCGATCACGCTCGACGATCCCCTGTCGCGCTTCGTCCCCGACGATGCGCCGATCAGCGCCAGCTTCATTGAAGCTGCCGAGCGGCAGGAGCGCCGCGAACGACCTGCGTGGCGGCGCATCCGCGCCGCGTTCGCGTTCCTTTTGCTGCTGCTGTTGTCGCTTCAGGTCGCCGTGCACTGGCGCGATCGCATCGCGCTCGAATGGCCCGAGACGCGGCCGCTGCTCGAGGCGATCTGCGAGCCGCTGGCCTGCCGCATCGAGCCGCTGCGCAGCATCGAGTCCTTCTTCGTCGAGGGCAGCGCCCTCAACCGCATCGCCGACGGCTCCGGCTACCGCCTCGAGGTGACGCTTCGCAACCGCAGCCACCTGCCGCTGGCTGCGCCCGCGGTGGACCTCAACCTGACCGATGGCAGCGGCGACACCCTGGCGCGCCGCGCGCTCAACACGAGCGAGTTCCAGCTCGCTGCCGGCGACGGGGCCACTGCACCGGCTGTCGTGCCGCCGGGCGCCGAGCTGCACCTGCAGCTCGCGTTCACCACGCCGCTGCCGCGCATCGCCGGCTACACGGTCGAACTCTTCTATCCCTGACCACGCCCTAGCGCGCTCTAAACAATGTCTGCCCTGATCTGCGGCTCGCTCGCCTTCGACACCATCACCGTTTTTCCTGGCCGCTTCGCCGAGCAGATCCTGCCCGACCAGATCCACATCCTGAACACGTCGTTCCTGGTGCCGACGCTGCGGCGCGAGTTCGGCGGCTGCGCCGGCAACATCGCCTACACGCTCAAGGCGCTGGGCGGCGATGCGGTCGTGATGGCCACGCTCGGCAACGACGGCGGCGGCTACTTGGAGCGGCTCGGGGGCCTGGGCGTCGACACGCACTACGTGCGCACGGTGACCGAAAGCCACACCGCGCAGGCGATCATCATCACCGACCGCGACAGCAACCAGATCACGGCCTTCCACCCCGGCGCGATGCAGTTCGCGCACCTCACCAAGATCGAGAAGCGCGCCGACATCGCGCTGGCGATCGTCGCCCCCGATGGCCGCGACGCGATGGTCCAGCACGCGCAGCAGCTCGCCGACGCCGGCATCCCCTTCATGTTCGACCCCGGCCAGGGCCTGCCGATGTTCGATGGCGCCGAACTGCGCCGCTTCGTCGACCAGGCCACCTGGGTCGCGGTGAACGACTATGAAGGCCGCATGCTGTGCGACCGCACCGGCCTGTCGCTCGCCGAGCTCTCTTCGCTGCCGAACCTGCGCGGCGTCATCGTGACGCTCGGCGCCGAGGGCTGCGAGCTGTGGATCGACGGCCGACGGCAGCATGTGCCCGGCGTCAAGGCGCAGGCGGTGCTCGATCCCACCGGCTGCGGCGACGCCTTCCGCGGCGCGGTGCTCTATGGCCTGGAGCGCGGCTGGGATCTCGCGCGCTGTGTTGAGCTCGGCAACCGCGTCGGCGCGATCAAGATTGCGACGGCCGGCGTGCAGAACCACCAGCTCGACCGCGCCGCGCTCGGCATCGCGTAAACGCGCCGGCCGTGAGCCGGTGTTCACATCTCGCGCGCAAACCGGACTTCAGTCACGCCGCGTGCGGCCGATACCCCCATGACGGCGTCAGCGCGCGTGCCGTTTGCACACCCGCCGACGACTGAGCGGCGCTATCTTGATGCCGCGTTGTCTCTCGGGAGGAGCATCATGAGCATCGCGTTCTGGGTCTTGCCGCTGTTGACCGCTGCCACCGCCGCCGCCTTGAGCTGGTGGGCCAGCCATTGGTGGTACTCCAGGCAGCGCGCCGCGCTGGCGCTGCGGCTGGACCGCGTGCGGCAGACCGCGACGCAAAACGCCCTGCAGGCGCGACGCCAGATCGCGCAACTCCAGGAGGAACTGGCGCGGCGGCCTCTGCCGCGCCGCCGCGAGGCGGATGCCGCGGCCGAAGCGGCCGCCCGCAAGGCGGCCCTGGTCGATGAAATCGACGCCGGCGACGCGTCACCGCGCGACGGCAGCGGCTTCGCCGCGACGCAGCCGATGCTGCATCACTGACCGTCGGCCAATGTCTGGGCGATCCAAGCCCTGACGCGCTCGACCTCGAGGTCGATCTCCACGCTCTTGCGGCGCGAACTCGCGCCGTGCGCGAGGCGCAGTTGCGATCTCGCGATGCCCAGCGATTGCGCTAGCCAGCGCAGCAGCGCCTCGTTCGCCGCCCCTTCGATCGGTTGCGCCGCCAGTCGCACGCGCAGCGTGTCGCCGTGCACGCCGGCAATCGCCGTGCTGCGCGCATTGGGCGCCACGCTCACGTCCAGCCGCGAGCCGCCGCGCGCGGTCGCGCGCAGGTAGGGGACGTTGGTCGCTGAAGCCACGGATCGCAGGTCAAATGAGCCGCAAAGAAAAAGCCCGGCCGCAAGCGGCCGGGCTGTTCGTCATGGGCGCAAAGCGCCCTCGACTCAGGGCTTCACGCCGGTCGGGAAGGGCCAGGCCGCTTGCGGGCTCAGCGTGGTCTTCGCGGCAGGCGCGGCCGCCGGGGCAGCGGCAGCAGGCTTCGCAGGGGCAGCGGCAGGCTTCGCCTTCTTGGCAGGGGCCTTTTTCGCAGCCTTCTTCGCAGGGGCCTTCTTGGCAGCAGCCTTCTTCGCAGGCGCCTTCTTGGCAACCTTCTTGGCAGCAGCCTTCTTCGCAGGTGCCTTCTTCGCGACAGCCTTCTTCGCCGGGGCCTTCTTGGCCGCGACCTTCTTCGCCGGCGCCTTCTTGGCGGCGACCTTCTTGGCCGCAACCTTCTTGGCCGGAGCCTTCTTCGCCGCAGCCTTCTTGGCCGGGGCCTTCTTGGCGGCGACCTTCTTCGCAGCCGGCTTCTTGGCGGCGGCCTTCTTGGCCGGAGCCTTCTTCGCAGCGGCCTTCTTGGCCGGCGCCTTCTTCGCAGTTGCCATCACGTTCTCCTTGATCAAGTTGCAAAAAACACCGCGCTGCTCGAGCAGTTCGGCGATCCATCGCCCGAAGTCACCTTGGAGAAGGCAATCCGGTGCGATGAATGGGGGCATGAACGGCCGTCCGCGCTTCGTGCGTCGCGGTGCGTCCGTTCATTGATCTCGATCTCTTCTTGTTCGTCATGACCTGTTGGCGTCGGCCGCGTCCGGTTCAAACGTCAGCAGTTGAGCGTCAATCCCACGAGAGCGCGCCACCGGACTGGTACTCGATGACGCGGGTCTCGAAGAAGTTGCGCTCCTTCTTCAGGTCGATCATTTCGCTCATCCACGGGAACGGGTTTTCCTCGTTCGGGAAGAGCTCTTCGAGGCCGATCTGCGTGGCGCGCCGGTTCGCGATGTAGCGCAGATAGCCCTTGAACATGCTCGCGTTCAGACCCAGCACGCCGCGCGGCATGGTGTCTTCGGCGTAGCGGTATTCCAGCTCGACGGCCTTGAGGAACAGCGCCTTGATCTCGGCCTTGAACTCGGCCGTCCACAGGTGCGGATTCTCGAGCTTGATCTGGTTGATCAGGTCGATGCCGAAATTGCAGTGCATTGACTCGTCGCGCAGGATGTACTGGTACTGCTCGGCAGCGCCGGTCATCTTGTTCTGGCGGCCGAGCGCCAGGATCTGCGTGAAGCCGACGTAGAAGAACAGGCCTTCCATCAGGCAGGCGAAGACGATCAGGCTCTTGAGCAGCGTCTGGTCGGTCTCGGGCGTGCCGGTACGGAAGTTCGGGTTCATGATCGCGTCGATGAACGGGATCAGGAACTCGTCCTTGTCGCGGATCGATGACACCTCGTGGTAGGCGTTGAAGATCTCGCTCTCGTCGAGGCCCAGCGACTCGACGATGTACTGGTAGGCGTGCGTGTGGATCGCTTCCTCGAAGGCCTGGCGCAGCAGGAACTGGCGGCACTCGGGAGCGGTGATGTGCCGGTAGGTGCCCAGCACGATGTTGTTGGCCGCAAGCGAGTCGGCGGTCACGAAGAAGCCGAGGTTGCGCTTGATGATGCGGCGCTCGTCTTCGGTCAGGCCGTTGGGATCCTTCCACGTCGCGATGTCGCGCGACATGTTGATCTCCTGCGGCATCCAGTGGTTCGCGCAGGTGGCGAGGTACTTCTCCCACGCCCACTTGTACTTGAACGGCACGAGCTGGTTGACGTCGGTCGCGCCGTTGATGACGCGCTTGTCGGCGACGTTGACGCGGCGTGAGCTGACCGCCTGCGCAGACTCGGAGGACTGCGAGGCCTGAGCCGAATGATGCAGTGACGGAGACGCTGCCTGCGCATCGTTGAACGATGGCGGCGTGTGATGGGTCGTCGCGAAGCTAGTGGACCGAGCGTCTTCTTCCCAAGCCAGCATGGTTGGTACGTCCTATGGATGCGAATTATCGGAGTGTTGTGTGCGAACACCAAGTACTTGTTGACATCGCGACGCTGAAGTTGTTGCGGTCGTGCATCGACTGCATGCCGCACTTCGGCTTCGCGATCGCGCATCGCGCACGCACAAGATGCGTTGCGCGATGCGCTCGTCAACTCACTGGCAGGCCTCGCACGTCGGGTCGTCGATCGCGCAGAACTTGATGTCCGTCGCGGGCACCGCGGCCATCTGCGCTTGCGCTGCGGCTGCCGCGCGCTCGAGCGCGCTCGGTGCCGCGGCAGGCGCTGCGGCCGCACCGCCGGCAACGCCGCCGACGTTCGGCACCGCGTTCATCGAGCCGGCCTTCACCGTGCTCTTCTCGGCATGCGTCGCGCCGATCGTGCGCAGGTAGTACGTGGTCTTCAGGCCACGCGTCCACGCGAGCTTGTAGGTCTCGTCGAGCTTCTTGCCCGAAGCGCCGGCCATGTAGATGTTCAGGCTTTGCGCCTGGTCGATCCACTTCTGGCGGCGAGCGGCGGCCTCGACCAGCCACACCGGCTCGATCTCGAACGCGGTCGCGTAGAGCTGCTTGAGCTCCTCGGGCACGCGGTCGATGCGGCGCAGCGAGCCGTCGAAGTGCTTGAGGTCCATGACCATCACGTCGTCCCACAGGCCGAGCTTCTTCAGGTCGCGAACGAGGTACTCGTTGACCACCGTGAATTCGCCCGACAGGTTCGACTTGACCGACAGGTTGCCGAAGCACGGCTCGATCGAGGCGTCGACGCCGATGATGTTGGAGATCGTCGCGGTCGGCGCGATCGCCACGCAGTTGCTGTTGCGCATGCCGTGCTCGGCGATGCGTGCGCGCAGAGCGTTCCAGTCGAGCGTGCTGGAGCGGTCGACTTCGACGTAGCCGCCACGCTCCTTGGCCAGCAGGTCGAGCGAGTCGATCGGCAGGATGCCGCGGTCCCACAGCGAGCCCTTGTAGCTCGAGTAGCGGCCGCGCTCGGCGGCGAGTTCGGTCGAGGCCCAGTAGGCGTGGTAGCAGACGGCTTCCATCGAGCGGTCCGCGAACTCGACCGCGGCGTCGCTGGCGTAGGGCGTGCGCAGCTGGTAAAGCGCGTCCTGGAAGCCCATGATGCCAAGGCCGACCGGGCGATGGCGCAGGTTGGAGTCGCGCGCCTTCTTGACCGCGTAGTAGTTGATGTCGATGACGTTGTCGAGCATGCGCATCGCCGTGGCCACCGTCTTCTTCAGCTTGGCTTGGTCGATCGCGCCGTCCTTGAGGTGCTGCGCCAGGTTCACCGAGCCGAGGTTGCACACCGCGATCTCGCGCTCGTTGGTGTTGAGCGTGATCTCGGTGCACAGGTTCGACGAGTGCACGACGCCGACATGCTGCTGCGGCGAGCGCACGTTGCAGGCATCCTTGAACGTGATCCAGGGATGGCCGGTCTCGAACAGCATCGAGAGCATCTTGCGCCACAGGTCGACCGCGCGCAGCTTCTTGTAGAGCTTGATCTCGCCGCGCGCGACCTTCTCTTCGTAGCGCACGTAGGCGGCCTCGAACTCGGCGCCGAACTTGTCGTGGAGATCCGGGCAGGTCGAGGGCGAGAACAGCGTCCACTCGCCGCCTTCCATCACGCGGCGCATGAACAGGTCGGGAATCCAGTTCGCCGTGTTCATGTCGTGGGTGCGGCGGCGGTCGTCGCCGGTGTTCTTGCGCAGCTCGAGGAACTCCTCGATGTCGAGGTGCCAGCTCTCCAGGTAGGCGCACACCGCGCCCTTGCGCTTGCCGCCCTGGTTGACCGCGACCGCGGTGTCGTTGACGACCTTCAGGAACGGCACCACGCCTTGCGACTCGCCGTTGGTGCCCTTGATGTGCGAGCCCAGGGCGCGCACGTTGGTCCAGTCGTTGCCGAGGCCGCCGGCGAACTTGCTCAGCAGCGCGTTCTCCTTGATCGCCTCGTAGATGCCGTCGAGGTCGTCGGCCACCGTGGTCAGGTAGCAGCTCGACAGCTGCGAGCGCAGCGTGCCCGAATTGAACAGCGTCGGCGTGCTCGACATGAAGTCGAAGCTCGACAGCACTTCATAGAACTCGATCGCGCGCGCCTCGCGGTCGATCTCGTTCAGCGCGAGGCCCATCGCCACGCGCATGAAGAAGGCCTGCGGCAGCTCGATGCGCTTCTTCTGCACGTGCAGGAAGTAGCGGTCGTACAGGGTCTGCAGGCCGAGGTAGTCGAACTGCAGGTCGCGGTCGGCCTTGAGCGCACCGCCGAGCTTCTTCAGGTCGAACTGCAGCAGCTTCTCGTCGAGCAGCTCGGCGTCGACGCCCTGCTTGATGAACTCGGGGAAGTACTCCGCGTAGCGCGTGTGCATCTGCGCATGGGTGACTTCCTCGCCGAGGATCTCGCGGCGGATGGTGTGCTGCAGCAGGCGCGCCGTGGCGCGCGTGTAGGCAGGATCCTTCTCGATCAGCGTGCGCGCGGCCAGGATGGCAGCCTTGTAGACCTCGTCGATCGGCACGCCGTCGTAGAGGTTGCGCTGGGTCTCGGCCAGGATGGGGTCGGGCTTCACGTCGGCGCCCAGGCCGTCGCAGGCGGAGACGATCAGCGCCTTCAGCGCGCCCAGGTCCAGCGGCACGCGCTGGCCGTTGTCGATGACGTGCAGCGAGGGCGCGGCCACCGCCGGCGCCTGGCCCTGCTTGGCGCGCTCCTGCGCACGGCGCTCGCGATAGAGCACGTAGGCGCGCGCCACTTCATGGAAGCCGCCGCGCATCAGGCCCAGCTCGACCGCGTCCTGGATGTCCTCGATGTGGAAGGTACCGCCGCCCGGACGCGAGCGCAGCAGCGCACGCACGACCTGCTCCGTCAGGCCGTCGACCGTCTCGCGCACGCTCGCAGACGCCGCCCCTTGCGTCCCGTGCACCGCGAGAAAAGCCTTCATCAGCGCGACCGCGATCTTGTGCGGCTCGAACGAGACCACCGCGCCGTTGCGGCGGATGATCTGGTAGCCCGCGTAGGCCGAACCGCTGGCCACCGGCTGCGAGGGAACCGCACCGGGAACGGAGGTCGAGACGGAAGCGCTGGGTTGTACGGCGTGCATGAGGTCCTCTTGAATGTTGTCGTGAGGTCGAAGGGCGTGCGGCCGCCTCGTCGTGCGAGGCGGCGTCAGGAAAGAGCGGAAAGAACAGTGGTCCCGCGCACTGCCGCTTGGCAGTGCGAACGAGACGGCGTGGCAGGCAGCTTGATTCGCAGCGCGATGCGCGATCGCGCGAGGGCGAGCGGGTGAACGCCGGGTGGGCTCAGCGACTCGCGGCACGCCGCGCGAATTGCGCGACGGCAGCGAAGCGTGGCGGCGGCTTGCATCACTCCAGCAGCGCTCAGGCAGCGAAGAATACCATGCAAAACACTATATCTAGGGTCCGCCGAGGCGACAAGCCACTATCCGTAGCGTACTTGCTCACTCCACGCAGAAGCCTTGAACGAGCGGCTGCGTGCTCGCCCGCGCCATTGCTCGCACCGCTTCGCGCAGGCCGCAGATCTCCTCGCTTTGCCGCCCGAAGCGGCCCGCAAGCCGCATCACTGCTTGATGCGTCGCGGCGCGAGCCGCTGCGTCGTCACGTCAAAGCGGGAAAACACCGAGCGCTCCAACCGAGCGCTCGGCGCAACGCGTGCCAGTCGAAGCCGCAGCCGGGATCGAGCTTGCGACCCGGCGCGACGTGCTCGTGGCCCACGACCTCTTCGATCGGATAGGCCTCGCGCAGCGCGCGCAACAGCTCGGCCAGGCGCGCGTACTGCGCCGGCTCGAAGCGCCCGCCCTCGAGTCCTTCGAGTTCGATGCCGGCGGAGAAGTCGTTGACGTTGTCTCGCCCGCGCCAGTGCGATCGCCCGGCGTGCCACGCGCGCTCGTCGACCGAGACGAACTGCAGCAGCTCGCCGTCGCGACGGATCACGAAGTGGGCCGAGACCTCGATGCCGCGGATCTGCTGGAAATAGGGATGCGCGGTCCAGTCGAGCCGGTTCGTGAACAGCTGCTCGATCGCGTCGCCGCCGTAGACGCCCGGCGGCAGGCTGATCGAATGCACGACGGCCAGGGACACCGGCGTATGCGGCGGACGCAGCCCGAAGTTCGGCGACGGCACGCGCCGGGCCGCCGCGTACCAGCCGTCCGACCAGCGCGAGGGTGCGTTCAAGCGGCGCTCGCGCTGCGCTCAGGGCGCGTCGTCGTCGAACGCATCGTCGGTGCCGGTGGCCGTGCCGACCGTCGCGCCGTGCTCGGCGACCTGGATGCCCAGGCGTGCCATGCGGTAGCGCATCTGGCGCAGCGTGAGGCCGAGGCTCGCGCCGGCGGCCGTGCGGTTGCAGCGGTGGCGTTCGAGCGCGCGCACGAGGATGCCACGCTCGACGTCGTCGAGGTAGCTCACGAGGTCCGACGGCAGCGGCCCTTCGGCCGCCGCGGCCGACGCGGGCGGACCGCCGGCGTCGGCGAGTTCGGCCGCGGCAGCGATCGGCGACTCGGGTTCGTCGCCGGCTGCGTCGTCGTAGGCGTCGTCGGGCAGGTCGAGCTCGCCCGCCGTGATGAGGTCGCTGCCGCTGAGCGCAACGGCGCGGTGCAGCAGGTTCTCAAGTTCGCGGACATTGCCCGGGAACGGACAGCGCAGCAACTGAGCGAGCGCATCGCGCGCCAACCGCGGCGCCGGACTGACGCCGGCTTCGGCCGCGATGCGGTCGAGCACGCGCTCGCAGATCGCCGGCAGGTCCTCGAGCCGCTCGCGCAGCGGCGGCACGCGGATCTGGATCACGTTGAGCCGGTAGTACAAGTCCTGCCGGAAGCGCCCGCCCTGCACCTCGGCGCCGAGGTTCTTGTGCGTGGCGCTGACCACGCGCACGTCGACCGGTACTTCGGCGGTGGCACCGACCGCGCGCACGCTGCGTTCCTGGATCGCGCGCAGCAGCTTGCTTTGCATCGACAGCGGCAGGTCGCCGATCTCGTCGAGGAACAGCGTGCCGCCGCGGGCGGCCTGGAAGAAGCCGTCGCGGTCCTCGTTGGCGCCGGTGAACGCGCCCTTGCGGTAGCCGAAGAACTCCGCTTCGAGCAGCTGCTCGGGGATCGCGCCGCAGTTGACCGCGACAAAGGGGCCGGCCGAACGCGCGCTGACCTCGTGGATCGCGCGCGCGACCAGCTCCTTGCCGGTGCCCGACTCGCCATGGATCAGCACCGGCGCCATGCTGCGCGCAACCTTCTCGATCAGGCTGCGCACCTGTTGCATCGGGGCCGAGGTGCCGGCCATGCGGCCCAGCGCGTCGTTCGCGGCTGCGGGCACCGCGCCGCGCGTGACGGTGACCACCGCGGGTCGCGCCGCGGGCCCCGTGCCGGCGCGCGCTGCCGTGCTGCCGCCAGGCAGCCGCTCGGGCTGCACCGTCGGCTGCCCCGGACCGCGGCCGAGCGCCGATGCGACGACGCTGCGGAACTGCTTCAGGTCGACCGGCTTGGTGAGGTAGTCGTAGGCGCCGGCCTTGAGCGCCTCGACGGCGCCATCGGCCGAGCCGTAGGCGGTGATCACGATGGTCTTCTCGCGCCGGCCCGCGCCTTCGAGGCGGCGCAGCAGCTCGATGCCGTCGCCGTCGGGCAGGCGCATGTCGGTGATCACCGCGCTGTAGGTGCGCCCCTGCAGCATTGCCCAGGCATCGTCGACCGAGCCGGCGGTCTCGATGTCGTAGCCCTCGCGCAGCAGCGTGAGCTCGTAGAGCGTGCGCAGATCGGGCTCGTCGTCGACGACGAGCAGGCTGTAGTGCGATGCGGGCGGGGCGATGGCGGCACTCATGCAATACGCGTCAGGGATCGAGCGTCACAGATGGAGGCGGGGCTCGGTGGCCGGCAGTGCGGCGCGGCGCATGGTCACCCAGAACGCGTTGCGGTGCCGGCTCGATGCCGGGCGCAGCTGGTACTCGATGCCGGCCCCGTAGCGCTCGCACAGCTCGCGGCAAATATACAGGCCGAGTCCCGTGCCGCGGCTGCGGCTGGAGAAGAACGGCTCGAACAGATGCCGCTCGATCTCGGGCGGGATCGGCGCGCCGTCGCTGGCCACCAGCAGGCGCACGAGCTCGTCGCCGTCTTGCGCGACGCGCACCCACACCGCGCCGGGCTGGCCGCTGCCGTGGCGCAGCGCGTTGTCGAGCAGGTTGACCAGCACGCGCCGCAGGTGGTCGGCATCGAAGACCACGCCCACCGGCTGCTCGGGCAGCTCGACGCGCAGCGCGCTCGCCTCGCCGAGCGCGAGGCCGCAGGTGCGCGCCCATTCGCTGCACGCGGCCGCGACCTGCGCGGTGATGTCCAGCGGCGGCGGATCGGCCAAGGCGCCGGGCGCGACCTCCATCACGTCGTCGACGATGCGCTGCAGCCGCTTGGCGTTGTCCGCGATCATGTCGACGAGCTGGCGCTGCTGCGGATCGGCCACGTCTTCGGCGAGCAATGCATTGGCCTGCGCGATCGCCGCCAGCGGGTTGCGGATCTCGTGCGCGATGCCGGCCGACACGCGGCCCATCGCGGCGAGCTTTTCCTGGCGCAGGCGGCTTTGGACCGTGTGCAGGTCCTCGACCAGCAGCACAACCATCTCCTCGCCGCCGCCGTCGGCCGCCGTCGCGCGGCGGCGCATGAACCGCATGCGCAGCCGCAGCCGGCGCGGTTCGCCGTCGGACAGCGTCAGCGCGATGTCGCGGCCGGCATCGGGCCAGCTGCGTTCGAGAACCGCCTCGCGCACCGCCTGCCCGAGCTGCGACCAGCCGGAGCGGTCGTCGAGCGCGAACGAGGCGCTGCCGCCGGCATGACCCAGCAGTGCGCGCGCCGCCGGGTTGGCCGCGCGCACCTTGAGGCGCCGGTCGACGACCAGCACGCCCTCTTGCATCTCCTCGATCACCAGCCGGTTGAGCTGGGCCTGCTGGCGCGCCATCTCGAGGCTGCCGCGCGCCGTCAGCTCCTCGCGCGCGAGCCGCCCGGCCAGCTCGTGCGCCAGCAGCGACACGACGAACAAGCCGGCGCCGGCCAGCCCCGCCCGCGTGATCTCGACGTAGACCTCTTGCCCCGCCCACACCTGCACCAGCGACTGCGACAGCAGCACCAGCGTCGCCGCCGCCGTCACGCCCAGCGCCTGCAGCCGCGGCGTCAGCACGCCCGACATCAGCACCGGCATCACCAGCAAGGCCGCGGTGCTGATCGGCCCGCCGCCGGCAGTGAGCATGTGCAGCGAGCCGAAGGTCGCCAGGTCGAGGCCGATCGTCGCGACGAACTGCCGCCGCCGCAGCCGCGTCGCAGTGGGTCCGGGCTGGCCGATCGGCCAGCGCGGCAGCATCCACAGCAGCGTGGTCGCGAACGCGTAGGCGCCGCACAGCGCCACGAGTTCGGTGCGCGGCCGCAGTTCGACCAGCGCGATGACGATCGAGGTGCCGAACAGCAGCAAGCCCAGCGCCGCGCGCGCGCTGACGAAGGCGCGGTACAGGCGCGAAAACGCGCTCGAGCCTTCGCTGGCGATGCGGCGCGCCTGGCGCGACAGGAAGCGCGAATCGGGCGTGTCGCTGGCGCGCCATTCGCCGCGGTCGAGCCGTGACGACTCGGGATCGTCGAGCGTCGATTCCAGCGAGCTGAACCAGGTGGGCTCAGCGGTCATCGTCATCGCTCCTCGGCGGCCAGCCGGTGCGCCTCGGTGCAGTAGAAGCGGCCGGCATCGGCGCCGGCGACCGCTTCGATGCGCGGCAGATGCACGCCGCAATGCGCGCACGGCACCATAGCCTGCGCGCGCGAAGGCCCTGCGCTGCGCTTCGAGGACGCCGGCGGCGACGGCCGGCGCAAGCCGCGCAGCCACCAGACCACGACCAGCGCCAGCACGACGATCAGGATCAGCTTGGCCATGCGGCGAACCTCAGGCCGGGCCGCCGCGGTGCATCAGCACCTCGAGCACGAAGCGCGAACCGACGTAGGCCAGCAGCAGCAGCGACGCGCCGGCATACAGCCAGCGCGTGGCGCGACGACCGCGCCAGCCGAACACGTGACGGCCGACCAGCAGGCCGGCGAAGACCGCCCAGGCGAGCAGCGAGAACACGCTCTTGTGGTCCCAGCGCCAGGGCGACGCGAACCACCAGCCGACCGCCAGCGTTGCCGACAGCACGACGAAGCCCGCGACGACGAAGCGAAACGTCAGCTTCTCGAGCCGCAGCAGCGGCAACCCCAGCGGCGCCGGCGTCACGCCGCCGGCCGGGCGCAGGCGCAACTGCCGCTCCGCATGGCCGAGCAGTGCCGCATGCAGCACCGCCGCGCCGACCAGGCCGTAGGCCGCGATGCCCAGCACCCAGTGCAGCGGCGCCCACGCCGAGGCCAGGCCGGGGCGCCATTCACCGGGAAACGCGAGCGCGAGGCCGACGCTGGCTGCGCCGAGCAGCGCGAGCGCGCGGCGCAGGGCCGGCAGCGGCAGCACGCGGCTTTCGACCGCATAGACCGCAAGCACCAGCCACACGGTGACCGACAGCGCCGGCGCGAAGCCGAAGCGCGCCCCGGGCTGCGGCTCGCCGAGACCGGCGGCATGCGCGGCGATCGCCGCACCTTGCGCGATCCAGCCGATCACGAGGGCGGCGCCCAGCTGCAACCGCGGCTCTTGCGCGTCGTCCGAAGCCGGCGCCGCGGCCGGCCGCAGTGCCGCAACCGCATAGGCGATGAGCGCGACCGCGCTCGCCAGCCACAGCGGCGAACCGCCGGCCAGGCCCGCCAGCGCGGCACCGGAGGCCGCGCCATCGAGGGATAAACTCATGGGCCCGAGTGTAGCGAGCGGTCCCCGTGCGGACCTTGGCTGCAACCGCTGCGCCGACGCGGTGAACGCACCCCCGCGCTGCACCCGCCGCCCCTCTTTCGAGACTCCCGAATGGCCTCCGCCCTCTCCGAACGCCTGAGCCGCCTGGTCAAGACCATGCGCGGCCAGGCCCGCATCACCGAGTCCAATGTGCAGGACATGCTGCGCGAGGTGCGCATGGCCCTGCTCGAGGCCGACGTGGCGTTGCCGGTGGTGCGCGACTTCGTCGCGCGCGTCAAGGACAAGGCGCTCGGCGCCGAAGTGGTCGGTTCGCTGACGCCCGGCCAGGCGCTGGTGGGCATCGTGCAGAAGGAGCTCGCCGCGACGATGGGCGAGGTCGACGCGAACGGGCAGCTCAAGCCCGGCGCCTCGGACCTCAACCTCGCGACGCAGCCGCCGGCGGTGATCCTGATGGCCGGCCTGCAAGGCGCCGGCAAGACCACCACCACTGCCAAGCTGGCCAAGCACCTGATCGAGAAGCGCAAGAAGAAGGTGCTCACGGTCTCGGCCGACGTCTACCGCCCGGCGGCGATCGAGCAGCTCAAGACGGTGAGCGGCCAGGCCGGCGCCGAGTGGTTCCCGTCGACGGCGAACGACAAGCCGGTCGACATCGCGCTGGCCGCACTCGACCACGCCAGGCGCCACTACCACGACGTGCTGATCGTCGACACCGCCGGCCGGCTGGCGATCGACGAGGCGCTGATGGCCGAGATCCGCGCGCTGCATGCGGCCGTCAAGCCGATCGAGACGCTGTTCGTGGTCGATGCGATGCAGGGCCAGGACGCGATCAACACGGCCAAGGCCTTCGGCGAGGCGCTGCCCTTGACCGGCATCGTGCTGACCAAGCTCGACGGCGACTCGCGCGGCGGCGCAGCGCTGTCGGTGCGCTCGGTCACAGGCGCGCCGATCAAGTTCGCCGGCGTGTCGGAGAAGATCGACGGCCTCGAGGCCTTCGACGCCGAGCGCCATGCCGGCCGGGTGCTCGGCATGGGCGACATCGTCGCGCTGGTCGAGGAGGTCACCAAGGGCGTCGACCTCGCCGCGGCGCAGAAGCTCGCCGACAAGGTGAAGTCGGGCGACGGCTTCGACCTCGAGGACTTCCTCGCCCAGCTGTCGCAGATGAAGAAGATGGGCGGCCTGGGCGGGCTGATCGACAAGCTGCCCAGCCAGCTCACCGGCGGCAAGACCGCGCAGCTCGGACAGAACGACGTCGACCGCGCCGAGCGCGACATGCGCCGCATGGAAGGCATCATCCGCTCGATGACGCCGCTGGAGCGCCGCAAGCCGGAGCTGCTCAAGGCCTCGCGCAAGCGCCGCATCGCCGCCGGCGCCGGCGTGCAGGTCCAGGACGTCAACCGTCTGCTCAACCAGTTCGAGCAGATGCAGGGAATGATGAAGAAGATGAAGGGCGGCGGCCTGGCGAAGATGATGCGGCGCATGGGCGGCATGAAGCCGCCCGGCTTCGGCCGCTGATCGTCGCCGGCGCGCAGCCGGTCTGGGACATTGCGACTGGACCGGCGGCGCGCTCGCTGCTAGGGTCGGGCCCGTAGTGGGAGTGAAAGAGCAATGAGCCTGATCGAAACGATCGGCCTGGTCGCCATCCTGTTGCTCGGATGGTGGCTGTGGCGTCGCCGACGCGGCGACGAAGTGGCCAACGGCAGTTCCGGCGGGAGCCGCCGCGCCAACGCGGTCGAGACGCTCGACACGGTGGCGGGCTGGCCGCCCGAGGCCACGCGCGTGATGACGGTGACGGAGCGGCGCGCGCATCGCCTGCTGCGCGACGCGCTGCCCGAATGCATGATCCTCGCGCAGGTGCCGCTCGCGCGCTTCCTGCGCGTTCCGACACGGCATTCATACGCCGAATGGATGCGCCGCGCCGGCCAGCTGTGCGCCGACCTCGTCGTCTGCGACGAGGGCTCGCAGGTGGTTGCCGTAGTCGACGTTCGGCCGTCGGCGGAGCAAGCCAGCGAGCGCCACAAGAAGCGCCACGACCGCATGGTGCGCGTGCTGCGCAAGGCCGGCGTGAAGGTGCTGACCTGGTACGAGCAGAGCCTGCCGCGGCCCGACCAGGTGCGCGAGCTCGTGCTCGGCGGCTCCGAGGAACAGGCGCGTCGCGCAGCCCCGGCCGCGGCCGCCGCCTCCGCGACGGCAGCCGCCGCGGCGACGGCCCAGGCCGACCAGTCGGCGCGCGACCTGGTCGCGCGGATGGCGAACGAGGCAGTACCCGAGGTCACCGAGATCGACGAGCCGCCGCCGTCGACCTGGTTCGACGACCTCGATTCGGCGCCGATGCCGCTCGACGAGCCGAAGCGGCGTTAGAGATTCAGTCGAGCAAGGCGTGCGCGAACTCGCGCGCGCGGAACCGCTCCAGGTCGGCCAGCGACTCGCCGACGCCGATGAAGTAGACCGGCACCGCGCCTTGCGCACGCGTGCGCGACCACAGCGCGATCGCGGCCAGCACGCCGCCCTTGGCGGTGCCGTCGAGCTTTGTGACGACCAGGCCGGTGAGGCCCAGCGCATCGTCAAAGGCCTTCACCTGCGCCAGCGCGTTCTGGCCGGTGTTGCCGTCGATCACCAGCAGCACCTCATGCGGCGCGCCGTCCATCGCCTTGCCGATCGTGCGCTGCACCTTCTTGAGCTCGTCCATCAGGTGCAGCTGCGTCGGCAACCGGCCGGCGGTGTCGGCGATCACGACCTCGCAGCCTCGAGCCTGGCCGGCCTTGACTGCATCGAAGCACACCGCCGCCGGGTCGCCGCCTTGCTGGCTGACGATCTCGATCTGGCCGGCCGCCGCCGCATCGGGACGCGCGTCGGCGCGCGTGGCCCATACCGCGAGCTGCTCGCGCGCGGCCGCGCGGAAGGTGTCGGCCGCGGCCAGCAGCACGCGGTGGCCGTCGTCGGCCAGGTGGCGAGTCAGCTTGCCGATCGTCGTCGTCTTGCCCGCGCCGTTGACGCCGGCGACCATCATCACGGTCGGCTCGGCCGGGCCGACCACGAGTTCGCGCTCCAGCGGCTGAAGCAGCTCGGCGATCGCCTCGATCAGCAGCAGCCGCACCTGCGCCGGCTCGCTGGCCTTGGCGGCCTTGACGCGGCGCTTGAGGTCATCGAGCAGGTGCTGGGTCGCGGCGACGCCGGCATCGGCGGTCAGCAGCGCGGCTTCGAGTTCCTCGTAGAGCGCATCGTCGATGCGCGCGCCGGTGAAGACCTGGGTGATGCTGCCACCGGTGCGGCGCAGGCCCGTGCGCAGGCGGTCGAACCAGGAGGCCTGCGGTGCGGCGACGGGCGCCTGAGCAGGCGGGCTAACCGGCTGG
This sequence comes from Caldimonas sp. KR1-144, assembly GCF_049446155.1. Taxonomy (NCBI): domain Bacteria; kingdom Pseudomonadati; phylum Pseudomonadota; class Betaproteobacteria; order Burkholderiales; family Sphaerotilaceae; genus Caldimonas; species Caldimonas sp. KR1-144. The sequence goes on from NZ_JBMSEE010000003.1 coordinate 286,452, forward strand.
GCCGGCGTCTCCATCGCCGGTGCGGGCACATCGGGCGCGACCGGTGCCGGTGGCGCCTTTTTCTTGAAGAAACTGAACATCCGCCGAGGATAGCCCGTGCCGCCGGACGGCCCGAAGGCCCGGCGACAATCGCGCCATGAGTTCCGCATCGCGCCGCTCGGCGACATCATCTGCTTCGCGCCCGGCCGGCGCGCCGGGCCAGTTGCGCATCATCGGCGGCCAGTGGCGCCGGCTGCGCCTGCCGGTGCCCGATGCGCCGGGCCTGCGGCCGACGCCCGACCGCGTGCGCGAAACCCTGTTCAACTGGCTCGGCCAGGATCTCGACGGCTGGCGCGTGCTCGACGCCTTCGCCGGCAGCGGCGCCTTGGGCTTCGAGGCGGCATCGCGCGGTGCGGCCGAGGTCCTGCTGATCGAGCGCGACGCGCGGCTCGCACGCGGCCTGGAGCAGTCGCGCCAGCGCCTCAATGCGCAGGCCGCACGGGTGCTGGCCACCGACGCGCTCGGGTGGATGAGGCGCGCGCCGCCGGCGAGCTTCGAGCTCGTGCTGCTCGATCCGCCGTTCGGCGAAGGCCTGTTCGAGCCCGCGCTGGCCGCCGCCGCGCCGCTCGTGGTCGATGGCGGCTGGCTCTACCTGGAGGCGGACCGGGCCTTCGAGCCGGCGTCGTTCGACCCGCTGGGCCTGGCGCTGCATCGCCATCTGCGTGCCGGGGCCGTTCACGCTCACCTGCTGCGCCGCACGGCCGGCGCCTACACTGCGGCCGACGCCGTCGTCCGATCCGAGGAGAGCGCGCCTTGACCGCCCGCATGTCCCTGACCGCCGTCTACCCCGGAACCTTCGACCCGATGACGCTCGGGCACGAGGACCTGATGCGCCGCGCCAGCCGGCTGTTCGACCGGCTGATCCTCGCGGTCGCCGCCGGCCATCACAAGCGCACGCTGTTCACGATCGCCGAACGGCTGGAGATCGCGCAGGAGATCGCCGCGCCGCTGGGCAACGTGGAGGTGATCGCCTTTCGCGGCCTGCTGCGCGACTTCGTCGTCGAGCACAAGGGCAAGGTCGTCGTGCGCGGCCTGCGCGCGGTCAGCGACTTCGAGTACGAGTTCCAGATGGCCGGCATGAACCGGCAGCTGATGCCCGATGTCGAAACGGTGTTCCTCACGCCGAGCGACCAGTACCAGTTCGTCAGCGGCACCTTCGTGCGCGAGATTGCGATGCTGGGCGGCGACGTGTCGAAGTTCGTCGCGCCCTCGGTGCTGCGCCGCCTGCGCGAGCGCTATGCCAGCGCCACCGGGGCGCAGTCGGCATGAGGACGCAAGAGGAGATGCTGTCGCCATGGCGCTGATGATCACGGACGAGTGCATCAACTGCGACGTCTGCGAACCCGAGTGCCCCAACCAGGCGATCTCGCTGGGGCCGGAGATCTACGTGATCGATCCGGCCCGCTGCACCGAGTGCGTGGGCCATTTCGACGAGCCGCAGTGCGTGCAGGTCTGCCCGGTCGCGTGCATCCCGATCAACCCGGCGCACGTCGAGACGAAGGATCAGCTCTGGGCGAAGTTCCGGCTGCTGACGGCGGCGTCCTCGAGCCCTCCTTCGAACGCTCCTTCGGACGCGCCTTCGACGCCCCCTGCGCCTTGAAGCCCTTGGGCTTGGGCAGCTTGGCGGCGGACCGCCAGGGCTGATCCGCCTCGGCGCGCGGCGTGCCGCCCAGAGAGGCCGCCGCTGGCGTTGGCCGGCGCTCGCTGGCCAGCCGCTCGCGTTCCAGTTCGTCGGCCAGCCGCTTGTCAGCGTCGATCGCGGCGCGCGACTGGCGACGCTGCTCGTCGCTGCGCGTGTCGGCAACCTCGATCGCGCGCCCGTCGGCGCACGGGGTTTGCGAGTAGCTGCGGCCATCGGGGCCGCAGCGGTAGACCGTCTGCGCGTTCACGATACTGCCGAGTCCACACAGGGTCAGGTACAGCATCGCGACGCGCAGTGTCATGGTGAGGCCTTGTCCTCGTCGTTGGAACCGTTCGCGGGAGCCGACGGGCGCGGCGGCTTCGGCCGCGGCGGCTTGGTGGTGTGCAGCTGCTGCGTCGCGCGCGTCATGTCGCCGGACAGCAGCGCCGGTAAGGCCGTGAGCGAGCGCGCCAGCGCGGCTTCGATCGCCTCACGGTGCGCAGGACTCGGCTTGCCCAGCACATAGTTCGCGACCTCGGTCTTCACGCCGGGGTGGCCAATGCCGATGCGCAGGCGCCAGTAATCGGGACTGCCGAGCTGGGCATGGATGTCGCGCAGGCCGTTGTGGCCGGCGTGGCCGCCGCCCTGCTTGAGCTTGAGCTCGCCGGGCGCCAGGTCGAGTTCGTCATGCGCGACCAGCACCTCGTTCGGCGCGATCTTGAAGAAGCGCGCCAGCGACGCGACCGACTTGCCCGACAGGTTCATGTAGGTCTGCGGCTCGAGCAGCCACAGCGGGCCTTCGGGCCGGTTCACGCGCGCGACGAGGCCGAAGTAGCTGCGCTCCGGGACGAGCGACACCTTGAGCTCGCGCGCGAGGTCGTCGATCCACCAGAAGCCGGCGTTGTGGCGCGTGGCCTCGTACTCGGGGCCCGGATTGCCCAGGCCGACATAGAGACGAATCATGGTGCGGGATTATCGAAGCGGGTCCCGGGACGGCGCCCGCCCGGAAGGGGGAGCCCCTCAACGAAACAGCCCCGCCGAGGCGGGGCTGTCGATGCACGGGTGCAGGCGACGAATTACTTCTTGCCCTTGCCCTTGGCCGGCGCCGGGGCAGGCGCCGCAGCGACGGCGACCTCGGCCGGCGCTTCCTCTTCCTGCACCACCACGGTGGCGATCACCGGGTTCTTCTTGCCATGCAGCACGACCTTGATGCCGGCGCCCAGCTTCAGGTCGTTGACGTGCAGCGACTGGCCCTTGGTCAGCTGCGACAGGTCGACCTCGAGGAACTCGGGCAGCTTCTCGGCCAGGCACTCGATCTCGAGCTCGTTGACCACGTGCGAGACCAGGGCCTTGTCCAGCTTGACGGCCGGCGAGTTCTCTTCGCCGCTGAAGTGCAGCGGCACCTTCTTGCGGATCTTGGTGGTGGCGTCGACGCGCTGGAAGTCCACGTGCAGCACGAGCTGCTTCCAGGGGTGGCGCTGCACGTCGCGCAGCAGGACCTTCTGGGTCTTGCCGTCGAGTTCCATGTCGAGGATCGACGAGTGGAAGGCTTCCTTCTTGAGCGCGTGGAACAGCGCGTTGTGATCGAGTTCGATCATCTGCGGCTCGCCTGCGCCGAACACGATGCCCGGCACCTTGCCGCCGTTGCGCAGGCGGCGGCTCGCTCCGGTCCCCTGCAGTTCGCGCTTGAAAGCGACGAAGTTCATGACAGTTCTCCAATGAGGAAGGTGCCCGCGACCAGGCACCCGTGGTGAATGCCGCGACGGCATGCCGCGGCCGTGAAACCCGGATCAGAAGTTGTTGTTCTGCTCCGAGAAAAGCGAAGTGACCGACTCGCCGTCCGAGATGCGGCGGATGGTCTCCGCGAACAGGAAGGCCACCGAGAGCTGGCGGATCTTGCCGGTGCTCTTGGCGGCCGCGTTCAGCGGGATGGTGTTGGTGATCACGACCTCGTCGAGCGCCGAGCCCTTGATGCGCTCGATCGCCGGGCCCGAGAAGATCGGGTGCGTGCAGTAGGCGAACACGCTCTTTGCGCCGCGTTCCTTGAGCACTTCGGCCGCCTTCACCAGCGTGCCGGCGGTGTCGATCATGTCGTCCATGATCACGCAGTTGCGGCCTTCGATCTCGCCGATGACGTGCATCACTTCCGAGACGTTGGCCACCGGGCGGCGCTTGTCGATGATCGCGAGATCGCAGCCAAGCTGCTTGGCCAGCGCGCGGGCGCGCACGACGCCGCCGACGTCCGGCGAGACGACGATCAGGTTGTCGTAGTTCTTGCTCTTGAGGTCAGACAGCAGCACCGGCGAGGCGTAGATGTTGTCGACCGGGATGTCGAAGAAGCCCTGGATCTGGTCGGCGTGCAGGTCCATCGTCAGCACGCGCGCGACGCCGGTGGCCTCGAGCATGTTGGCCACCACCTTGGCCGAGATCGGCACGCGCGTCGAGCGCGGGCGGCGGTCCTGACGGGCGTATCCGAAGTAGGGAATCACCGCGGTGATGCGCGCGGCGGAAGACCGCTTGAGCGCATCGACCATGATGAACAGCTCCATCAGGTTCTCGTTGGTCGGCGCGCAGGTCGGCTGCACAACGAAGCAGTCGCGCGCACGCACGTTCTGCTGGATCTCGACCGTGACCTCGCCGTCGGAGAAGCGGCCCACGTGGGCGCGCCCGAGCTCGATGCCGAGATGGGTCGCGATCTCCTGCGCAAGCGCCGGGTTCGCGTTGCCGGTGAAGAGGACTGTGTTCGCGAGCATGGTCGGCATCTCCGGGGAGCCAGCGAGAACGACACGGCGCCCCTCGGGGCGCCGTGTCTTCAGCTGCAGGTTTGGCAGGGGAGGAAGGACTCGAACCCTCGCATGTCGGAATCAAAATCCGATGCCTTAACCAACTTGGCGACTCCCCTACACGGGTCAGCGCTTGCGCGCTCACCAAAAAACTGTCGCCGGTCCTTCGTGACCTTCGCTGCCGCGGGACGGACGCTTCAGTCGCCTGCCCAGTCGGCGAGCGGATGCCGCTCGAGACCCCGGCACATGCGTCCCACCCAGCCCGCGGGAAGCTCGTCGGCTTCCAACATCGCGGCCCGCGGCGATTCGCCCGCACCGACTTCCGCAAACACCGCGCTGCCCGAGCCCGACATCCGGCTTGCGCCGAAGCGGGCTTCCAGCAGCTTCAAGGCCTGACCGACTTCCGAGCTGTAGGCCATTGCTGGCAACTGCAAGTCATTGCGGCCAAACCCCGTGGGGTCTGCAAGAAAGTCCGAAAGTATAGCAGGCGCGCGCGCGCGCACCAACTGCTCGGCCAATGCCGGACTCGTGAACACCGCCACGGTCGGGATCGCGACGGCCGGCTTGAGCACGGCCCACCAGCGCGGCGCGAACTCGATCGGTGTGAGCTTCTCCCCGACGCCCTCGACCCACGCGTTGCGCCCGCCGACGAAGAACGGCACGTCGGCGCCCAGCGTCGCGGCCAGCTCGGCCAGGCGGCTGCGCGGCCAACCCAGCCCCCACAGCCGGTTGAGCGCCAGCAGCGCGGTCGCGGCATCGGAGCTGCCGCCGCCCAGTCCCGCACCCCAGGGGACTCGCTTGTCGATCGACAGGTCGGCGCCGAGCGTCGTGCCGCTGGCCGCTTGCAGCGCACGCGCGGCGCGCAGCGTCAGGTCGTCTGGCGGCAGCGCAAGGCCGAGATCGTGGCGCGCGAGACGGCCGTCGTCGCGGCGCTCGACGTGCAGCGTGTCGGCCCAGTCGATCAGCGCGAACACCGACTGCAGCAGGTGGTAGCCGTCGGCACGCTTGCCGACCACGTGCAGGAAGAGATTCAGCTTGGCCGGTGCCGGCAGGTCGGTGATCGAACGCAGAGCCATCGGCGGGATCAACGTGGGTCGAGTTGCACGCGAAGGTCCACGGCCGGCGCTGCAACGCGGCGCAGCGCGACGCGGCCTTCGGCCTGGCGGCCGAGATCGATCGACCAGCCCAGCTGCTCGAAGCCGCTCGCTGCGGCCTGGCTCGGCGCCTTGGGCCAGGGCCGGCCGCGCAGCCAGTCTGGCAACGCGGCCAGCGGCACGCGCTCGCCCAGGGCGCCTTCGGCCAGGCTGTCGAGGTCGCCGAAATGGCGCTCGCCCTCGCTGGTGATCAATCGCGCCGGCGCGCCGGGTGACCAGTGCGCCTGGGCGATCTGCAGCCCCAGCGGGTTGGTCAGCACGAGCCGGCCGCGCTCGCCGTCGCCCAACAGTTCGAAGGCCGCCGACATCGACTGCGGCGGCTGGCTGTCGATGCGCAGCGCGAGCCGGCCGTCGAGCCTCGCCAGCCCGAGGTCGGGAGCGCTCACCGTGGCGCAGGCCGCGAGAACAAGCGGCAGCAGCAGGGCCGCGAAGCGGGCACGCAGGGACGGGCGCACGAAACTCAGAGCTCGACCTTGAGGCGCGCGAGCGTTTCGAGCAGCACCTCGTTGCCGGCGTCGCGGCCGCGCCCTTCGCGCCAGACGCGCCGCGCCTCGTCGCGCTCGCCGTTGACCCACAACACCTCGCCGAGGTGGGCGGCGATCTCGGGATCGGGTCGCGCGCGATAGGCCTGGCGCAGCCACTTGAGCGCCTCCTCGCGATTGCCCATGCGGTACTCGACCCAGCCAAGGCTGTCGACCAGGAACGGCTCGCCGGGCGAGATCTCGAGCGCCTTGAGGATCAGCGCGCGCGCCTCGGGCAGACGCTGGTTGCGATCGGCCAGCGAGTAGCCGAGCGCGTTGTAGGCGTGGTGATGGTCCGGCCGCAGCGCGATCACGCGCCGCAGCAGCGCTTCCATCTCCGGCAGGCGGTCGAGCTTCTCGTCGACCATGGCCTGCTCGTACAGCAGGTCGACGTCGTCCTTGAAGCGCTCGTTGCCGGCCGCGAGCACCTCGCGCGCCGGCGCCCAGGCCTTGGCGTCGCGCAGCAGCTGGGCCTCGGCCAGCACCTTGGCGCGCGCGTCCTCGGGGTTGCGCTCCGGCACCTGGCGCACCAGCGCGCGCGCGGCGTCGAGCTTGCCCTGCTGGGCCAGCAGCGACGCGCGGCGCACCTGCACGGCCAGTGCCTGCGAGCCGTCGACTTTGGCAAGCCACGCCTCGGCGCCGGCGTAGTCGCGCCGCTGCTCGGCGGCCTGGGCGAGCAGCAAATAGGCCTGCGTCTGGCGCTGCGCGAGCGAGCCGTCGTCGTCGCCTGAGCTTTGTGCCGCCTCGCCGGCAGGCGCCTGAGCGAGCCGCTCGAGGTAGGTGCGCAGCGCCTGCTCGGCCGGCTGCGGCTGCTTGAGCTCGAGGCGCAGCGCGCCGAGCGCGAGCCAGGCATCGGCTAGGCCCGGCGCATCACGCGTGACCGTCTCCATTTGCGGCAGCGCCTCGGCATAGCGCTGCTGGCCGGCCAGCGTGCGCGCATACATCAGGCGAACGGCACTGCGCTTGGCCAGCGGCGTGCCGTCGATCGCCAGGTAGCTTTGCACCATCGACTCGGCCGCCGGCTGCGTGGGCATCAGCTCCAGCGCGACCAGCGCCGGCCCTTCGCTGCCCGCATCCAGGGCCTGCGCCTGCTGCAGCGCCTCGACGGCCGCCGCACCGTCGCCGGCGGCGGCGCGCACGCGCGCCAGCGAGGCCCAGGCCGCCACGGCGGCCGCCGGCGGTTCGCCCGCGACCTTGGCCTGGGCATAGGGCAGCAGCACTTGCTCCATCACCGAACGCACCTGCTTGCGGTCGCCGGCGCGTGCGAAGCTGCGCGGCAGCGACAGGATCGCGCCAGGGCGCTCGGCCGGCGGCACCAGCGCCAGCAGCGCGCGCAGCGGCTCGGCCGTCTCGCCGACGCGCTCGAGCGCGCTCAGCAGCTGGATCTCGTAACGCGCCGCTTCCATCGACTGCGGCAGCGCCCGGCGCCACGCGCGTGCGGCCGCGAGCGCCTGGTCGCCGGCCCGGGCCTGCAGCGCGATCTCGGTCGCGCGCTGGAACAAGCGCTCGTCGCGCATCCTGCGCGCCGCGTCGAGCAGCGTTTCGTAGGCGGCGCCGGGTTCGCCGCTGCGCAGCGCAATCTCGCCGACCAGTACTTCGTAGAAGGTCTCGGCATCGAGCGCGGTGCCGATGGCCGGTTCGTCGTCATCGATCGGCGACGCCGGGGCGGTCTGGGCCGCCAAGGGCATGCACGCCAAGCCGCACAGCAGCAGGGTCAGGAACGGCCGGCACTTCGCCATTGAGGCACTCCAAAGGGCAAGAATCATTCTATGCACGCGCGCCGGGATAATTCCGCGCATGCCCGAGTTGCCAGAGGTGGAAGTCACGCGCCGCAGCCTGGTCGAGCGCGTGCGCGGCGCATGCATCGCGAACGTGCGCCTGGGCAAGCCCTTGCGCTGGCCGCTGGGCCTCGCGCCTTCGGCGCTGGCCGGACGCCGCATCGACGACGTTTCGCGCCGCGGCAAGTACCTCTGGTTCGCACTCGCACCTTCGAGCGGCATCTCGACGCGCGATGGTCTGCTGGTGCATCTGGGGATGTCCGGGTCGCTGGCCTGGCGCGAGTCGATGCCGGCGCCCGGCCCCTGGGACCACTTCGATCTGGCCACGGACCGCGGCACGCTGCGCCTGACCGATCCGCGCCGTTTCGGCGCGGTCGTGTGGTCGCCCTCGCTCGACAGCGGCGCGGCGGCCAAGCTGCTGGAGGGCCTGGGCATCGAGCCGTTCGATGCCGGCTTCACGCCGCAGTTCCTGCACCAGCGGCTGCGCGGACGACGCGTGGCGATCAAGCTCGCGATCCTGGCCGGCGACATCGTCGTCGGCGTGGGCAACATCTACGCCAGCGAGGCGCTGTTCCGAGCCGGGATCGATCCGCGCACGCCGGCCTCGCGCGTGAGCCTCGAGCGCTGCGCGCGACTGGTCGACGCGGTGCGCGCCGTGCTCGGCCGCGCGCTCGAACTCGGCGGCTCGACCCTGCGCGACTTCCGCGACGCGCACGGCATGGACGGCGCCTTCCAGGCCGAAGCCGCTGTCTACGACCGCGAGGGACTGCCTTGCCAGCGCTGCGGACGGCCGGTGCGCCGGCTCGTCCAGGGTCAGCGCTCGACCTACTTCTGCGCCGGGTGCCAGCACCGGTAACGGTCGGTGAGGCCGCGCAACTCCGTCACGCCCTGACACAGACTCGTCGCCAACTTGTCGCCGCGAGTCCGCAGCAAGGGTCCAAAGTCCCAGGGGGCTCGGTTACGATTTCGCGTTCACATCGCCCCCGGGACAAAGCGCCCACGCCCCATGCCCGCTTCGTTCGCCCGCAGCTTCGATGCCCTGAGCAGCTGGCGCAGCGCTGTCGAGGCGCGCGTGCGGGAGCTGGCGCGCTTTCTTCGCGAGCAGGACCTGCTCGATGCGCCGACCGCTGACCAGATCGAAGCCCTGCGCGGCCGCTTCGCCGAAGACAAGCTCGTGGTCGCGGTGGTGGCCGAGTTCTCGCGCGGCAAGTCTGAGCTGATCAACGCCATCTTCTTCTCCGACGCCAAGCGGCGCATCCTGCCGGCGACCGCGGGTCGCACGACGATGTGCCCGGTCGAACTCGCCTACGACGCCGACGAACCGCCCAGCCTCGCGCTGCTGCCGATCGACACGCGCCTCGAAGGCGCCTCGCTCGCCGAGCTGCGCCGTCAGCCGCAGGCCTGGACGCACACGCCGATCGATCCCAGCGACGCGCAGCGCCTGGCCGAGGCGCTGACGCAAGTCACGCGCACCCGCCTCGTCACGCAGGACCAGGCGCGCGCGCTCGGCTTCTGGGACGACGAGCGCGCCGACGACAACCCGCCGCTGGACGCGCAAGGCTGCGTCGAGGTGCCGGCCTGGCGCCATGCGCTGATCAACCTTCCGCACCCGCTGCTCAAGCGCGGCCTGGTCGTGCTCGACACGCCGGGCCTCAACGCGATCGGCGCCGAGCCCGAGCTCACGCTCGGCCTGTTGCCGACCGCGCATGCCGCACTGTTCGTGCTCGCGGCCGACACCGGCGTGACGAAGTCCGACCTCGCGGTCTGGCGCGAACACCTCGCGACCACCGGCGCGGCCTGCTACGTCGCGCTGAACAAGATCGACACGCTGGCCGATCCGCTGGGCACGCCCGAGGCAACGGCATTGCAGATCCAGCGCCAATGCGAGGAGGTCGCGCGCACGCTGGACCTGGCGCCGTCCGCGGTGTTCCCGATCTCAGCCAAGCAGGCGCTCGCCGCGCGCGTCGAAGGCGACGCTCAGCGCCTGGCCGAAAGCCGGCTGCCGGCGCTCGAAGCCGCGCTGTCCGAGGGTCTGCTGCCGCAACGCCGCGAACTGCTCGCGCGCATGGGCAACGGCGCGCTATCGGAGATCGAGACCCAGGTCCAGCGCCGCCTCGGCGACCGCCGCCGCCAGATGGCCGAGCAACTGCTCGAGCTGCGCGGCCTGCGTGGCAAGAACGCCGCCAAGGTGCGATTGATGCTGCAGCGCGTGGAGGCCGACACGGCGGAGTTCGAGCAGTGCATCGCGCGCCTGCAGGCCATGCGCGCGGTGCACTCGCGCATGCTCAAGGAAGCGCTGCTCGATCTCGCGAGCGACCGCCTGCGCGCCGACATCGACGCCTTCGAGGCGGCGCTGCGCGGCTCGCTGCTGCAACTGGGTGCGCGCAAGGCCTTCGCGCGCCTGTGCGAGGGGCTGCGCGAGCGGCTGGAGCTCGCGCAGACGCGCGGCGCCGAGATCCATCAGATGCTCGAGGCCTCCTTCGAGAAGCTCAACGTCGAGTTCGGGTTCAGCCTGGCGGTCAGCAAGGGCCCCGACCTCGATCGCTTTCTGCGCGACCTCGAGCTGATCGAGCGCAACTACACGCAGTACCTCGGCCTGGGCCATGCGATCCGGCTCTCGCAAGGCGGCGCATCGTTCGAGCAGTTTCGCCGCATGCTGGTCTCGCGACTGCGCGTGGTGTTCGAGAGCGCCTCGGGCGAGCTGGAGCTCTGGAACAAGACCGCCTCGGCGCAGATCGATTCGCAGCTGCGCGACCGCCGCAAGGGCTTCCGGCGCCGTCGAGAATCGCTCGAGCGCATCCAGGCCGCGGCGGGTGAACTCGAGGACCGGTTGTCCGAGCTCGACAGCCAGGACCAGCGGCTGCAACTGCTGCAGCGCCGCCTCGGCGAGCTGGTCAAGGCGGCGCGCTCGCAGGCGCAAAGCCGTCCCGGCGTGTTGGCCGAGATGGAGCTCGGCTATGCCGAGACCGCGCCGTCGAACCTGATCGACATTCCGCTCGACCTGCCCGCGCCCAACACGTCCGCGGCGCGCGGCTGAGACCATGGTCGCTGACGTGATCGCGGCACCGCCGCGCGTCGAACTCGAGCGCGAGATCGCACCGCGCATCGTCGCCTGGCAGCGCACGCACGGCCGGCACGACCTTCCCTGGCAGCGCAGCCGCGATCCGTACCGCGTCTGGCTGTCCGAGGTCATGCTGCAGCAGACGCAGGTCACGACGGTACTGGCCTACTACGACCGCTTCCTCGCGCGCTTTCCCACTGTGCTGGCGCTGGCCGAGGCGCCGCTCGACGAGGTGTTGTCGACGTGGGCCGGCCTGGGCTACTACAGCCGCGCGCGCAACCTGCATCGCTGCGCGCAGGCGGTCATGGCCGAGCACGGCGGCGCGTTTCCGCGCAGCGCGTCGGCGCTCGAGACACTGCCCGGCATCGGCCGCTCGACCGCCGCGGCGATCGCGTCGTTCTGCTTCGGCGAGCGCGCCGCGATCCTGGACGGCAACGTCAAGCGCGTGCTGACGCGCGCGCTCGGTTTCGATGCCGACCTGGCCGTCGCCGCGAACGAGCGCGCGCTATGGGACCGAGCGACCGCGCTGCTGCCCGCCGATGCCGACGACATGCCGGCCTGGACGCAAGGCGTGATGGATCTGGGCGCCACCGTGTGCAGCGCACGCCGCCCGGACTGCCTGCTGTGCCCGCTGACCGAGGTCTGCGTCGCGCGCGCGCAAGGCCGCGTCGAGGCCTACCCGGTCAAGACGCGCAAGCTCAAGCGCGGCGCGCGCGAGCACTGGTGGCTGTGGCTGGCCGCGCCGGACGGCGCGGTGTGGCTGGAACAGCGCCCGGCACGCGGCATCTGGGCCGGTCTGTGGACGCTGCCGCTGCACGAAGACGAGGCAGGACTCGAGACCGCACTGCGCGAGCTCGGCGTGCACGCCGCGGCCGAGCCGCAGCCGACGCTCAGGCATGCCCTGACCCACCTCGACTGGACCTTGCACCCGCGTCGCGTGCTGGTCGATGCCGCCGTCGCTGCACGGGTTGAGCGATCCTTCGCGCCGGGCCGCTGGGTCGCGCCGGCCGAGCTGCGCGAGATCGCGCTGCCGGCACCGCTGCGCAAGCTGCTGATCGGTTGAGTCGCAGGCCCGCGCCCTCAGCGCGCGAGCGCCTTCAAGGCCTGCTTGATGCCATCGGCCACCGCCACGTCGGCGGGCAGCGACTTCACCGCCGCCTGCGCCTCGCGATCGCTGTAGCCCAGCGCGACCAGCGCCTGCAGGATGTCGGCCTGCGCATCGCTGGCCGGCCCGCCGCCGGCCGCCACCGGGCCGAGGTCGACGCCGAGCTTGCCCTTGAGTTCGAGCAGCAGTCGCTCGGCGGTCTTCTTGCCGATGCCGGGCACCTTGACGAGGCGGCCTGCCTCCTGTGCGGTGACGGCCTGCGACAGCTCGGCGACGCTGAGACCCGACAGGATCGACAGCGCCGTGCGCGGCCCGACGCCGGAGATCTTGATCAGCTGGCGGAAGGTGTCGCGTTCGGGCGCGGTGAGAAAGCCGAACAGCACCTGCGCGTCCTCGCGCACGACGAAGTGGGTCAGCAGCGTGACGCGCTCGCCGATGGCGGGCAGGTTGTAGAAGCTGCTCATCGGCACGTCGACCTCGTAGCCGACGCCGTTCACGTCGAGCAGGATCGCGGGCGGGCTCTTCTCGGCGAGCGTGCCGCTCAGGCGACCGATCACCTTACTGGCGACGGAACAGACCCAGGCGCTGCGCCTCGAGCGCCGCCTCGGCGCGCGAACTCACGTTGAGCTTGCGGTAGATCTGCTTGACGTAGTCGGCGATCGTGTGGCGCGACAGGTTCAGCTGCACGCCGATCTCGGGCAGCGTGAAGCCCTTGGCGACACGCAGCAGCACCTCGCTCTCGCGCTCGGTCAGCGTGACGCCGGGCACCGGGTTCGAGGTCGGGTAGTCGTCCTTCGCGTGCGTGGCGAAGTACTGGATCACGCGCCGTGCGATCGACGGCGACAGCGGCGGTTCGCCCTGGCTGATGCGCTGCAGCTGCTCGGCGATCTGTTCGCGCGGCTGCTCCTTGAGGATGTAGCCGAACGCGCCGGCTTGCAGCGCCGGGAACAGGTGCTCGTCGTCGTCGTGGATCGTCACCACGACCGACTGCGCCTCGGCCTGCACCTCGCGCAGCATGCCCACGACCTCGACGCCCGAGCCGTCGGGCAGGCCGAGGTCGATCAGCGCGAGATCGAACTTCTGTGCGCCGATCAGCGCGCGGGCGTCGTGCACGCGCGCGGCCTCGGCGATCTGGGCACCGGGAAAGGCCTGCAGCACCAGCGCCTTCATCCAGGCGCGGATCTCGGGCAGGTCTTCGAGCAGGAGGATGCGGGTCACGGTACTCACGGACTCATCCTAGCAGCATTGGCCCGCCGCGTGCCTCATGGTTGCTGAGGATGGCAGGCAGCGGGTGCCCACGTTCAGAGCGGGACCGTGAGACGGATCACGGTTCCGAAGCCCGGCCCCGACTCCACCAGGCACTGGCCCTGGATCTGCTTGGCGCGGTGCTTCATGCTGTACATGCCGTGGCCGCGGTCGAGCTTGCCGTCGAGCTCGAGGGGAATGCCCTTGCCGTTGTCGCGGATCACGAGGTGCAGGTCCTCGTCGACCGAGCTGCGCACCGTGCAGCGCGATGCGCCGCTGTGCTTGATCAGGTTGCTCGTCGCCTCGCGCAGGATGCGGGTGATGCCGACGAAGGCGCGCGCTGACAGCGTGCGCGGCTCGGTCACCTCCTCGCTGTGCCATTCGATCTCGATGCCGGCGGCGCCCAGGCGCGACACCGTCTCGGCGCGCCAGTCAGCCAGCGCGTCGGCCAGCTGCACCGGCTTGCCGGTCAGGCCCTTGACCGACAGGCGCATCTCCTCGAGCGCCTCGCGCGCGAGTTGCGAGATGCGGTCGTTGTCGCTGGTGTGGACGATGGTCAGCAGCTTGGCGCCCAGGTCGTCGTGCAGGTCGCCGGCGATGCGCTTGCGCTCGCGCTCGGCCATCTGCTCGACGCGCTGTTCGGTCAGCGCCGCCCAGCCGCGCTCCATTTCGGCCGTGGCGTCGCGCAGGCGCTGGTCGAACTCGCCGCGCGCGCGCTCCGCGTGGCGCAGCGCCTGCACGAACACCTGCACCAGCCGGAACGCGATCGCGACGAACAGCAGCGGCATCGCGAAATGGATCATGTGCACCTGCGGCAGCGGCAGCATCAGGTCCTGGATCGCGATCTCGGCCACGATCGCCAGCCCCAGCAGGCCGAGGATGCCGGCCATCACCCAGCGCTCGGTGCGGCGCTCGCGCCACGCGGCCCACAGGTAGATCCCCGCCGCGCCGATGACCTGCGCGGCCAGCAGCGTGTAGAAGGCCGCCGCCAGCACGAACAGCCGGTCAGGCCCGGCCGCCAGCAGCAGCGCGGGGGCGATCAGGCACTGCGCCCACAACAGCCATTCGCGGCGCGACGGCGGCACGCCCGCATAGCGCAGCAGGAACAGCGTGCCGCTGACTGCCAGCACCACGAAAGCGCAGAAGAAGAACCCTTCGACCACCTCGTTCGGCAACGGGATGTTGAACCACCACACGCGCGCCGACAGCGCCGCCCAGCCCAGGCAGACGAAGCCGAAGTGCAGCAGGTAGCTGACGTCGCGCACCCAGCCGATGCCGATCACGAACAGGCCCAGCACGACCAGCGTCACCGCCACGACTTGGGCCGCGGTGACGTTCCAGAAGCGCTGCCGCTCGCTGGCCGGCTGCAGGAGCGACTGCGCGCCGATGTAGAGCTCCGACAGTCCGGCCGCGCGCTGGCGCGCCGCCACGCGTTCGAGCGGATGGCCCACGACCTGCAGCTCGAGGCGGTTGTGGTGCGGCATCAGCAGGCCGGTCGGCAGCGCGACGACCATCGATTCGTAGCAATGCCGCGTGTACGGCAGCGTCATGCGCCCGCCGCGTGCGATGCGCGAGCCGTTGAGGAACACCTCGACGTTCTGGCAGGCGCGCGGGATGTAAAGAACGGGCAGCTCGTCGGGCGGCACCGGAGGCGCCGGGAAACCGATCCGATACCAGGTCGCGCCGCCATGGTGAGGCCGGCTGGCCGACCAGTCGTCCGGCAGCGCCACGACCTGCGCGGGCGTGCCCTCGGCCGGCGGCGCCGAGCTCGCCTGCGGCAGCGCGATCGCCTGCGCGGCGCGCACCACGAGCACGCGCTGCTCCTGTGCCGCCACGGCCTGCGCCAACAGCGGCAGCAGCGCAGCCAACCCGAGCAGGCGCAGCCGGCTCAGCAGGATTCGCGCAAAGGTCGGCCACGGCATCGACATGGCGGGCGATTGTGCGAGCGTTTGCGCGGGCGTCCCAGGCAAGCCCGGCCCCCGGCGCGCGGGGGCGACGCGCTGGCGCGACAATCGCGCCTTCCGCCCTTGCCTCCAACGCGGCCTCGCTCGTGATCCTGCGCCACGCCTTCATCCCGCCCGACAACACCCGTCTTGCCCACCTGTGCGGCAGCCTCGACGAGCACCTGCGCACGATCGAAGCGGCGCTCGACGTGGCGATCTCGCGGCGCGGCGAATCATTTCGCGTCGAGGGCGCCAAGGCCGCGGCCGAAGGCGCGGTCGCGCTGCTGCAAAGCCTGTATGAGCGCGCGCGTCGCCCGATCGCGGCCGAGGAGCTGCAGCTCGCGCTGGTGGCGATGCAGCGCGACCTGGCCGACACCGCGCGCGGCGCGGCCAAGCGCCGCCGCGGCGAGGCCGACGAGACGCCGCCCGACGACGAGCTGGTGCTGCGCACGCGCCGCGCCGACCTCGCGGGGCGCACGCCCAACCAGGTGCAGTACCTGCGCCACATCCTCGGCCACGACCTCAGCTTCGGCATCGGCCCAGCCGGCACCGGCAAGACCTTTCTCGCGGTGGCCTGCGCGGTCGACGCGCTGGAGCGCAACCAGGTGCAGCGCATCGTGCTCACCCGCCCGGCCGTCGAGGCCGGCGAGCGCCTGGGCTTCCTGCCCGGCGATCTGACGCAGAAGGTCGACCCCTACCTTCGCCCGCTCTACGACGCGCTCTACGACCTGATGGGTTTCGACCGCGTCACCAAGGCCTTCGAGAAGGGCACGCTGGAGATCGCGCCGCTGGCCTTCATGCGCGGGCGCACGCTCAACCATGCCTTCGTGATCCTCGACGAGGCGCAGAACACGACGCGCGAGCAGATGAAGATGTTCCTCACGCGCATCGGCTTCGGCTCCAAGGCGGTGGTCACCGGCGACACGAGCCAGGTCGACCTGCCGCGCGGCATGCCCAGCGGCCTGGTCGACGCCGAGCGCGTGCTCGCGCGCGTGCGCGGCATCGCGTTCACGCGCTTCACTGCGGCCGACGTCGTGCGCCATCCGCTGGTCGCGCGCATCGTCGAGGCCTACGAGGCCGCGCAGCCGCCGGCCGGCCCGCGCGAGGTCGACCGCGCCGACCGCCCCGAGCGGAGCTGAACGCATGGCCCGCCCGCCGCTCACGCTCTCGCTGCAGTTTGCCGATGCGCGCCATCGCGCCGCGCTGCCGCGCCACAAGGTCGCGCGCTGGATCCGCGCCGCGCTCGAAGCGCCGGGCGAGATCACCGTGCGCATCGTCGACGCCGACGAGGGCCGCGCGCTCAACCGCGACTACCGTGGTCGCGACTACGCCACCAACGTGCTGACCTTCGACTATGCGCACGCGCCCGTCGTCGCGGCCGACCTGATCCTGTGCGCGCCGGTGGTCGAAGCCGAGGCGCGCAAGGAGAAGAAGACGCTCGAACAGCACTACGCCCACCTGCTGGTGCACGGCACGCTGCATGCGCAGGGCTTCGATCACGAGCGCGACGACGAGGCGGCGGTGATGGAAGCGCGCGAGACCGAGGTGATGGCCGCGCTCGGTCACCCCGATCCCTACGCCCCCGCCCGTCGCCGCCGATGAACGCTTCGTTGACGGGGTTCGGGCTGCTGGTCGCGGCCACGCTGGTGCATTTCGAGGTGCTGAGTCTCTTGACGCGCTGGCTCGCGGGCGTGCGCTGGCCGGGTCGGCTGCGCGTGCTGGTCGCGGTGGCCGGCTGCCTGGTCGGCCATGCGATCGAGATCGCGCTCTATGCGCTGGCCTACGGCTGGCTCGTGCACGCCGGCCACGGCACGCTGGGCGGCGCGACGCCGAGCCTGGCCGATGCCGCCTACTTCTCGGCCGAGACCTACACCTCGCTGGGCTTCGGCGACGTGGTGCCCAAGGGTTCGGTGCGGCTGCTGGCCGGCGTCGAGGCGCTCAACGGTCTGCTGCTGATCGGCTGGTCGGCATCATTTCTCTTCATCGAGATGCAGAGGCACTGGCGCCCCCACACTCGCTGAAGCTCGCTGAAGGATCGCCAGCCCCTTCAGGTATTCGCCTTCCGGGAACGTGATGCTGGTCGGGTGGTCCGGCGCCGCTTCCAGGCGCTGCAGCAGGTAGCCGTCGACGCCGGCGTCGTGGCCCGCGCCGGCGACGATCTTGTGGAACAGCTCGGCGCCGATGCCGCCCGAGCAGCTGAAGGTCAGCAGCAAGCCGCCAGGCGCCAGCAGCTTGAATGCGAGGCGGTTGATGTCCTTGTAGGCGCGCGACGCGCGCTCGGCATGCGCGGCGCTGGCAGCGAACTTGGGCGGGTCGAGCACGATGGCGTCGAACTGCCGGCCGTCCTTGATCAGCTGGCGCAGCGTCGCATTGACGTCGGCGTCGAGCGCCGTGTGGCGCGCCGGGTCGAAGCCGTTGAGCACCACGTGGGCGCAGGCGCGCTCGAGCGCCGGGCCCGACGAATCGACGCTGATCACCTCCTCGGCGCCGCCGGCCAGTGCCGCGATCGAGAAGCCGCCGGTGTAGCTGTAGCAGTTGAGCACGCGCTTGACCCCGAACTGGCGCACCAGCCGAGCGAACAGCGCGCGGTTGTCGCGCTGGTCGAGGTAGTAGCCGGTCTTGTGGCCGCTGGCGACATCGAGCGTGAGCCGCCAGTCGTGCTCGCGGATCGTGATCTCGGTCGCGCCCTCGCCGCGCAGCCAGCCGGCCACCGACGGCAGGCCTTCGAGGCCGCGCACGCCGGAGTCGGAGCGCTCGTAAATCCGCGTGCAGCCGGTCGCGGCGAGCAGCGCGTCGGCGATCTGCGACTTCCAGCGCTCGGTGCCGGCGGACAGGAACTGCGAGCTCAGCGTGTCCGCGTAGCGGTCGACGATCAGGCCCGGCAGGCCGTCGGCCTCGCCATGCACGAGACGCACGCCGTCGCTGGCGATCGCCAGGCGCGCGCGCATCGCGACGGCCTGCTGCACGCGACGCTGGAAGAACGCTGCGTCGATGCGCTCGGCCTCGTCGAAGCTCCAGGCGCGCACGCGGATCTGCGAACTCGGGCTGAACGCGGCCCAGCACAGGAAGCGGCCGTCCGCCGCCTCGACGCGCACCGTCTCGCCGGCATCGCCGCCGCCTTTGGCGATGCTGCCTTCGAACACCCAGGGATGGCGGCGCAGGAGCGAACGTTCCTTGCCTTCACGCAGTCGGATCACTTTCATCGGGCGATTTTCGCAGCGCCTCGCGCCCGGCCCGCATTCGCCGCAACCGCGGGTTTGACACCGCCGCGGCACGCCGCCTACAAGCTCGGGTTCCGAACCCGCCATGCCTGCCCATCGTCCCCCCGCCCTCGCCGTCTGGCCGCCGCTTCGCCGCGCCGCCATCGCGCTGGCGATCGTGGCCGCCGCCGCCTGCGCAACGCGCACCACCTCCAACGAGGGCCGCGCGCCGGCGCTCGATCGCGGCTTCGGCGTCTCGACACTGTCCGTGACGACCGTGAGTTCCGAGGCGCGACGGCTGTTCGACCAGGGCGTCCTGCAGGCCTATGCCTTCAACGAACGCGAGGCCGTGCGCGCCTTCAAGGCCGCGCTCGCCGTCGATCCGGCGTGCGCGCTGTGCGCCTGGGGCGTGGCCTGGCAGCTCGGGCCGAACATCAATGCGCCGCGGCGCGGATGGCTTGGCGAAGCGCGCCGCCATGCGGCGCTGGCGCAGTCGCTCGCGGCCGGCGCGACGGCCGCCGAGCGCGCGCTGATCGACGCGATGGCGCTGCGCTACGGCGCCGACGAGCCGGACGCGAGCACGCCGGCCACCGACGATGTGCGCGGCGGCGCCGAATCGCTGTGCGGCCCGGCGAACGGCGAGCGCGCGCATCCGCGCGACATCGCCTACGCCCAGCGGCTGCATGAGCTGGTGCAGGCCGAACCCACCGACCCGGACCTGCTCTCGCTGTGGGCCGAAGCCGAACTCGTCGCCACGCGCGACGACTGGTGGGACCGCGCCAGCGGCCGCCCAGCCGGCCGGCTCGGCGAGCTGGCGTCGCGGCTCGAAGCCGGGCTCGCCGCCCACGCGCAGCACACCGGCCTCAACCACTACCTGATCCATGTGCTCGACGGCTCGCCCGAACCGGCACGCGCCAATGCGGCCGCGCAGCGGCTGCCGCAGCTGGCGCCGGCGTCGCCGCACCTGCTGCACATGCCGGCGCACATCCTCGCGCGCACCGGCCGCCTGGGCGATGCCGTGCGCGCGAACCAGGCCGCGCTCGACGCCGAACAACGCCTCGCCGCTGCCCTGCGCAGCCAGGGCTTCTCCCGCAGCCGCGACTGGGACGACCACAACCTGCACTTCCTCTGGTTCGCCGCCCTGGCCGACGGCCAGGGCGAGGTCGCGCTGGACGCGGCGCGCCGCCTCGCCGCGCGCGCCGGACGCATGAACGGGCGCTGGGGCGATTACGTGCGCGGACTGCCGGCGCTCACCCTCGTGCGGCTGGAGCGCTCGGCCGAGGTGATCGCGCTGCCACCGCCGATCGCGCCGAGCCCGCTGGCCGACGGCATCGACGCCCAGGCGCGCGGCGTCGCGCTCGCACGCAGCGGTCGCATCGACGAGGCCGCCCAGCAGGGCCAGCGCTTCGCGGCGGCACTGGCGGCCGCGAGCGGCGACGACGTGCTGGCGCTGATGCGCCCGCTCGATGCGCGCTTGCGCGCCGAACTCGCCGCGGCGAATGGTGACGCCGTCGCGGCCGCCGCGGCCTTCGCCGACGCCGCAGCGCTCGACGCGCAACTCGATCGCCGCGAGCCGCCGCCACTGGGCGCCGCGGGCCGGCTGGCACTGGCCTCCTGGCAGCTGCGCTCGGGCGACCGCGCCGGCGCGGCGCAGACCTACCGCGACGACCTCGCCGCCTGGCCCGGCAACGCCGACGCGCTGCGCGGGCTCGCCGCCGCCCGGTGAGCGACGACGGTGCTCAGGGCCCCAGGGTGCCGAACGCCCAACCCACGCTGAGCGTGGCCATCGGCGTGCCGTAGCGTTCGCCGGTGGGCAGCTTGAGCGGCGTCCAGTTGAGCTCGACCGCGGCAGGGCGCGTGCTCCAGGTCGGCGGCGTCGGGGTCTGGGCTTGGGCGCCGGCGGCCGCCAGCGCGGCCGCGAGCGCCAGCGGCTTGAGGATCGACTGGGGCATCACGTGAAGGAAAGGCTGGTCATCGTCTTTTCGCGCGCGGATGCGCCGCGTCGTAGGCCTTGGCGAGGTGCTGGAAGTCCAGCCGCGTGTAGACCTGCGTGGTCGTGATGCTGGCGTGGCCCAGCAGCTCCTGAACCGCGCGCAGGTCGCCGCTGGACTGCAGCAGGTGCGACGCGAAGCTGTGGCGCAGCATGTGCGGGTGCACGTGCGTCGGCAGGCCGGCGGCGCGCGCGCGCGCCGCGAGCATCGCGCGCAGCTGCGAGGGCGACAGCCGCGCGCCGCGCGGGCCGACGAAGAGCGCCGGCTCGCCGGGGCGCGCCAGTTCGCCGCGCACCGCGAGCCAGGCCTGCAGCGCCTCGAGCGCCGCGCGCCCGACCGGCACGCCGCGGCGCTTGCTGCCCTTGCCGAGCACCTGGGCCTCGGCGGCCGCGGCATCGATCCAGCCGCGCGCGCTGCCGCTGGCCGTGACATCAAGGCCGGTGAGTTCCGAGACGCGCAGGCCGCCGCCGTAGAGCAGCTCGACGATGCAGCGGTCGCGCGCCTCGAGACGCGCGTCGCGGGCGTCCTCGGCCCGGTGCTCGGCCAGCGCGACGGCCTGCTCGACCGCCAGCGCCTTCGGCAGCGGCTTGGCGGCCTTGGGTGCGCGCAGGCCGTCGACCGGATTGAGCGCCACTTCTCCCTCGTGGCCGAGCCAGCGGAACAGCCCTCGCCAGGCCGAGAGCATCTGCGCCAGGCTGCGCGGGCCCAGGCCTTGCGCATGCAGGCGCGCCATCCAGCGCCGCGCATGGTGCGGCTGCACGCCGGCGAGCGCGAGGCCGTCGGCTGTCATCGCGGCGTGCAGGCGCGCGAACGCATCGCGGTAGGCGCGCAACGAGGCTTCCGCGAGACGCCGCTCGACGCGCAGGTGCTCGAGGTAGCGGTCGATCTGCGGCGGCCAGGGCACCGGCTCGGCGGCGCCGGCCATCGTCAGGCCACCGGCAGCAACCGGGTCAGCCCGGCGCTGGCGATCTCGCCGATGCGCTGCAGGAACTCGGTGCCCATGTCGGCGCCGTAGCGCGTCGGGTCGGGCGAGCCCAGCACCAGCATGCCGAAGGCATTGGGCGCGACGCCATGGCGCAGCGGGATCAGCGCCGTCGAGGCGATGGTCTGCGGCTCGTCGAGCCAGCCGACCGCCTCGAAGCCGGCGTTCGCGCCGCAGAACGGCTGCGTCAGGCTGGACGCGAAGGTCTTGACGTCATCGCTGACGCCCTGCGCGAACGGCAAGGTCTCGAACGCGGCCGCCGCGCCCCAGATGCGGATCGCGGCCTGCGGGATCAGGAACTGGTGCCGCAGCTCGGCGACCAGCACGCCGGGCAGGTCGCCGGCATTGGTGGTCAGCATGATCGCGCGCACCCAGCGGTGCAGCTTGTCGGCGATCGCCACGTTCTCCTGGCCGTGGCGGATCATCTCGACGATCTTCAGCTCCAGCCCGCGGATCTTCTCGCGCAGCATCTCCATCTGCCGTTCCTGCAGCGAGACCGCGCGGTGGCCGTGGGGGCTGGTCAGCTGCACCGTGGCGAGCAGCTCGGCGTGGCGCTCGAAGAAGCCGGGCGTGTGCAGCAGGTAGTTGGCGATCTCGTCTTCGGTGATGCCGGTCGGGATGCTCATGCGGTGGGCTCGTCGTGATTCAGTGGGTGCTTCAGGCAGCCGGCAAGTCGATCTCGCCGTCAAAGACATGGGTCGCCGGTCCGGTCATCATCACCGGGTCGGCTTCGCGGCCGGACCAGGCGATCGACAGCAGCCCGCCGCGCGTGTGCACGTCGACCGGCGCGCCGGCATCGAGCACGCCGCGGCGGATGCCGGCCACCACCGCCGCGCAGGCGCCGGTGCCGCAGGCCAGCGTCTCGCCGGCGCCGCGCTCGTAGACGCGCAGGCGCACCGTGCGGCGCGAGACCACCTGCAGGAAGCCGGCGTTGACGCGCTTCGGGAAGCGCGCATGGTGTTCGATCAGCGGGCCGAGCGACTCGACCGGCGCCGCGTCGACATCAGCGACGCCGAACTGCGCGATGTCCATCACCGCATGCGGGTTGCCCATCGACACGGCCGCCGCCTCGACCGGCGCGGCGCGACCGTCGATGGCCAGCGGCCACAGCGCGAAGCCGTTTTCCTCGCGCGGCGCGAGGCCCGAGGCATCGAACGGCACGCGCGGCAGCTCGAACACCGGCGCGCCCATGTCGACCGTGACGCGGCCGTCTTGCCCCAGGCGCGGCTCGATCACGCCGCTGAGCGTGCGAACGCGGATCGTGTTCTTCTCGGTCAGGCCGGCGTCGCGCACGAAGCGCACGAAGCAGCGCGCGCCGTTGCCGCACTGCTCGACTTCGGAGCCATCCGCGTTGACGATGCGGTAGCTGAAGTCGACACCCGGCTCGACCGAGGGCTCGACGATCAGGATCTGGTCGGCGCCGACGCCGAAGCGCCGGTCGGCCAGGAAGCGGTATTGCGCCGGCGTGAGATCCAGCGGGGCGCGGGTGGCATCGAGCACGACGAAGTCGTTGCCCGCGCCTTGCATCTTGGAGAAGCGCAGCTTCATCCGGCCATTATCGGTGGCGCTGCGGCGCGCCGCAGTCATTGCGGTGCAGGCCCGCCCTCGGTGGGGTGGCCGGCTTCGCGCCAGGCCTTCATGCCGCCGTCGAGCGCGACCACGCGCCGAAAGCCCATGCTGCGCAAGGTCGCCGCGGCCAGCGTCGAGATGCGGCCGAATTCGCAGCAGGTGACGATGCGCCGCGTCGGGTCGGGCAGCTCGGCGTTGACGCGCAGCTCCAGCTGGCCGCGCGGCAGCAGCTTCGCGCCCGGGATGTGGCCGGCCTCGTAGGCGTCGCGCTCGCGCACGTCGAGCACGATGAAGTCGGGCGTGCCGGCGTCGATGCGCGCGCGCAGCTCGGCCATCGACATGAAAGGCACGACCGCGGCCGCCTCGGCGAGCATCTGCGCGACGGTCTTGCCGCCGCTCATGTTGGTGCGCAGCGCCTCGGTGAGGTGGGTGGGCATCGACAGGTCGAGGCTCTTCATCATCGCGATGAAGTCGGCCCGGTCGCGGCGCTGCAGGCGCGGGTTGTTCGCGATCTCGTCGCCGATCGTCGAGTGCTCGCGGCCCTTGTAGTCGTGCGCTGGAAAGACCATCAGCGCGGGATCGAGCTTCAGCAGCTTGCCGAACAGGCTGTCGTACAAGGCGGCCGCGTCGCCGCTGGGCAAGTCGGTGCGCCCGGTGCCGCCGATCAGCAGCGTGTCGCCGGTGAAGACACGGTCGCCGACCACCAGGCACATCGAGTCGGCGGTATGGCCGGGCGTGTGCAGCACCGAAAGCCGCAGGCTGCCGAGCACGACCATCTCGCCGTCGTCGACGCGCATGTCGACGCCGGGCGCCGGGCTGTTGCGGTGCATCACCGTGCGCGCCTCGAGGCGGTCGGCCAGCTGGCGCGCGGCGGAAAAGTGATCGGCGTGCGTGTGCGTGTCGATCACGAAATGCACGCGCACGCCGTGCTGCGTCGCCAGCGCCAGGTAGCGGTCGACCTGGCTGACCTCGGGGTCGATCAGCGCAGCCGCGCAGCTCTTCTCGCAGCCGACCAGGTACGACAGGCAGCCGCCGGTGACGATGCGCTCGAAGATCACGTCCGAGCCCGCGTCACGAAGGTTGCTTGACGATGCGCAGGTAGGGCCGCGGCGCCTTCCAGCCGTCGGGGAAGAGCTTCTTCGCGTCGTCGTCGGAGACCGAGCCGGCGATGATGACGTCCTCGCCGTGCTTCCAGTTCACCGGCGTGGCGACCTTGTGCTTGGCGGTGAGCTGCATCGAGTCGAGCGCGCGCAGGATCTCGTCAAAGTTGCGCCCGGTCGTCATCGGGTAGGTCATCATCAGCTTGATCTTCTTGTCCGGGCCGATCACGAACACCGTGCGCACCGTCTGGTTGGTCGCCGCGGTGCGACCTTCGCTGGTGCCCGGCTCGTCGGCCGGCAGCATGTTGTAGAGCTTGGCAACCTCGAGCTTGGGGTCGCCGATCATCGGGTACTTGGGCCTGGCGCCTTGGGTCTGCTCGATGTCTTGCGCCCAGCGGTCGTGGTCGCCGACCGGGTCGACCGACAGGCCGATGATCTTGCAGTTGCGCTTGGCGAACTCGGGCTCGATCTTCGCCATGTAGCCGAGTTCGGTGGTGCACACCGGCGTGAAGTCCTTCGGATGCGAGAACAGGACCGCCCAGCCGTCGCCGATCCATTGATGGAATCGGATCGTTCCCTGCGTGGTCTCGGCCGTGAAGTCGGGGGCGGTGTCGTTGATGCGCAGTGACATGGTCATGCCTTGCTCGCGCGCATGGAAGGAAGCATCGGGCGGGCCCGCCTGCGCGCCGGGAACGGGCCGTTCGATCAGGGCTCGGGCCCTCGACCCGATCAATATAGGGTCGGCTGCCCCGGCGGTCGAGTCTTGAAGCGCTTGTGCACCCACAGGTACTGCGCCGGGTTCTCGCGGATGCGCTCCTCGATCCAGCGGTTCAGCCGCGCGGTGTCGGCTTCGGCGTCATCGCTCGGAAAGCCCTCCAGCGGCTCGAAGCAGCGCAGCCGGTAACCGCGCCCGCCGGGCAGCATCTCGGCGATCACCGGCTGGACCTTCATGCCGAGCAGGCGTGCCATGCGCGAGGGCGCCAGCAGCGTGGCCGCCGGCACGCCGAAGAAGGGCACGAAGGCCGCGTCCTTGGCGCCGAAGTCCATGTCAGGCAGGTTGAAGAAGGCCGCGCCGTTGCGCACCGCGCGCATCAGCGGCTTGGCCGACTCCTTGCGAGAGAACAGTTCGGTGCGGCCGAAGCGCAGCCGCCCGCGCCGCATCACGCGGTCGAACACCGGGTTGCTCTGCCTCTGGTAGATCGACGCGGCGTCGCGCCGCACGTTGATGCGCACGCCGGTGCCGGCGACGTCGAGCCCGAGGAAGTGCGGCACCAGCCACATCCATGCGGTGTCGGGATGCTGGTCCGCCGCTTCGACCGGGCCGTCGACCCGGATCAGCCGCTTGAGCCGCGCCTCGGACGCGAACCACAGCAGTCCGCGCTCGAGCAGGCTGCGGCCCAGCCAGCCGAAGTGCTCGCGCGCGAGCGCGCGCCGCTCGGCCTCGGCCATCTGCGGAAAGCACAGTTCGAGGTTGCGCAGCGCGATGCGCCGGCGCGAGCGCCCGAACCACCACAGCAGGCGGCCGAGCGCGCGCCCCAGCGCTGCCAGCAAGGGCAGCGGCAGCCAGTGCAGCAGCCAGATCAGGGCAATGACCAGCCGCATCGCGTCAGGTCGACAGCGCGCGCGGCGCCTTGTAGCGGTGGTAGCCCCAGAGGTACTGCTCGGGGCACTGGAGGATCAGCGATTCCATGGCGCGGTTGATGGCGGCGGCGGATTGTGACCCGTCCGGGTCGCTTGCCGCGCCGGGCAGCGGCTCCGCCAACGCGCTCACGTGGACCACGTAGCCGCGCCCGCGCGCAAGCCGCTCGCCCCAGGCCAGCAGCACCGTCGCGCCGGTCTGCTGCACCAGGCGCGCGGCCAGCGTCATCGTGTAGGCCGGCTTGCCGAAGAACGGTGCCCAGGCGCCCAGGCCCTCGGGCGGCACCTGATCGGGCAGCAGGCCGACCGCCTCGCCGCGGCGCAGCGCGCGCAGCATCTGGCGCACGCCGGCCAGCGTGGCCGGCGCAGCATCGAGGTGCTCGCGCCGGCGCGCGCCTTCGACCAAGTCGCGCAGCCAGGGCTTGCGCGCCGGGCGATACAGCACCGTGATCGGGCAGCGCGCGCCGAAGTTCTGGGCAAAGGACTGCGCCGTGACCTCGAAGCAGCCCAGGTGCGGCGTCAGGAACACGATGCCGCGACCGGCCGCGAGCGCCGCCTCGACAAGGCCGCCGTCCTCCCAGCGCGTGCGCGCCAGCACGCCGGCGCTGGCGCCCGGCACCCACAGCGGCGGCAGTTCGGCCATCAGCCGACCACCCGCAGCCACCGCGTGGCGCGCGCGCGGCCAGGCCACCCCGGCCTGCTCGGCGTTGGCGCGAAAGCGGCGCCGGTAGCTCGGCGAGGCGGCAAAGACCAGCCAGCCCAAGGGCGCGCCGACGGCGTGCAGCAGCGGCAGCGGCCAGCGCGCCAAGGCCTTCATCAGGCCGGTGATCATGGAGTTCATGCGGGCAGGGGATTCCCGGCGCGGCGTTAAAATGCCGCCATCGCCGAGTTAAGGAACAACTTGCGGGGCGATTCACAAATGCCGCTAAAGCGTTCGCCGCTCGATCCAAACCGGCGACGCCCCAGCGACGTTTTTGCTTGTTTGATCGGAGTTTAAAAGTGGCGAACGACTTTCTCTTCACGTCCGAGTCGGTCTCGGAGGGCCATCCGGACAAGGTGGCCGACCAGATCTCGGATGCCATCCTCGATGCCATCTTCGCGCAGGATCCGCGCTCGCGCGTGGCCGCCGAGACGCTGACCAACACCGGCCTCGTGGTGCTGGCCGGCGAGATCACCACCAACGCGCACGTCGACTACATCCAGGTCGCGCGCGACACGATCAAGCGCATCGGCTACGACAACACCGAGTACGGCATCGACTACAAGGGCTGCGCGGTCCTCGTCGCCTACGACAAGCAGAGCAACGACATCGCGCAAGGTGTCGACCACGCCTCCGACGACCACCTGAACACCGGCGCCGGCGACCAGGGCCTGATGTTCGGCTATGCCTGCGACGAGACGCCCGAGCTGATGCCCGCGCCGATCTACTACGCGCACCGCCTCGTCGAGCGCCAGGCCCAGCTGCGCAAGGACGGCCGCCTGCCCTTCCTGCGTCCGGACGCGAAGAGCCAGGTCACGATGCGCTACGTGAACGGCAAGCCGCACAGCATCGACACCGTCGTGCTGTCCACGCAGCACAGCCCCGACCAGAGCGAGTCGCCCACCAAGATGAAGGCCTCGTTCACCGAGGCGGTGATCGAGGAGATCATCAAGCCGGTGCTGCCCAAGGAGTGGCTCAAGGAAACGCGCTACCTGATCAACCCGACCGGGCGCTTCGTCATCGGCGGCCCGCAGGGCGACTGCGGCCTGACCGGGCGCAAGATCATCGTCGACACCTACGGCGGCGCCTGCCCGCACGGCGGCGGCGCGTTCTCGGGCAAGGACCCGACCAAGGTCGACCGCTCGGCCGCCTACGCCGCGCGCTACGTCGCCAAGAACATCGTCGCCGCCGGCCTGGCGCGCCAGTGCCAGATCCAGGTCGCCTACGCGATCGGCGTCGCGCGGCCGATGAACGTGACGGTCTACACCGAAGGCACCGGCGTGATCCCCGACGACCAGATCGCCGCGCTGGTCAACGAGCACTTCGACCTGCGCCCCAAGGGCATCATCCAGATGCTCGACCTGCTGCGCCCGATCTACGCGAAGACCGCGGCCTACGGCCACTTCGGTCGCGAAGAGCCGGAGTTCAGCTGGGAACGCACGGACAAGGCGGCCGCGCTGCGTGCAGCGGCCGGGCTGTAAAGCTCGGCAACCGCGCAGCGGTTCGGCCGACTTGCGGCGAAGGCTCATGTCGCGAAGCGATGTGAGCCGAAGCCACAAGGCCAACGCAGGTCGCAATGGCAACCGCGCAGCGGCCCGGCCGACTTGCGGCGAAGGCTCATGTCGCGAAGCGATGTGAGCCGCAGCCGCAAGGCCAAAGCAGGCGAAAGAAAGGCGGCCCATGGGCCGCCTTCGTTCTTTCTGGCAGCATCGCGCGCCATGACAGCGACGCCCACCACGTTCACGACTCGCCAGCTGTGGCTCTACGCCGCGGCGATGCTCGCGCTGACCGCGCTGTCGGGCTGGCGCCCCTACGAACTCGGCACCTGGGTCATGGAGGTCGCGCCGACCTTCATCGCGCTGCCGATCCTGCTCGCCACGCACCACCGCTTCCCGCTGACGCGCCTGCTCTACGTGCTGGTCTTCGTGCACGCCATGGTGCTCGCGCTCGGCGGCCATTACACCTATGCCCGCGTGCCGCTGGGCTTCTGGATGCAAGACGCGTTCGGCTTCGAACGCAACCACTACGACCGCATCGGCCACCTGATGCAAGGCTTCGTGCCGGCCATCGCCGCGCGCGAGCTGCTGCTGCGGCACACGCGGCTGGCGCGCGGCGGCTGGCTGTTCACGCTGGTCACCGCCGTGTGCCTGGCGATCAGCGCGCTGTACGAACTGATCGAATGGGGCGCTGCCGCGGCCCTGGGCCAGGGCGCCGACGAGTTCCTCGGCACGCAGGGCGATCCGTTCGATACGCAAAAGGACATGTTCTGCGCCTGGATCGGCGCGATGGCCGCGCAGCTGCTGCTGTCGCGCCTGCACGACCGCCAGCTCGGCGCCGCGGCGTCGCCGGCGAGCCGGCTCGTCCATGGCTGAGCCCGCGATGCGGCCGCCGCGCGTCGTCGTCACGATCCACGGCATCCAGACCCACGGCAAGTGGCAGAAGGACATCACGCCCTATCTCGCCCGCCATGGCCTGGTGCCCTATCACCTCGACTACGGCTGGTTCAACGCGCTGCGGTTCTTCTTTCCATGGAGCCGCGAGGCGCAGCTCTCGCGCATCCGCAACGAGCTGCGCAGCCTGGTCGACAAGACCGGCTGCCGGCGCCTGAGCGTGATCTCGCACAGCTTCGGCACCTACATGGTCATGCGCGCGCTGCAGATGGAAAACGGCAACCTGCTCTATGACCGCGTGGTGCTGACCGGCAGCATCGTCGAGCGCGCCTTCGACTGGAAGGGCCAGTTCGCGCAGCGGCGCGTGGGCGCGGTGCGCAACGAGCGCGCCGATGCCGACTGGGTCGTCTCGCTCGCCGATTGGGTGTCGCGCCGGCTGCGCGCGATCGCCCGGCTGGACGCCGGCGACTCGGGCCGTCGCGGCTTCCTGCAGACCTCGCCCTGGCTGCTGGACGACTTCATCAGCGGCGGCCACAGCGAGGTGCACAACCCGTTGAAGTACGAGCAGTGGGCGCGCTTCATCGCCTACCCGGCGCTGCCGGCCGACCTGTGCGAGCGCGTGCGCACCGAGCTGCAGGTGCTGCGCCAGGAGGCGGCGGCGCGCCTGGGCGTCGACGCGGCCGCCGTGCGCACCAACCTGTTCGCGCCGTTCGAAGGCTCGCTGCGCATCGTGCCCGGCGCCACCGACAACATGGACTACGCGCCCGAGCTCGACTTGTGCATCGGGCACGACCACGGCGGCACCGGCAGCGCCTTCAGCAAGGCGCCGCTGGTGGTCGTCAAGCATGGCGCGCACTGGAGCGCGGCCCATCTGCCGGCCAGCGAGCTCGACAAGCTGCACCCGAGGCTGCGGTGGGTGATGTCGCTGCCCATCCTCAGCCAGACGCGCGGCGAGGTCGTCGGCGTGGTCAACGTCGATGGCCTGGACACGATTCCCGCCGTGCTGTGCGAGCCGCACGGCACGGCGTGCCAGGCCTTCACCGATGCCCTGCACCAACGCGTGGTGCCAAAATTTCAGCGCTACCTCGACGCCGCCTTCCGCGGCGACAAGCTGGCATCCCTTGAGCCATGAAATGAAGACGCCCCGCGAGCTGCTGGCCGCGGCCCGGCAGGCAGCCGGCCGCGCCCACGCCCCCTATTCACGCTTCAAGGTCGGCGCGGCCGTGACCGACGAGCGCGGCCGCGTCTTCACCGGCGCCAACATCGAGAACGCGTCCTACGGGCTCACGGTGTGTGCCGAGCGCGTGGCGGTCTTCACCGCCATCGCGGCCGGCGCGAGGCGCATCACGGCGGTCGGCGTGACCTCGCGCTCGCTCAAGCCGGTGGCGCCGTGCGGCGCCTGTCGCCAGGTCCTGATCGAGTTCGCCGCCCCCTCGACGCCGGTCTACCTGGATGCCGGACGCGGCAAGGTGATCCACGAGTCGGTGGGATCGCTCATGCCGACCGCCTTCGGCGCCGACTCGCTGCCAGCCGCGCACGAAACTTGAAGTCCCCCACGCTCGACGACCTGCGCCGCTACGCGGTGGCGCGCACGCTGTTCGCGCCGACCACGCTGGGCCGCGCGATCGAGCGGCTCGGCTTCGTGCAGGCCGACCCGATCCGCGCGCCGGCGCGCGCGCAGGACCTGACGCTGCGCCACCGCGTCGCCGACTACCGCGCCGGCGACCTCGAGCAGCGCTACCCCCGTCTGGCGGTCGAAGAAGACTGCTTCGTCAACTACGGCTTCCTGCCGCGCCGCCATGCCGAGCTGATGCACCCGCGCGAACCCAAGCGGCGCTGGGACGCAGCCACGCGCCGGCGCGCCGACGAGGTGCTGGCCTTCGTGCGCGAGCGCGGTCCGACGCATCCGAAGGAGGTGCTCGCCGAGTTCTCGCACCACGGCCGCGTCAAGGGCTACTGGGGCGGCACGCTCAACGCCAGCACGCAGCTGCTCGACGCGATGCACTACCGCGGCCTGCTGCGCGTCGTGCGGCGCGAGTCGGGCACGCGCGTCTACGCGGCGGTCGAGCGCGCACCGGTCGACGACAGCCCCACGGCACGGCTGGCGCGCGCACGCACGCTGGTCGAGCTCGTCGTCGCGAAGTACGCGCCACTGCCGGCGCCGAGCCTCACCTACCTCGCGCGCCTGCTCGGCTACGGCGCGCCGCACCTGGCCGACGAGACGCGTGCGGCGCTCGCGCAGATGAAGCCGCAGCTCGCGAGCGTCGCGATCGACGGCATCACCTGGTACTGGCCTGCCGACGAGCGCGCACGCAGCGCCCGCCACGAGCCCGACGATGCGGTGCGCCTGCTCGCGCCCTTCGATCCCATCGTCTGGGACCGGCGGCGCTTCGAGCTGCTGTGGGGCTGGACCTACAAGTTCGAGGCCTACACGCCCGCGCCCCAGCGCAAGCTGGGCTACTACGCCTTGCCGCTGCTGTGGCGCGACCAGGTGATCGGCTGGGCCAATGCGACGCCGGGCAAGGTTGGGCCGAAGATCGAGTTCGGCTACGCGAACGGCCGCGCGCCGCGCGACGCCGGCTTTCGCCGCGAGCTCGATGCCGAGCTGGCGCGGCTGCGCGCCTTCCTCGCCGCGCGCTGACCGGCGCCCGTCGGCGCGTCAGCGAACCGTCGCGAATCGGTCAGCCAGCGCGGGCGCGGGCGCGCCCACCATCGGGGAACGCACCCACGCCCTGCCATGGCCGCGACCTCCAGCCCCGTTCCCGCGCGCCTGCGCGCCTTGCCCGGCCT
This sequence comes from Caldimonas sp. KR1-144, assembly GCF_049446155.1. Taxonomy (NCBI): domain Bacteria; kingdom Pseudomonadati; phylum Pseudomonadota; class Betaproteobacteria; order Burkholderiales; family Sphaerotilaceae; genus Caldimonas; species Caldimonas sp. KR1-144. The sequence goes on from NZ_JBMSEE010000003.1 coordinate 318,062, forward strand.
GGCCTGGCTGCTGCTGCCCATGGCCGCTGCCGTGCTGGCCTACCTGCTGGCCTCGCTGTGGCCCAGGCAGTTGCCGGCCGCGACGATCGGCCACGAGCTGCAGACCGTGCGGCTGCTGTGGAGCGGCCTGGCCTTCGAGATCACGGCCGACGTGCAGCTCGCGCTGTTCGCCGGCGTGTTTGGCGGCCTGGGCTGCCTGATGCCGGCGGTCGCGCGCCTGCCGGCCGCGACGCGGCGCGGCGCGGGACCGACGGCGGTCGAACTCGGCTGGCACCTGCTGAGTCCGCTGTTCGGCATCGCGGCAGCGCTGCTGCTGCACGTGGTGATGCGCAGCAGCGTGCTGACCGACAGCGTCGCGGCGGGCCGCTTCCATCCGCTCGGCCTCGCGATGCACGGCCTGCTCGCCGGGCTGCTGTCCAAGGCGAGCATCGACCGTCTGGGCGAACAGCTGCTCGGGCGGCTGAGCCGGCCGGCGGACGCGGCCGATGGCGCAGCGGCGCCGCCGCCCGTCGTGCTGCGCGTCGAGGCCGGTGCGCGCGGCGGTCCGCGCGTGCGCCCCACGCTGATCGTGCGCGGCGCGCGCTTCGTGCCGGCTTCGCAGGCCTATGTGAACGGCAGGCCGCAGTCGACCGTGTTCATCGACGATACGCAGCTGCTGGTCCGGCTCGAGTGGGGCGAGTTGGCGCCCGCCGAGGCGCTGCGCGTGCGGGTGCTCAATCCGCGGCTGAGCTAGCGCGTTGGCGCGACGACAGCAAGGCCCCGAACGCCAGCACCCCCGCCGAACAGACGAAGCCGCGCGCCAGGCCGCCGGGGCCGTCGGCCACCCAGCCGACCAGGCTCGGCCCGACGATCTGCCCGGCCGCGAAGACGATCGTGAACGCCGCGATGCCACCCGGCCACGCGCTCGCCGGCAGGTTGTGGCGCACCAGCGCCGTGGTCGACGCGACGACCGACAGGAACACGCTGCCGAACAGCGCACCCGATGCGAACACCGCGAGCGGATGGCTCGAGACCACCGGCAGCGCGGTCGCGAGCGCCAGCAGGCCGTTGAGCAAGGTCATCGGCCATCCGCCGCGATGGCGCTGCAGCAGCCGCGCCCACAGCCACGACGAGGCCACGACCCCCAGGCCGAGCAGCACGTAGAACGCAACGATCTGCGCACCGCCCAGCCCCTGCTCGCGCAGCAGCGTGACGACGAAGGTCATGTAGCCGATGTAGCCGAGCCCGAACATCAGGTAGCCCGCGAGGCCGAAAGCCAGCGGCGCGAGCCTGGCGCGCTCGCGCGCCGCGGCGGCGGGCGGCGCGCCGTCGAGCGTGCGCGTGCCCCAGGCGGTGGCCAGCGTCGCGAGCAAGGCAAAAGCGCCGAGCAGCCACCACGCGAGCTGCCAGGCATGCGGTCGATCGAGCGCCACCAGCGGCGGCACCGCGAGCGCCGACGCGACGATGCCCACGCCGGTGCCGCCGTAGTAGAGCCCCAGCACGAGGCCGCTGCGCTTCGTGGCCGTGGAGGCCAGCCGCGCCGCGAGCAGGCCGCCGCCGACGAAGCTGGCCGCGCTCGCCACGCCGGTCGCCGCGCGCAGCAGGTACAGCGTCGCATCGCTGCTCGCCAGGCCGTGCATGACCAGCAGCACGGCCGCCGCGAGGCCGCCGGCCAGCATCGCGTGGCGCGCGTCCAGATGCGTCAGCACGCGCGGCATCAGCAGCGCGCCGACGAGGTAGCCGGCCGCGTTGACGGTGTTCATCGCGCCGGCCGTCAGGTAGCTCCACGCCAAGTCGGCGCGCATCGGCGGCAGCAGCAGCGGGTAGGAAAAGCGCGCCAGGCCGAGCGAGACGGCCGCCGCGAGGCCGAGCGCGAGTGCAGCGCCCACGCTGGCGGCTTCGCCGCTGCGCTGCCCCCCAAGGGAGCTGGCCGGCCCTGGGGCGGCCCGGCGGCCGGCCTGCCGCTCCATCACTTGCTCTGAAGCGCCAGTCCCGCGTGCTCGCGCAGCGGATGGAACACCACCTTCGGATAGCGCTCCTGTGTCAGTCGCAGATCGTAGGCCGAGGTCAGCAGGTAGGCCAGCGTGTCGGCCGCGTCGAGTGCGAGCTTGCTCTCGTTCTCGTCGAGGAATTTCTTCATCGCCGCGGCGTCGTCGCAGGTGACCCAGCGCGCGCCGGTGAAGCGGCAGGGCATCAGCCGGATCTCGACGCCGTACTCGGCCTTCAGGCGGTGCTGCACCACCTCGAACTGCAGCTGGCCGACGGCGCCCAGCAGCATCGAGCCGCCGGTCTGCGGGCGAAACACCTGGATCGCGCCCTCCTCGCCGAGCTGCATCAGGCCTTGCTGCAGCTGCTTGCTCTTCATCGGGTTCGCGAGCTCGACGGTCTGGAACAGCTCCGGCGCGAAGAACGGCAGACCGGTGTAGGTGCCGAACGCGGCCGGCGCGTCGCCGTCGGTGATGGTGTCGCCGAGCTGCACGCCGCCGTGCGTCGTGAAGCCGATGATGTCGCCCGCGTAGGCCTCTTCCACCGCCTCGCGGCGCTGCGACAGGAAGGTCACCACCGAGGTCGGGCGCAGCTCCTTCGCGGTGCGCTGCACGCGCAGCTTCATGCCCTGGCCGTAGCGGCCGGAGTTGACGCGCACGAAGGCGATGCGGTCGCGGTGCGACGGGTCCATGTTGGCCTGCACCTTGAACACCACGCCCGAGAAGCCCGGCGTCGCGGGCGCGATCTCGCGCTGCTCGCCGCCTTCTTGCGTGACGTGGCGCGCGGCCGGCGGCGGCGCCAGGTCGACCAGCGCGTCGAGCACCTCCTGCACGCCGAAGTTGTTGACGCCCGAGCCGAAGAACACCGGCGTCTGCTTCGCGCCGACGAAGGCGGCCTCGTCGAACGCCGGCGCGGCGGCCTGCAGCAGCTCGATGTTGGACTCGGCCTGCTCGAAGTCGTGGCCGAAGCGCTGGCGAAGCGCATCGGCCTGCGCGAGCGGCACGATCTCGTCGTCGCCGCTGCGCTTGTCCTCGCCGGCGGCGAACAGGCGCATCTGCTGCTTGCGCAGATCGACGATGCCGCCGAAGGCCTTGCCCTGGCCGACCGGCCAGGTCATCGGCACGCAGGGCATGCCCAGTTCCTGCTCGATCTCGTCGAGCAGCTCGAGCGGCTCGCGGCCCTCGCGGTCCATCTTGTTGACGAAGGTGAGGATCGGCGTGTCGCGCTGGCGACAGACCTCGATCAGCCTTCGCGTCTGCGGCTCGACGCCGTTGGCCGCGTCGATCACCATCAGCGCGGCGTCCACGGCCGTCAGCACGCGGTACGTGTCTTCGGAGAAATCCTTGTGGCCGGGCGTGTCGAGCAGGTTGATGACGCAGTCGCGATACAGCATCTGCATCACCGAACTGGCCACCGAGATGCCGCGCTGCTTCTCGATTTCCATCCAGTCCGAGGTCGCATGGCGGCTGGCCTTGCGCGCCTTCACCGAACCGGCGATGTGGATCGCGCCCGAGAACAGCAGCAGCTTCTCGGTCAGCGTGGTCTTGCCGGCGTCGGGGTGGGAAATGATCGCGAAGGTGCGGCGGCGGCGCACCTCGGCTTGCAGCAGGGGGTCGGTCACGAGGGGGCTCCGGGGCGCTGGTTTGCCCCGGCGGGGGATGCGCTTGGGAAGGGGCGGATTGTCGCTGGTTTGGTTTGGTTGGGCTGGCTCGCCTGCGGGGGCTGGAGCTGCCCCTGCGGGGCAGAGCCGGGATGTGCGCCCCGGCGGCGCACCTACTTTCTTTTGCTTCGCCAAAAGAAAGTAGGCAAAGAAAAGGCGACCCCCGCTCAGGCGCCCGGCTGCGCCGGGTGCCCTGCGGTGCTCGCGAAGCGGGCGCGCCGCATAACTCGCTGCGTTCGCTGCGCTCACTGCGCTCGAACAAAGCGGCGAGTCAGAAGTCGAGGCGCGCTGGCGCGCGCCGCCCGCTTCGCTGCGCTCCTCGGCGCCATCGAGGGGGCCCAACGGCAACTGCAACGGCAACACACCCCCGAGCGGGGCTGCGACCGTCTGGATGGGGCCCCCTAGGAGGCGCCGAGGAGCGCAGCGCAAGGGGCGGCGCGCGCCAGCGCGCTTCAACCTCAAACTCGCCGCGACTGTTCGAGCGCACGAACGCAGTGAGTGCAGCGAGTTAAGCGGCGCGCCCCTGGAGCGAGCACCGCAGGGAACCCGCGGCAACGCCGCGGGCGCCGGATCGGGGGTCGCCTTTCTTTGCCTACTTTCTTTGGCGAAGCAAAGAAAGTAGGTCGCCCGCCGAGGCGAAATCCCGGCATCGAGCCTCGCAGAGACGACACCACTCCCGCAGAGCGGCATCCCCCGCAGGCCCCCAACAAACACAACCCGCTAAAATCCACCCCGCTTCGAGGAGCGTTGCGACGCGGCCCCCCACCGCGCCAGGCTCGAAGCGGGCCCCCGCCGGGTGGCCTCACCGGTTCCAACGGCGCTCGCCCACCCCCTTTTCAAACAAGGAGTGCGCGAGATGAGCGCTGTTCTGAAGCCCGCCCAAGACCACGTGGTCGCCGACCTGTCGCTGGCCGACTGGGGTCGCAAGGAAATCAAGATCGCCGAGACCGAGATGCCCGGCCTGATGGCGATCCGCGAGGAGTTCGCGAAGAGCCAGCCGCTCAAGGGCGCGCGCATCACCGGCTCGCTGCACATGACGATCCAGACCGCGGTGCTGGTCGAGACGCTGCAGGCGCTCGGCGCGCAGGTGCGCTGGGCCTCGTGCAACATCTTCTCGACCCAGGACCACGCCGCCGCCGCGCTGGCCGCCGTCGGCACGCCGGTGTTTGCCTACAAGGGCGAGTCGCTGGCCGACTACTGGGACTACACGCACCGCATCTTCGACTTCGGCCCCAAGGGCAGCGAGGCCGAAGGCCCGAACATGATCCTCGACGACGGCGGCGACGCGACGCTGCTGATGCACCTGGGCAAGCAGGCCGAGAAGAACCCGGCCGTGCTGGCCAACCCGGGCAGCGAGGAGGAGCGCGTGCTGTTCGCCGCGATCAAGGCCAAGCTCGCCGAGGACGCGACCTGGTATTCGCGCAAGAGCGCCCAGATCATCGGCGTGACCGAGGAGACCACCACCGGCGTGCATCGCCTGAAGGAGATGTCGGCCAAGGGCACGCTGATGTTCCGCGCGATCAACGTCAACGACAGCGTCACCAAGAGCAAGTTCGACAACCTCTACGGCTGCCGCGAGTCGCTGGTCGACGGCATCAAGCGCGCGACCGACGTGATGATCGCCGGCAAGGTCGCCGTGGTCTGCGGCTACGGCGACGTGGGCAAGGGCTCGGCCCAGGCGCTGCGCGCGCTGTCGGCGCAGGTCTGGGTCACCGAGATCGACCCGATCAATGCGCTGCAGGCCGCGATGGAGGGCTATCGCGTCGTGACGATGGAGTACGCCGCCGACAAGGCCGACATCTTCGTGACGACCACCGGCAACCGCGACGTCATCACCTACGAGCACATGGCCGCGATGAAGGACCAGGCCATCGTCTGCAACATCGGCCACTTCGACAACGAGATCCAGGTCGCCCAGCTCGAGGCCAAGTGCCAGTGGGAGGAGATCAAGCCGCAGGTCGACCACGTGATCTTCCCGGACGGCAAGCGCATCATCCTGCTCGCCAAGGGCCGCCTGGTGAACCTGGGCTGCGCCACCGGCCACCCGAGCTATGTGATGTCGTCGAGTTTCGCCAACCAGACCATCGCGCAGATCGAGCTGTACGCCCATCCGGACAGCTACGACATCGGCAAGGTCTACGTGCTGCCCAAGCACCTCGACGAGAAGGTCGCGCGGCTGCAGCTCAAGAAGCTCGGCGCCCAGCTCACCGAGCTGACCGACGAACAGGCCGCCTACATCGGCGTGCCCAAGCAGGGTCCGTACAAGCCGGACACCTACCGCTACTGAGCGACGACGACGCCGTGCGCCTGCGCAGCGCGCGCCCGACCAACGATCTCGCGGCCCTCGAGCGCTTCTACACGGCGCTCGGCTGCGAGGTCGTCGGCCGCTTCGAGGACCACCAGGGCTTCGACGGCCTGATCCTCGGCCGCGCCGGCGAGCGCTGGCAGATCGAGTTCGTGCGCGAACATGGCGTCGCCGCGCCGCGCGCACCGACCCCGGAGCACCTGCTCGTGTTCTACGTCGACGACGAAGCCTCGCTTCACGCCTGCGCCCGCCGTCTGCTGGACGCGGGCGCGCGCGAGGTCGCCCCGCACAACCCCTACTGGAGCGCTTGCGCGCGCTGCTTCGAGGACCCGGACGGCTACGTCGTCGCGGTCTCGCTGCCGCCACCGCAGACGCTGGAGCGACGTTGAGATGCGCGCCGACCAGCTGCTCGTCGAACGCGGCCTCGCGGCCTCGCGCTCGCAGGCGCAGCGGCTGATCGCCGCCGGCGTCGAGTGGGAGGCAGGCGGGCGCTGGCAGCGCGTGGCCAAGAACGGCGACGAGCTGCCGGCGCACGCGCCGCTGCGCCTGCTCGACGACGCCGAGGCGCGCTGGGTCTCGCGCGGCGGCCTCAAGCTCGACGGCGCGCTGGCGCGCACCGGGCTCGACGTGACCGGTCGCGTCTGCCTCGATGTCGGCCAGAGCACCGGCGGCTTTACCGAGGTGCTGCTCGCGCGCGGCGCGGCCCGCGTGGTCGGCTTCGACGTCGGCCACGGTCAGCTGCACGACAAGCTTCGCGGCGACGCGCGCGTGGTCCCGCTCGAGGGCCTGCACCTGCGCGAGCTGGCCGGCTCGGAGCTCGCCGCGCATGCGCCCGAAGGCGGCTTCGATCTCGTCGTCGCCGACCTGTCCTTCATCTCGCTGGCGGCCAACCTCGCGCACCTCGCGCCGTGGCTGAAGGCCGGCGGCGACGCGCTGCTGCTGGTCAAGCCGCAGTTCGAGGTCGGCCCGCAGCATGTCGGCAAGGGCGGCATCGTCAAGGACCCGGCGCAGTACGCGCGCGTCGAGGCCGCGGTGCGCGAGGCCTGCGCGGCGCTGCGCTGGACGGTGCGCGACTGGTTCGAAAGCACGATCGCCGGCGGCGGCCGCGGCAACACCGAAGGCAACACCGAATACTTCGTCTGGGCTCAAGACCCTGCGAAAGGACCATCGCCATGACAACCCCCAAGCGCTCGCTGCCGCTGAGCCTGGAGTTCTTTCCCGCCAAGACGCCCGAGGGCGCCGAGAAGCAGGTCGCCGTGCGCCGCGCGCTGTATGCGCTGTCGCCCGAGTTCTGCTCGGTGACCTTCGGCGCCGGCGGCTCGACGCAGGAAGGCACCTGGAACGCGGTGCAGGCCATCCGCGCCGAAGGCCACGAGGCCGCGCCGCACTACTCGTGCATCGGCGCGAGCAAGGACACGGTGCGCGCCGCGCTCGCGCGCTTCAAGGACGCAGGCATCCGCCGCATCGTCGCGCTGCGCGGCGACCTGCCCAGCGGCTACGGGGGCTTCGGCGAGTTCCGCTACGCGAGCGACCTGGTCGCATTCATCCGCGCGGAGACCGGCGAGCACTTCCACATCGAGGTCGCGGCCTATCCCGAAATGCACCCGCAGGCGCGCAGCCCGGAGGCCGACCTGAAGGCCTTCGTCGCCAAGGTCCGCGCCGGCGCGTCGAGCGCGATCACGCAGTACTTCTTCAACGCCGATGCCTATTTCCGCTTCGTCGACGAGGCGCGCGCGCACGGCGTGGAGATCGACATCGTGCCGGGCATCATGCCGATCACGAACTCGTCGCAGCTGATCCGCTTCTCGGAGGCTTGCGGCGCCGAGATCCCGCGCTGGCTGCGGCTGCGGCTGGAGGGCTTCGGCGACGACCGCGACTCGATTCAGGCCCTCGGGCTCGACGTCGTGACCGGCCTGGTCGACCAGCTGCGCGCAGCCGGCGTGCCGGGCATCCACTTCTACACGATGAACCAGAGCGCCGCGGTGCTGGAGATCTGCCGCCGGCTCGGCCTGGGCAACGCGGCATGAGCTGGTACCCCGGCCTCGACGTGCTGCCGACGCTCGAGGCGCCGCGCCTGCGGCTGCGCATGCTGCGCGACGGCGATGCCGACGCGATCTTCGCGGTGTTCGGCGACCCGCAGGTCATGCGCTACGCCAGCCGGCCGGCGATGACCGAAAGGGCCGCGGCCGCCGCCTACATCGAAGGCATCCGCCACGACTTCACCGCGCGGCGGCTCTTTCAATGGGGCATCGAGCGGCGCGGCGACGGCGCCGTCATCGGCACCGTCACGTTGTTTTCGCTCAACGCGCAGTGCCGGCGCGCCGAGATCGGCTACATGCTGGGACGCGCGCATTGGGGCGCGGGCTTCGCCAGCGAAGCCGTCGGCACGGTGGTCGACCACGCATTCGCGCGCGAAGGCCTCGACCTCCTGCGGCTCGAAGCCGACATCGACCCGCGCAACGCCGCCTCGGCGAGGCTGCTGGAGCGCGTCGGCTTCAAGCTCGAAGGCACGCTGCGCGAGCGCTGGATCGTCAATGGCGAGGTGTCCGACTCGGGCCTGTACGGCCTGCTCGCGCGCGAGCGGGCCGCGCTGCGCGGCTGATCAGTCGCCGAAGCCCTCCAAGACGAGCTTGCCGCGCGTGCGGCCGCTCTCGATGAGGGCATGCGCGCGCCTGAGCGTTGCCGCGTCGATCGGCCCCAGCACCTCGCTCGCGGTGCTGCGCAGCACGCCCTCGTCGACCAGGCGCGCCACCTCGGCGAGCAGTCGGCCCTGCTCGGCCATGTCGGGCGTCTGGTGCAGGGAGCGGGCGAACATCATTTCCCAGTGCAGCGACAAGGCCTTGCCCTTGAGCGCCATCACGTCGACCTCGCCGGCCGCGAAGTCGTCGATCACGCCGAGCCTGCCTTGCGGCACCAGCGCCTCGACGAGCTGCGCGTAGTGCTGCGGCGTGTGCGTCAGGCTGGCCGCATAGCGCAGCGGCGGCAGGCCCTCGATCGCCGCGAGCTGCGGCACCAGGGGCTGCGTGTGGTCGACCACGTGGTGGGCCCCGAGCTCCTTCAGCCACGCACGCGTCTCGGCGCGCGAAGCGCTGCCCACGACGGTGAGCACGGTGCGCGCACGGGCCAGCTGCACGAGAACCGAGCCGACCCCGCCGGCCGCGCCGGTGGCCAGCAGCGTGGCCGACTCGCCCGCCTGCACGCCGAGGCGGTCGAACAGCAGCTCCCACGCGGTGATCGCCGTCAGCGGCAGCGCCGCCGCCTCGGCGTCGCTCAGGCTGCGCGGCGCGTGCGAGGCGATGCGGTGGTCCACGCACTGCAGCTCGGCGTTGCTGCCGGGGCGCGTGATGTCGCCGGCATACCAGACGCGGTCGCCGACCGCGAAGCCGCGCACTTGCGCGCCGATCGCGCGCACGACGCCGACCGCATCCCAGCCCAGCACCACCGGCGTCACGCCATCCGCGCTGGCTCGGCGCTGCCGCACCTTGGCGTCGACCGGATTGACCGACACCGCGCGCACCTCGACCAGCAGGTCGCGAGGCCCGGGCTCGGGCGCGGGCAGCGACAGGTCGAGCAGCGACTCGGCGTGGTCGATCGGATGGGACTGCAGATAGCCGACGGCTTTCATGAGGGGGCTCCACGAACGGAAAGGTTGCGATGCCCGGGATGATGGTGATTCAATTCGACGTTGAGTAGCCAGTCGTTTAACGACACAGTTTCAAATGAAGATTGAAAATGTCGACGAGCTGCGCGTGCTGATCGAATGCGCCCGCGGCGGCAGCCTGACCGCGGCCGCACGGGTGCTGTCGGTCACGCCGGCGGCGGCCAGCGCGCTGCTCAAGCGGCTCGAAGCCCGGCTCGGCGCGCGGCTGGTCGAGCGCAGCACGCGCGCCTTGAGCCTCACGCCGCCGGGCGAGGCCTTCCTGGGCTACGCGCAGCGCGCGCTCGACCTGCTCGACGAAGGCGCCGCGCACATCGGCGACGATGCGAGCCGCCTGCGCGGCACGATCCGCCTGACCGGCCCGAGCGACCTCACGCGCAACGTGCTGCTGCCCTGGCTCGACGAGTTCCTCGAGGCGCATCCTGGCGTGGAGTTGCAGCTGAGCGTCGGCGACCGGCTGCAGGACGTGGTGCGCGACCAGGTCGACCTCGCGATTCGCACCGGCGAGCTGGCCGATTCGCGCCTGGTGGCGCGCCAGCTCGCGCGCACGCGTCGCATCGCGGTCGCCTCGCCCGACTACCTGGCGCGCCGCGGCACGCCGCGCGAGCCGGCCGATCTGGCCGCGCACGAATGCCTGACCTACCGCATCCGCCAGCGTCGCGAGACGATCTGGCGCTTCTGGGCCGAGGGCGCAACCGAAGCCGCGCCGCTGGCCGCCGTGCGCGTGAACGGCCGGCGCAGCGTCGACGACGCCGAGATCGCGCACCGCTGGGCGCTGGCCGGGCACGGCATCCTCTACAAAGGCGAGCTCGACGTGCGCGCCAGCCTCGCGCGCGGCGCGCTGGTGCGGCTGTTCCCCGGCCTGGTCGGCGACGCGTTGCCGCTGCACGCGGTGATGCCCAGCCAGCGCTTCCTGCCGCAGCGCGTGCGCGCGCTGGTCGATCACCTGGCGGCCCGACTGGCCGCCCAAATGCTCAGGCGATGACGACCAGCGCCGGATCGAAGTCCGGCTTCGGCGGCTTGAGCTTCATGTCCTTGAGCGTTTGCCGCACCAGGCTGGCGATCATCAGGTTGCGGTTGGTCTTGCTGTCGGCGGGGATCACGTACCAGGGCGCGTGCGCGCTCGAGGTCGCGGCGATCGCGCTCTGGTAGGCGCCCTGATAGGCGGCCCACTTCGCGCGCACGGCCAGATCGCCGGGCTGGAATTTCCAGCGCTTGGCCGGGTCGTCAACGCGCGCCTGCAAGCGCTGCTTCTGCTCTTCTTTCGAGATGTGAAGGAAGCACTTCAGGACCGCGGTGCCGGTGTCGTGCAGCAGGCGCTCGAACGCGACGATGTGTGCCAGGCGCCGGTCGCGCTCGGGGCGGTCGATCCAGCCCTCGACATAGGGCACCAGCACGTCTTCGTAGTGGCTGCGGTTGAACACGACGATCTCGCCGGCGCGCGGCACCACCGCGTGCACGCGCCACAGGAAGTCATGCGCGCGCTCGACCTCGCTGGGCGCCTTGAAGGCGGCAACGCGCACGCCCAGTGGGCTGCAGCGGTTGAAGACGGAGCGCGCGGTGCCGTCCTTGCCGGAGGCATCCATGCCCTGCAGCACCAGCAGCAGCTTGCGCGTGCCGCCGGCCTGGCCGTGCGCGTAGAGCAGGTCCTGCAGGCGGTCGATGTCGATCGCCAGCTCGTCGAGCCGGGCGTCGTCGGCCTCGTGACTGCTGCCCGCGAAGGGCCGGGCGCCGGGATCGACGTCCTTGAGCCGCAGGCCGGCACGCGCGCGCTCGAGGCGCCGGTTGTTCTTGCCGTTCTTGCCGGGCATCGCGTGGCTCCTTGCGGCGCGACGGCGCCGCTGGCGCGAATGTAGCGGCGCGGCGACGCCGCCGCGACGGCTCGTTGACGTGGATCAGCACTTCGCCCGGCGCTCAGGCCGACGTTGACCTGGGGCAAGGGCGTGCACAGCCCGCCGGCCTGCAATGGCGTCTGCGGGAGCGTTCCCGCTCACCGACCGGAACCATCATGTCCACGAACAAGCAACGTCTTCTCGCCGTCCTCGTCGCCGCGGCCGGCCTCACCTCGATCGCTCCCACGGCCCAGGCCGCCGAGCCCTGGCTCGTGCGCGTGCGCGCGCTGTACCTCGATCCGGCCAACAAGGACGACATCGCCGGCGCCGACCTGTCGGTCGACAGCAAGACCTTCCCCGAGGTCGACATCAGCTACTTCTTCACGCCCAACCTGGCCGCCGAGCTGGTGCTGACCTATCCGCAAAAGCACGACTTGAGCCTCGACGGCTCGAAGATCGGCACGCTCAAGCACCTGCCGCCGACGCTGTCGCTGCAGTACCACTTCATCCCCGAAGGCAGCGTGCGGCCGTACGCGGGCATCGGTATCAACTACACGCGCTTCTCGTCGGTCGACCTGCCGGCGGGGCTGGACGTGGACCGCAACAGCTGGGGCCTGGCCATCGGCGCCGGCGTCGACATCCCGGTGGCGAAGAATCTGCTGGTCAACGTCGACGTGAAGAAGGTGCAGATCCGCACCGACGTCTCGGCCGGCGGCAGCAAGCTCGGCGAATTCAGGGTCGACCCGCTGCTGTTCAGCGTCGGCCTCGGCTTCAAGTTCTAACTACTCGTCACGCGCCCACTGCACGCCGTCTTCCGTCAGCATGACATCCAGCGGGATGTCATGCGGCTCGGCCTCGAGCCACGGAATGAAGCCGTGCGCGTAGCCGATGCCCACGGTGAAGGGGCGCGGCGACAGCGCGGCGAGCGTGCGGTCGTAGAAGCCGCCGCCGTAGCCCAGGCGCACGCCCTTCGGGCCGAAGCCGACGCAGGGCACGAGCAGCAGCGTGGGCAGCAGCAAGTCGGTGCCCTGCGGCTTGGGGATGTCGTAGGCGTCGGGCTCCATCGGGCAGCCCGGGTACCACTGGTGAAAGCGCAGCTGCCGGGTCTCGCGGTTCATCACCGGCAAGCCGATGCGCCGCGGCGGCCCGTCGCCGGTGCCGTGGCCGGAGCCCTCGGTCCAGCGGTGGAGCGCCGGCAGCGGATCGAACTCACCCTTGATCGGCCAGTAGGCGCCCACCGTCACGTCCTCGCGCGTGGCCAGCCACACGCGCAGCACGCCTTGCAGTTGCACGGCGCGCTCGAGCCGGTCGGGCAGCGCCTGGCGCTCGGCCTGCAGCACCCGGCGCAGCTGGGCCTTGTCGCGTTGGAGGTTCAGCGGATCGAAGGGCAGCGTCATGGCCGGGATTCTCGCGGCTTCGTGCATGCTTCGGCCATGCCTGCCACCCCTCCTCCTCGCGACGGCTACGTCGACTGGTGTCTCGAGCTGCTGGCCGCCGTCGGCCCGGTGCGCGCCAGGCGCATGTTCGGCGGCCACGGCCTGTACGCCGACGACGTGATGGTCGGCCTGATCGCCGACGAGCAGCTCTACATGAAGACCGATGCGCTCACGCGCGAGCGCTGGGAGGCCGCCGGCGGGCGGCCGTTCGCCTACTCGCGCGAGAACCGCGCCGCCGTGACGATGAGCTACTGGACGCCGCCCGACGACGCGATGGACTCGCCGGCCGCGATGGCGCCGTGGGCCCGGCTCGCCCTCGAGGCGGCGCTGCGCTCGCGCGCGCAGGCCAAGCCCCGAACGGCCGCGAAGAAGAAGGCGGCTACTTCGCGTCGCGCGGCACCGAATAGTTGACCGGCACGAAGCGGTAGCCCGCCCCCTCGGCGCGCAAGTGGCCGAGGCCGGGGAACGACAGATGCGCGCCGCCGACCAGGTATCCCTGCTTGGCCGCCTCGGCGAACAGCTTCTTGCGCTGCACCGCGGCCGCCGGGCTGTCGCTGTCGAACTCGATCGTCACCTGCGGCTGCGGGAACTGCACCGCGGCAACGTGCATCAGGTCGCCCCACAACAGCAGCTTGTGGCCCTGGCTCTCGACCATGAACACGCTGTGGCCGGGCGTGTGGCCGTGGTTCGCGCGCGCCTTCACGCCGGGCACGAGCTCGGTGTCGCCGTCGAAGGGCTTGAAGCGGCCCGCCGCGACATAGGGCGCAACGGCGCCGCGCGCGCCTTCGAACATGCCCTTGGCGTCCTTCGGCGCCTTCTCGTAGTTCGCGTCGCTGAGCCAGAAGTCGGCGTCGTGCTTGTCGACGCGCACCACCGCGTTCGGAAACGCCGCCTGGCCGCCCGCGGCCAGGCCGCCGACGTGGTCGGGGTGCATGTGGGTGATGTAGACCTCGTCGACCTGCTCGGGCTGGTAGCCGGCGGCCTTGAGGTTGGCGACCAGCTTGCCGAGCGTGGGGCCGAACAGCCCCGCCGCGCCGGTGTCGACCAGCACCAGCTTGCTGCCGGTGTTGATCAGGAAGCCGTTGACCGAGGTCTCGAGCGGCGACTTGAGGTAGTTGGCCGCCAGCACCTTGTTGACCTTGGCCGGCGTCGTGCGCGTGAGCAGTTGGTCGACCGGCAGGTCCACCGTGCCGTCGGACAGCGCCGTGATCTCGAACTCGCCCAGCATCATCCGGTAGAAGCCGGGCGCCTGGGTCTTTTGCTGCGGGGCCGCGGCCTGCGCCTCGGTGCAGGTCAGCGACAGCGCCGACGCGAAGGCGATCGTGGCGGCAGTCACCACGCCCAGAACGGGCCGGTACGCGGGCTTGAACGGCGAGACGATGTGCGTCATGGGCTAGGCTCCTGGTGTGCGTTGTGATGGGCGCGCACGGTAGCCCAGCGCCGCGGCCCGCGCAACGCGTGGGCCGCTTTCTGCCTTCAGCGCATCGGCGCCGCTTCCAGCACCTCGAAGCTCGCGCTCGGCCAGGCCTCGGCCACGGCCGACTCGCCGGCTTCCAGCCGCAGCGTGTCGCCGGCGCCGAGCCAGCAGTCGTCGAGCAGGTCGCTGTTGCCGCCGTTCGGATGGCGGTCGGCGGTCACCCACAGGCGGCCGCTGCGCAGGCGCAGCCAGCGTGCCCGGCTTTCGCGCGGCAGGCGCATCGCCTCGCCGCTGGACAGGCGCCACACGGGACCGTTGATCGCGATGTTGTGGATCGTGCTCATCTCAAAACTCCCCTTCTTCACGCATGACTGATTGAGGCAGCGGCGCCGCTTGAGCGGCACGCGCCACGTGCTCGACGGCCGGCGCTTCGGCGCGCGGCGGCGGCAGCGATTCGGCCGGCATGAACAACACCCAGCCCACGGCAGCCAGCACGCCGCAGCTGGTCACCACCACCAGCAGGGCCGCCGCCCAGCAGGCCGCGACAACGGCCTGCATCGACCAGCGGCGCCTGCCTAGCACGGGCTTGGGCGAGCGCCGGAACTGTTGCGCCAGAGTCATCAGAATGATCATGGTCATCGCTCCTGAATCTCGCTTGTCTGGCCTGAATCTTCAGCGGAAAATCGCACCCGGTCCAATGAGATCGGCTCAGCCCACTGATTCCTGATGAGCATCAATCCGCCCCGCCGGCGCCCCCTGTCCGTCGGGCCACTGCGTGCCTTCGAGGCGGTCGCCCGCCTGAAGAGCTTTCGCGCCGCGGCCGACGAGCTCTTTCTCACCCAGTCGGCCGTCAGCCGGCAGATCCAGGCGCTCGAAGAGGAGGTCGGCGCGCAGCTGCTCAGTCGCGGCACGCGCCACGTCGCGCTCACCGGCGCGGGCATCGCGCTGCTGCAGGCGACCGCGCCGGCGCTGGCGCGCATCGACTCCACGGTGCGCCAGATCCGCGCGGCCGGCGGGCGACGCATCGTCAACGTGACCACCTTCGCGTCGTTCGCCTCGCTGTGGCTGATCCCGCGCCTGGCCTCGTTCGAGGCGCGCCACCCGGACATCGACATCCGTTTGCTCGCCACCGACCGCCTCGAGGCGCTCGACGGCCAGCAGGTCGACCTCGCACTGCGCTACGGGCTCACCGTCGACCGGCCGCCGCAGGCGCATCGCCTGTTCGACGAGGTGATCACGCCGGCCACTTCGCCCCAGCTCGCCGAGCGCGCGCGCCGCGGCGAACTGCCGCCGTTGCGCTCGGCCGCCGACCTGGTGCACCACACGCTGCTCGAGGAGGACGACGTGCGCCCGAGCGCGCGCTACCTGAGCTGGCGCCACTGGCTGGCGCAGTTCGGCGAGCCCGAGCTCGAGCCGCGCCGCTGGCTCTACCTGAACTTCACGCACCAGCAGATCCAGGCCGCGATCGACGGCCAAGGCGTCGCGCTCGCGCGCATCGCGCTGATCTGCCACACGCTCGAGCGCGGCGAGCTGGTCGAGCCCTTCGGCCCCGCGGGCCGCCTGCTCAGCCCCTGCGCCTACTGGATGCAGGTGGCCGAAGCCGCCAAGGCGCGTCCCGAGGTGCAGGCCTTCGTTCAGTGGGTCGCCGAACAGGCCGAGCTGACCGGCGACACCATCGGCGCCAGCCGGCCCGACACGTCTTCGGGGGGCGGCGATGCGTCGCCCCTCGGCTACATTGAAACCGATGCCGCGGCCGCGATGCCGCAGCGTGCTTGAACCGGATCCCTGGATGAATCGCAGTACACCGCGCCGCGCCCGCCTGACCGGCCTGGCGGCTTCGCTCGCCATCGGCCTCGGCGTCGGGCTGACGCTCGGCACCGTCGCACCCGAAACCAAGGCCCAGAACAGCACGGCCGCGCCGCCCGGCAGCGAGAGCGTGATCGACGCGCGCGACGCACTGCGGCGCCGCGACCGCGCCCGCCTCGCGTCGGCCAAGGCGGCCACCGCCAACCACCCGCTCGCACCCTGGGTCGACTACTGGGAGCTCGGCAACCGGCTGAGCGAAGCCAGCCAGTCCGATCTCGACGCGTTCTATGCGCGCTGGCCCGCCAGCTACGTCGAGGACCGGCTGCGCAACGACTGGCTGCTCGAGCTCGGCAAGCGCCGCGACTGGGCCAACCTGCGCGTCGAGTTCCCGCGCTTTCGCATGAACGACGACCGCGAGGTCACCTGCTACTGGCTGCTCGCGCGCCACCTCGACGGCGAGGACGTCGCGCGCGACGCCCGCGAGGCCTGGCAGGCGCAGCGCGAGGCCGACGACGGCTGCGCGCTGCTGGCCACCACGCTGCGCGAAGCCGGCAAGCTGAGCGATGCCGAGGTCTGGCGCAAGGCCCGCCTGGCCACCGAGAACAACCGCCGCGCGGCCGCGCGCCAGGTTGCGCAGCTGATCGACGACGACGCCTCGGCGGCGGTCAACGAGCTGTTCGACAACCCGCAGCGCTACCTCGCGCGCAAGGCCAACACACGCGGACGCAAGGCGCAGGAGCTCACCGCGCTGGCGCTGATCCGCCTGGCCGCGAACGATCCGCCGGCGGCGGCCGAGGCCTTGCAGCAGCGCTGGCAGGACGGCCTGGCGCCGGCGACGCGCACCTGGGTCTGGGCCAGCATCGGCAAGCAGACGGCCATCAAGCTCGACACCGAGGCCTCGCAGCACTTCCAGCGCGCCGCGCTGGCCGCGCGCGACGACACCGTCGAGCTGCCCGACGAGACGCTGGCCTGGTCGGTGCGCGCCGCCTTGCGCGCCAACAACGGCGCCGGCCGCTGGCAGCAGGTGGTGCAGGCCATCAACGCGATGAGCGCCAACGAGCAGCGCGACCCGACCTGGGTCTACTGGAAGGCGCGCGCACTGCAGGCGCTGGCGGCCGACAGCCAGGACGGCGCCGCGATGCTCGAGGAGTCGCGCACGCTGATGCGCCAGATCGCGAGCCCGCTTCACTTCTACGGCAAGCTCGCGCTCGAATCGCTCGGCGAACCGCTGGTGTTGCCGCCGCGGCCTGCGCCGCTCACCGAGGCCGAGCGCAGCGCCGCCGCGGCCAATCCGGGCCTGCAGCGAGCGCTGCTGCTGATCGCCATCGGCCTGCGCAGCGAGGGCGTGCGCGAATGGAACTTCACGCTGCGCGGCATGGACGACCGCCAGCTGCTGGCCGCCGCGCAGCTGGCCTGCCAGCGCGAAGTCTGGGACCGCTGCATCAACACCAGCGAGCGCACCAAGGACGAGGTCGACGTCGCGCAGCGCTTCCCGATGCCGTTTCGCGACGAGGTCCTGGCCAGCGCGCGCAGCACCGGCATCGACCCGGCCTACGTCTACGGCCTGATCCGCCAGGAGTCGCGCTTCATCCTCGACGCGCGCTCGGGCGTCGGCGCCTCGGGCCTGATGCAGGTGATGCCGGCCACCGCACGCTGGACGGCCAAGAAGCTCGGCATCAGCTACAGCCAGGACCGCATCACCGAACGCGACACCAACCTGCGCATCGGCACCGGCTACCTGAAGCTGGTGCTCGACAGCTTCGAAGGCTCGCAGGCGCTCGCCGCCGCGGCCTACAACGCCGGCCCGAACCGCCCGCGCCGCTGGCGCGAGGGACCGGTGGTCGACGCCGCGGCCTGGGCGGAGAACATCCCATTCAACGAGACACGCGACTACGTCAAGAAGGTGCTGTCCAATGCCACCGACTACGCCGCGCTGATCAGCGGCCAGCCGCAGTCGCTGCGCGCCCGCCTGGGCCAGCGCATCGGCCCGAGCGACACGCCGCTGCCGGCCGCCGACAAGGAATTGCCCTGAACCGAAAGGCCCGACCATGCCCGCGCCCACCGACGTGCTGATCCTTGGCGGCACCGGCTTCGTCGGCCGTGCGCTCGTCGCGCGCCTGGTCTCGCGCCACTTCGGCGGCGGCGGCGAGATCACGGTGCCGAGCCGCCGGCCGGCTCGCGCCAAGGCGCTGACCAGCCTGCCGACCGTCGAGCTGGTGCAAGCCGACGTGCACGACGAGGCCACGCTCGCGCGCCTGGTCGCCGGCCGCGACGCGGTGGTCAACCTGGTCGCGATCCTGCATGGCAGCCAGGCGCAGTTCACGCACGTCCATGTCGATCTGCCGCGCAAGCTCGCCGCCGCCTGCCGGCGCGCCGGCGTGCGCCGGCTGCTGCACGTCAGCGCCCTGGGCGTGCCCGACGCCGGCCTGGCCGCGCCGTCGCGCTACCTGCGCAGCAAGACCGCCGGGGAGGCGGTGCTGCGCGAGGCCGGGCTCGACCTGACGCTGCTGCGGCCGTCGGTGATCTTTGGCGAGGACGATCGCTTCCTGAACCTGTTCGCGCGCCTGCAGGCGCTGTTGCCGGTGATGCCGCTGGCCGGCGCGGATGCGCGCTTCCAGCCGGTGTGGGTCGAAGACGTCGCGCAGGCCATCGCCGTGTGCCTCGACGATCCGTCGACGATCGGCCAGACGCTCGAGCTCGCCGGCCCGCATGTCTACACGCTGAGCGAGCTGGCGCGCCTGGCTGGCCGCTGGAGCGGCCACGAGCGAGCGGTGCTGCCGCTGCCCGACGCGCTCGCGCGCCTGCAGGCGGGCCTGCTCGCGCTGCTGCCCGGCGAGCCGCTGATGTCGACCGACAACCTCGACTCGATGCGCGTGCCCAACGTCGCGAGCGGCCGCTGGCCCGGACTCGCGCGGCTGGGCATCACGCCCACGCCGCTCGAAGCGGTGGCGCCGGCGTGGCTGGGACGGCGCTCGCCCGAGGCCCGGCTCGACGTGCTGCGCGAAGCCGCGCGGCGCGACTGAAGCCGGCGCGATTCTTCCGGCGCATCGCTGCGATGCGCGATCGGCAACCCGCGCGAGCGCCGTGGCGCCTAGCATCGAGGTCGTTCACACCACCTCGCGACCGATCCCATGAAGCTCGTCATCGGCAACAAGAACTACTCGTCCTGGTCCATGCGTCCCTGGGTGCTGATGCGCCAGGCCGGCATTCCCTTCGAGGAGTTGAAGCTGAGCTTCGCCCACGGCCTCGACACCGACGGCCCGTTCAAGCGCGAGCTGGCGCGCTACAGCGGCGCCGGCCGCGTGCCGGTGCTGCTGCTCGACAACGGCCATGCGGTGTGGGACACGCTGGCGATCGCCGAGACGCTGGCCGAGCTGTTTGCGCACAAGCAGCTGTGGCCGGCCGATCCGCGCTCGCGCGCGCTGGCGCGCAGCGCCTGCGCCGAGATGCACTCGGGCTTCGTCGACCTGCGCACGCACTTCCCGATGAACATCGAGGCCTCGCTGCCCGAGGTCGGGCCGCGCGTGATGGCCGAGAACGCGGGCGTGCGCGCCGACGTCGCGCGGCTGGTGTCGCTGTGGGGCGAGCTGCTGGTGCGTTCGGGCGGCCCGCTGCTGTTCGGCACGTTCACGATCGCCGATGCCTACTTCGCGCCGGTGTGCATGCGGGTGCGCACCTACGGCATCGCGCTGCCGCCGGCGTTGGAGGCCTACGTGGACCGCGTGCTCGCACTGCCCGGCGTCGCGGCCTGGCGCGCCGACGCGCTGGCCGAGAACGAGTTCGTCGAGTTCGACGAGCCCTACCGCACGCGCTGAGCCGCGTGCGGCGGGCGCGGCCTCACTCGTGGCCGCGCCGGTGCGCGACGAAACCCACCGCCAGCAGGCCGGCGAGCAGCAGCAAATAGGTGCTGGGCTCCGGCACGAGCGCGAACGCAACGGCATCACGCTCGTGCTTGCTGTCTGCCGCATGGGGCTGCTGTGCCTCGTCGGCCGCCAGCAGCACGGCACCGCGCACCGGCTGGGGCCGGGTCGCGGCGTCGGAGCGCAGCGCGATCAAGCCAACCTGTCCGGCCGCACTGCCGGCGCCGTCGCCTGCACTCAGGCGCTCGAAACTCGGCGTCATCCAGGCCGAGGCATCGACGGTGTTGTCCTGCGCCTGCGCGAGCGATGCGCAGGACAGCAGCGAACACAGGACCAGGCGACGAAACAGCGGCAACGACATGAGGACTCCAATGGACCGTTCGCGTCACCACCATCTGCGCGGCATTGGGCGAATCGATCGACCTGGAGGTTGTACCCATGCAGCGTGACGCGCGGTATCCCCGGCCCGCGTGCGCCATACCCCCGAGCCGCGGGGCATCCCTAAACTGCGGGCATGGAACTCTTCGAGGTCGGCGGCGCAATTCGTGACGAATTGCTCGGATTGACGGTCAACGACCGCGATTGGGTCGCCGTAGGCGCGACGCCCGAGCAGCTGATCGCCGCCGGCTTCACGCCCGTCGGGCGCGACTTCCCGGTCTTCCTGCACCCGGTCACGCGCGAGGAAGTGGCGCTGGCGCGCACCGAGCGCAAGAGCGGACGCGGCTACCACGGCTTCCTGTTCCACGCCGCGCCCGACGTGACGCTAGAGCAGGACCTCGCACGCCGCGACCTCACGATCAACGCGATGGCGCGCGGCGCCGACGGCCGCCTGGTCGACCCCTTCGGCGGACGGCGCGACCTCGAGGCGCGCGTGCTGCGCCACGTCTCGCCCGCCTTTGCCGAGGACCCGGTGCGCATCCTGCGCGTCGCGCGCTTCGCGGCGCGCTTCACCGAGTTCCACGTCGCGCCGGAGACGCTGGCGCTGATGCGCCGCATGGTGGCCGACGGCGAGGCCGACGCGCTGGTGGCCGAGCGGGTGTGGCAGGAGATCGCGCGCGGGCTGATGGAGGCCCGGCCCTCGCGCATGTTCGAGTTGCTGCGCGACTGCGGCGCGCTTGCGCGCCTGCTGCCCGAGGTCGATCGCCTGTGGGGCGTGCCGCAGCGGGCCGACTACCACCCCGAGATCGACACCGGCGTGCACCTGATGATGGTGCTCGACATGAGCGCGCGGCTGAACGCCTCGCTCGCGGTGCGCTACGCCTGCCTGGGCCATGACCTCGGCAAGGGCACGACGCCCGCCGACGTGCTGCCGCGCCACCTGGGTCACGAAGGCCGCAGCGTCGAGCTGCTGCGCGAGCTGAGCGAGCGCCTGCGCGTGCCCAACGACTGCCGCGAGCTGGCCGAGGTGGTCGCGCGCGAGCACGGCAACGTGCACCGCAGCGAGGAACTGGGCGCCGCCGCGCTGCTGCGGCTGCTCGAGCGCTGCGACGCACTGCGCAAGCCGCAACGCTTCGAGGACGTTCTGCTGGCCTGCGAGTGCGACGCACGCGGGCGGCTCGGGCACGAGGACGACGTCTATGCGCAGGCCGCGCGCCTGCGCACGGCGCTCGCGGCCGCGCTGTCAGTGGACACCGCGTTGATTGCCCGGCAGGCGCAGGAGCAAGGCGCCAGCGGGCCGCGCATCGGCGAGGCGATCCACGCGGCGCGCGGGCGCGCGGTCGCGCAGTCGCTGGAAGCCGCTTGAGCGGCCTTTGGTGGTGCGCTGTTGAACCGGCGGGGCACCTCAGCCCTGGTAGGCCGGGTGGGATTCGAACCCACTGTCCTTCGGTTATGAGCCGAGCGCTTATACCCTTTAAGCTTCCGGCCCCGCGCCAGGGATTCTAGGCGGCGGCTCTCGCCGTCAGCCGATGGGCACCGGCGTGTAGCCCGCCTCGGCGATGGCCTCGCGCAGCGCCTGCGCATCGGCTTGCGAAGGCTCGATCGTCACGCGGTGCGACGCGAGGTCGATGGCGACCTGGGCGTTCGCGTCGGCGGTCTTGACGGCCTTGGTGATGGTGCTGGCGCAGTGGCCGCAGGTCATGTCGTCGACTTGGAAGGCAATCATCGGGAATCTCCGCGGTGGGATCGTCGCATGCATGTTGAAGCTTGCCACCATGGGCAGGTCAAGCGAGCCACCGCAAGACCCTTGCGCTGCATCAGATGGCGCGCAGTTCGCTTGACCCTGACATCGTGGGAAGCTTGATGATCGCAGCATGGACACCACGATCGCCCGCCCCTTCGACCTGACCGTGCCCGTCGAGGGCATGACCTGTGCCTCGTGCGTTCTGCGCGTCGAGAAGGCGCTGCGCGCCGTTCCCGGCGTCAGCGACGCGAGCGTGAACCTGGCGACCGAGGAAGCCACCGTGCGCGGCGCCGGCGCGATCGACGCGCAGTCCGTGGCCGCGGCGATCCGCAAGGCCGGCTACGCGGTGCCGACGCGCACGCTCGAGCTGCAGATCGAGGGCATGACCTGCGCGTCCTGCGTGTCGCGCGTCGAGAAGGCGCTGAACAAGGTTCCCGGCGTCTCGCAGGCGGCGGTGAACCTGGCGACCGAGAAGGCGAGCGTCACCGCGCTTGCCGGCGTCGAGCTGGCGGACCTGATCGCCGCGGTCGAGAAGGCCGGCTATGGCGCGCGAGCGGCGCAGGCGCCGGCGCCCGTGGCGCATGGATGGCCGGCCTGGTGGCCGGTGCTCGCCAGCGCAGCCCTGACGCTGCCGCTGGTTGCGCCGATGCTGCTGCAGCTGTTCGGCATCGACTGGATGCCCGGCGGCTGGTTGCAGCTCGCGCTCGCGACGCCGGTGCAGTTCGTGTTCGGCGCGCGCTTCTACGTCGCCGGCTGGAAGGCCGTGAAGGCCGGCACCGGCAACATGGACCTGCTGATCGCGCTAGGGACCTCGGCGGCCTACGGGCTGTCGCTTTACCTGCTCGTCGAGCATGCCGAGCACGGCATGCCGCACCTGTACTTCGAGGCCTCGGCGGCGGTGATCACGCTGGTGCTGCTGGGCAAGTGGCTGGAGCATCGCGCCAAGCGCCAGACGGCCGATGCGATCCGCTCGCTCAATGCGCTGCGCCCGGCCACCGCGCGCGTGCGGCGCGACGGCGTCGAGACCGAGCTGCCGATCGAGCAGGTGCGCGTGGACGACCTCGTCGTCGTGCGCCCCGGCGAACGCATCGCGGTCGACGGCCAGGTCGTCGAAGGCGCGAGCCATGTCGACGAGTCGCTGATCACCGGCGAGAGCCTGCCGGTCGCCAAGCACGAAGGCGACCTGGCCACCGGCGGCTCGATCAACGCCGAAGGCCTGCTCGTCGTGCGCACCACGGCGATCGGCGCCGAGACCCTGCTTTCGCGCGTGATCCGCATGGTCGAGTCGGCGCAGGCGGCCAAGGCGCCGATCCAGCGCGTGGTCGACCGCGTCAGCGCGGTCTTCGTGCCGGTGGTGCTGGGCATCGCGGCGCTCACCTTCGCGGCCTGGTTCGGCATCAGCGGCGACTGGGAGCGCTCGCTGGTCAACGCGGTCGCGGTGCTGGTGATCGCCTGCCCCTGCGCGCTCGGCCTCGCGACGCCCACCGCGATCATGGTCGGCACCGGCGTCGCCGCGCGGCGCGGCATCCTGATCAAGGACGCCGAGGCGCTCGAGGTCGCGCATGCGGTGACCACCGTGGTGTTCGACAAGACCGGCACGCTCACCGAGGGCAAGCCCTCGCTGGTGGCGGCCGAGCCGGCCGAAGGCGTCGCGCGCGACGAGCTGCTGCGCCTGGCGGCCGGGCTGCAGCAGACCAGCGAGCACCCGCTCGCGCGTGCGGTGATGGCGAGCGTGCAGCAGGCCGGCCTGGCCGTGCCTGCAGCGCGCGACGCGCGCGCGCTGCCGGGCCGCGGCCTCGAGGCCGTCGTCGACGACCGCCTGCTCGTGCTGGGCAGCAAGCGCCTGCTGGCCGAGCTGGCCGTCGACGCCGGCGCGCTCGCCGCGCGTGCGCAAGCGCTCGAGGCCGAGGGCCGCACCGTCTCGTGGCTGATCGAGCGCGGCGCGGCGCCGCGGCTCGTCGGCCTGCTCGCGTTCGGCGACACGGTCAAGCCCTTGGCGCGCGAGGCCGTCGCGCGGCTGCGCGAGCTGGGCATCCGCACCGTGATGCTGACCGGCGACAACCACGGCGCCGCCGCGGCGGTCGCGCGCGAGCTGGGCCTGGACGATTTCCGCGCCGAGGTCCTGCCGGCCGACAAAGCCGCCGAGGTGAGCTCGCTGCGCCAGCGCGGCGAGATCGTCGCGATGGTCGGCGACGGCATCAACGACGCGCCCGCGCTGGCCGCCGCGCAGGTCGGCATCGCGATGTCGACCGGCACCGACGTCGCGATGGAGACCGCTGGCATCACGCTGATGCGCGGCGAGCCGCGCCTGGTGCCCGACGCGCTCGACGTCTCGCGCCGTACCTACGGCAAGATCAAGCAGGGCCTGTTCTGGGCCTTCGCCTACAACGTGCTCGGCATCCCGCTGGCCGCCATGGGCCTGCTCAACCCGGTGATCGCCGGCGCCGCGATGGCCTTCAGCAGCTTCAGCGTCGTCACCAACGCGCTGCTGCTGCGGCGCTGGCGCCCCTCGTCGACGGAGACCACACGATGAACATCGGACAAGCCGCCGAGGCCTCGGGCGTCTCGGCCAAGATGATCCGCCACTACGAAAGCGTCGAGCTGCTGCCGCCCGCGCAGCGCAGCGATGCCGGCTACCGGCAGTACGGCGAGCGCGACGTGCACACGCTGCGCTTCATCCGCCGCTCGCGCGACCTCGGCTTCTCGATCGACGAGATCCGCGACCTGTTGAGCCTGTGGCAGGACCGCGAACGCTCCAGCCGCCAGGTCAAGGCGCTGGCCCAATCGCACATCGACGAGCTCGATCGCAAGGTGCGCGAGCTGCTCGAGATGAAGGCCACGCTCGAGACCCTGGTGCACTGCTGCCGCGGCGACGACCGGCCCGACTGCCCGATCATCGAGGAGCTGGCGCGCGACGCGCCGGTGCCGTCCAAGGGATCGCGCCGCCTGCACGGCAGCCGGCTTGCTTGACGACAAGCGTGCGCGCAACGATGGCCGCTCGTGCCGCGGAGCCCGACGGCCTCACGGCGCCGGCTGGATGGCCGTCACGACGTACGCACCGTTGACCTTCTCGGCGGTGAACCTGACCTTGTCGCCCACGTTCAGGGCGTCGAGCAGCTTCGGGTCGGCGACCTTGAACACCATCGTCATGGCCGGCATGCCGAGGTTCTGCAGCGGTCCATGGCGCAAGGTCAGCTTGCCCTGCTCCTTGTCCAGCTTGCGCACTTCGCCGTCGCTCTGAGGCGTCGGCGCCGCGCTTGCAGGGTGGTGTGCCGCGAGATCCGCGGCGCCGGGCGCCGTCTGCGCGGCAGCGGCAAACGCGGCCGTCGCGGCGGCGAGTGCGAGGAGGGGGACGAACCTCATGCGTGGCTCCTTCAACGTTTCGGGTAGGTGGCAAACACGGTCGAGCGGCCGTTCCTGCCGACGAGCAGGACGTCGTACGGGTCCTGGCGCGTTCCGACTTCCATGCCGGGAGACCCGACCGGCATGCCCGGCACCGCGAGGCCGATCGCGTCGGGCCGTGTCGCGAGCAGTCGCTTGACCTCGGCCGCCGGCACATGCCCTTCGAGCACGTAGCCGGCGACGCTGGCCGTGTGGCAGCTGCCGAAGGCATCGGGCATGCCCAGGCGCTTGCGGGCCGCAGTCGTGTCGTCCACGACCGTCACCTTCACGGTGAAGCCGGCGCCCCTCAGATGCTCGACCCAGGCGGCGCAGCATTCGCAATAGGCGCTCTTGAAGACATGGATCGCCGGCCGCTCGGCCCGCGCGAGCGCGGGCACGCCGGCGGCACCCGTCGCGGCGATCAGCGCCAGAAGGCTGCGGCGCTTCATTTGACCGTCACCTTGCCGACCATGCCGGCTTCGAAGTGCCCGGGAATCAGGCAGGCGAACTGGAACACGCCCGCCTTCGTGAACTGCCAGACGATCTCGCCGCTTTGTCCCGGCTTCACGTGCGTCATGTGCGGTTCGTCGTGCTCCATGCCGGGGAACGTCTTCATGAACTCGGCGTGCTTCTTGAGCTCTTCGGGCGTGCCCAGCACCATCTCGTGGAGCACCTGGCCCTTGTTGGCCGCGACGAGCCTGACGGTCTCGCCGCGCTTGACCTGGATCTCGGCCGGGGTGAAGCGCATCGTGTCGGCCATGTCGACACGGATGGTGCGCACCGCCTTTGCCGGATTTCCCTCGCGGCCGAAGGGCGTGTCCTCGACCTGGCCCGCGTCGAACTTGCGCGGCTTCGCGGGATGCGATGCGTCGCCATGGGCGCTGGCGCCGGTGGATGCGATGGCGGCCGCTGCGGCCAGGGCAGCGACGCCGAAAGTCTGGAGGGTCATGTTCATGCCGGGTCCTGTGTCGAGGGTCCTGTGTCGATTCAGTGGCCGGAGTGGCCGCCGTGCGGCTTGCGCACGGTGAGCGTCTTGTCGTCCGCCTCGATCGAGGCGGCGCGCGCGGGCTGCCGCAAGTCCCCCTTGAACTCGTAGGCGACGCTGCCTTGGGGGTGCCGGTACCAGCCCGGGTCCTTGTAGTCGCCGGGCTTCACGTCGTCGCGCACCTTGACGACGCTGAACATGCCGCCCATCTCGAGCGGACCGAAGGGGCCCGTGCCGGTCATCATCGGCAGCGTGTTGTCGGGCAGCGGCATCTCCATCGAGCCCATGTCGGCCATGCCCTTGTCGCCCATCACCATGTAGTCGGGCACGAGCCGCGTGATGCGCTCGGCCACGCCGCGGTGGTCCACGCCGATCATGTTGGGCACGTCGTGGCCCATCGCGTTCATCGTGTGGTGCGACTTGTGGCAGTGGATCGCCCAGTCGCCGGCCATCGCCTCGAACTCGAAC
This sequence comes from Caldimonas sp. KR1-144, assembly GCF_049446155.1. Classification (NCBI taxonomy): domain Bacteria; kingdom Pseudomonadati; phylum Pseudomonadota; class Betaproteobacteria; order Burkholderiales; family Sphaerotilaceae; genus Caldimonas; species Caldimonas sp. KR1-144. The sequence goes on from NZ_JBMSEE010000003.1 coordinate 344,957, forward strand.
GCGCGCATCTGGCCGACCGCGACATCGGTCGTCACCTCCGGCCAGCGCGCGGAGGGCGGCACCCAGCCGCCGTCGGTGCCGGTGACGACGAAGTGCGGCCCGTGCATGTGGATCGGGTGGTTCGTCATCGTCAGGTTGCCGACGCGCACGCGCACCTTGTCGCCGGTGCGGGCCACCAGCGGATCAATGCCCGGGAAGACGCGGCTGTTCCAGGTCCAGAGATTGAAGTCGGTCATCTCGGCCGTGCGCGGCGTCGCGCTGCCGGGCTCGATGTCGTAGGACGCGAGCAGGAAGACGAAGTCGCGGTCCACGCGCATCTGGCGCGCATCCTTGGGATGGATGATGAACATGCCCATCATCCCCATCGCCATCTGCGTCATCTCGTCGGCGTGCGGGTGGTACATGTGGGTGCCCGAACGCAGCAGCGTGAACTCGTAGACGAAGGTCTTGCCGGGCGGGATGTGCGGCTGGGTCATGCCGCCCACGCCGTCCATGCCCGAAGGCACGAGCACGCCGTGCCAGTGCACCGTGGTGTGCTCGGGCAGCTTGTTGGTGACGAAGATGCGCACCCGGTCGCCCTCGACCGCTTCGATCGTCGGGCCCGGGCTCGAGCCGTTGTAGCCCCAGAGGTTGGCCTTCATGCCGGGCGCCATCTCCCGCACCACCGGTTCGGCGACGAGATGGAACTCCTTGACGCCGTTGTTCATGCGCCAGGGCAGCGACCAGCCGTTGAGCGTGGCCACGGGGTTGTAGGGGCGACCCGTCGTGGGGACGAGCGGCGGCGCCATCGTCGGCGAGCTCTGGATCACAGCTTCCGGCAGGGAAGCGGCGCCCACGCGGCTCACGGCCGTGGCCCCCAGCGCCACGGCGCCGGCGGCCTTGAAGAAATTGCGTCGGTTGGACATGGCGTTCGTTCAGTGGCCGCCGCCCTCGGCGGGCGCGGCGGATGCGGAGGAGCGAATGGCAAATCCTGCGCCCGGCGAACGGCCGGTCAGCGCGGTCTGCAGATTGGTCTGCGCGATCCAGAAGTCGCGCAGCGCCTCGACGTAGCCCGTGACGCTCGTCACCTGCTGTCTCGCGTCGGCAAGGAGTTCAAACACGCTGATGAGCATGCCGTTGTAGCGAAGCAGGTTCTCCTCGGAGATGCGCTTCTTCAACGGCACGACCTCGTCGCGGTAGTGGCGGGCGAGGTCGTAGGTGGTGCGGTAGGCCGAGTAGGCCTCGCGCACCTCGGAGCGCGCATCGACCGCGACCTGCGCGGCGCGATGCACGGCTTGCATGTAGGTGGCCTCTGCCCGCGCGGCGCGCGTCGATCCGAAGTCGAACAGCGGCAGCTCGAGCTCGATCTCGTAGCCGTTGGCACGCGGCTCGCCGGTGACGCTCTTGTTCTGGTAGCCGAGCTCCAGCACGTTGACGAAGCGCGTGGCCCGGGTCAGGCCGAGCGACCTGGCCGTGTGCTCGGCGGCCTGCTTGGCCATCAGCACGTCGAGCCGCTTGTCCATCGCGGTCTGATCGGCGTCGCGGGGCTCGACGGGCTCCATCGGCAGGTCGGGCAGGCGCTCGGGCAGGGTGAAGCCGAGCTGGTCGCCCGACAAGCCCAGCCAGCGCGTCAGGCGCTCCCGTTCGGCGAGCGCCTGATGCCGCGCCCGCGCGAGCTGCGCCGTCGCGTCGGCGTAGAAGGCTTGCTCGCGCATCTGCGCGAGCTTGCTGAAATTGCCGACCTGGAGCATGCGCCGCGCGAGCTCGTTCGAAGCGTCGGCGGCGTCCTTGACCTGCTCGTAGTACTTGACCAGCTCCTGGGCCGCGACCGCGCTGAAGTAGGCCCTGCGCGTCTCGACGGCGATGCCGACGGCCTCGTGGGCCGCCTGCAGCTGCGCCTGCGCGAAGCGCCGCTGCTCGACCTGCGACGCGACCGGCAGCGTCAACAGCCCCAGCACGTCGAACATGACGGAGCGCTCGATCTCGACCACGCCGCCGGCCTCGCGCAGACGCCCGAAGCCAAACGACGGATTGCGCAGCCGTCCGGCGCGAACCAGCTCGGACTCGGCGATGCCCAGCTCGCTGAAGCTGGCCTGCAGGCCGCGGTTGTTCAGGTAGGCCAGCTCGACGGCGCTGTCGGCCGTGAGCGGCTGTTTGAGCAGCTCGGCGATCCTGGCGCGCGCGGTGTCGACGTCGCCGGCCGTGCGCTGGTAGGTGCTCGCCAGGCCGGTGCGTTCCTGGGTCAGCTCGGCAACCCGGCCGGCACCGCCGTCAGGCGAAAAGGAGGCGCAGCCGGCCAGCACCAGCGCCCACCACGGCAAGCACCGCGCCACGGCAGGCACGCGCCTGAGGAGAAGGTCGTTCATTGCTCGAAACCATGTGAGTCGTCGGCCGGTGCATGTCGGCCGGAGGACGCCCGTGCGCCGCGCGCACGAGCCCCGTCAAGCCTCTCGAAGAGGCCTCGAAGGGGTCAGATGGTTCGGGGCGGCCGCTCCTGGCCGCCGCAGACGAACGACGGTGCGGGCGGCGAGAGCGCGGGGAACTCGGCGTCCGCCAGGTCCGGCGGATCGAGCAGGGTCTGCGGCTCGCTCACGAATGGCGTGAGCGAGCAGAAGGCCGAGCACAGGTTGCACTTGTCGAACGCGCCGTCCTCGTGGCCGTGGTCGGCGTGGCCGGCGCCGGCATGGTCGGCACCGTGGTCGTGGCCGCCGCCCGCACCGTGGTCCATGTGATGGCCCGCCGGCTCGCCTTGCAGGCGCAACTCGCTTTGCAGGCCGCTGCCGCCGGGCGGGCACAGCATGGCCGCCGCCACCGCGCCCCGGACGGGAAGCAGGAGCGCCAGCACAAGCAGGAGACAGACGCGCAGGGACTTCACGACGACGAGGTTAGCAGAGGGACCGGCCGCCACGATAGACCTTGCCACGGTGACAAGGTCAAGCGATCGGCCTACTTCTGGCTCAGCGCGTGCGTCACCAGCCGCGACGTGATGTCGACGATCTGGATCATGCGGTCGTAGGCCATGCGCGTCGGCCCGATCACGCCCAGCGTGCCGACGATCTGGCCGTCGACCTCGTAGGGCGCCGAGACGATCGACAGCTCCTCGAACGGCACCACCTGGCTCTCGCCGCCGATGTAGATACGCACGCCCTCGGCGCGGCTGGACGTGTCGAGCAGGCGCATCAGCTGCGTCTTCTGCTCGAACAGCTCGAACAGGCGACGCAGCGAGCCGAGGTCGTTGCCGAAGTCCTGCACCGTCAGCAGGTTGCGCTCGCCGGAGACCACGAGCTGCTCGGAGGTCTCGGCCTGCGCCTCGCTGCTGACCTGCACCGCCACCTGCATCAGCTGCGCGATCTCGCCGCGCAGCTGCTCGACCTCGTGCTGCAGCCGTTCGCGCACCGCCTCCAGCGTGAGGCCGGCGTAGTGCGCGTTGACGTAGTTGGTGGCCTCGACGAGCTGGACGGGCGTGTGGTCCTGCGCGGTGAAGATCACGCGGTTTTGCACGTCGCCGTCGGGCGAGACCAGGATCACCAGCACGCGCCGCTCGCCCAGGCGCATGAACTCGATGTGATGGAACACGCTCGCCTTCTTGGGCGCCGTGACCACGCCGACGAACTGCGACAGGTTGGACAGGATCTGCGCCGCGTGCGCGATCACGCGCTGCGGCTGGTCGGGCTGGATCTGCTCGCGCGCCTGTTCAAGCTCCGCCGGCGATTCGCCGACCGGGCGCGCGGTCAGCATGGTGTCGACGAAGAGGCGGTAGCCGCGCGCCGTGGGCACGCGCCCGGCCGAGGTGTGCGGGCTGGCGATGAGGCCCAGGTCCTCCAGGTCGGCCATCACGTTGCGGATGGTCGCCGGCGACAGCTCCAGCCCCGAGGCGCGCGACAGCGTGCGCGAACCCACCGGCTGCCCGTCGGCGATGTAGCGCTCGACGAGGGCTTTCAGCAGGGTCTTGGCGCGTTCGTCCAGCATGTCCGGCGGGCTTCGCAATCGTGATTTTCATTGTAGGTGCGGCCCCACGCACCCCATGCGCGTACAAGCCCTTGCCGCACATCCCTGTGGTGTAATTTGCCGCACCCGAACGCACGCTCATGGCCAACCGGTTCCGTCATGCCGCCCTCGTGGGCAAGTACCAGGCGCCGGGCAGCCGTTCGGTGCTGGCCGATGTCGCCGAGTTCCTGCTCGGTGCCGGCGTCGAGGTCTCGCTCGAGCGCGACACCGCGCTGAACACCGGCCTCGCCGACCACCCCACCCTCACGCCCGACGAGATCGGCGCGCAATGCGACCTCGTCGTCGTGGTCGGCGGCGACGGCACCATGCTCGCGGTCGCGCGCCAGATGGCGCGCCATGGCCTGCCGCTGGTCGGCATCAACCAGGGCCGGCTGGGCTTCATCACCGACATCCCGATCGCCGAGCTGCGCGAGTCGCTCGCGCCCATCATCGCCGGCGAGTACGAGGAAGAGCAGCGCACCATGTTGGCCGGCTGCGTCACGCGCGAAGGCGCGAGCGGGCGCACCGACCGCATCTTCGAGGGCTTCGCGGTCAACGACGTGGTCGTCACGCGCGGCGCGACCGCGGGCATGGTGGAGCTGCGCATCGAGATCGCCGACCAGTTCGTCGCCAACATCCGGGCCGACGGGCTGATCCTTTCCTCGCCGACCGGCTCGACGGCCTATGCGCTGTCGGCCGGCGGGCCGATCCTGCACCCGGGCATCGCGGGATGGGTGATGGTGCCGATCGCGCCGCACACCTTGTCCAACCGCCCGATCGTGCTCCCCGACGACGGCGAGGTCACCTTGCAGATCGTCGCCGGCCGCGACGCGAGCGTGAACTTCGACCACCAGGGCCTGGCCAGCCTGCTGCACGGCGACCGCGTGCACGTGCGCCGCAGCGAGCACCGAGTGCGCTTCCTGCACCCGCGCGGCTGGAGCTACTACGCGACGCTGCGCCGCAAACTGCACTGGAACGAAGGCGTCGTGCACGACGCCAATCCATGAACCGCTTCGTGATCCCATGCTGAGACGTCTCGCGCTGCGCGACTTCGTGATCGTTCGCGAACTCGAACTCGATTTCGCCGCCGGCTTCTCGGTGCTGACCGGCGAGACCGGGGCCGGCAAGTCCATCCTGATCGACGCGCTGCAGCTCGCGCTCGGTGCGCGCGGCGATGCCGGCGTCGTGCGCGAGGGCGCGGCACGCGCCGAGGTCAGCGCCGAGTTCGATGCCGCCGGCGACGCGCTCGCCGCGTGGCTCGCCGAAGCCGGCTTCGAGCCCGGCGAGGCCGGCGACCCGCTGATCCTGCGCCGCACGATCGACGCGCAAGGCAAGAGCCGCGCGTGGATCAACGGCGGCACCGCCACCGTCGCGCAGCTGCGCGAGCTCGGCGAGCACCTGCTCGACATCCACGGCCAGCACGCCTGGCAGGGCCTCACGCGCGCCGACGCGGTGCGCGCGCTGCTCGACGACTACGCCGGCCTCGACACCACCGCCCTCGCCGCCGCGCATGCGAACTGGCGCGCCGCACGCGAGGCGCTCGAGCGCGCACGCCACCAGCAGGCCGACCTCGACCGCGAACGCGAGCGCCTGGCCTGGCAGATCGGCGAGCTCGACAAGCTCGCACCGGCCGAGGGCGAATGGCCCGAGCTCGAAGCCGAGCACCGGCGCCTGTCGCATGCGCAGGCCATCATCGACGCGCTGCAGGCGGCCATCGACGCCGCGAGCGAGGCCGACGACTCCGCCGAGTCGCGCTGCGCGCAGGCGATCGACGCGCTCGAAGCGGTGGTCGAACACGACGCCGCGCTGGCCGAGCCGCTCGATGTGCTCAGGAGCGCGCAGGCGCAGCTGCAGGACGCCGCGCACACGCTGGTCTCGCGGCTGCGCCACGGCGAGCTCGACCCGGATCGACTGGCCGAGCTCGACGCGCGCCTGGGCGCCTGGATGAGCCTCGCGCGGCGCTTTCGCCGCCCGCCCGAGGAACTGCCCGCGCTGCTTTCGCAATGGCGCGACGAGCTCGCGCAGGTCGATGCCGCCACCGACCTCGCCGCGCTCGAACGCACGCTCGCCGCCGCGCGCAGCGCCTATGACCGCGAGGCCCAGGCCGCGACGCGCGCACGCCGCGCCGCCGCGCCCAAGCTGGCCGCCGCGGTGAGCGCCGCGATGCAGCAGCTCGGCATGGCCGGCGGTCGCTTCGAGGTCGCGCTCGAGCCCTTGCCCGAGCCGCAGCGCTCGGGCATGGAGGCGGTCGAGTTCCGCGTTGCCGGACACGCCGGCAGCACGCCGCGCGCGCTGGCCAAGGTGGCCTCGGGCGGCGAGCTCTCGCGCATCGCGCTGGCGATCGCGGTGACCACCAGCGAGTTCGAGAACCAGCAGGGCCACGGCGCCGCGACGCTGATCTTCGACGAGATCGACGCCGGCGTCGGCGGTACGGTGGCCGACACCGTGGGCGCGCTGATGCGGAGGCTGGGCCGCGATCGGCAAGTGCTGGCGGTCACCCACTTGCCGCAGGTCGCCGCCTGCGCGGACCATCATTTCGTCGTCGCCAAGGCGAGCAGCGGCGGGCGCACCGAAAGCAGCGTCAAGCCGGTCGAAGGGCCGGTTCGCGTCGCCGAGCTCGCGCGCATGCTGGGCGGCGACGCCGGCGGCGGCACCAGCCTCGCGCACGCGCAGGCGCTGCTGGCGGCCGCCGCGCCGCCTGAAGCGCCAGGTACGAAACGGAAGCAACGCGCATGAGTCAGACCGGCATGAACGAGGCTGCTGACTCCGGCCGCAGCGCCGGGCCGCCCCAAGCAAGGCCGGACCCTCTCGGAGGGTCGCCCGCCGTCCCCGGCGAGCGGGGAGCCGACAACCATCGGGAGGTCGTTCTCGTCACCGGCATCTCCGGCTCCGGCAAGTCGGTCGCGCTGCACGCGCTCGAGGACGCCGGCTTCTACTGCGTCGACAACCTGCCGCCCGAGCTGCTGCGCGAGTTCCTCAAGCTCGAGAGCGAGCGCGGCATGCGTCGCCTGGCGATCGCGATGGACGTGCGCAGCGCCGCGTCGCTGCCGCACCTGCTGCCGCTGATCCTGCGCCTGGGCACCGAGGGCGTGATCGTGCGCTCGGTCTTCCTCGACGCCAGCACCGACGCGCTGGTGCGCCGCTTCTCCGAGACGCGCCGCCGCCATCCGCTGACCAATGACGACACGCAGGACGGCCACCGCGCGCTGATCGAGGCGATCGAGCTCGAGCGCAAACTGCTCGCCGACCTGCGCGACGTCTCCACCGTGGTCGACACCAGCTCGCTGCGCCCGACGCAGCTGCGCGCCTGGATACGCCAGATGGTGCAGGCGGTCGGCGGCTCGCTCACGCTGGTGTTCGAGTCCTTCGCGTTTCGCAACGGCGTGCCGCTCGACGCCGACTTCGTCTGGGACGTGCGCGTGCTGCCCAACCCGCATTACGTGCGCGAACTGCGCCCGCTCAGCGGCTGCGACCTGCCGGTGGCCGAGTACCTCGAAGCGCAGCCCGAGGTGAACGAGATGCTCGCGCAGATCCAGGCTTTCCTGGCACGCTGGTTGCCGGCCTTCGAACAGGACCAGCGCGCCTACCTCACCGTCGCGATCGGCTGCACCGGCGGCCAGCATCGTTCCGTCTACTTCGCCGAGCAGCTCGCGAAGGTCTTCCGCGACCGCACACCGACCTTGGTGCGCCATAGAGAACTGGACGCGCGGACCACCGCGCCCTGACCGTGCCCGATTCCGTTTCCTCCGAGCCGTTCGAGCTGCCGCTGTTCCCGCTGCAATCGGTGCTCTTTCCCGGCGGCCTGCTCGGGCTCAAGGTGTTCGAGGCGCGCTACCTCGACTTGATGGCCGACTGCCTGCGCGAGCGGCGCCCGTTCGGCGTCGTCGCGTTGACGCAAGGCGCCGAGGTGCGCGGCGCGAGCAAGGCGCCCGTGGTCTTCGAGCGCGTGGGCTGCCAGGCCGAGCTGATCGAGGCCGACAGCGCCCAGACCGGCATCCTGCACGTGCGCTGCCGCGGCACGCACCGCTTCGCGACCGAGTCGACGCAGCAGCAGGACGACGGTCTGTGGACCGCGCGCGTCACGGCGCTACCCGACGACGAGGTCGTGTTGCCGACCGAGGCACTGATCGGCTCGGCCAAGGGCCTGGCCAACGCCATCGCAGCGCTCAAGGCGCAGGGCACCCAGCCCTTCCTCGAGCCCTACCAGTTCGACAGCGCCGGCTGGCTCGCCAACCGCTGGTGCGAGATCCTGCCGATCTCGCTGGCCGCCAAGCAGAAGCTGATGGAGCTCGAGGATCCGCTGGTGCGGCTGCAGCTGGTCGACGAGTTCCTGCGCGGCAAGGGCGTGGTGAGTTGACGCGCGACGCCGCGCTCGCGATGCCGGCGGACGAGTTCCGCGCGCTCGGTCACGCCCTGGTCGAGCGCATCGCGATCACGCTGGAGGGCCTGCGCGACCGGCCCGTGATGCCCGACGCGACACCCGCCGAAGTGCGTGCGCTGGTCGGCGCGGCGAACCCGCTGCCGCGCGTCGGCCAGGATGCCGCGGCGCTGCTCGACGAGGCGATGGCGCTGCTGCTCGAGCGCTCGCCGATCACCGGCCATCCGCGTTTCCACGGCTACATCGCCTCGTCGCCGGCGCCGATCGGCATGCTCGCCGAGCTGCTCGCCGCGGCGCTCAACGCCAATGTGAGCCTGTGGCGGACCGCGCCGGTGGCCAGCGAGATCGAGGCGCAGACGCTGCGCTGGCTGGCCGAGCTGGTCGGGCTGCCCGAAGGCGCGGGCGGCCTGCTGACCAGCGGCGGCAATTCGGCCAACACGGTCGCCTTGCTCGCCGCACGCCACGCGGCCGGCGACGGCGCGCGCGCGATCTACGCCTCGCGCGAGACGCATGGCTGGCTCGCCAAGGCGGTGCGCATCGCCGGCCTCGGCGACGACGCGGTGCGCTGGATCGAGACCGACGAGCGCCAGCGCCTGCACCTCGATGCGCTGCGGGCGCGGCTCGACGGCGATCGCGCGCAAGGCATCGCGCCGCTGACGGTGATCGCCACTGCCGGCACGGTGAGTACCGGCGCGGTCGATCCCTTGCGTGCAATGGCCGCGTTGTGCCGCGAACGCGGCCTGTGGCTGCACGTGGACGGCGCCTACGGCGCGCCCGCGGCCTGCCTGCTCGCCGACGCGACGCTGCGCGCGTGGCTCGGTGACGCCGCCGACGACCTGGCCGCGCTCGGCGAGGCCGACTCGCTCGCGCTCGATCCGCACAAGTGGCTCTACGCGCCGCTGGAAGCCGGCGGCCTGCTGCTGCGCGAACCGCAGCGCCTGCGTGCGCTGTTCGCGCAGCGGCCGTCGTACTACGCCGCGCCGTCGCAAGACGACGCCGAAGGCATCGACTTCCACGAACTCGGCCCGCAGAACTCGCGCGGCTTTCGCGCGCTGAAGGTCTGGCTGATCCTGCGCATGGCGGGGCGCGACGGCATCGCGCAGATGATCGCCGACGACATCGCGCTCGCGCAGCGGCTGCACGCCGCGGTGTGCGCGACGCCGCAGCTCGAGGCCGGACCTCGAGGACTGAGCATCACGACGATGCGCTACCGGCCCGCAGATTGGCGCGGCAGCGAAGACGAACTCGACGCGCTCAACCGCGCGCTGCTCGACGCGCTGCAGCGCGACGGCCGCGCCTTCCTGAGCCCGGCGGTGGTCGATGGGCGCTTCTGGCTGAGGGCGTGCGTGGCGAACTTCCGCACCGAGATGCGTGACGTGGATGCATTGCCGGCACTGATCATGGCAATCGGTGATGACTTGATGTCCCATCTGCCGCAGTGACGGCCATTCGGCCGCCGGAACTGCGTCGACATGCCGAACCCGCGTCCCCAGGGCAACAGCACCCCGGTTCTGCCCCACATCGAGAGCCGCATCCTGACGTTGCGCGGCCACAAGGTCATCATCGACGCCGACCTGGCCGAGCTGTACGGCGTACCGACTGGCGCGCTCAACCAGGCAGTCAAGCGCAATTCCGCTCGATTCCCGGCGGACTTCATGTTCCAGCTGTCGACCGCCGAAAGGGCGGAGGTGATCACAAACTGTGATCACCTCGCGAAACTCAAGTTCTCGCGCTCGCTGCCGTTTGCCTTCACCGAACACGGGGCGATTCAGGCCTCCAATGCGCTGAACTCGCCGCGTGCGATCGAGATGGGCATCTATGTCGTGCGCGCCTTCGTTCGAATCAAGCAGTTCATTGCCTCGCACGCCGAGCTGGCTCAACGCCTGTCCGAGTTGGAGACCAAGACGGACGGGCTCGCACTCGATCACGACGCGCTCAGTCGCGAGACGCGTCATCAGATCCGCCAGATCCTCGAGGCGCTGCGCGCGTTAACAGCTCCACCCGATCCGCCCAAGCGGCCGATCGGCTTCGTCACGCCAGAAGCGCGCCGCTAGCGCGGCCTGCCGCAGAGGCAGCCCTGCGGCAGCACCTCATAGCGCGAGAGCTGTGCTACCACCGCGCGCCTGCCCCCGCGCCAACACCGGCGCCAACGCCACGCCGGTATGCGTCCCCGCCGCGACGATCTCCTCCGGCGATCCCGCCCCCACCACGCGCCCGCCGCCCGAGCCGCCTTCCGGCCCGAGGTCCAGCACCCAGTCGGCCTCGGCGATCACGTCGAGGTCGTGCTCGATCACGACGACGCTGTGGCCGCCGTCCACGAGCCGGTGCAGCACGCGGATCAGCTTCTCGACGTCGGCCATGTGCAGGCCCACGGTCGGCTCGTCGAGCACGTAGAGCGTGTGCGGTGCCTTCTGGCCGCGACGGCCGATGTCGTCGCGCACTTTGCTCAGCTCCGTCACCAGCTTGATGCGCTGCGCCTCGCCGCCCGAGAGCGTGGGCGAAGGCTGACCCAGCGTCAGGTAGCCCAGCCCCACGTCCTTCAAGAGCTGAAGCGGGTGCGCGATGCTCGGCATCGCGGCGAAGAACTCGACCGCCTCGTCGACTTCCATCTGCAACACGTCGCCGATGCTCTTGCCGCGCCACGTGACGGCCAGCGTCTCGGGGTTGAAGCGCGCGCCGTGGCAAAGGTCGCACGGCACCTTCACGTCGGGCAGGAAGGCCATCTCGATCGTGCGCAAGCCCTGGCCTTCGCAGCCCGGGCAGCGGCCTTCGCCGGTGTTGAAGCTGAAGCGCCCCGCCGCGTAGCCGCGCGCCTTGGCTTCGAGCGTCTCGGTGTAGAGCTTGCGGATCGTGTCCCAGAAGCCGATGTAGGTGGCCGGGCAGGAGCGCGGCGTCTTGCCGATCGGCGTCTGGTCCACTTCGAGCACGCGGTCCACCGTGTCGAAGCCGCTCAGTCGATCGCAGCCGGTCCAGGCCGGCGCGGTGCCGGCCGCGAGCTGCTCGCGCCCGGCCTTGCTGCCCTTGAGCGCGACGGCCGCCTGCACGTTGGCCAGCAGCACGTCGCGCGCGAGCGTGCTCTTGCCGGAGCCGCTGACGCCGGTGACGGCGACCAGGCGGCGCAGCGGGACGCGCACGTCGATCGTTCGCAGGTTGTGCAGCGTCGCGCCGTGAACGATGAGCCATTCGCCACCCTCACCCCGACCCTCTCCCGCCCCGGCGGGAGAGGGAGCAATTCCGGTCTGCTCCCTCGCCCCTTTGGGGAGAGGGCTGGGGTGAGGGGCCGTCACCGCCCTGCGCGCCTGCAGCGGATGCACCAGCGGCTTCTCGAGGAAGCGGCCGGTGATGGAGTCGTCGTGCACGCGAAGCTCCGCCGCCGTGCCTTGCGCGATCACGCGGCCGCCGCGCTTGCCGGCGCCCGGGCCCATGTCGATGATGTGGTCGGCACGGCGGATCGTGTCCTCGTCGTGCTCCACCACCACCAGCGTGTTGCCGTTCTCGCGCAGCTTGGCCAGCGCATCGAGCAGCACGCGGTTGTCGCGCGGGTGCAGGCCGATGGTCGGTTCGTCGAGCACGTAGCACACGCCCTGCAGGTTGCTGCCGAGCTGCGCCGCGAGCCGGATGCGCTGCGCCTCGCCGCCCGAGAGCGTGGGCGCGGCGCGGTCCAGCGTCAGGTAGCCCAGGCCCACGTCTTCGAGGAAGCCGAGGCGGCTCCTGATCTCGGTGACGACGTCGCGAGCGATCGCGGCCTCGCGGCCGTCGAGCTTCTGCTGCTCGACCCAGCGTCGCGCGTCCACGACCGACTTGGCCGCCAGCGAGGCGATGTCGGCATCACGAAAGCGCACCGCGCGCGAGACCTTGTTGAGCCGCGCGCCGTGGCAGGTGCCACAAGGCGCGTCGGCCACGTCGTCGACCTCGGGCTCGGCGAAGCTGCGCTCGCGCCCGCCGTTGTCCTCCTGCACCGAGTCGTCGAGCGCCTTGCGCTGCTCGCGCGTCAGCGTGAGGCCGGTGCCCACGCAGTCGGGGCACCAGCCGTGCTTGCTGTTGTAGGAGAACATGCGCGGGTCCAGCTCGGGGAAGCTGGTGCCGCATGAAGGACACGCGCGCTTGGTCGAGAACACCTTGGCGCGGCCGATGCGACCGGTCGGCGTGCCGGCGATCATCGCGGCCTTGAGGCCATCCAAGGGCGCGAGCAGATGGGCGACGCCCTTGCCGTGCTCGAGCGCAGAAGCCAGCAGCGCGCGCAGCTCGGCTTCGCGCTCGGGCTCGACCACCAGGTCGCCGACCGGCAGCTCGATCGTGTGTTCCTTGAAGCGGTCGATGCGCGGCCACTTGTCGGTGGGCAGGAACTCGCCGTCGACGCGCAGATGCGAATGGCCGCGTTGTTTCGCCCATTTGGCGAGGTCGGTGTAGACGCCCTTGCGGTTCACCACCAGCGGCGCGAGCAGGCCGATGTGCTGGCCGCGGTAGTCGCGCATCAGCTGCGCCGCGATCGACTCCGGCGTCTGCGGTTGCACCGCGACGCTCGCGTCCGCCGTGCAGTGCGGGCAGAACTGCGTGCCCAGCTTCACGTAGAGCAGGCGCAGGAAGTGCCAGACCTCGGTGGTCGTCGCGACCGTGCTCTTGCGACCGCCGCGCGACAGGCGCTGCTCGATCGCCACCGTCGGCGGGATGCCGTAGACCGCGTCGACCTCGGGCCGGCCGGCCGGCTGCACGATGCTGCGCGCGTAGGCGTTGAGGCTTTCCAGGTAGCGGCGCTGGCCCTCGTTGAACAGGATGTCGAAGGCCAGCGTGCTCTTGCCAGAGCCGCTGACGCCCGTGACCACGCTGAACTGCCCGCGCGGGATGTCGACCGACAGGCCCTTGAGGTTGTGCTCGCGGGCGTTGACGATCTGGATGAACTGTCCTGCTCCCTCTCCCGCGTGCGGGAGAGGGTTGGGGTGAGGGCCAGGCCGGCTGCGCCTGAGGGCTTGTTGCAGGGACGGGCCGTCGCCCTCACCCCTACCCTCTCCCGCCAGCGGGAGAGGGAGCTTTTCTTTCACCTCGACGCGGGCGCCGTTGAAGCCCAGGGCCTGCTCGTAGTCGCGCAGCGCGGCGCCGGTGTAGGAGCGTGGATGCGCCTTCAGGTCATCCGGCGTGCCCTCGGCCACCAGCTCGCCGCCGGCCTCGCCGCCGTCCGGCCCCAGGTCGACGATCCAGTCGCTCGCGCGGATCACGTCGAGGTTGTGCTCGATCACCAGCAGCGAGTGCCCGGCGTCGAGCAGCTTGCGGAAGGCCCGCATCAGCTTGGCGATGTCGTCGAAGTGCAAGCCGGTGGTCGGCTCGTCGAACAGGAACAGCGTGCCCTTCTTCGCGACGCGCTGCGCCGGCTGCCCTGCCGCTTCGGCGAGAAAGCCCGCGAGCTTGAGCCGCTGCGCCTCGCCGCCCGAGAGCGTGGGCACCGGCTGGCCGAGCTTGACGTAGTCGAGCCCCACGTCGGCCAGCGGCGCGAGCGTGCGGATGACCTCGCGGTCGACCGCGAACAACCGCACCGCATCGGCGACGGTGAGCTCGAGCACGTCGGCGATCGACAGGCTCTTGCCCAGGCGCTCGACCTTGACCTCGCGCAGCTCGGCGCGGAATCGCGTGCCGTCGCAGTCGGGGCAGCGCAGGTAGACGTCGGAGAGGAACTGCATCTCCACGTGCTCGAAACCCGAGCCGCCGCAGGTCGGGCAGCGGCCGTCGCCGGCGTTGAAGCTGAACATGCCGGGGCCGTAGCCGCGCTGCCTGGCCATCGGCGCGTCGGCAAAGATCGCGCGGATTGCGTCGAAGGCGCCGACGTAGCTCGCCGGGTTGGAGCGCGCGGTCTTGCCGATCGGGCTCTGGTCGACGAACACCGCCTCGGCCAGCCAGTCGGCGCCGAGCAGGCGGTCGTGCTCGCCCGGCGATTCGGTCGCCTTGCCGAAGTGGCGCGCCAGCGCCGGGTAGAGCACGTCTTGCATCAGCGTGCTCTTGCCCGAACCGGACACGCCGGTCACGCAGACCAGGCGCTGCAGCGGGAACTCGACCGACACGTCCTTCAGGTTGTGCTCGCGCGCACCTTCGAGAATGAGCTTGGGCGTGTTCGCGTCGACCAGCCGGCGCATGCCGAGCCCGATGCTGCGACGCGCGCCGAGATAGCTGCCGGTCAGCGTCTCGGCACCCTTGAGGTCCTCGGGCGTGCCGTCGAAGACGATGCGACCGCCCTGCGTGCCGGGGCCGGGGCCGAGGTCGATCACGCGGTCGGCCGCGAGCATCACCGCCGGGTCGTGCTCCACCACCACCAGCGTGTTGCCGGCGTCACGCAGCCGCAGCATCGCCTCGTTGATGCGGTGCATGTCGCGCGGGTGCAGGCCGATGCTGGGCTCGTCGAGCACGAACAGCGTGTTGACCAGCGAGGTGCCGAGCGCGGTGGTGAGATTGATGCGCTGGACCTCGCCGCCGGAGAGCGTGCGGCTTTGCCGGTCCAGCGTGAGGTAGCCGATGCCGACGTCGCACAGGTACTTGAGCCGGGTGCGGATCTCGTCGAGCAGCAGCTCCAGCGCCTCGTCGAGCATCGACGAGTCGAACTGCAGGCCGTCGAAGAAGCGGCGCAGCCGGTCGATCGGCAGCAGCATCAGGTCGTGCAGGCTGAGGCCGGGCAAGGCTTCCAGCTGCTCGCGCGACCAGGCCACGCCTTGCGGCAGGAAGCGTTTCGCCGGCACCAGCACCGCATCGGCGTCTTCCTTCGAGCCCAGCCGCCACAGCAGCGACTCGAGCTTGAGCCGCGCACCGCCGCAGCTCGTGCACGGCGTGTAGCTGCGGTACTTGGACAAGAGCACGCGGATGTGCATCTTGTAGGCCTTGCTCTCGAGGTACTCGAAGAAGCGCTTGATGCCGTACCACTGCTTGTTCCAGTTGCCCTTCCAGTTGGGCGTGCCGTCGAGCACCCAGCGGCGCTGCTCGTCGGTGAGCTGGCTCCACGCGGTGTCGCGCGGGATGCCGGCTTCGCCGGCGTACTTCATCAGGTCGTCCTGGCATTCCTTCCAGGCCGGCGTCTGCAGCGGCTTGATCGCGCCGGAACGCAGGGTCTTGCGCGCATCGGGGATCACCAGGCCCCAGTCGACGCCGATCACGCGGCCGAAGCCGCGGCAGGTCTCGCAGGCGCCGAAGGCCGAGTTGAACGAGAACATCGACGGCTGCGGATGGGCGTAGCGCAGGTCGCTGTCGGGGCTGTGCAGGCCTTGGCTGTAGCGCCAGATCTCGGGCTCGCCATCGTCGGCCGCCATCACGTAGACGTTGCAGCGCCCGCCGCCGCGCTTGAACGCGACTTCCAGCGCCTCGATCACGCGCGACTTCTCCGTGCCGCCGAAGCGAAAGCGATCCGCCACCACATCGAGCAGCGTCCGCGGCCCCGCCGGGGTTGCCACCTCGCGCCGCGCCTGCACGCGCGTGTAGCCGCTCGCCGCGAGCCACTCTTCGACCTGCGCATCGCTCACGCCGGCCGGCAGCTCGACCGGAAAGGTCACGATCAGCCGCGGATCGCCCGCGGCCACGGTGCGCGCCTGGAGGTCGCGGTAGACCGATTCCGGGTCGTCCTCGCGCACCGGCCTGGCGGTCTGGCGATCGAACAGCCGCGCCGCGCGCGCGAACAGCAGCTTCAGGTGATCGTTCAGCTCGGTCATCGTGCCGACCGTCGAGCGCGAGGTGCGCACCGGGTTGGTCTGGTCGATCGCGATGGCCGGCGGCACGCCTTCGACCGCGTCGACCGCCGGGCGGTCCATGCGGTCGAGGAACTGGCGCGCATAGGCGGAGAAGGTCTCGACGTAGCGGCGCTGGCCCTCCGCATACAGCGTGTCGAACACCAGGCTCGACTTGCCCGATCCGCTGGGCCCGGTCACCACGGTCAGCTCGCCGGTGCGAATGTCCAGGTCCAGGTGCTTGAGGTTGTGCTGGCGGGCGCCGCGGATGCGGATGACACCGGAAGTCATGGTGTACGGGCGGGGCGTGGGCAGGGGGAGCGGAAGATTCTAGGGAGGGCTGCTGCCACCGCGGTGTCAGCAAGGGCAAGGCCTTGCGCAAGCGACACTGCAGCCGTTCATCCAGGGAGATGCCATGTTCTCGCACGTCTTCGTCGGCGTGACCGACTTCGATCGGGCGCTGGCCTTCTACAGCGCGCTGATGGCCTGCCTCGGCATCGAGCCGCGCTTTTGCGAACGGCAACGGCCGTGGGCCGGCTGGCAGAGCGCCGGCGGCGCGCGGCCGCTGTTCCTGATCGGCACGCCGTTCAACGGCCAGCCGCACGCGCCGGGCAACGGCCAGATGACGGCCTTCCTGGCCGCCGACCGTGCGATGGTCGACCGCGCCTACGCGGTCGCGCTCGCCAACGGCGCCGCCTCGGAGGGCCCGCCCGGCCTGCGCCCCGAGTACCACGCCGACTACTACGGCGCCTACTTCCGCGATCCCGACGGCAACAAGCTCTGCGTGGCCTGTCACTCGCCGCCGGCCTGAACCCCTCGCGCGCGCATCACCTGCAACGGCAGCACCTGCGGCGCCTGATTGCCCCAGGCGTTGCGCACATAGGTCGCCACCGCGGCGATGTCGGCATCGCCGTATTCCAGGCCGATCGGCGGCATGCCGTAGGGCCTGGGGTTGCCGCGCGTGGCCGGTGCGAAGCCGCCCAGCACGATGGCCTGCACGACATTCGCGCCTGATGACATCGTGACGCCGCGATTGCCGGCCAGCGGCGGGTAGGCGCCGGGCACGCCCTGGCCCTGCTCGCCGTGGCATTGCGCGCAGCGGTCATCGTAGATGCGCTTGCCGCGCGCGAGGATCGAGGCGTCGATCTCGGGTGGGTCGTGCTTCGGTGGCTTGGCCTGCGGCAAGTCCTTGAGGAACACCGCCATCGCGGTGAGGTCCTCGTCGCTCAGGTGCTGGGTGCTGCGAAACACCACCTCGGCCATCGGGCCCATCACCGCGCCGCGCGAGGTGGTGCCGGCGCGCAGCAGGTCGACCACGTCTTCGAGCGGCCAGTCGGCCACGCTGGCCTCCTCGCGCGACGCGAGGGAGGGCGCGTACCAGTTCTGCATCGGGATCAGGCCGCCGGAGAGCTCGACCGATTCGCTCGTCGCGCCGAGCAGATTGCGGTTGGCGTGGCAGGCCACGCAGTGGCCCAGGCCGCGCACCAGGTAGCTGCCGCGGTTCCACTGCGCCGACTTGTCAGGCTGCGGCTCGTGCACGCCGGGGCGGAAGAACAGCGTGCGCCACAGCGCCAGCGCGGCCTGCGTGTCGTAGGGAAAGCGCAGCTCGTGCGCGCGGTTGGGCTGCGCCACCGGCGGCAGGCTCAGCAAGAAGGCGTAGATCGCATCCGAATCCTCGCGCGTGACCTGCGTGAAGCTCGGGTACGGGAACGCCGGGTAGAGCAGGCGGCCGTCGCGCGCGCGGCCGTGGTGCATCGCGCGCCAGAACTGCGCCGAGCTCCAGCCGCCCAGGCCGTGCGTCGGATCGGGCGTGAGGTTGGGTGCGTAGATGGTGCCGAACGGCGTCGCGATGCCGCGCCCGCCGGCATAGGCCGCGCCGCCGCGCGTGGTGTGGCAGCCGGCGCAGTTGCCGGCGCGCGCGAGGTAGGCGCCGCGCGCGATCAGCGCGGGCGACGAGATGAACGTGGGCGCTGCCGCCTCCTCGGGCTCGTCGCGCAACTGCCAGGCGATCGCCGCCAGCACGGCTCCCAGCAGCAGCGCGACCACGCTCGCGATACCGATCAACCAGCGCCGCATCACCGTCCCCCGCTGCCGCACTCGAGCGGCAGCTTCGTGCCCGCGGGCAGCGGCGGCGCCTTCGCATCGGCCGGCACTGGCTGCGACGCGAGCCACACCGCCACCGCGTTGACCTCCTGCGCCGAGAGCTTGCGCGCGATCTCGCCCATGCAGTCGGGTTCGACCGCGCGGCGCTGCCCGTCGCGCCAGGCGCCGAGCTGGCCGACCAGGTACGCATGCGGCAAGCCCAGCAGCCCCGGCATCGACGGCGACAGGCCCGTCATCGACGCGCCGTGGCACTTGACGCAAGCCGGGATGCCGCGCGCCGCGTCGCCCTCGTGCACCAGCCGGCGCCCCTGCTCGATCGGCTGCGCGGCGGCCTGGCTCACGGCCGGCGGCGCGTAGGGCAGGTCGAGCGACGCGAAGTAGGCGGCGATTTCGCGCAGGTAGTCGTCGGACAGGTGCTCGACGAAATAGGTCATCGTCGCGTTGCGCCGGCGGCCGTCGCGAAAGTTCAGCAGCTGGTTGTAGAGATAGCCCGCCGGCTTGCCCGCGATGCGCGGGAAGTAGCCCTCGGGCGTGGCACGCCCTTCCTTGCCGTGGCAGGCGGTGCAGGCCTGCAGGCGCTGCGCCATGGTGTCGAGCTTGGGGTCGGCGGGCGCGGCGGCCCCAGCGCCGGCGCCGACCAGCGCCAAGGCGAGCGTGACGAACGCGCTGCGCACGATCATCAGTGCCCCGCCGCCAGCGTGGCCACCAGTGCGAGCACGGCCACCAGGCCGCCCGCCAGCGCCACGGCCGCGACCACCAGCGCGCTCGGGCGCACCTGCGCGAACTCGTCGACCGCGCCGCTGCGGCGGCGAATGCCGATGAAGCTCCACAACACCATCCGCACGTAGCGCAACCCGTTCATGACCTGACCTCGTCGATGCCGCGACTGTGCTCCCGCGCCCGTTGCGCCACAAGACTCAGTTCCGGCGAAAAAGAGCAGATCAGATGTCTCGCGGGTCTTGCGTCACAGGGCGCAGACGCGCCCAGTACAGTGGACCGGATCGCACCGCACACCGGATCAGATCCGCCACCGCATGAAGCGCTACGAACAGCTCGCCGACGAGATCGCGGCCCTGATCCGCGGCGGCGCGCTGCGCGCCGGCGAACGCCTGCCCTCGGTGCGCCAGACCAGCGTGAGCCGGCAGGTAAGCCCCTCGACGGTGTTCGAGGCCTATTACCTGCTCGAGGCGCGCGGCCTGGTGCGCGCGCGGCCGCGCTCGGGCTACTACGTCGTGCCGGCGCGGCCCGCCGCCGCGCCGCCCGAGCCGCAGGCCTCGAAGCCGCCGGCGCGCTCGGTCGACGTGGCGATCAGCGAGCTGGTGTTCCAGGTGCTGGGCTCGGTGCGCGACCGCGAGGTGGTGCCGCTGGGCTCGGCCTTCCCGAGCCCGGCACTGTTTCCGCTGCCGCGCCTGGCGCGCGACCTGGCCGCGGCGATGCGCGAGCTCGACCCGTGGCGCACCGTCGAAAGCCTGGGCCCCGGCCACGAGACGCTGCGCCGCCAGCTCGGGCTGCGCTACGCGGCCGACGGCATGGCGCTCGACGCGCAGGAGATCGTGGTCACCAACGGCGCGATGGAAGCGCTGAACCTGAGCCTTCAAGCCGTGACCCGGCCCGGCGACCTGGTCGCGGTGGAGTCGCCCACGTTCTACGCCGCGCTGCAGGCGCTGGAGCGGCTGCAGCTCAAGGCGGTGGAGATCGCCACGCATCCGCGCAGCGGCGTCGACCTCGACGCGCTCGCCGCCGCGCTCGACCGGCACCCGATCAAGGCCTGCTGGTTCATGCCCAACTTCCAGAACCCGCTCGGCAGCCTGATGCCCGAGGCGAACAAGCAAGCGTTGGTGGCGCTGCTGGCCGCGCGCGGCATCCCGCTGATCGAGGACGACGTCTACGGCGAGCTCTATTTCGACAGCCGCCGCCCGCCGCCGGCCAAGGCCTGGGACCGCCATGGCCTGGTGATGCATTGCAGCTCGTTCTCCAAGTGCCTCGCGCCCGGCTACCGCATCGGCTGGGTCGCCGGCGGGCGCTTCGCGCAGCGCATCGAGCGCATGAAGCTGATGACGACGCTGGCCGCGCCCATCCCCTCTCAGGAGGCCTTGTCGCGCTACCTGCAGCGAGGCGGTTACGAGCGCCACCTGCGGCAGCTGCGCCAGTCACTGGCTTCACAGCGCGACATCGCCTTGCGGCTGGTGGCAAAGCACTTTCCGGCCGGCACGCGCGTGACGCAGCCCGAGGGCGGCTATTTCCTGTGGCTCGAACTGCCGCGCGGGGTCGATGCGCTGCAACTGCACCGCCTCGCGCTGTCACATCGCATCAGCCTCGCGCCGGGACATCTGTTCTCGGCGGAGCACGCGCGCTTCGGGCATTGCGTGCGGATCAACTACGGGCACCCCGAGGATGGGCGCTTCGAGGAGGCGATGAAGGTCGTGGGGAGGTTGGCGGGGAATCTCGGCGCGGCGTGAGGACCGTGCATGCGCTTGCGCCCGCTGTGGTCGCGCTTGAATCCCAGGCGCGAGTTGTCGCTGGCCGCAGCCTGCCCGAAAATCCCGCATGGCGATCCGGCAGCAGATCCGCATGTGCACCGCCCGCGACGGCGCCCGGCTGGCCTACGCGGTCACGGGCAGCGGACCGCCGCTGGTCAAGGTCGGCAACTGGCTCACGCACCTGGAGTTCGATCTGCACAGCCCGGTCTGGGGCTATCTGATCGAGGCGCTCTCGCAAGACCATCAACTGTGGCGCTACGACCAGCGCGGCACGGGGCTGTCGGACTGGGATGTCGACCGCTACGATTTTGACGACCAGGTGAACGACCTGGAGTGCGTGATCGACGCCGCCGGGCTGAAGCGCTTCGCGCTGCTGTGCGTCTCGCAGGGCACGCCGGTGGGGATTGCCTATGCCGTGCGCCACCCCGAGCGCGTGACCCATCTGGTGATACACGGTGGCTACGCGCGCGGTCGGCGCCGGCGCAGCGACGACCCGAAGGCCATCGAGACGGCCGAGACGATGCTCAAGCTGGTGGAACTCGGCTGGGGCAGCAACGACCCATCGTGGCGGCAGTTCTTCACCATGCAGTTCATCCCGGGCGGCACGGCCGAGCAGCACGACTGGTTCAACGAGCTGCAGCGCCGCTCCACCTCGCCGGCCAATGCGGTGCGCATGCTGCGCGGCTTCGAGGCGGTAGACATCACGCCGCTGCTGCCCCAGGTGCAGTGTCCGACGCTGGTGCTGCACGCCACCGGCGACCTGCGCGTGCCGTTCGCGGAGGGGCGGCGGCTGATGGGCGGGATTCCCGGCGCTCGCCTCGTGCCGCTGGCCAGCGCGAACCACCTGATGGTGCCCGACGATCCCACCTGGCCCGCGTGGCGCGAGGAAGTGCGCGACTTCCTCGGCTCCGCCCGCGGCGAGGCAGACGCGCGCTTCGCAGCACTGACCCCGCGGGAGCGCGAGCTGCTCGAGCTGATGGCGCGCGGTCGCGACAACGCCCAGATCGCCGCGTCCATGGAACTGAGCGAAAAGACGGTTCGCAACCACATCACCAGCGTGTTCGCGAAGCTCGAGGTGGAGAACCGTGCGCAGGCCATCGTGCGTGCGCGCGACGCCGGTTTCGGGGCGGCCTGACGCCGCGTTCCCCCTCCGGCCGGCGCCGCCGGGCGTGCGGCTCGGGACACTGGCCCCACCCGATCGTTCGGTTTCGGGGCACGACGCGCCGAGTCTGGGGCCGCCGCCTCATGCACCCCGAGGTGCTCCTCGCAACGATGGCGTCACGTCGATCCGACGCTTCAAGCCTTCCGAGGAGACCATCATGCCCACTTCCACGACCACTGACCCCCGCTATGCCAAGTGCATCGACAACTCCAAGCGCGTGCGCTGGGAGATCGACCGCGACGTGATCCGCGGCCGCCGCTTCGACCGCTCGAAGGCCTTCATGCCCGCCGGCCTGTCGCTGGTCGGCGAGATGGACTTCCTGAACGACGACGAGCGGCGCCTGCTCAGCCAGGTGCAGGGCCGGACCTACGCCTACCTGTTCGGTCTGGTCGAGCGCTTCATCGGCGCCAAGACGATGGAACTCGGCCGCGCCGAGGCGTTCGGCGACCAGGTTGCCGTCGAGGCCCTGGTGCGCATGGCCGACGAGGAGCTGAAGCACCAGGAGCTGTTCCGCCGCCTCGAGCTCATGATGGCCGACGACATGCCCGCCGGCTATGTGAAGACTGCCGACCCTGACGCCGTTGCGCAGGTGGTGCTCGGCAAGAGCACCTGGGCCGTGATGGCGCTGACCCTGCATATCGAGCTGTTCACGCTGGCGCACTTTCGAGCCAGCATCGAGCCTGACGCCGGCCTCTGCGAGCTGTGGAAGGACGTGTTCCGCTTTCACTGGCGCGAGGAATCCCAGCACGCCATGCTCGACGAACTGGAGCTGCTGAAGGAAGACTCTCGGCTGACTGCATCGCAACGCAGCGTCGCGGTGGACGAACTGATCGAACTCGTGGGCGCGGTCGACGGGATCCTGCAGGCGCAGGCGAAGGCCGACAGCGCCTACTTCTGCGCCATGACCGGCCACGGTCGCGACGAGGCGCGCGCGCGTCGGATGGAAGACGCCATTCTCAAGGCCTATCGCTGGCAGTACATCGTCTCGGGGGTGATGGAACCGCGATTCCAGAAGACGCTGTTCTCGCTGGTCGACTCGCAGCAGGCGGCGCGCATCCAGAGCGCCCTGGCACCGCTGGCCTATGCCGTGCCGAACGCGCACGACATGCCGCTGCCGGTGGCGGCCTGAAGCCCCGGACGACCGCTCGCCGGCCCGGTGCCGGCGGGCCTCCACGAGGATGTCGAGAGGCCCGGTCGGCAGATAGCCGAGCTCTTGCACCGCCCCGCCTCACCCCATCCTCTCCACCAGATGCCGCCGGTTCTGCACCGCCTCGAAGGGCTCCGGCCAGTACTCGACCATCGCGACGATCTTCCCGCCGCGCACGGTGAAAAAGGACACCGGCTCGGCCTGCTGCACGCCATCGCTCACGCTCACCTGCGTGACCACCTGCTCGCCCGAAGCCACGAGGCGGTTGATCGTGAAGCGCCAAGGCCCGTGCGCGGGGTACTCGGCGTTCATGCGCACGAAGTTCTCCGCGCCGACGATGCGTTCCTTCGACTGCGGCCACTCGACGACGAAGCCGTCGCCGAGCACGGTCTTCACCGCAGCGAAGTCGTTGCTGGCCATCAGGCGCCAGAACTCGCGCACGATGGCTTCGGCGCCGGGGTCGGTTTCGCTCATGTCGCTTGGCCGGCGGCGGCCGGCGGGTGGCTCATCGATTCGAGAAAGCGCCGCGCCTCGCGCGGCGTGCGCAGTTCGATCCAGTGCAGGTGCGCATACGCAGCATCCCCGCGCAGCTCGGCGTACTTGCGCCGGTTCTTATGAAAGGTCGTCAGCGACCACAGCACGATCGACTCCCTGGAGAAGAACGCCCGGCGAAGGGTCTCGCGGTTGCCGCTCCACAACGGTTCGCCCAGCAAGCTGCGCCTGAGCGTTCGCCCGATCACGCGCGCAATCACCACGCCGCGGCCGAAGTTGAGCCAGACGATGTGCGTGGCGCGCGACCACAGCACGTCTCGCACGACGCCGTAATTGCCGTCGGCGACCCAGCGCTCGGCCTGCGTCGCAGCGCGAACGCCTTCGATGAACTCGCTCTTGCGCCGCGGCGTCCAGTCGGCGGCCCAGTGCAGGGCGTCGAGTTCCACATGAGGCGCCTGCTGCGCCTTCGCCAGCGCGCGCGCCAATGTCGACTTGCCGCAGCCGCTCGTGCCGATGATGACGTAGCGCATCTACGGTATCCGCGAGATCTGCACGCTCACGATGCGCCAGCGCCCGTCGCGCTTCACGTAGACGTCGATGTAGCGGTAGTGGGTCGCGAACGGCCGGCCCTGGTAGCGCCCGCTCATGCGCGTGCGGCCGCTGAGCAGCGCCGTGTCGCCGTACAGGCGCACCTCGAAGTCCTCGACCGTATAGGGATCGATCTGCAGGTCCGGCGACATCAGGTCGTCGACGAACGAGGGCTTGCTCTCGACGTTGCCGGCGCCGTCGATCTGGCGGAAGTCGTCGGCCATGTTGGCCTCGATCGCCGCGCGGTCCTTGCGCACGATGGCCTGGTCCCAGCGCTCGGCCTGGGCGGTGAGTTCGGCGACCGTGCGGCCGGCCTCCGGCGGGACGCCAGCACAGGCCGACAGCAGCCAGGCGGCCAGGCCCGCGAGCGCGACGTGGCGCACCAGCAGCAGACGGCGGGGCGTCGAAGGACGGTTCGGCATGGGATCGATCACGGTTGTCGGAGACCGGCCGCAGTGTCGCAAGTCTGTGATCCAATCGCGGCTCCTCCCGTCGTTGCGCCCCGAGGATCAGCCGTGAAGTCCCCCCGCGAGGCCCCCCAAAGCCCCATCCAGGAGCGCCGCTCCGGCCAGGACCGCCGCCGGCACGATCTGCCGCCTCCCACCGGCATCGAGCGCCGCCGCTCGATCGAGGCGCGCAAGCCCGAGGTGCGCGAGCTGGAGATGACGGATACCGAGTGGGGCCAATTGCTCGACTCGCACGAGTGACCGGTCGCTGCATTCGCACGGCGGCTGCACTCAGTGCCCCGCGAAGAACCGCTCCACCAGCTCGAACTGCGCCGCCGTGTTGAGCGCCGGCGCGTGCCCGCAGCCCTCGATCTCGACCACCGCCGCGCGCGGGCCGCGGTGGCGCATCTGCTCGGTGGTCTCGCGCAGCAGCAGGTCTGAATCGACGCCGCGCAGGCATAGCACCGGCAGCGTCAGCGTGTCCCACTCGTCCCACAGCTCGTAGTCGTTCGGGTGGTCGATGAACTGGCGCACCATCTGTGGGTCGTAGTGCGGCGTCACACGGCCGTCGGGCAGGCGGCGCACCGAGGTTTCGGTCAGGCGGCGCCACTGCGCGTCGCTGAGCCAGCCATAGGGCTTGTAGACGGTGCGGAAGTAGGTCTCCAGCTCGGTCACGGTGTCAAAGGCCGCCGGGCTGCCGGCGTAGCTGCGGATGCGCTCGATCGCCGGCGCCGCGAGGCTGGGGCCGTTGTCGTTGAGCAGCAGGCGGCGCAGACGGCCGCGCAGCGGGCCGGCCGCGGCCTTGATGCCGATCGCGCCGCCCATCGAGGTGCCCAGCCAGTGGAAGCGCTCGATGCCGAGCTGGTCGACCAGCGCGGTGGCGAGCCGCGCGTAGAACGCCAGGCAGTATTCGCTGCCCGGCTCGGGGCTCCACTGCGAGAGGCCGCGGCCGATGGTGTCCGGGCAGATCACGCGCCAGCGCTGCGCCAGGTGCGCCGCGATGTCGTCCATGTCGCGGCAGGTGCGCGCCAGGCCGTGCCAGGCGATCACCACCTCGTCGTGCTGCGCGCCCCACTCGAGGAAGTGCAGTTCGCGGCCTTCGCAGCGCAGGTAGCGGGAGGTGGCGTTCATGGTCGGCTCGGCTGGCGCATCGCGCGCAGGGTCAGTCCGGGATGCGCAGCGTGTTGTCGCTGAACTCGATGCGGTCGCCCGCGGCCGGCGCCAGCGCGATCGGCGGCACGTTGGCCGCGGTGAGCGCGGGTGCCGCGCCGGGCGTGCCGCCGCGCGGCACGGTGCGCACCACCTGGCTGGGCGGCAGCGCCTGGCCTTGCGCGAGGTGGCCGTACATCGCGTCGAGCGCGCGGAACAGGTACAGGTGCAGCGAGACGTAGCGCGTGTCGTAGCCCGGCAGCACCGCGGGCAGGCCGATGAAGCCGTCGAAGTGCTGCGCGTGGGTCACCTCGATGTACGACAGCCGGCTGCCCTGCCCTTCGACGCGCTTGTTCAGCGCGGTGTAGGGCCGCGAGGTGTGATTCACCGGCAGCAGCGCATCCGAGCGGCCGTGCACGATCAGCGTCGGCTTGCCGTGCAGGTTGCCGCTGCGGCGCGTGGCGTCCAGCCCGGCCTGCAGCGCCAGCGCGTTCGCGTCGCTGCCCGTCACCAGGTTGCGCAGGCACAGCGCGCCGTCGACGTTCATGTCGGCCGCCAGCGTGCTGGGCGAGACCGAGGCCACGTCACGGCGCGGCCCGCCGACGCTGCGGTTGTTGATCATCTGCACGCCGCTGTTGGGCGGCACGCCGTTGCCGGTGGCGAACATCTGCGCCACCGCAGTGGCAGCCAGCGGCGCCGGCGCGGCGGTGGCGTCGATGCCGGCAAAGCTGTAGCCGCACAGGTGGTCGCTGACGCGCGTGCGCGCATAGGCGTTGGCGAAGGTCACGCTGACCGCGGAGGCGATCTCGAACGCGGCATGCGAGGCGTGCAGCGGATCCGACTCGGCCTCCCAGCCGTAGCCGCGCAGCCTGGCGAGCGCCTCGTCGGCCTGTGCCGCGGTGGTCTCGGCCGTCAGCAACCCCTTGGCCTTGAGCGAGGCGCAGCGGTTCGCCGCAACGAAGCCGAACACCGCCGGCAGCGCATAGGTCGACTGGAACGGCGTGCCCGCCAGCTGCGCCGACAGCGACGCGCAGGGTTGGTAGACGTTGGCCCAGGTCGTGAAGTCGATCAGCGGCTTGCCGATCGTGGGCACCGGCACGCCGCCGCGCTCGACGGTGACGCCCAGGTTCGCGGGCAACTCGACCGCCGGTTCGGTGACGGCCACGCCGTCGATCAGGCCCTGCGCGTCGAGCTCGGCAGCCGCGAGCGCGGCGCCGCCGCCGTTGGAGATGCTCGAGGCGATCACCAGCGTGTTCCTGGGCTGGATCTGCTTGACCGCGAGGCCGGTGCCGGTGCGCGGGCTGTAGCGCTCGTTGAGCACCCAGAACGCGAACTCGACCGCCTGCAGCGTGAAGCGGCCCCAGTCGGCCTCGGGGTTGCGACCCGAGTGCGCGTGCTTGAACGCGAAGCGGTGCGGCGTCGCGGCGTTGAAGGCGGCGAGTTCGGTGGCATCGAGCCCGGCGTTGAAGTGCGCTGCGCTGCTGGCCGCGGCGGCCGTGGCGCGCGTGCCGTCGATCAATGACACCGTGTCGGCCATCAGGTCGTGCGGCGCGCCGCCGGTGCCCTTGTCGGTGTAGGCCACCGCGCAGCCACGCTTGAGGCCCCACTCGCCGGCCGAGATCGCGCCGTAGACGCCGCGCGAGCCCGACGAGGTGGCGGTCATGATGCAGGCGCGGTCAGGGTCGAACGAGTCGGGCACCTGCACCATCAGCGTCACGTTGCGCCGGCCGCCGCCGTCGTCGCTGTAGGCCAGCACCTCGACGCCGGCGACCTTGCCGTCGTTGGGCAGCGTCGTGCCGCCGGGCCCGACGGTCGGGCCGTACAGGCTGCCGTAGCCGCCGGCCGCCGTCATGTCGACCAGCGCGCGGTAGTTGTTGTAGATCGCGGCGCGGCGCAGTTCGGCGGCGGTCGGTGCGGTGCCGTCGACATAGCCGGGCGGAATCGCCGAGGCCAGGCCGGCGGCGCCGAGGCCGGCGGTCAGCAGATCGTCGCTCGCGCCGTCGTAGACCGTCGTGCGCACCGGGCCGGACACGAAGGCCGGCAGGCGATTGAGGTTGCTGTGCTGACTGGACTGCGCCCGCGCCGTGGGCAAGGGGTCGCCCTCGTTGGCGCCGCCGCCGCATGCGGCCAGCATCGCGGCGGCCGCCATGGCCAGCATGCCTTGCCTGATCTCTCCTGCCTTCATCGTTGCCTCCTTGTCGGACTGCTTCTGAAGCCGGCGATCAAGGCCACCGGCGGCCGCGTGGGTCATCGCCGGGCCGCGCGCAGCCGCCCGACGATGCCGCTCGGAAAGTGATAGACGCACAGCACGAAGCCGATGCCCAGCCACAGCAGCCAGCGATCGGGCGAGACGAGTTCGGTCGCCAGCGCCGGCATCGACGGCAGCGCCGCGAGTGCGTCGTGCGCGAGCTTGAGCAGTTCCTGCAGATAGCCTTGCGCGAGCAGGAAGATCGCCGCGCCCACCACCGCGCCGTAGAGCGTGCCCATGCCGCCGATCACGACGATCAAGAGCACGTCGAGCATGATCTCGAACGACAGCGTCGTGTCCGGACCGGTGTAGCGCAGCCACAGCGCGAGCATCGCGCCGGCCAGCGTCGCGAAGCCGGCCGCCAGCACGTTGCTCAACGTGCGGTAGGCCACGGTGCGAAAGCCGATCGCCTCCGCGCGAAAGTCGTTCTCGCGGATCGCCTGCAGCACGCGCCCGAACGGCGAGTTGACGATGCGCAGCAGCGCGAGGAACAGCGCCACGCTGAGCCCGAACAGCAGGTAGTAGCAGATCAGCTTGCCGTCGACGGTGACGCCGAGGAAGGGCTGCTCGAAGGGCTCGAACGAGGGGCTGAGCCACTCGGGGTTGCGGAAGGTCAGTCCGTCCTCGCCGCCGGTGAGTTCCGACAGCTGCGAGGCCAGCGTCTGGAACGCGGCCGCGACCGCGAGCGTGATCATCGCGTAGAAGATCGCGCGCACGCGCAGCGAGAACAGGCCGATCACCAGCGCGAGCACGAGGCTCAAGGCCAGCGCGACCAGCGTGCCGATCGTCACCGCGCCCAGGCCCTCGCCCAGCCGCGTGCTGGCGATCGCGACGCCGTAGGCGCCGATGCCGAAGAACATCGTGTGCGCGAAGCTGACGATGCCGGTGTAGCCCAGCAGCAGGTCGTAACTCGCGACCAGCACGATGAACACGCAGACCTTGGCCGCGACGTTGAGCGCGCGGCTGCCCTCGAACAGGAAGGGCGCGCCGGCCAGGCCGAGCAGCACGACGACGAGGCCGAGCGCGAGCCAGCGGCTCCTGGGCAGGTCGTGCGAGAGAAGGCGGTTCAGCATGCTCACCTTCCCGTGACCGGATACAGCCCCTGCGGGCGCCACAGCAGCACCGCGACCATCAGGCCGATGTTGGAGAACAGCGCGACCTTTGGCGCCAGAAAGCCGGTGTAGTTGGCGACCAGGCCCACCAGCAGCGCGCCGACGAAGGCACCGAAGGTCGAGCCGAGGCCGCCGATGATGATGACGATGAAGATCAGCACGTTGACCTGCGCGCCGATCTGCGGCGTGATGGTCTGCTGGTACAGCCCCCACATCACGCCGCCCAGGCCGGCCAGCGCGCTGCCTGCGACGAACACGCCGACGAACAGCGTGCGGATGCGGTAGCCGAGCGACTCGACCATCTCGCGGTCCTGCACGCCGGCGCGGATCAACAGGCCCAGCTTGGTGCGGTTGAGCGCCCACAACAGCGCGAGCAGCACGACGAGGCCGATCGCGACCGCGAACACACGGTACTTCTCGATCGCCGCGTCGCCGATCAGAAAGGCGCCGCGCAATGCCTGCGGCAGCGGCAGCGCGATCTGCTGCGGCCCCCAGACGACCTTGATCAGCTCCTCGCCGACGATCATGCCGCCCATCGTGATGAGGATCTGCTTGAGGTGCTGGCCGTAGACCGGCCGCACGATCACGCGCTCGAACGCGAGGCCGAGCATCCCGGCCGCGAGCATCGCCGCGGCGAGCGCGGCGCCGATGGCGAGCAGGTTGGCGCCGATCGACTCGCTGCCCGCGAACGCGCCCATGCCGCCGAACACGCTGGTCGCGACAAAGGCGCCGAGCGCGATGAACACGCCGTGGCCGAAGTTCAGCACGTCCATCAGGCCGAACACCAGCGTGAGGCCCGAGGCGATGACGAACAGCATCATCCCCATCGCGAGGCCGGCGACGGTGAGCGTGAGCCAGGTCGAGCCGCTGCCGATGAAGGGCGCAGCGACGAGGGCAATGGCGGCGAGCAGCGCGAGAGGCTGCCACCCCTCACCCCAGCCCTCTCCCCGCAAGCGGGGCGAGGGAGTTGGATGGGCTCCCTCTCCCGTCGTGACGGGAGAGGGCTGGGGTGAGGGTCCGGTACGGCCTTGCGTGCCCACAGACGTGCTCATTGATGCGCCCCCAACGACAGCCCCAGCAGCCGCTGCTGCAGCGCCTCGTCCTCGGCCAGCTCGGCCATCGCGCCCGCGTGCACCACGCGGCCATCGTCCATCACCGCGACGCGGTCGCCCAGGGCCTTGGCCATCATGAAGTTCTGCTCCACCAGCAGGATGGTCGTGCGCTGGCGCTTGAGTTCGTTGAACGCATCGACGAGGTTGCGGATGATCGAAGGCGCCAGCCCCTTGCTCGGCTCGTCGATCAGCAGCAGGCGGCGCGGCTCGACGATCGCGCGCGCAACCGCCAGCATCTGCTTCTGTCCGCCGCTGAGCTTGCCGGCCGGATGGCGCCAGAACTTCTTCAGCGCCGGAAAGAGGCCGAAGATCCACTCGAGCCTTTGCGTGTCGATCTCGCTGGCGCGTCTGGCATGGCGAGCGGCCAGCACCAGGTTCTCCTGCACCGTGAGGTCGCTGAAGATGCCCATGCTCTCGGGCACGTAGGCGATGCCGCGCTGTGCGATCTCGGGCGTCGTGCGTTGTGCCTGCGGCCCGCCGATGGGTTCGCCCGCAAAGGCGATGCGGCCGGCCGAGGCCTGCCACAGGCCCATGATCGTGCGCAGTGTCGTGGTCTTGCCGGCGCCGTTGCGGCCGAGGAGCATCGTGACTTCGCCCTCGGGGACGGTGAGGTCGATGCCGTGGAGGATGTGGTAGGGGCCGATGTGGGTTTGGACATCGGTGAGGTGGAGCAATGGCTTGGTGGTCATTGCTCTGATCCGTGATGCCGGCCTGCAGGCGGCTGAGCGACTGCTTGAGGCTGAAGCTGCCCCTGCGGGGCAGAGCCGGGATGTGCGCCCGGCGGCGCACCTACTTTCTTTTGCTTCGCCAAAAGAAAGTAGGCAAAGAAAAGGCGACCCCCGCTCGGGCGCCCGGCTGCGCCGGGTGCCCTGCGGTGCTCGCGAAGCGGGCGCGCCGCATAACTCGCTACGTTCGCTACGCTCACTGCGCTCGAACAAAGCGGCGAGTTTGATGTTGAAGCGCGCTGGCGCGCGCCGCCCGCTTCGCTGTGCTCCTCGGCGCCTTCGAGGGGGACCCCAACGTCAACGGCAATACACCCCGCGCGCAGAGTCGGCTGTTGGTGTTGGGTTTGGTGTTGGTGTTGGTACTTGCCTTTGGGGCCCCCTAGGAGGCGCCGAGGAGCACAGTGCAAGGGGCGGCGCGCGTGAGCGCGCTTCCACTTCAAACTCGCCGCGACTGTTCGAGCGTGCGAACGCAGTGAGCACAGCGAGTTAAGCGGCGCGCCCCTGGAGCGAGCACCGCAGGGCACCCGCGGCAACGCCGCGGGCGCCGGATCGGGGGTCGCCTTTTCTTTGCCTACTTTCTTTTGGCGAAGCAAAAGAAAGTAGGTGCGCCGCCGGGCGCACATCCCGGCCCTGCCCCGCAGGGGCAGCTCAGTGCCGCAGGCGCGCAGCTGCCCGCAGGGCAGCATCACAGCGGTGGCGGAGAAACAGCTCACGCCACCTCCTCCACCACAACCCCAAGGTAAGCCTGCTGCACAACCGGAGAAGCAATCACCACCGCCGGATCGCCATCCGCTACCAACTGCCCCTGGTGCAGCACCACGATCCGATCCGCCAGCTCCCTCACCACATCCATCTTGTGCTCGACCAACAAGATCGTCCGGTCGCGCCGCGCCTTCAAAGCGCGGATCAGGTCCAGCACCACCGGCACCTCGTCGACGCTCATGCCCGCCGTCGGCTCGTCGAACAGGTAGACCTTGGGGTCGAGCGCCATCAGCACGGCCACCTCGAGCTTGCGCTGGTCGCCGTGCGGCAGGCTGGCCGCTTGCTCGTCGCGCCGGGCCGAAAGGCGCACCTGCTCGAGCAGCGCGTTCGCCTCGTCGAGCCAGGCACGGCGGTCCAGCCACACGCGCAGCAGATCGAAGCCGCCGCCTTCGCGCCCGGTCGCGCGCGCCTGCACCGCGAGCCGCACGTTCTCCAGCACGCTGAGGTTGGGAAACAGCTGCGTGAGCTGGAACGCGCGGCCCAGGCCCTTGCGCGTGCGCAGTGGCGCCGGCAGCGACGAAAGGTTCTCGCCGTCGAGCCAGACCTCGCCGGCGCTGGCGCGCAGCTGGCCGGAGATCAGGTTGAAGTAGGTTGTCTTGCCGGCACCGTTGGGGCCGACGATGGCCGTCAGCGTGCCGGGCTCGAAAGTGCACGACACCGCGTCGACGGCCACGTGGCCGCCGAAGCGGATCGTCAGGTTGCGGGTCTCGAGCATCGGTGAAGGTGGTCAGGGGCAGGTGCCGATCACGTAGTAGTTCGGCCCCGTCTGCTTCAGCGTCGTGGTGACGAAGGTGTTCCACAGGCCCATGTTCTGGTTCGAGCCGTTCGCATAGGCGTAGCCGCCTTGCTGGTAGGCGCGGCCCGCGGTGGTGTGCGCGTAGTTGCTCGCGGTGAAGCAGGTGGCGGCGACACCGGCGGTGGTGCCGGTGGCCGGCGACGACATCGCGCCCTCGGCGCCGTTCGCATCGACGGCGGCGACGGTCCAGCTGTAGGTCGTCGCGCTCGCGAGACCGGTGTCGGTGTAGCTGGTCGCGCCGACGAGCGACGCGTTGACCTTGCTGCCGCCTCGATAGACGTTGTAGCCGCTCGCACCGGACACCGCGCTCCACGCGATCACCATGCTGCTCGCCGTCGCGCCCGAGGTGCCGACGCCGGTCGGCGCCGGCAGCGGCGTGCCACCACCACCACCGCCACCACCGCCGCTGCCCGTGCCCGAGGCGATGCGGTCGACCATGGCCTTGATCGCCGCCATCTGCGTGCCGGCCTTCTGCGCGAAGTTGCTGCCGTACCAGCCGATCCAGTCCCAGCAGCCGTTGGGGTTGGCGAGCGAGCCGCTGGCCGCCGTCGAACGGCTGGTGTTGTCGACCTTGGCCTGCGGGAACAGCACGATGATCCCGTTGGTGTCGGCCCAGCGCGTGTAGCCGGTGTTCTTGACGAACTTGTCGCCGATCGTGCCCGTGCCCTGCTGGCAGCCGTGCAGCGCGACGTGCAGCTTGCACTGCGTGCCGCTCGCGCAGCTGGCCGGCACGTAGAGCCAGGCGGTCGAGGCCATGCCGGGGTTGCCGTTGCTGTAGGCCGACTGGTCGAACTCGATGTAGTTGGCCGCGGCCGGCGCGTCGTTGCGCGCATTGAGCGTGCCGTAGAACTTGGTCAGCGCGGCCTTGGCGCCGTCGTAGCCGCAGTTGCTGATGTAGGGCGAGGCGCTGGAGCTGCAGGCGTTGTTGCCGGTCGCGTCGAAGTCGGTCGGGAACACGTGCGCGGTGCCGCTGCGCTGCACCCACTCCATGTTGGCCGCGCTGACGCCGTTGTTCGTGTACTGCGTCTTCACCGCGTTCATCGGGTTGGGCCCGACGGTGTAGTCGCTGCTGCCGACGAACAGGTAGACCTTCTGGTTCGCGACGTTGGCCTTGTTGTCGATGGCCGTTGCGCTCCAGTTGTTGATGTCGGCCTGCATCGTGTTCAGCATGCTGGCGCTGATGCTGGCGTTGTACATGCACGCGGTGTAGTTGCTGTGGCCCGCGCACATGTAGGGCCCGCCGGCGAACACGCCGACGCCCATGAAGGTCGACGAGTAGGCATAGCCGAGCTGGTTGGCCATGAAGCCGCCCGACGACAGGCCCGAGACGCTGATCTTGCTGGTGTCGACGTTGTATTGCGGCAGCGGCACGGCGGCGAAGGCGGCGGCCGAGGCCATCAGGGTGGCAGCCAGCGCCGCGGCGTGGCGAAGCATCCGAACTCGCATCGCTTGTCTCCTCGTGGTGTTGTCATGCTCCCTCTCCCGCTTGCGGGAGAGGGTTGGGGTGAGGGCCAGGCCGGACCGGGCCCCTCACCCCTGCCCTCTCCCCGCCTGCGGGGAGAGGGAGAAAAGTCGCAGAGCGCGCGCGCTGAACTCAGCGCTTGTTGCGGATCGGCACCGCCATCTCTTCCGGCTTGATCTCGCGCACCAGCTCGGGCACGCCCCAGTCGAAGGCCGGGTCCGCCTTGATGCGGAAGTGGTACATCGACTGCATCGCCTGGTGGTCTTCCTTGCGGAAGGTCATCTTGCCCTTGGGCGTCTCGAAGCTCATGCCTTCCATCGTCGCGATGAGCTTGTTGGTCGCCGTGTCGCCGGCGGTCTTCTTGAGCGCCTCGACCACCGCGATCGCCGCGCTCATGCCGCCGGCGGTGAAGAAATCAGGCGGTGTCTTGAACTGCTTGTAGTGGTTGGCGACCAGCCACTCGTTGGCAGCGTTCTTGGGAATGCCGAAGTAGTAGTACGTCGCGCCTTCCATGCCCGGGAACTGCTTGTAGTTCACCATCGCCGGCAGGATGTTGCCGCCGGTGGCGATCTCGATGCCGTAGCGCTTGGGGTTGAGGTCGGCGATCTTGAACGGGTTGCCCGCGCCGGCCCAGATGATGAAGATGATCTTGCGGCCCGGCTTGTCCTTGAGCGCGTCGAACAGGCGCTGCGCACCGGCGGTGAAGTCGGTGGTGCTGGTCGGCAGGTACTCCTCGTGGACGATCTTCGCCTTCTTGAGCGAGTCCTTGAAGGCCTTCACGCCGTCGCGCCCGAAGGCGTAGTCCTGCGCCAGCGTGGCGATCGTGACGCCCCCCCTGTCGAGCGCGACCGCATTGCCGATCGCGTCCTGGCTGGAGTTGCGGCCGGTGCGGAAGATGTACTTGTTCCACTTGTCGCCGGTGATCGAGTCGGCGACCGCGGGCTCCACCAGCAGGATCTTCTTGTACTCCTCGGCCACCGGCAGCAAGGCGAGCGCGACGCCCGAGCTGCTGGGCCCGACCGCGAGCGCGGCCTTGTCGTCGGCATAGGCCGCCGTGAGCTGGGCCTTGCCGACGTCGGGCTTGCCCTGGTCGTCCTTCTCGATCACCACCAGCTTCTTGCCGGCCACGCTCATCGTGCCGGCGGTGGCGTACTCGAGGCCGAGCATGAAGCCAGTCTGCGTCTGCTTGCCGTAGGCCTCGAGCGGGCCGGTCTTGCTGTAGACGTGGGCGATGCGGATCTCGTTGCCCGACTGCGCGAACGCGGCCGCGCCGAGCGCGGCCAGGACCAGGGTCGCCAGCGCGCGGCGGTGGAGCATCTTCATGGGGCTTGTCTCCTCTTTGGTGCCGCACGGTGGTGCACGGCCCGTGCCCGCACGAGGGCGGCCTAGGGCAAGTCCCAGGGTGAGCCCGGATCTCCCATCCAACGCCGCGCGGCCGCGGTGCGGGATGGGCCCGCGCCGCGGCTGCGCTGTCTGCGATTCCGACAGATCCGGCGCGACATGTGTCTGTCTTGCAGACAGCCGACGCCCGCGCTGGCCCGGCTCAGAACACCACCGGGCTGCCGCCGGCGCCGCGGAACAGGCGGTAGTCGGCCGTGTAGGGCACACGCGCGATGCGCCCGACGCTGGCGGCATCGCAGCCCCCGGCCGGCGCGACGCCGCCTTGGGTGTTGATGCGCTGGATGCTGCTCACGCCGGTGAAGCTGCCGGTGCGCCCGCTCGCCTGGGCCGACAGCAGCAGCCACGGGATCGCGCCGTCGCGCGGCGCGTCGGCGCGCGCCTTGACGACCGCGTCGAGCCGGCTGCCGTCCAGCGCCTGCCAGTGCGGGCCGGCGCCGTGCTCGCCGATGCGGTGGCCGCGCGCGTCGAACAGCTGCGCGTCGGGCGCAACGAACTGCCAGGCCGGTGCGGCGCCCGGCGCGGCGCTGCGGCATTCGTAGACCTGCACGCCGCGCGCGGCGACGCTCAAGGCCAGCGATTCGCCGCGCGCCGGCGCGATCGCCTCGGGCACGGACGGTGGCAGCGGCGCAACGGCGCAGGCGGCCAGCCCGAGCGCGGGCCACAGCAGCGCCGCGGCGCGACGCAGGGATTGGAGAGCGAGCGTGTTCATCGTGGATTCCTTTCGTCTTCTTCAGCGTTCAGAAGGTCGGCGGCAGCGCCTCGGGCGCCGCGTGCGGGTCGACTTGCGGTGACGGATACGCGGCTTCGGGCGTGCGCGGGCTCGCGGGCTGCGCGGCAATCGCCTGGGCGTTCTCGGGGCGCTCGAGGCCGAGCGGCGACAGCAGCAGGACCCACCAGACGGCGAGCGCGCCGCTCAGCAGCGTTTCCAGCCAGCCGTGTTTCGTCAGCGGTTTCATCGTGGACTCCTTTCGTCCTTGGTTCCGATCGATCGATCAAAGAGCGTCAAAGCGCGCCCGCGGCCGCGAGCGACGCGCTGCGTTCGCCGGTTGCGCGCACCGGCTGGCCGGCGGCCAACAGCTCGAGCAGGTGGCGGTTGAAGGCCGGCGCGTGCGTGACCGGGCCCATGTGGCCCATGCCGTCGAGCCGCTTGCAGCGCGCACCCGGCAGTGCCGCGTGGATCAGCGACGCGATGCGCCGCGCGGCCGGCACGGTGCGCGCGCCGAACAGCAGCCGCAGCGGCATCGACAGCCGCGCCAGGTCGGCGGCCGAGAACGGGTCGCCGAACAGCGCATCGAAGTGCTGCAGCACGACCGGCATGCGCGCCGCGAAGACCTCTTGCCGCTCGGGCGCGAGCGCGGCCCAGGTGCCTTCGCCGGACCACAGGTCGATGAAGCGCCGCGCGGCGTCGTCGGGCCGGCCTTGCGCCACGCTCGCGCGCATCGCCTCGGCGACGCCGACCACGCGCTGCAGCAGCGGCTGCGAATCGGGGTCGGCGCGCAGCAGGCTGAACATCACCGGCTCGTAGACCACCAGGCTGCGCACCAGCGACGGCC
The DNA here is from genome assembly GCF_049446155.1 of Caldimonas sp. KR1-144. Lineage (NCBI taxonomy): Bacteria > Pseudomonadati > Pseudomonadota > Betaproteobacteria > Burkholderiales > Sphaerotilaceae > Caldimonas > Caldimonas sp. KR1-144. Next base: position 381,733 of record NZ_JBMSEE010000003.1, read on the forward strand.
GACGGCTGGCCAGCTTGAGCGCGACGGCGCCGCCGTAGGAGTGACCGACCAGGTGGGCGCCGCCCAGGCCTTCGAGCAGGCGCTCGATCGGCGCCGCCTCGTCGGCCAGGCGCATCGGCGCGACGCCCTGCCAGGCCTCGCGGCGGCCGTGGCCGAACAGGTCGATCGCGTGCACCTCGCGGCCGCTGGCGCGCAACAGTTCGCCCAGCGCCTGCCACTGGCGCGCCGACGACGCGCTGGCATGCAGCATCACGACCGCGTTCATCGGGCATCCTCCGTGCTTCGCACTTCGGAATTCGCCTTGGGAGCGGCCCGGCGGCTCATTGCACGACCTCTTCGGCGATCGGCGCCAGCGCCTGCTCGATGCGCCGGCGCTGCGCGGGCGTCGTCAGCTCGCCGAGCACCTGCGCGAAGCGCGGCTCGCGCGAGCCGGTGACGATGTACTGCCAGCGGTAGGCGGCGAGCAGGCGATCGCGCAGCGTTGCTTCCTGCTCGGTGCCGAAGCGCCGGCCCGCGTTGGCGATGAAGTAGTCGGCATCGGCCGCGGCCTGCGCCTGCGCGGTCTGGTCGACCGCCCCGACCAGCTCGATCAGCTCGTCGACGCCGCGGTCGCGCTCGGCCTCCGACAGCCGCGCGTGCTCGCGGCGCCATTCCATCTCGTCGAGGATGGCGTGCTGCGACTCTTCCTTCCAATGGAACAGGAACACGTCCTTCCACAGCGGGCAGATCGCGGTCTCGGGGCCGATGCTGGCGCGGTAGTGCGCAAGCGAGAACAGCTCGATGTCCAGCGTCAGCGCCAGCACCGCCCAGGTGGACTTGGCGAGCACCGCCTGCGCGACCTCGTTGGGCCGCGGCACGAAGCGGTAGCCATCGGGCATCTGCTCGGCCGCCATCGCGTCGAGCTGCTGGAACAGTGCCTGGTGCTTGATTTCCTCGTCCGTCAGCCGCACCAGGGCTTCGAGCGCGACCTGGTCGCCCAGTCGGTGCGGCTCGGTCAGCTCGAGCACCTTGGCGCCGATGAAGCGCTCGACCAGCGCGAACATGTTGGCGTACGTGCGGCCCTGGATCTGCGACAGGAAGCGCGCCTCGTCGGGCGTGAGGAAGCCGAGGCGGTCGATCATCGAAAGCGCGTCGGGCAGGAACTTGCAGCCGGTGTCGAAACGGCGGCCGCGGATCACGTCGCGCTCGATCTCCCAGCGCACGCGCTTGGAGGCCTCGATGCACTTGGCGTAGCGCGCGGTGGCCAGGGTTTCGGGTCGGGTGGCGGTCAGCATGGTGGAAGTTCTCCGGTGAGGCGCCGCGTCAGCGGCAGGCCACCGCGCGGCGGCGCGGCAGCGAAGGCGTCGTCACGACGCGGGTCCAGTCGCCGCGGCCGGCGGTGGCACCGGCGACGGAGTCGATGTCGCTGCGGTCGAGCCCGAGGTCGCGCAGCAGGTGCTCGTTCAGCTCGGCGAGCGCGCGGGCCGTGGCCAGGCGCTCGCGGCGGCGGCGCCAGTGCGCCAGGCCGGCGCGGGCCAGCGAGGCAAGGAGAAGCAGGGCAATGGGCATGGGGTCCGTCCTTTCGTTGACGGACGGACTTTCGGCGGGGGGGCGTTGCACGGGCGTTCCACGCCCGCGGCCGGGAGGCTGGAGGGTCAGGCCCGCGCCGTGCGGCGGCGCTCGGCCTTGTGCAGCAGCGCGCGCAGCGGTTCGTGCGCGACCGGCGCCTCGTCGGCGATGCGCCGCAGCAGCTCGGCGAGGTCGATGGCCAGCGGCACGCGGTCGACCGGTAGCGCCAGGCGCTGACGCTCGGCGTCGATGCTCTCGGCCAGCAGGCCGCCCATCGACGGCTGGCGCGCCGCGAAGCCGAGCACCCGCGCCGCCGCGGTGCGGTCGTCGTCGGCGCACAGCAGTTCGGCGAACGCCACCACCGCGATGCACTGCAGCGAGGGCACGCCGATCGCCGCTGCGCCCGCCGTGCCCTCGGCCAGCAGGCGCCGCGCGCCGTCGAGGTCGCCCTCGCGCTGCGCGATGCGCCCCAGCTGCAGCGTGGCCCACAGCCGCGCCGCGCGGTTGCCCTTGGCCTGGGCGATCTCGCCGGCGCGCGTCGCATGGTCGCGCGCGGCCGGCAGGTTGCCGACGTGCAGCTCGACCTCGCTGAGGTTGGACAGCACGAAGGGCAGCGTGCCGGACAAGCCGTCGCGCTCGCACATCGCCAGCGCCTCGTGCAGGTGCGGCAGGCCCGAGCGGTAGTCCTCGCGCGCCATGTGCAGCGCGCCGAGGTTGTTGAGGCACAGCGCGAGGCCCGCGTGGTCGTCGAGTCGGCGGTACAGCGCCAGCGCCTCGAGCGCGAAGCGCAGCGCCTCGTCGAAGCGGCCAAGGTACTTCTCGACCAGCGACAGGTGGTCGAGCGTCGCGGCGCGGTTGCGCTCGTCGCCGCCCGGCGCGGTCAGCGCGAGCGACTGCTTGAAATGCCGGCGCGCCTCGCCGAAACGGCCCTGGCGCAGCGCGCAGGTGCCGAGCACGCCGTGCGCGCGCTGGTGAACGGGAACGTGAAAAACCTCGGTGATCCGGCGCGATAAACGAGACATAGCGGGATCACGGGGGATGGGGTGGGACGGGCGCCGAGTAATTCCGTTACGGGAGGCGGAACGGCGGGCGCGGTGCCGATCAGCTGCTCGTCGGGGGCTCGAAAAGGCCAGTCTGGCGTGCGTCCGTGATCTTGGCACGAACGCGGGCGATCAGCTTGCGCACGCCGCGCTCGGACATCTTGTAGTTCATCGCCAGCTCGGGGAAGGTCGAGCCCTTGGCCCAGTCATCGTAGATGGCGAGTTCGACCTTGGCCAGGCGCCAGAAGAAGTCCTTCGGGAACGTGATGTTCTGGCCGCCCCAGTGGTCGGCCAGGCGGTCGGCGACCGCATTCGAGGCGACGGAGGCGAGCTCCTCGGGGATGTCGTGGTCGCGCAGGACGCGCAGGGCGACGTCGACCAGGTCCGTGAGCAGCTCGTTGCGACGCTGCGCCATGCTGGTGTGCTCGTTAGCCACGGTCGGCCTCCATCTGCAGCCGGGCCAGCATCTGCCCGGCGACTCCCTTGGTGAGCCGCGGCGAGCCGAACCAGGCCGCTGCCAGCTCTTCAATGTCGGACGTCGACAACCGGCCGCGATTGAACGCGACCAGCGCCAGCGTCCGAAGCTTCTTCGCGTCGCGATCCCGCCAGCGCTTCAGCTTCTCGATGGTCTGCTGCCGCTGGGCGGGCGAAAGCCACTGGAGGGCCTCGACGCGCGTCTCGCGCTTGATCCAACTGGCCAGGGCCGCCTCGCTTGAATCCGTGACGTATTCAAGCTCATGGAGCTCGAGCCACAGGCCGCGGATCATCTTCGACTGGTCGTCATCGGCCATCGGACGCGACGACTTGCCGCGCTTGGCCTTCCAGCCGCAGCGGCGCATGTGCTCGAGCAGGCGCTTGCGCCCGGTGAAGTCCAGCTCGGCGCTGGACTTGACGCGGCACACGCTCCACAGGATCGAACGGTAGAAGTCGTCATCCCAGCCGAGATCCTTCTTGGCCAGGTGGATCTTGGCCAGGTCGGCGCGGCGCGCGCCTTCTTGGTCGACGACGGTGCTCATTGCTGGGGTCCTTCGTCTGCGTCGACGTCGACGCATGGGCGCCTCTTCGGTCCGAAGAGGCGCTCGCGCTCCTTGCGAATGAACGCGAGGTTGTTGGCGATCTGCTCTTGGGTGTACGAACGTGCAATAACCTTCGGCTGGGCGCGGTCGGGCACGTACTCGAGCAGCTGCGCCGGCGCGGGCCAGCGATCAGCAGCGAACGAGAGGCGCCGAAAGGCCTCGGCGAGCCGCGTCGGCGTGGACGGCTCATCCCAGCGGCGCGCGTTCCACAGCAGCTCCACCCACACGTTGCCCGTCAGCACGACCGTCTCGGCCGCAGGCGTGCCGGCGAGCCCCAGCACGTACAGACGCTGGATGCCATTGACGATCGCGTCGTTGAACCAGGCTGGGATCTCGGCGGGAGCAGCGTCAGCGACCACGCTTCATTCCCTCCAGCGCCACCAGCGCCTGGCCCGTCTTGCTGCGCGGCGCGGGCGCCGCACTGCTTCGGCTTTGGTGCAGATCTGCACCAGCCGAGGCCTCCAGGCGGGCTGTGGCGCTCTCCAAAACCCTCCGGAGGTAGTTGTGTCCCCCGAGAGGCTTCCAGCCGCTCTGAGCGCGTTTCTCGGCCATCGCGGCCACTGTCTCATCGAGGGCGACCTGCAGGTGGCCTTGGTCGACGGTGAGGTCGAGCACCTCGCGCGCCAGGCGCAGCGCTCTATCCCAACCGAGCTGCGTCTTCGTCGCGCGAAAGAAGCCGAGGTAACTGGCCAGCGGCCGCGCGATCGCGCTGTCGAGGCCGGCCAGCAGCGCGAGGAGTTCGCGGCCGGCTTCGTCCTGGAGCGCCGCCTCGAGCGGGAAGCGGACATGGCAGCAAGGACACGTCAGCTGCATTGCTGTGCTCCTCGCGCTGCGGCCTTCTTGGCCAGGTGGGCCGCCTTCCACTCCTGGTAGCAGGCCTTGCAGCAGTAGAAGAGGCCAGCCAAGCCGGTCGGATCGCTGTAGAAGAACTCACCATCGGCAGGCCACCACTCGTTGCACCGGGTGCAGTACTTCTCGGCGCCGAGATCGGTCGTCCGCAACTTCTTTGACTCTCGCGTCATGATGGTCAAAGTGGGAATCCGCCGTGCTCAACGCCATCGAGCAAGCGGCCGGCGCCCTTCTTGCCGATGCGCCATGAGTGGGTGCCTTCATCCCATTGCCAGCCGCGATTGCAGCTGCCAACGAACGCCATCTGGTTGCCCACCTCGCGTGCCTGCGAGCCGGGTAGCCACTCGCCCCACTGCTTGAAGTGAAACGGCACGCCGGCGGCGGCGCACTGGTCGCGCAGCGAGCGGAACCAGTCGGGGTGCGCTGGCCTCGCCTTTGGGCCGCTTTCGCCGCCGGCGATGACCCAGGACAGGCCGTTGAGGCGCGAACAGATGCACTCCACCAAGGTTCCGCCATTCTCGGAATCAACTACCACGCGATGACCGGTGGAGTGGTGCGTGTAGCAATCGCCGTTCGGGCAGCGCAGCGTGCATGACTTCTGGAGGTCGATCGGCCCCAGCATCGGCTCGATCGACAAAAAGCGCACCGACGCTGGCAGCGCGAGCAACTTCGGGACGTCGCGGTCGGCTTCTCCCTGGTTCACGACGGTCGCGCCGAGCCAGACGTTGTCATAGCCGCCGCCCCAGTCGCTCGGGAGCAGGCTCCTCGCGTTGCCGATGCGTTTGGTGAGCAGCAGCCAATCGAGATTGGGCGTCGTGCGGATCAGCTCGAACAGGTCTTCGCGCCAGGCCGCCGGCACCTGGTTGTCGAACACGTCGGCCAGGCTGGCGCAGAAGACGCGCCGGCGCCGCCCGTTCACGGCGAGGAACTGGGCGTGCTGTCGGTCCCAGCGCTCCGGGTGCTTCCACGTCTCAGCTGCGGTGCGGCGCCGCGCCTCGTGTGGGCCCCAGACTAAGCCGAGCGTGCGCGCCGGTGTACTGCGCGCCGCGTAGCAATCGTCACAGGCCGGCGAGATGCGTGTGCAACCGATCCAGGGATTGAAGGTGCTGTCGCACCAACTGATGCCGGTCATGTCACCCACGTTGAGCCTGCGCCTGATCGGTGAGCGCGCTCGCGGCGCGCTCGAGCAGCTCGGCCGCCTTCCGAAACGACGCCGGCGCTTCGCCCTTGAGCGCGGCCACGGTGAACGCGCTGCGCAGGCTCGTCGCGAAGTCCGAGCACTGCGTGGCCAGCGCGTTTGTTTCGCTCTGCACGACCTGCTCAGCCAGCGTGGCAAGGTCGGCAGGACCGCCGATGCACCCGTCTCCGCCGCACGTCTCGCAGGGCACCCGCGCGAAGTGACGCGAACCAGGCTGCAGCGTTGCCACCTCGCCGCTGCCGTCGCACACAGGGCAGTCGCCGCCCTCCGCAGCGACTTCGCTCAGCGCGCTGCGCAGCTTCTCGATGTGCGCGAAGTGCTCAGCCTGGTAGCGCTTCGTGCACTTGAAGCGAACCCAGCCCTCGAGCAGGTCGCAGGCATCCTTCAGCGCAGCGTCTTTGCGCTCGATCGCGTTGACGGCCGAGAGCAGCGTCGCGCGCGCGTCGACGTCGGACGAGCTCGCGGCGACGCGCCGCATGTCGGTGGGTGATTGGTGCATCGGCATCAGCCTTCCGTGGATGCAAAAAGGCGCCAGCCCTGGTAGGGGGCGGCCGCCGGGCCCGGGAGCGGTTCCGCTCGCAGGAACGATTCGCCGAACAGCTGCAGGCCGAGCTGTTCGGCTGCGCTTTGCGCGCTCGTGCGGCACGCGGCGCAGTGGCCTTGGTAGACGCCCGTCACGTAGGAGCCGCCTTTGGCGTGGACGATGACGTCGAAGGTCTGCATCAGGCGCCTCCGTTGGCCGAGGCGATCAGCGGCCGCTGCTCGGCACCGACGCCGTGGTGCAGCTTTGCCTGCCTGCCCGCCTCCATGCCTTGCCAGGCGTCGTCATGGCGGACGTTGCGCCCGACCTCGCGGCGCTTGGCATCTACCTCGACCAGATCGGGATGCGCGCGCTTCATGTACATCTCGAGCAGCTCGGTGCGTTGCTCGTTGCCCGCAAACCGTTTGACGAGATCTCGCACCCCGTGCACCCAACCATTCGCAAACTGGTCACCGCGTGCCGTCTTGGTGATGGGCTTGCAGTTCTTGGGCTGCTTCGCGATGTGCGACAGACGAGCCTTGGCACATTGCCGGCTGAGCACGTCGAAGGAGTACTTCGCAACCTCGGCGGCCGCGCCGACGCCGACGAAGATGCGGATCGCGGCCACGCTCGAGCGTGTGCGGCCCACAAGAACGCGGCGAGTCGTGAATGTCTGGCAACCGAAGGCTTCGGCCACCAAGTGGGCGAGCGTGATCTCCCAGGAGACCGGCGTCTGCATCACCGCGCGGCTTTCAGCTTCGCCCACATGCGCCAGGTCGACGTCGACCGCGTCCAGGCCGTGCTCGACCATGAGCTTCTGCGCTTGCCGCATCGCGGCGGCCGCCTCATGCTCGTTCGAGCTGCGCCCAAGTGCAAGGCACTTCCGGATCTTGGCAAGAGCCTGGTCTCGGTTCACAAGTACTCCTTCACCAGCTGCTCGACGAACAAGACGTCCATGCCGAGGCGGTGTGCAATGTGCAGCTCGAGGTTGGCGCCGGTGCTGCGCTGCCAACCGGGCAGCAGCGCGATGGCATCGCAGCCGACCAGCTCGCGGATGTCGTCGCGCATGCACTCTTGCCAGGACTTCTCGGTGGCGAGGCCGTTGATCTCCGCGGGGTTGACCACCTCATGGCCGATCGCGCGCAGCACCGACGCGAAGTGGTTGAACGACGGAAAGTTGAGCTCGGGCAGTCCCGTCATCGGCCCGGCGAGGTAGATCTTCGGCATTCAGCTCACCGCCTGCAGCGTCTTCGACACCAGGTCGAGGTAAGAAACGAGCGACCGAGCCTGAATGCGGTCCAGCCGCATGCGCTGCTCGCCAGCCTCGATCAGTAGCTCGCCTGTGTTGAGCAGCCCGCATGTCAGCTGGGGGCTCGGCACTGGGTCGATGCGGGCGAGTGCTCGCCGTCCACGACCGTGGCCTGTGATCACCTTGGGATCATCGGGCGTGCTGGGCCCAGGTGCCGCTTGCGGCGGCACGCGGCCCTCAGCGCTTTCTTGGCCGGTCTTCGCCAGCCATGTCTTGAAGTCGCTCGGAGGTTGATCGCCGCCACATCGCTGCGCCAGGTCGTAAAGCCGGGGATGGCTGGGCCCGCTGGTGTGGCTGGACGCGACGGCGATCGTCTTGTCCGCCAGCATGCGCGTGACCAGGTTCCTTGCAGCCTTCAGGCTGATCTCGAGCGCCGCTCCCAGTTGCTGCGCGGACATCGCGCCGCGCCGCTCGAAGAGCTCAAGGGCCTTGGGCCACCTCGAGTCGCTGCGAACCTTGCGTGTAGGCGAGCTATCCACGGGCGGGCCACCGAGCGCGAAGACGCTGTTCGGCGCATTGGTCTCGACCCGCTGGGCGGCCGGCGCGCTGACGGTTCGATGTACGAAGTCGGAGTTCACGATAGGTGCTCCCGAGTCAGGAATGGCAGGTGCTGCATGCACCCGCGCCAGTGGAGGATTGCGTGGAGGCCGCCATCGCGGCCTTGGTAGCTGTGGCCTCGGTTCTCGATCGCGCCTGCGATGCGGACGTAGCAGTTGCCGAACTTGTCGCCGTGCCACCACGACCAGCCGCAGTAGCCGGTATCCGACGACACGCGATAGGGGCCGACGTGCACCGGAGCTGTCGACCGCGGAAACCACGGCGTGAGCGCATCGCCTGACGGCAGTGCGTTCTCGAACGTGGTCCAGTCAAATGGCAAATCCAAGCCCGTCATCGCTTCGCTCTCTTGAAGAAGGTCCGGTGTTCTCGGACACCGGAAACCGGGTGACGCCACGCATGCCTCCCGAGGGAGGTGGAGACCGCGTCGTGCGTCGACACGAGACGGCTGCGCCCGTCACCTGCGGCGGTTTTCTGTAATGGCAACTGCGGCACGCCGTAGCTGCTTCGAACGGGACCACTCGCCGCTTACGTCCCACCGGCCTTTCGCTCCCCCCGGGCCGGCTGCGGGGGTAGGACGGGCCTGCTAGCCGTCCTCTTCGATCTGCGCCTTCACCAGCGCCTTGACCAGCTTGTCGATCTCGCCGTCGGCCGGCCGGATCACGACCTGGTCGCCGGTGCCTTTGACGTTGACGCCCACCTTCTTGAGCTGCTCGGCCGACAGCTGCGCCAGCGCATCCTTCGCAGGCGCCTCCTTCGTCGCGATCAGCACGTCGGCCTGGTCGGGCAGGTGCTTGCGGATCAGCGCCACCGTGCGATCGGGGTCCACGATCTCGAGGCCGCCCTTACCCTTCTCGAACCCGACCTTGATGCCGTGCAGTGCCACCGTGCGAGGCTTCTTGAACAGCTGCGGATTCGCCTCAACCAGGTCGCGCAACGACTCCCAGGCCTGCGTCGCCTCGGTGATCGCGACCCGCATCTCGGGCAGCGAGTCGGTCTTCAAGGCCTCGAGCCCGCGGGTCAGGGCCTCGACCAGCGTGCGCAGGCGCGCGCGACGCTCACTCAGCACGCGCGCGGCGTCGCCGATCTCGTCCAGGGTGGTCATCGTCAAGCTCCTTCGGGATGGCCAGGGTCTGCCGTGGGCGTCTCGCCCAGGCTCTTGCGCACGCTCTCGATGGCGGCGTCGCGCGCCTGGAGGTACTCGGCCCAGATGCGTTCGTAGGCCTTGCTCCGCGTCGGCGCGCGGTGCAGCTGGTTCCACAGCCGGTAGACCGTCAGCTGCTGCTGCGGCGGCACCAGGCGCCAGTGCGGACCGCACATCAGCATCTGCTGCGGGATCTGCTGCTCGCACACCGCGCACGCGTGCGTGTGGCTCTTCGTGAGGGCGGTCTTGCGCCCTGGCTCGTGCATGAACATGGTTCAGGCCTTGTTGAGGCGCAGCTGGCCGAGCAGCTCGGGCAGCGCGACCTTCTTCATGCGTGACAGCAGCCTCAGGCTGTGCAGCGCTCGGTGTTCCAGGAACTCGCAGCTCTCTTCCAGCTCGTCCGGCGTCACTGGAACGAAATAGCCCGTGGCGGGCTTGCCGCAGATGGCAATGCCTTCGTCGCGCAGCGCGCTGATGCGCTTGCGCACCTGGCGCGGCGACAGTCCGGCCTTGACGGCCAGGTCGCGCGCGGCGATGCCGCGGTTGCGTCCCTGGTGCTCGCTGAGCAGGTTGAGGAGCTGGTTTGCGTTCATTCGCTGGCCTTCGTGCTGACGGCGCTGGGCTCGCTCATGGCGGCCTGGATCTCGCCGGTGTGTGCGTCGCGCTGGACGCGCGCCAGACCGTCGGCGGTGAGCGCCTCGAGGTGTTGGCGGACTTCGCTCTCGGACACAGCGAAGCGGCGCGCAAGCTCCACGACGCTCTCCCAGTGCGCGCCGACCTGGTCGAGCCGGATCAGCAGCAGCGCGGTGGTCCCGAAGCTCATGGCCGCCCTCCGCTGATGCACATCGCGCTCTTGAACGCATCGGCACGGCCCTGCTCGTAGGCCGCGGCAACACGGTCGAGCAGCTCGTCCCGCAGCGCCTGCTCGCCGGGGTCGTAGACCGGCAGATCGGTCGGCTCGGCGCCGTCCGGCGGCATCAGGACGCCGGCCAGCGCGGCCGCGATCGCGCCGACGATGGCGGCAATGCGAACCACCATGCTGGGCTGCGTGCGGTTCGCGCTCACGACGCCCTCGCAGCGGCGGCGACCAGGTCAGCCGTGACGCGCGGCGCGCCGATGCGCACCGCCGCGTTCATGGCCGCGGTCAGCAGGTTGTGGACCGCGAGCGGGTAGCACAGCGACGCCATGCGGGTGGCGCGCTGGCCGTTGCCTCGCTCGGTGATCGTCGTGCGCAGCTGCGCACGGATCTCGTCCACGGCGGCGGGGTCGAGCACGGCGTCGAGGCTCACGTCGGCACGGCCGAGCTTGTGGCGCAGGTAGCCCTCGAGGTGGCTGTCGAGGGGCGGCAGCGTGACGATCTCCATGCGCTGCACGACCTCTCGAACCTCGGGGTTCTGCTCGCTGAGCTTGCGCTCGAGTTCGGTCTGGCCGATGAGGATCACCGAGATCAGGCGACGGAAGCCGTCCTGCAGCTCGTAGAAGCGCTTGAGGTGCTTGATCGTCGGCACGGCCAGGTCGTGGGCCTCCTCGATCACGAGCACGTGCTTGCGACCGACCTGCGCGCTGGCGCTGAGGACGGCGTGCATTTGGTCGTAGCGGTCCTGCTGGCTCGCCCGCAGCGTGGTGCCGGGCGCCACCTTGCGGATGACGGCGCCGGTGATGTCGATGCTGGTGAGCGTCTTGCCGCGCTCGCCGCGGCCCTCCATGCCGAGAACGAACGGCTGGATGACCGTGATCGGCTCGTTGTTCGAGTTGATCCAGTCGACCAGGTCGTGCCGCAGCGTGCTCTTGCCGCCGCCGCTCTCGCTGATCACGGCGAGCAGGCCACCGTGGCGCGCGGTCTGGCGCATCGCGGCGCGGACGTGCCGGATGTCGTCGGTGACGAAGACATCGGCGTCGGACTGGACCGCGCTCTCGTCGAAAGGATCGCGGGCGATGCGGAAATGCTGACGGGCTTCGCGGGTCAGCGTCTGCTTGCGCAGGAGCATGATGTCAATCTCCGGTTGGTTGACGGCTTCCGCCGCCGGGCTGGACTGGTCGACCTGCCCCTGCAGATCGACGTCGTGATCGAAGTAGCTGACGAGCTGCTCGACCGGCATGCCAAGGTGCCGCCCGATCAGCCGACGCAGCTCGTCTTCGGGCGGCGTCTTCGGCCACACGCCGAAATTCAGGAGGCGGCTCATCGAGCCGCTGTTGAGGCCTGTGGCGCGCGCCAGGCCGTTGGCGCTGACGCTGCGTTCGTTCAGGAGGCGCTTGAGCTTGAGTGCCATCGCAGCGCCCTCCTACACGGCGCGCAGGCCGCCGACGGCCTGCAGCGGCGCCGGCGCCTCGGCACCGGCCTTGAACTGCGCGATCAGCGCCTCGAGCTGGTCCTCCGGGACCCCATCCGCATAGCGGGCAGCGAGGAACGCATGCTCGTCCGCGGTGAGGTGGCGGCCGACGGCGTCAACGATGCGCAGCATCGCGGCGGTCGCGTCCAGGCGCGGCATCTCGAAGCGCGCGTGCGCCGGCGTCTCGATCTCGCTGCCGTTGCGCGGCAGGTAGGTCGGCATCGCCACGTCCTTGAGGTAGCTGTGGGCCTTGAGCTCGCCGCCGAACGGCGTGACCTTGCGCTCGCGCGCGGCCTTGAGCTCGTCGTCGCCGAGGCCGGGATAGGCCTTGTCGTCCATCGCATCGGCTGCATGCTCGATGGCGGTCTTCGGCATGGCCTTGAACTCGCTGCCGATCTCGGCCGCGGAGAGGCGCTGCCCGAAGCGATCGAAGTCGCGCTCCGGCTCCACGCGGTAGATGAGCGGCTCGCCGTCGTAGCGGGGGACCTCGATCTGGATCGCGCACTCGCCGTAGACGAGCGAGCGCACCGAGATCTTGTCGCCGACGTTGACGCCGGCCAGGCCGCGCACGCTGTAGGTCGCCGAGCCTTCGGCCTGCGGGTGCCGGTAGGTGATAGTGAGGTTCGGGCGCACGGTGCGCTCTTCCTCGCGCGCGGCCATGAGCGCGCGGCACACGTCGACCGGCGGCAGGCGGCGCAGCTGCTCGGCGGTGATCAGCTGCCACAGGTCGTAGCGCGCCACGGGCTGCGCCAGGCCGTCACGGCGCAGCCGCGAATCCTGGCCGGGGATCAGGTTCGCGTTGTACGCGTTGGCCCATGCGAACGCGGCGGCATTGAGCTGCTCGACGTTGTCGACCGGCTCGAAGCGCAAGCGGCTTTCGAACTGCGTCTCGACGATGTTGTTGCCGACCTCGACGCCGCCCTTCACGCGCGGTTTGCCCGGCGCGTGGTCCAGCGGATTGACCTCGAGGTGCAGCAGGAGGTTGTCGAGCGCGCTGCCGCGGGCGCTGCCCTTGTCGACCAGCAGGTTCTTCGGCACGCCGTGGAACGGCCGGCCTGGCTGTTCGCCCCAGGCGAACATCAGGAAGTCGAACAGGTTCTGCTGGCTCTCGCCGGCGGCCTCGACGTACCAGGGCACGATCGAACCGCTCGCGCGGTCATAGGCGACGTATCGCCACACCTTGAACTTGACGCGGGCCATCGCGTCGAGCTTGTTCTTGTAGAACTCGCTGTCGCGGATGATGTACTGGCGATCGCGCAGGTAGTACACGAGGCACAGAGACGGATCGACCTCGTGCGTGTGGTTCGGATGCGGTGCACGCAGGTCCTGCACCGGGTTGGCCTTGCGCTGCGCGGCGACACCGAGCTTGCGCTCGCGCATGAGACGGTTGAGCTGCTGGTTCGAGACGCCGAAGCTCACGCCGTTGGCCTCGAAGACACCGCGGCCTGTTGTGGTGAACAGGGTCTGCTTGCCGTTGTCGCGCACCGCCTCGCGCTGCGCCGCGGCGAGTGACACCAGTGCGTCGGCGTCGACCGACGTGCTGCCCTTGTCCTTGCGCGTGCGCCGGCCCGAGCTCCACCCCGCCGAGTCGCGCAGCTGGCGGTACACCGTCTGCACCGACCAGCCGAGGAACGCCGCGGACTCGCGGACGAGGGCCGTGGCCTGGCCGCGTGGCGCGGCGTCTAGGCGCGCAGCCAGGACCTTCAGGTGATCGCGGATGGCTGGGGTGAGGCTCATGTCGGCGTCGAGCACGTCAACCCCGCTTGGCGCCGCGGCGCTTGCCGGCGGCCGAGTCGGCGGTGGCCTCGGCCTCCACTTCGTCGCCTGCGGGTGCCTGCATGAGGTACTGGCGCGCCGCCTGCAGGTCGCCGCTGAAGCGTTCGTTCAGGGTGTGCTGCAGCGTGCCGACCCAGCTGGCCAGCTGCGTGACGGCGTTGTCCAGGTGCACCAGGACAGCGAGCACCGCCGGCGGCATCGGACCATCCTCGCCCGAGTCTTCGAGCCACCAGGTCTCCAGCGCCTTGACGGCCTCGATGTCGGCCATCACGCACTTTTCCATGAGGGAGTGCCGTTCGGTGATGTCCTTCTGGAACGGCGCCAGGCGCTCGTCGAGCGGCATGACCTCGGGCACCTTGCCGCGCAGCTTCTTCTCGGCGGCGTCGCGTTTCGCTTCGGCCTTGGCCCGCTTCTCGGCCTCGAAGTCGCGGTCGGCGCGCACCTGCCGCACCTCGGCGCGCAGTTCCTTCACCGACATGGTCGCGACGTCGTCAAGGGCCAGCTCGCCGGTTTGCCCGGTCAGCGCCAGCTCTTCGATCTGCTCGTCGTCCAGCACGAGCAGCTCGAACAGCTTGCTCTGGGTGCCGGCGGCCTTCAAAAGCGGCGCCGTCGACGCATTTGCGAACTTGAGCGCGGCCTGCATGAACCGCTGGGTCACGCGAGGCTCGATCCCCAGCACCTCCAGCCGCGCAAGGAACTGGCCGTGCTGGCAGGCCGCCTTCAGCGCGGTCAGGCCGCGGCCCACCTCAAGGCAGGCCTCGACGCTGCGCCGCATGTTCGCGGCGATGTCGCGCTGGATCAGGTCGGGGTCGGTGCTGTCGGCCGGAAGCTGGTAGCCGATGCGCAAGGCCACGGCGCGCACATGCGCTTCGGCCTGGCTGTCGATCGCCACCAGCTGCTTGACGTCGGCGTCGAGCTTCTGGAGGGCGACCTCGTTGAACTTCACGTCGACCGGTGCTTCGGCCTTCGGGTTGGGCGTGCGAGCCATTCGGAGGGAGCTCCTCAGTTGTTCAGGGTGAAATTGCGTTGCATGTCGCCCAGGCGCTGCTGCTCTCGCTCGAACGAGGCCAACACGCGGAACGACAGGCGCGAGAAGCGGGTCGTGACGCAGAAGTTGCCGCTCGGCAGCTTCTCGACCCAGCCGATCGCGGCAAGATCGGCAGCCGCGCGCGTCACGTAGCTCGGCGGCACGCGCAGCGCATCGGCGATCGCCTTGTTGCTCATGCCGTGCGGCACCGCGCCGCACAGCAGCTCGAGCAGCTGCGCGCAGCGCGCGACCAGGGCGTTGGGGCCGGTGTCTGGTGCCGAGCTCATGCCAGGCCTGCCGTTGCGATTTCGGCGCGCAGCGCCTTAAGGCCGCAGCCCCAGGTCGCGCGTACCTCCTTCAGCCCGTGGCAGAGCCGAGTCCGCTCGACAGCGCTGACCAGGTCGCCGTGGTTCATCGCCAGGAACAGCGGCGTGCGGGCCTGGCGCTGTCGCTGCGACCAATCCCGGTAGGAGCGCGAGCTGCCGCAGGTCGGCCCGCACGCACTCGTGGCGCCGCTCATCGCGGCAAACCTCGCGACCTTGCAGCCGAGGCGCGTGCGCATCTTGTGCGTCACCGCGGCCAGCGCGACGTGCTCCGCCTTGATGGTGGCCGCCGCGGTCATGCCAGCGCTCCCAGGGCGATGACGACGGTGACGGCCAGTGCCAGCCAGAAGGGGTGGCGCGCGCCGTTCATGCTGCGGCTCCGAAGAGGCGAGGCATGCCGCCGACCGGGCGGCGAATCGACGGCAGGCGCGCCAGTGCCATGTGCAGGCGGTTCTGCGTGGCCGGGCTCACCAGCAGCTGCACGTCCTCGGGCCGCGGATAGGTAGGCGAGCCGTACTCGAAGCCGATCTCAAGCAGGCGCAGATCGCCGTCGATCGTCTTGCCGGCGGCGAGCTGCAGCAGCTGCTGCTCGCCGAGAAGGTCGTAGACCTCGAGGTCCTCGGCGGGCACGTTCCAGGCGTAGCAGACCGCCTCCTCGACGTGGTCCAGCTGATCGCGGCCGAAGGCCTCGAAGAAGACGATGCGCTCGGCATCGTGGATGCGCGAACGCACTCGCGCGCGGAAGAGCTTGGTCACAGCGGCTTTCTCCTGATGACGACGGCGGCCAGGCCGGCCGCAAGCACCCGCAGCAGCGCGTTCGCGCGGCGGCGGGGAGTGAGGAAGGCGCGCTGGATGGCCTCGGCGTCAGCGCTGGGGATGGGCGGTTGCTGGAGGTGGGCGCAGCCGATGCGGATGCCGGCGGGCGTGACGACGCACCCGCCTTCGATGCGCAGGAAGCCGGGCCGCGAGCGCATCGGCTCGTGGCGCGGCAAGTCGAGGTGACGCTGCGACCGCTGCATGGCGACCTCAGAGCACCTGGCTCGGGTCGTTGACGATCTCGCCGCGCTTGAGACCGAGCGCGACGGCAGCGCGGTGAGCCTGCCCGCGCAGGCCCTTCTTGCGGCCGGCGAGAAGGTCGAACACCAGCGCGGTGCTGAAGCCATGCGCGACGGCCCAGCTGCTGATCGAGACGCCCTTGCGGGTGAACTCGTCACGCACCTGGGCTGGCGTGCGGATCGTCTTCGCGGCGCGAACGCTCATCTGGAGTACCCTTCTCAATCGAGTCAGTTAGTGCTTTTTTGGGATAGCGAATGTCGATTTGTGGATGCAGTGTAGCAGTCCACAAATCGACTGCGCAAGGGGGGTGTTTGAACTACTTCGAATTCGAGCGAGCGGTCCTCCGGCTCAAGGAGATCGTCGGCGTGCAGACCGACGTGGAGCTGGCCGCTCTTCTGGGCATGGAGAAGAGCGCCTTCAACAAGCGCAAGGCCCGCGGCTCGTTCCCGAAGGAGGCAGTCGAGGCATTGGTCGCGGCGCGGCCTGATCTACAAATCGACATGCACTACGTCATCACGGGCGAGACGCAGCTGCAGCGGGCGCAGCGCGAGGCCGGCCACGTGTTCGGGAAAAGCGCCGGACTTCTCCGTCAAATCCGCGAGCTGATCGACCAGGGGCCGCAGGACGATGCGGAGGTCCAGCTGGTCGAGGACTGGCGGCGCTGCGACCCGCCGGATCGCAAGACGGTCAGCGAGCTGGCCGCACGGCTGGCGAAGCGATCTCCAGACGCGGCTACATCTACCCAGCGCGGCAAGGCGACCGGTCCGTCGTCGCCATCGCCCAGGCCCACGACCAGCGTGAAGCAACACTTCAACGCATCGGTCGGTCAGGCCGCGGGCCGCGATGTCGTCAACTACGACCGCGGCAAAGGGAGAAAACGTTGACCAATCAGGTCTACCACGCACCCGTGCGCCAGGTTGCTGGTCGCGACATCTTCAACATCACCCAATCGGATGCGCCGAACTACTGGGAGTGGAGCACCGAGCAGTTGCAGGCTGCTGAGCGGCTCTACCGCGGCAAGCTTTCGACGGCGCGTTGGGAGATGTGGACTTCACGCTGGCTGCTGCTCATGCTGGTGGGCCTGCTGGGCAGCTTTGCGTTGCTGATGGTGATCATCACCAATGGGCTCACGGCGCGCCCCGAAGTGTTCTTCGGCGGCATCGCGTTGCAGGCGGGCTTGGTGATGTGGCCGATGCACCACGTGCAGCGCGAGCGCCGCCTCTATGGCCGCGCCATCCGCAGCTACCTCGCGCAGCTGTGGGAAATCGAACAGGTGCTCTTCGAGCGACGCTAGCCGCCTCCCCCGCAGAGGGGTTGCCAGCGCTGCAGGCGCCACCGAAAGTGCAGCGGCAGACTGCAGAAAGACGTAGTCCACCTACAGAAAAACGTACTCGGTCACATTCAAGGGGGTTCCGATGAACAAGATCTTTGCGATCGCGCTGATCGCATGCGCCGCGCTGAGCGCCGGCTGCGCCACGAAGAACTACGGACGCCAGGGCGAGCTCACTAGTGTGGAGCGCAGCTCGATGACCTGCCGCGAGCTCGAGCTCGAGACGGCGAAGGTGCACGGCTTTTTGCAGCGCGTCGAAAAGGAGAGCGAGTTCGACGCACGCTCCGTGCTCAGCTTCCTCGGCGACTTCGGCGTCGGCAACGTGATGGAGAAGTCCAGCGCGGTCGAGAGCGCGAATACACGCCTGGCTCAACTGCAGCAGGTCCGCACGCAACGGGGTTGCACGGCAACGGTGGCTCAGCCGCCGGCGGCGGCACCGGCCGACCCAACGCCATCGCCGACGGCTGCGGTGCCGGGTCCTGCGTCGGCCGCGCCGACGGTGGCTGCAGCGCCCGAGGTGCAGCGCGGCCAAGAGGCCTACCAGGTCGAAAGCATGGCACGGCAGAATCGCTGCGCCGATGCACGCGCCAACCTGGTCGCCAAGGGGCCGGCGTCGGAGACCTATGCGGTGAGCTGCGCTGGCGGCGAGTCGTTGATGGTCCGCTGCGAATTCGGCAAGTGCCGCTTCATGCAGTGACGTGACCCTGGCCGCTCGGGAGAGCGGCACCCTCGCGCGCGCGCGGCGCGCATCACCGGAAATCTGAACCGGTTCCCAAGACTCGCTTGCACCTCGACACGAGACTGATGCCCGTTGATCCCGGGGCGTCGGCCCCGCTGTCGAGGAGGGCGAGTCATGTTCCTGCTTTCTGGTGTGCGCGAGCGCATTCCCGCGCTGCTGAAGCTGCCGCGCACCACGCTGTGGCTGATGGTCGCCGCCGCATTGCTGCTGGCCGTGGCTCTGGTGTCCCTCGTTCAGCTGCCCGTCGTGCTCTACAAGTGCGCACTCATCGCGATCGGAGCGGTGCTGGGCTACTGGGTCGACCGGGGCCTCTTCCCGTACTCGCGGCCCGACGGCTACCTGGAACGCGATTGGCGGCTGGGTACGGACGAACCGCAGGGTGACGCGGACTTCCGCGTCGTGGCGGAGTACCAGCCGATCTTCATCGCTGCGCTGCTGCGCCGCGCTGTCATCGTTGCCGCGGTGATCGTCGGCTTGGCCACGGGGCTGTGATGACACGCCTTCTTCTGGCAAAGACGCGGGCTGTCGGGGCGTCTTGCTGCGATCTCGCCTGGTGGTGGGCACAGCGAGCGCTGGTGCTGTTCCCGGTGTTCGCGCTGGCCGCGCCGCCGGCGCCCCCTCCGGTCTCGGCTGCCTACCGAGTCGAGCTCGTGCGCTCGGCGCGCTCGGTCTGGGGCCTCGATGCACCGATCGCCACTTTGGCAGCGCAGGTGCATCAGGAATCCGCCTGGAATCCACGTGCGGTGTCGCACGTCGGCGCTGCCGGGCTCGCTCAGTTCATGCCGGCAACCTCGAGCTGGATCTCGCGCATCGATCCGCAGCTCGCGGCGAACGAACCCTTCAATCCGACCTGGTCGCTGCGCGCGCTGGCCAGCTATGACCTGTGGCTGCACGAGCGAGTCGCAGGGCGCGACGGGTGTCAGCGTTTCGCGATGGTGCTGTCCGCCTACAACGGCGGGCTGGGCTGGGTGAACCGCGACAAGGCGTTGGCGGCGCGGCAGGGTCTGGATCCACTGCTGTGGTTCGGCTCTGTCGAGACCGTCAATGCCGGTCGCGCGCCCGGCCACTGGCGCGAGAACCGCGACTACCCGCGTCGCATCCTGCTGCGCCACGAGCGCACCTATGTCGACGCCGGCTGGGGCCGAGGGGTTTGCACGTGACGATGCCACTGACCAAGGTCACCGCTGCGGTGCTGATCTGCGTGGGCCTGGTGCCGGGATTGGCGCTCGGCGCGCTGAGCGGCCAGCTCTGGGGACTGTCGCAAGGCAAGCAGCTGCAGCGTGGCAAAGAGGCCGAACAGCACGTGCGGGACCTCAACGCGATCATCGATTCGCACACCGGGCTGATCACGCAGGCAGCCGATGCGAGCGCTGCCCTGCGCCTGGCAATGAACCGCCGCGCCGCGGCGGACGCGGAGAGCACCGAGGAGCTGAAACGTGCGCTCAACTCTGATGCGGCTCGCCGCGCTGATTGCTTGTTCAGTGCTGACGTCATGCGCCAGCTCGCCGAGGCCCGTGCACGGGCTGCCGCCGCCGCAGCCGGCGGAATTGCAGGTGGGATGCCCACAGGACCTGCCGGCGCCGGCGAGCGCTCAGGCCGATGACGTCATGGTGGCCCTCAAGCAGATGTACGACGCCTACGCCAGATGCGCAGGCCTGGTGATCGAGCGACTCCAGTACCCGCGGAAGACGCAATGACCAACATCCAGATCGAGCTCTGGCAGCTGATCACCCTGCTGATCACGCTGCTGCTGGCCTTCTTCGGCGCCGTCGCCGCCGCCGGAAAGATGCTGCTCGACCAGACCGGACGCAGCCTCGACGAACGCTTCACCAAGCTGCAGGACCAGCTCGACGAGATACAGGAGGCGAACCGCGAAGAGGCCAAGCAGTGGAAGCGCGTCGAACGCGAGCTCATGGAGCTCAAGGCCGAGTTGCCGCAGCGCTTCGTGATGCGGGAGGACTACGTGCGCGGTCAGAGCGTCGTCGAAGCCAAGCTCGACGGCCTGGCTGTGCGAATCGAGAACTTGCAGCTGCGCACCGCAGCTCGGGGAGACTGACGTGCGACAAACCGAGGTGCCGATCGACACCGCGCGCATCCGCCGCGAAGCGCTGCGCTGGCTGATCCTGCTGACGCTCAACAACGCGCGCCCGATGGGCGCCTACGAGGGCCCGATCCTGGCCGTCGCCCAGAGCGAGTATCCCGATGCCACGCCGCTCGAGCTGCGGCGCGAACTCGACTACCTGGACGAGCGCAAGCTGGTGCAGGTCAAGAAGGAGCCGACCGGCCGCTGGCATGCCGAGCTGACGCGCGACGGCGTCGATGTCGCGGAGTACACGGTCGACTGCGAGCCCGGCATCGCGCGGCCGGCGAAGTACTGGTGAGGTCGCCGCCGTGGCCCGCAAGAGCACGATCAGCCGGCTGCCGGCGGAGATCAAGAGCTACATCGAGGCGATGCTCGCCACCGGCGCACAGACCCTCGACGAGCTGATCACCGACCTGCAGGAGCGCTTCCCGGCGGAGTCGAAGGCTGGGAGCCTGCCGAGTCGCAGCGCGCTCGGCCGCTATGGGCAAAAGCTCGATCGGCGCCTGGCGGCGATCCGCGCCAGCACGGAGGCCGCCAAGCTCATCCGCGAGCAGGCCGGAGATGACAAGGACGCGCGCAGCGAGGCCCTTACCGCGCTGGTGCAGACCGAGCTCTTCGAGGCGATCCTGCAGCTGCAGGATGCCGATGATCCCGACCTCGAGCCTGGCGATCGCGTCGCGATGCTGAGCTCGGCCGCCAAGAACATCGCTACGCTGTCGCGCAGCTCGGTGAACCTCAAGAAGTTCCAGGCCGAGGTCGAGGAGCGCGCACGCAAGCAGCTGCTCGACGAGCAGCGCGCGAAGCTCGAGGCGATGCCCAACAAGGGCGGCGTGACGGCGGAGACCAAGGCGGCGATCCGCGAGGCGCTGGGGATCGTCTGATGACCCAGCACAAGGGCCGCGCCAAGATCATCCCTGCCGACCCGCAGGCGATCTTCCTGCAGTTCCAGGCCAAGTGGATCAAGGACGATTCGCGCCTCAAGCTCATGGAGAAGAGCCGTCAGATCGGCATCAGCTGGTCGACGGCCTACGCCGCTGACGAGCGCGCCGCCGCGCAGGGCGCGCGCTACGACGAGTGGGTCAGCAGCCGCGACGACATCCAAGCGCGCCTGTTCCTCGAGGACTGCAAGCTCTTTGCGGGCCTGATGAACCTGGCCGCCCAGGATCTGGGCGAGCAGGTGCTCGACCCGGAGAAGAAGATCAGCGCCTACGTGCTGGCGTTCGCCAGCGGCCGACGCATCCACAGCATGAGCTCGAACCCCGATGCGCAGGCCGGCAAGCGTGGCAGTCGCATCCTCGACGAGTTCGCGCTGCACCCTGACCAGCGCAAGCTGTGGGCGATCGCCTACCCCGGCATCACATGGGGCGGCTCGATGGAGGTGATCTCCACGCACCGCGGCTCGCACAGCTTCTTCAATCAGCTGATCCGCGAGATCGTCGAGAAGGGCAACCCGAAGCGCATCAGCCACCACCGTGTGACGCTGCAGAACGCGCTCGAGCAGGGTTTCCTCTGGAAGCTGCAGCAGTCGCTGCCGGCTGACGCCGAGCAGCAGGCCATGACCGAGGCGGAGTACTTCGACTGGGTGAAGGCCGGCGCCGCGGACGCCGAGAGCTTCGACCAGGAGTACATGTGCATCCCGGCCGACGACGATGCAAAGTTCCTCGAGTACCTGCTGATCACGTCTTGCGAGTACTCCCGCGGCGTCGACTGGGAGCGCGAGCTCGAGGGGCCGTTCCTCGGCCCGCTGTACGTCGGCGTCGACATTGGCCGCAAGAAGGACCTGACGGTCATCTGGATCCTCGAGAAGCTCGGCGACGTGTTCTACACGCGCAAGGTCATCGCCCTGCAGAACATGCGAAAGAGCGAGCAGGAGAAGATCCTCTACCCGTGGCTGGAGCGGTGTCAGCGCGCTTGCATCGACGCGACGGGCCTGGGCATTGGCTGGGCCGACGATGCTCAGGACCGCTTCGGGGAAAGCCGCGTCGAGGCCGTCACGTTCACGGGTCCGGTCAAGGAGGCGCTGGCTTATCCGGTCCGCGGCGCGTTCGAAGACCGAAAGCTGCGCATCCCCGAGGACCCGACGATTCGCGCCGACTTGCGCAAGGTCCAGAAGATCACGACCGCTGCCGGGAACATCCGGTTCGTCGCTGAGAGCACGCCCGATGGCCACGCGGACCGTTTCTGGGCGCTCGGCTTGGCGCTGCATGCCGGCTCGAACGCCTCAGCGCCGATCGAGTTCACCGCCGGCGTCACCTACGCACGCGGCATGGAGCGAGCTGCCGACAGCGGAGATTCGGACGCCGAGCGTCGCGGCGATGTGATCTGGGTCCCGGAGCCGGGCGCATGGTGACCTGGCCGCTCGTGGAATTCGGGCCGCCAGGCGCTTTTCAGGCGCCGGTGGCTACATCGCCCCGTCTCGTCGTCGATCGCGTCTTCCAGGGGGTTGCAGCGGGGTTGCAGCGACATGGCCGGGACAGGGCCCGAGCCGACCGAACGGAGAACACACGATGACCATCCCCCAGATCCTCGGGCCGGACGGTCGGCCGATCGAACGCGCCGCCCTTTCCGACCTGGCCGAACCGCAGACGGCGCGGCTGACGCACCTGCAGCGCGAGTTCGCCCGGCACCCTTCGCGCGGCCTGACACCGAGCCGGTTGGCCAACATCCTCGACACCGCCGAGCAGGGCGACATCGTCGCCCAGTACGAGCTGTTCGAGGACATGGAAGAAAAGGACGGGCACATCGCGGCGGAGATGGGCAAGCGTCGCCGCGCGCTGCTGCTCGACTGGGACTTGGTCGACCCGGTGAATGCCAGCGCTGCGGAGAAGAAGCGGACCAAGCAGATCGAGGAACTGGTGCGCCAGATCCCCGACTTCGAGGACATGTTGTTCGATCTGACCGATTCGATCGGCAAGGGCTTCGTGAACCTCGAGATCGAGTGGCGACGCGAGGGTCGCGCCTGGCTGCCGGCCAAGATCACCCACCGGCCGCAGACCTGGTTCATGACGCACCGCGGCCAGCAGCAAGAGATTCGCCTGCGCAGCAACACGAGCGTCGACGGCGTGATGGGTGAGCCACTGCGCCCGTTCGGTTGGATCACCCATGTCCACAAGGCCAAGAGCGGCTACATCGAACGCACGGCGCTGTTCCGTCAGCTGGTCTGGCCCTACCTCTTCAAGAACTACAGCCTCGGCGACCTGGCGGAGTTCCTGGAGGTCTATGGCATCCCCGTGCGCCTGGGCAAGTACCCCAGGAGCGCCAGCGAGGCGGAGAAGGCAACGCTGCTGCGCGCGCTGGCCGGTATCGGCCACAAGGCCTCGGGCATCGTGCCCGAGGGGATGATGATCGAGTTCCAGAAGGCGGCGGAGGGCGACCCGGCCTCGTTCGAGCTGATGATCAACGTCTGCGAACGCACCGAGAGCAAGGTCATCCTTGGCGGCACGCTGACGAGCGGCGCAGACGGCAAGAGCAGCACCAACGCGCTGGGCAACGTGCACAACGAGGTGCGAAAGGATCTGCGCGATGCCGACGTGCGGCAGATCAACTCGACGCTGTCGCGCGACCTCGTCTACGCAATCGCCGTTCTCAACGGCCTGGCGCCCGACGGTATTGGGCGTTGCGGCCGCTTCCGGCTCAACGCGGAAGAGCCTGAGGACATGGCGAGCTATGCCGAGTCGCTGCCCGGCCTCGTCAAGCTGGGCGTGCGGCCGACGGTGCAATGGGTCCATGAGAAGCTCGGCATTCCACAGGCGGAAGAAGGCGAGGAAGTGCTGGGCATGCCGCCCGAGCCGCCTCCGCCCGCGCCGCCGGTGCCGGGCCAGCCGCCCGCTCAGGTGCCACCGCCGGAGGTGGCTGCAGCGACCGCGCTGGTGTCGGCCATGTTCGCCGCGTTGGCGGCGCGCCCCCCAGCCGCGGCCGCGACGGCGATCGCGCAGCCCATCGAGCTGATGCGCACGCAGTTGGCGCGCGACGTCGCGCCGGCAACGCAGCAATGGATCGACCAGGTGCGCACGCTGGTGGAGCGGGTGAGCTCGCTGCAAGAGCTGCGCGACGGGCTCGAGCAGCTGCTGCCGGACATGGACCTGCAGCAGTACGCAGACGCGATGGCTCAGGCTCTGGCGGCCGCCGCGCTGGCCGGGCGCTACGAGATCCTGCAGGAGGCCGCCGCCGGCGGCGCCGGCCGTGCCTGACGCTGCCGCGGCCTACGGCTCGCTGCCGTTTCGGGAGCAAAGCGAGTTCTTCCGGCGCAAGCTCAACCTGCCGACCGCGGCCTGGACCGACGTCTACACGCGCGAGCACGACTGGGCGTTCGTCGTCGCAGGCGCGACCCGGGATGCGATCGTGGCTGACTTCCGGGGCGCGATCGAGCGCGCGATCGCCGACGGCACCACGCTCGAGGAGTTCCGGCGCGACTTCGACCGCATCGTCGCGACGCACGGCTGGGACTACCGCGGCGGGCGCGAATGGCGCAGCCGCGTGATCTACGAGACGAACCTGACCACGAGCTACGCGGCCGGGCGCAACGAACAGCTGCGCAACGGCCCGCGCACGCCGTTCTGGCAGTACGTGCATGCCGACTGGGTCGAGCACCCCCGCGCTCAGCACGTGGCCTGGGATGGCCTGGTGCTCGATGCGTCGGATCCGTGGTGGGAGCAGCATTTCCCGCCGAACGGATGGGGCTGCCAGTGCTCGGTGCGCGGACTGTCGCTGCGAGATCTGGAGCAGCTTGGGAAGTCCGGGCCCGACCAGGCGCCTGAGGTGACGATGGTCGAGCACACCATCGGCCAGCGCAGCCCCAATGGGCCGCGCAAGGTCCGGGTGCCGGAAGGCATCGACCCCGGCTTCGAGTACACGCCCGGCGCCTCGAGGCTGAACAGCTCGATCCCGCCGCAGCGGCCGGAACCGCCGTTGCCAGGCAACCAAGGCGGGCCTGGCCTGCCGAACCTGCGGGCGCCTGGACCGATGCCGCCGCCGCGGCCGTTTCCGGCTTCCGAGCTGCTGCCTGGCGGGCTGCGCGATCGCGACTACGCCGGCGAGTTTCTGCAGGCCTTCGGCGCGACGCTCGAGCAGCCGCGGGTGTTCACCGACGCGATCGGCGAGCGCCTGGTGATCGGTCGCGCCCTGTTCGAAGACGGCGCCGGCGAGCTGCAGGCCGATCGCGGTGGCCGCGGCCGCACCCTGCCGCTGGTCGCGCAGGCGCTGCTCGATCCGGACGAGATCTGGGCGCGCGTGGAATGGGATTACGACAGCAGCAAGGCCGTCGTGCGGCGCCGCTATCTCGCCCAGTTCGACGTCGGCCAGGCTTCCCCGGCCGTGGTCGTCGTGGAGTTCGGGCAGGACGGTTGGGCTGGGCTGACCAGCCTGACCGACAACACGGGCGTGGCCGACGACTGGCGCGTCGGTGTGCGACT
Source organism: Caldimonas sp. KR1-144 (assembly GCF_049446155.1). Classification (NCBI taxonomy): domain Bacteria; kingdom Pseudomonadati; phylum Pseudomonadota; class Betaproteobacteria; order Burkholderiales; family Sphaerotilaceae; genus Caldimonas; species Caldimonas sp. KR1-144. The sequence continues at coordinate 407,047 of NZ_JBMSEE010000003.1, forward strand.
GTTCCGCCGGCCGCAGGAGGACGACCAGTGAAGATGACCTGCACGCACAAGGGCTGGTTTGGCATCTGCCCGGTCCACATCGGCGACCTCTATGGGCAGGCGCCGCTGGTCGTCGAGCGGCATTGGGTCTTCGTGCCGTTGCTGGTGCTGAGCGAAGCGCTGTTCGAAGTGATGCTTCAGCTGACGGCGCTGGCCAACCCCGAACTCGAGCTCGAATGGCCGCTGATGATCACGGGCGAGCTCGCGGTCCCTCGCGCCATCGAGATCGACGAACAACCGACCGAGTGACCGCGCATGGCCGGTACCACGCTCATCATCGACCTCGATCTGCAGCGCGCTCCCGAGCGTCTGGAGAAGGTCGAGCGACTGCTGGCCAGCCCGGGGCCGCTGCTCGCTGAACTCGGCGAGTACCTGGGCGCGTCGACGCAGGATCGATTCAAGGCGCAGGTGGCCCCCGACGGTTCGACCTGGCAGGCGCTGTCGCCGCGGTACTTGAAGCGCAAGCGCCGCAACAAGGACAAGATCCTCACCCTCCGAGGCTTCCTGCGCGGCCAGATCGCCTACCAGGTCGAGGGCAGCGATACCGTTGCCGTCGGCACGAATCGGGCCTATGGCGCGATTCACCAGTTCGGGGGCGAGATCAGCATCGCGGCCAGGTCGCAGAACGTGTACCGTCGCGCCAACAAGGCCGGCGAGCTGAGCCGCAAGTTCGCCAAGAAGGCGAGCAAGGGCGCCGTGGCCCAGCGTGTCACCATCGGCGCGCACACGATCAAGATGCCGGCGCGCCCCTTCCTTGGCCTGTCTGATCGCGATCGGCTCGAGGTGCGTGAGCGAACAGCCGAGTTCCTCCGCGAGCTGTTGAGCAGCTGAGGGCCGCAGACAATCTGAACTCGTTCCGATGATGCGCGGGGCGTGCGAACCGACGATGCGCCCATGCATCGCCGAACCGCACTCACCGCAGCAGTAGGGCTCGCGCTCGCCGCCTGCGCCTTCGAGTTGCCCGCGCTCGAGGGAGGCAGCCATGTAATCGAGCTCCAGTTCGTGCCCGCCGGTGCGTTCCGGCCCAGCGACGGCCGGGAGATGCCCGTCGACGCCTGGCGCATCGACGCTGCCAGCGCCAGCCGCGTGATCGAGCGCTTCCGCCAGCGCAAGACGCCGCCGGTCATCGACTACGAGCACCAGACCCTCAACAAGGAAGCCAACGGCCAACCCGCGCCGGCGGCCGCCTTCATCAAGGACCTGGTCTGGCGCGAGGGGCGTGGCCTGTTCGCCGTCGCCGAGCTCACGCAGCGTGCGAGCGATCTGATCGGCGCCAAGGAATACCGCTACTTCAGCCCCGTCTTCACCTTCGACAAGCAGACGGGCACGGTTCTCGAGGTGCTGATGGGCGCCTTGACCAACTCGCCTGCGATCGACGGCATGGAGCCGTTGGCGCTGCGCGCAGCCGCCACTTTCGGCATTGCTTCCACCCAGGAGGACCACTCCATGAACAAGCTGCTCGCGGCGATGATCGCCGCGTTCGGTCTCGAGCAGACCGCCACCGAAGACCAAGCCATCGCCGCGCTGACCGCGATCGGCCCGATCAAGGACCTGAGCGCTTCGCTCGCCAGCGTGCGCAAGGCGCTCGAGCTCGACGACAAGGCCGATGGCGCCGCGCTGGTGGCCGCCTGCACGCAGCTGAAGGCGGCGAGCGCGGATCCGGCCAAGTTCGCCCCGGTTTCGGTGGTCACGCAGCTGCAGGGCCAGGTCGCGACGCTGACCGCGCGCCTGCAGGAAGACGAAGTCACCAAGCTCATCGAGCCCGCGCTAGCCGACGGCCGCTTGCTGGCTGGCGAGCAGGAAGCCTGGGCTCGCGAACTGGGCAAGAAGGACATCGCGGCGCTCACGTCGTTCCTCAAGACCGCGCAACCGATCGCGGCGCTCGGTGGCACCCAGACCAAGGGCAAGAAGCCCGAGGGCGGCGCCGACGGTGCGCTCAGCGCCGACGAGCTGGCGGTGTGCAGCCGCATGGGCCTGACCGTCGAGCAGTTCAAGGCGGGCGCGACCGCGCAGGCCTGACCCACCGCCACCCCACTCAAGGAGCGCAACGTGGCCCTCACTAAAGACCGTGACACCCCGCGCCGCGACGGCGTGGACTTCTCCGCCCCGCTGGCGGCCGCGACCGTCATGCATGCCGGCTCGCTGTTCTGCATCAACGCCGCGGGCTACGGCACGCCCGGCGCCGTCTCGACCACGCTCAAGTGCGTCGGCGTAACGCAGGCGCGCGCGGACAACAGCGCCGGCGCCGCGGGCGCGGTGAGCGGCACGTACCGCAAGGGCGTGTTCCGCTTCAAGAACTCGGCGGCGGGCGACCTGATCGCGCTCGCCGACGTCAACGCCGACTGCTACATCGTCGACGACGAGACGGTCGCGAAGACCAACGGCGGCAACACGCGCAGCGTGGCCGGAAAGATCGTGGACGTGGACGCCGACGGCGTCTGGGTCCGCGTCGGCTGATCTCGCGGCTTCTAGGAGCGAACCACCATGATCATCAACAACAGCAACCTGGCCATCCTGAACCAGGCCTTCAACGCTGCCTTCAAAGGCGCGTTCGCAGTCGTCAAACCGATGTCCGGCGCGATCGCGATGCCGGTGCCGTCGAGCGCCCGCGAGGAGAAGTACGGCTGGCTGGGCGCGACCACCCGCTTCCGCGAGTGGATCGGCGATCGCCAGATCCAGAACCTCAAGAATCACGACTACAGCATCAAGAACAAGACGTTCGAGAACACTGTCGGCGTGCCTCGCGAGGACATCGAAGACGACCAGTACGGTGTCTACACGCCGCTGGTGCAGCAGCTCGGCCAAGACGCGGCCTTGCACCCCGACTCGCTGGTGTTCGCGCTGCTCGCCGCCGGAGACAGCACGCTGTGCTACGACGGCCAGTACTTCTTCGACACCGACCACCCGGTGGGCAAGCAAGGTTCCGAGGTCAGCGTGAGCAACCACGGCGGCGGCGCGAGCACGCCCTGGTTCCTGCTCGACACCAGCAAGGTGGTCAAGCCGATCATCCTGCAGAAGCGCCGCGACTATCAGCTGACCGCGAAGACGGACCTGAAGGATGACAACGTCTTCGACCGCAAGGAGTTCGTCTGGGGCGTCGACGCGCGGCTCAACGTCGGCTTCGGCCTGTGGCAGACCGCGTACATGTCGAAGCAAACGCTCGACGTGACGAACTACGCGGCAGCTCGCGCGGCCATGATGAGCTTCAAGAGCGACGCCGGCCAGCCGCTGGCGATCACGCCGAAGCTGCTCGTCGTGCCGCCGAGCCTCGAGAAGGCTGCGCTCGATGTCGTCCAGGCCGAGCGCCTGGCCAACGGCGCGACCAACACCTACCGCAACACCGCCGAAGTGCTGGTCTGCCCCTGGCTCGCCTGAGCCTGAGCGAACCACCACGACAAGGAGATTCGCACATGGCCAAGACGAACAACAGCAAGCCGGCTGCGCAGCGCGTCGCCGGCGCGCCGATCAAGGCGCTCAAGGTGATCTCGCGTCGCGACAGTTTCCGTCGCGCAGGCTTCGAGTTCACCGGCGAGGCGAAGACGCTCCCGCTCGACGAACTCACCGACGACCAGGTCGAGGCTCTGAAGGCCGAGCCGCTGCTCGTCGTGAGCGAGGTCGACATCGAGCCTGAGAAGGCGGAGACGCCGGCGACCTGATACCACCCCAAGGAGGGGCAACGATCCCGCGGCCTCGCTCGAGAGGCTGCCGGGGAGCCCAAGTCGAGCTCAAACCGCCAACCTCATGCCGGGGCTGGATAACGGTGGATGGTGTTGGCATAGCCCCGGCAATCTCTTCAACGCCACGCAACGACCGTCATGCCCTACGTGTCTCATGCCGAACTCGCCGAGCGTCCCGGTGCGCGCGAGCTGGCCCAGGTGGCCAGCCCCGACCACAAGGACATCGTCGACTACGGCCTCATGGACGTGACGCTGCGCGGCGAGGATCGCAGCGCCTGGACCGCCGAAGAGCAAGAAGCTGCCGACGCGGCGATCGTTCGAGTCGACGACGCGGTCCGCGAGGCCGATGGCGTGATCGACGGCTTCCTGGCGCGCCGCTACACGCTGCCGCTGACCGCTCCGGTGCCGCCGGTGGTCACCGGCTGGTCGCGCGCGATCGCGCGCTACCTGTTGCACAAGGACCGCCAGTCGCTGGACAAGGACGATCCGATCGTGCGCGACTACCGCGAGGCGCTTCGTCTGCTGCAGCTCGCGGCTGACGGCAAGTTCACGCTCGGCATCGGCGATGAGACGGTCGAGTCGAACGGTGGCGATGTGCAGATCGTGAGCGACGCGGCCGTGTTCGGTCGCGATCAGCTCAAGGCCTTCCGGTAGACGGCGATGCAGAACTTCGAGCCGTTCGATACCGACCTGGTCATGGAACGCCTCAAGGCCGAGGTGCCGGAATTCCGCCTGGTCGAAGGCGCGGCCGAGTACGCCTCGATCTCGCAGCTGCGCGACTTCCAGCCGCCGTGCGCATATGTGCTGCTGGCCAACGAATCTGGCGGCAACGGCGGTGCGCGCGGCGCGCGCGCGGCCGGCGCGTCGGCCGAGTTCGGCGTCGTGCTGGCGGTGCGCAACTACCGCGAGCAGCGCGGCGCGCAGCTGCGCGGCGAGCTGCGCACGCTGCTTGGCAAGGTGCGCGCCGCGCTGATCGGCTGGGTGCCGCCGTCGCCGGGAGCGACCGCTTGCGCCTGGCGCGGCGGCGCGGTCATGGACTACGACAACGCGACGCTGCTGTGGGTTGAGGCCTACGAGAGCGCGCATGTGCTGATGCGCTGAGGCGCGACGAAGGAGATCCCGATGAGCAAGACCCCCCAGGTGCAGCAGCAGCCGCAGAAGATCGTGAAGGTCAAGCTGCTCAAGGACCACACCCACGCCGGCCGCGCGCTGAAGGCCGAAGCCGAGCTCGAGGTCAACGAGGCGGACGCCGAATGGCTGCTCCGCAAGCAGATCGCCGTGGCGGTCGGCGGCACTGTCTGATCACGATCCACACGCGCAACAGGAGATCGCAATGATCGAAAGCTACTACTACGGCCAGGGCAAGGTCTTCACCCGCAAGTCCGGCGGCAAGTGGCGCTGGTGGGGCGACGTGTCGACGCTCACGCTCGCGGCTGCCGTCGAGAAGGTCGAGCACCGCGAGAGCTACAGCGGCAAGAAGTCGCTGGTTCGGAGCTTTCCGAACAGCACGACGATGACGCTGGCGGCGACGCTGCACCAGATCGACACCGAGGCCCTCGCGGAGCAGCTCTACGGCGCCGCCTCGGAGATCGCCGCCGGCACGGTCACTGGCGAAGTGCTGGGCAACGTGGCGGTGGGCGACATCATCAAGCTGGCCCACGGCGGGATCGAGGACCTGGTCATCACCGACAGCCTCGGCTCGCCGGCGACGATCGCCGACACGCACTACGAAGAGGATCCGCGCTTCGGCTCGATCGAATTCCTGTCGCTGCCGAGCGGCCCGGCGCCGACGATGCCGCTCAAGGCGGCCTACGGCTATGCCGGCGGCAAGCAGGTCAACTTCATGACGCAGCCGGCGCCGGTGATGGAGTTCCGCTACGAGGGCATCAACCTCGCGGAGGGAAATGCGCCGGTGATCGTCGAGCTCTACAAGCTCCAGACCGATCCGCTGCAAGAGCTGGCGCTGATCACGGACGGCAACGATGTGGCCGGCATGCAAATCTCGGCGAGCATCCTGCTGGACAGCAGCAAGCCGGCGCTGGGTGACCTGGGCCAGTTCGGTCGCTTCCGCCAGGTGACGATGCCGGCTTGACGGAGGCACGATGGCTCGCAAGATCGGCAACCGCCACGAGAAGAACGCGGCCGCCGCAGCCAAGGCGGAGGCTGCGGCCGGCGACGTCGACGTGCTGCACCCGGAGCGCATCCTGAACCTCTCGGGTCGCGTGGTCACGATGCGGGAGTACGGGCACGTCGAGTGGTTGCGGCTGCTGCCGCGCGCAGCGCCGCTGGTCGAGACGCTGAGTTCGTACCTGGAAGGCGGCCGTCCGCCGAGCTACGAGGAAGCGCTCGACGTCATGACGCGGCACGTCGACGAACTGATGCCGCTGGTGATGCAGGCGTGCGACCTGCCGGCGGACATTGTGCTGCGGCCGGACGACGGCGAGCTGCTGCTCATGGCCTGGTGGGGGTGCAACGGCCGTTTTTTCGTCCAGCGCGCCCTCAACCGGCTCATGGTGCGGGCGCAGGAGGAGCGCGTGGTCGCAGCGCAAGCTACGCCGAGATCTACATCACCCTCCTCGCCGTCGCCGGCCTCTCACGCGCCGACATCGAAGCCTGCACCGAGCGCCAGCTGAAGCTCCTCTACCGCGAGGCGCTGGAGCTGGAGAAGCGGCGCAGCGCCATGCGGCTCGCCGACGTGAACGCAGGTTTCGCAGGGGGCAAGGCGGCGAAGAGCCGCTTGGCCGATCTCAAGCGAGGGTAGGAAGGGGCACCTGGTGGCAAGCAAGGGCGATCTGGACGTTGCGCTGCGGGTCCAGGCCGACATGGCCGAGGCCCTGCGGCAGCTCGCCGCTTTGCGTGGCGAGCTGCGCGAGGTCAAGAGCGAGGGTTCGCGTACTGGTGGCACCGAAGCGCTTCAACAGGTCGAACAGGCCGCCCGTGGCGCCACGCAGGCCGAGCAGCAGCTGATCGAGGTCACGCGGCAACTGGGCGACGTGCAGCGCCGCCTGGCCGATGCCGAGGCCAAGCTCGCCGCCCAGCGGCGGAAGACCAGCGACGAGACCTCGCGCGAGGAAGCGGAGCTGCGCCGCCTCATCGCCGCGCTCGACCCCGCGGCGGGCGATGCACAACGCCTCGCCGATGCGCAGAAGACGCTGAATGCTGCTCTGGCCTCTGGGCGCCTCAGCCTGGCTCAGCACACAAAGCTGATGCAGCAGGCGCAAACCCAGTATCAGCGCACCGCCGTCTCCGCCGGGCAGACCGCCCAGGCCTACCGCCAGCTGCCAGCGCAGATCACCGACGTCGCCACGAGCCTGGCCAGCGGCTCGCCGGCCTGGATGGTGGCCATCCAGCAAGGTGGCCAGATCAAGGATTCGTTCGGGGGTATCGGGCCCGCGTTCCGGGCTGTCTCCAGCCTGGTCACGCCGATGACGGCCGCGCTGACGGCCGCCGCGATCGCCGTCGGCGTCCTGGGCGCTGCCTTTGTCCAGATCGAGCGAGAGAACCAGGCGTACAACGTCGCGATCCAGGCGACGGGCAACTTCGCTGGCGCGACACGCGGGCGGATCGAAGAGCTCGCGGAGGAAGCGACCAAGGCATCGGGCATCACGAAGGGCGCAGCGCGTGATGTCGCCACGCAGATGGTCCAGAGCGGCCGGCTCGGCATCGACACGATCGCCAACCTCACGCGCAGCGTGGAGAGCTACGGCCTGATCACGGGGCAGACGACCGACAAGGCTGGCCAGGAACTGACCAAGCTCTTCGAGAAGCCGAGCGAGGCGGCCAAGCAGCTCAACCAGCAGCTGCACTTCCTGAGCCTCGAGCAACTGCGCTACATCCAGCAGCTCGATGAGCAAGGCCGCCGCGAGGAGGCACAGCTGGAGCTGTCGAAGCGTCTGGCTGATCGGATCGATGGACTGGCCAACGAGAGCCTGGGCACGCTGCAACGCGCCTGGCGCACGGTCGCCAACATCGCGAAGAACGCCTGGGATTCGATGCTCGACATCGGACGGCCCGGCACGCTCGAGCAGCAGATCAAGGACGCCGCGGCGGCCGTGCAGGCCTTGCGCTCAGGCGCCTCTGGATTCGCCCTGGGGGGCGCTGTCGACACTGACCTCGCCGGGGCCGAGCGGCGCCTGGCCGCGCTCGAGCGCGAGAAGCGCGATCGTGACGTCCGCGCGGCCAACCGGCGCACCGCGGCGGAGCGCGAGCAGCAGCGCATCGAGCTTGGCCAGTGGGCTGACAGCCTGGCCAAGACGGTGGCCACCAACGCGGACAAGATCGCCGAGGCCAAGAAGAAGCTGGACGAGGCGCTGAACATCGGCGCGATCGACCAGGCGAAGTACGACAAGCTGCTCGCCGATGTCCAGGAGAAGTTCAAGGACCGCAAGCGCACGCCGCGTCCCAAGGAAGATCCCGTCGAGAACGCGTTTCTCGCTCAGCAGCAGGCGTTGACCACCCAGCTGGCCGAGGCGCGCAACCGGCTGGCGAATGCACAAGACGGCGAAGCCGCGTCCGACGAACGCGCCAGTGTGCGGCTCGAAGCCTGGCTGGAGACCAACCGCCGAGCGCTCAAGCTCACCGACGAGCGGGTCGCGAGCCTGCGCAAGCTGGCGAGCGAGGTCGATGACACTGAGCGCGAGGCACGCGCTCAGCGCGGCGTCCAGGACGTGGAGATCCAGTGGTTGCAGGCGACGGGCCAGGCGGCCGAGGCCTCGGCCAAGCAAATCGAGGCGCGCTTCTCACAGCTGCGGTCGGACCTGCTGCGCACGGGCAAGGACGAAGCGCTGTTCAAGCTCGACCAGGTCATCGACATCGAGAAGGCCAAGGGCGAGCTCGGCGAGCTGCAGCAGCGCGTGCAGGAGATCTTCGCCCAACAGAGCATTGCGCGGGAGCGGATCCAGCTCGACGTCGATACGCGCCAGATCGATCCGGCCACTGGCCAGGAGCGCATGGCCGAGGCGGCGCGGCGCACGGCCGAACAGATCGATGAGCTGATCCCGAAGATGCGTGAGCTCGCCGCGATCTCCGGCGACCCGTCGTTGGCTGCCGGCGTCGAGCAGCTCTCGGTCAAGACGGCACAGCTGAAGGTCAAGGTCGACCCGGTCGGCGAGGCCTTCGAAGATGCCTTCGCGAACCAGGCGGCGCAGGCGCTCGAGGGCCTGGCCAACGGCACTGCGGACCTCGAGGATGCGGTGCTCGGCTTCCTTCGCGGCATCGCGCAGGAGATGGTCCGCTTCGCGGCGCAGCAAATCGCCATCAAGGCGGCCACGGCTGCGGCCAGCGCGATCGGCTTCGCGTCGGGCGGCTACACCGGCGACGGCGGGAAGTTTGAGCCCGCCGGCATCGTCCATGCCGGCGAGTTCGTGCATCGGCAAGAGGTTGTGAAGCAGCCTGGCGCGCTGCCCTTCCTGTACGAGTTCAACCGCGTCGGGATGCGCGCGCTCGAAGCGTGGCGGGGCTATGCGAGCGGCGGTCTGGTCGGTCTGCCGGCGCCGGATGTGGCTTCGCGCAGCTTCGAGCCGGCGACGCCGGCACCTGGCACCGGAGGCGTCAGCGCGCTGCGCCTGGTCAACGTCTTGGACCCATCGGCCCTCGAGGACTGGGCCTCGACGCCGAGCTTTGAGCGGCTCGTGGTGAACGTCATCGGCCGCAACGGAGCCGCCGTGCGCAACTACGTGCTTGGGTGAGCCGCAGTGAGCACGCCGTTCCCATTCGCTGCCGACTGGAGCGCTCCGATCATCGAGCGCCTCGAATGGCTGACCGACGCCATGCCGTCAGCCAATGAGACCGAGCAGCGCGTCCGCCTGCGCGAGGGTGCGCGCCGCAATGTCGAGTTCGCTGTGGCGCTGCTCGGCAACGACGAGCGGGTACTTGCTGAGAACCTTCTTCGCGCTGGCCAAGGGGGCTACTTCGAGCTGCCGTTCTGGCCTGATGCAGTGCAACTGGCGAGCGACGTCAACGTCGGCGACTCGGTGCTTCCCGTCGGCGCCCAGCTCGCCGGTCGAGGCTTCGCCGCCGGCGAATCGCTGATGCTCATCGATGGGTTGCGCTCGAGCATGCTGCTTGTCTTCGACGTCGACGAGGTCGCGGGCGAGATCACGCTGGATGCCCCGCTGGCACAAGCCTGGCCCGCCGGTGCGCGTATCGCGCCGGCGGGCTTCGCGCGGCTGCAGGACAAGACTTCGCTGGGCTACCGCAGCGACGCCGTCGCGGTCGGCACGCTGCGGTTCGACTTCGATGGCGAGTGGATCTGGGCGCCGGCGGTTGAGGACATCGTCTATCGCGGCTACTCGGTGCTGACGCAGCAGACCAACTGGACGAACGAGCCGCAGGCCGAACACTCGCGCGTGCTCGCGGAGGTCGATGGCCAGGTCGGCCGTCGCCTGGTGACCGACCTGGCCGGCGTCGAGCGCGTCTCGCGTGGCCACAGCTGGCTGCTCGCGGGCCGCGAGGAGATCGCAGCGTTTCGCGGATTCCTGGCTGCTCGGATGGGCCGGCTGGTTCCGTTCTGGCTGCCCAGTTTGCAGGACGACGTGCAGCTGGTCGCCGGCGCCAGCGGAGCGGCGGTCGCGCTGCAGGTTGCCAATCGAGGCCTGTGGCGCCTGAACGGCACATCGGCGGCGATCGGTCGTCGAGACCTGCGCATCGTGCTGTTCGACGGGACCGTCTTCTATCGCCGCGTCACGGTGGCCGCCGAGGTCTCCGCCGATGTCGAGGAGTTGACGATCGACGCGGCGCTCGGTGTCGCGATCGCGCCCGAGGATGTGCGGCAGATCTCGTTCATGAGGCTGGCGCGCCTGGCCAGCGATGCGGTGGAGATCGCGTATCGCACCGACTTGCTCGCCGAGTGCACATTGGCGCTGGCCAGCGTGCGGGATCTGACATGAGCTACGACGATCGCGAACGGAGCACGCACGGCGGTGCGCCTGTCGAGCTCTATGAGTTTGCCCGCGGCACGCTGGTCGAGCGTTTCACCTCGGCGGCCAGTGAGATCGTGTTGGGTCCGGACACCTACGCGGCAGCGACGCTGCGTCGATCGAGCCTCGCTGCGAGCACGGAGCAGGCCCGCAACGCGGTCAAGGTGACCTGCCCACGCGACTTTCCGATCGCCGAGCTCTTCCGAGTCACGCCGCCCACCGAGGTGATCGCCCTGACCATCAAGCGCTTCCATCGTGGCGACGCGGAAGTCGCTGTGATCTGGATGGGCCGCGTGCTCAATTGCGAGTGGCAAGGCGCCTCGGCCGTTCTCAACTGCGAACCCGTGAGCAGCTCGCTCAAGCGGACCGGTCTGCGACGGCTCTACCAGCGCCAGTGCCCGCGCGTCCTGTACCAGTGCGGCGTCGTCCGATCCACGGTGAGCATCGACACCACGGTCACGTCGGTGGTGGGCTCGGTCCTCGGCGTGGCTGCTCTCGACGCGATGCCTTACCCCGGCGGCTTCGTCGAGTGGGATCGCGGTGCCGAAGGTATCGAGCGACGCTTCATCAGTGGTGTTTCCGGCTTGAACTTGACGCTCGACAGGCCGTTCCAGGGCATCCCGATCGGCCAAGCCGTGACGGTCAGCCCCGGTTGCGATCACACGATGGCCATGTGCGACACGGTCTACGACAACCTGCCGAACTACGGCGGCTTCCCCTTCATTCCGATCAAGAACCCCTTCGACGGCACGCCCGTCTACTGAGGTCCGCCATGTGGGTGCAACTCGCCATCCTGGTCATCGCTGCGCTGGTTTCCTATGCGCTGGCGCCCAAGCCACCCCAGCCGAAGGCCCCGAGCCTCAGCGACTTCGACTTGCCGGTCGCTGAGCAAGGCCGTCCAGTGCCGGTGATCTTTGGCACCGTGACCGTCACAGGTCCGAACGTCATCTATTACGGCAACCTGCGCACCACGGCCATCAAGGCGAAGGGCGGCAAGAAGTGACCATCGTCTTGCACCGCCACATCCGGGAGCTGGGCTACTGCAACCGCGGCGCACGCGCGTTCTTCGTGCAGCACCGCCTCGACTGGCCCGCGTTCCTGCGCGGCGGCATCTCAGCCGAGCAGCTCGAGCGAACCGGCGACGCGATGGCGCTGAAGGCCGTCGAGCGCGCGCGGGCCGAGCAAGCCGAGAGGTTCGGCAATGGGCGGTAGCAGCAAGAAGCAGACCGTCGGCTGGCGCTACTTCATGGCGCTGCACCTGGCGTTCTGCCACGGACCGATCGACAGGCTTCGGAAGGTTCTGTGGGGCGAGCGTGGCGCGTGGATCGGCTCGCAGACCGAGAACGGCACGATCGCGATCGACAAGCCCGAGCTCTTCGGCGGCGAGAAGAAGGAGGGGGGCATTCATGGGCAGGCCGCCGTCATGATGGGCGGCGAGACGCAGACGCTGCCCACGCTGGCGCTGTTGGTCCTGCCGCAGCCGTCGCCGGCGTTCCGCGGCGTGTTCTCGCTGCTGTTCGACGGCCTGATCGGGTGCAACAACCCATACATCAAACCGGTGGCCGCGCAGCTCGAGCGCATCCTCGCGGGCTGGGACGGAGGAGCCCCTTGGTACCCGGAGAAGGCGCCCATTCCGATCGGCACGCCGAGCGATGCGCCGATCTACTCGCCGGGCGACGTCGTCATCGCCGAAGGAGCGACCAGCAAGTGGCTCTACCTCGATGGCAACGGCGTCGGAGACTACAGCGCTGCTGGATACAACGATTCGGCCTGGGAGAGCGGTCCTGGCGGCTTCGGCGATCGCCTGCATCCGCACGCCGTTGCGAACGGCTTCACGGCCCCGGACACCATCATCCCCGCCGTGACGGGGGAGGCGCCCTACAAGACGCTGTGGGTGCGGCATCACTTCACGATGGTGGGAGCTGCCTCGGTACGGCTCAAGGTGCTGCACGACAACACGCGCGGCATCTGGCTCGACGGCGCTGAACTCGCGCCGACCGCGATCTCCGATTTCGTCTCCTATGTCGACGTCACGATCAATCCTGGCGAACATGTGTTGGCGCTGCGAGTCGTCGACACCGGCTTGCCAGGTGTGGGCAACTACGTCGCGTGCAATTTCATTGGCACGGTTCTGTCGGAGCTGACGGCAGGCGATTACCTGGGCATGAACCCGGCCCACATCGTCTACGAGTGCCTCACCAACACCGAATGGGGCCTGGGCTATCCGGTAGCGACGATCGGTGAGAGCTTCGAGGCTGCAGCTGACACGCTGTACGACGAGGGCTTCGGCCTTTGCATGCTCTGGAACGAGCAAGAGGAGCTGAAGGCGTTCATCCAGCGCGTGGTCGACCACTGCGGCGCCGCCTACTACGCGGACCCGCGAACCGGGAAGTTCGAGCTCAAGCTGCTGCGAGCGGACTATGACCCGGAGACGCTGCCGGTCTTCGATTCAGGCAACGTGGTCGCGGTCGAGAGCTTCCAGCGGGCGGGCTACGGGGACACCGTCAACGAGATCACGGTCGTCTATCGGGACGTCGATACCAACAAGGACACGCCGATCACGGTGCAGGACCTGGCCAATATCCAGGCGCAGGGAGCCGTCGTCAGCCAGACACGCCAGTACCCGGGCATCCCCAACGCCTCGCTCGCCGCACGCGTGGCTCAGCGAGATCTGATCGCCTCGGCGACGCCCATCGCCAAGGCACGACTGAGGGTCAACCGCGACGGTTGGCGGCTCACGCCAGGCGCGGTGCTGAAGCTCGTTTGGCCAGATCTCGGGATTGCCGGTGTTGTCTTCCGCGTGGTCGACATCGACTACGGCGAGCTGACCAACGGCGAGATCACGCTGACAGTCGCCGAGGACGTCTTCGGTCTGCCGTCGAGCAGCTACGTCGAACAGGAGCCGCCAGGCTGGGAGGAGCCTGACACGTCGCCTGCACCGATCGTTCGGCGAGACATCGTCGAGGTGCCGTATCGGTCTCTGGTCGCCGAGATGACGGCCACGGACCTTGCAGCTCTCGACATGGACGCGGCCTACCTCGCGGTGGTGGCCGCCCGGCCGACGCAGCTGTCGCAGGGCTTCGACATCTGGAACCGCGTCGGCACGGCCGATTTCGAGCTACAGGGCACGGGTGGCTTTGTGCCGTCGGCAATGCTGGCCGCCGACATCAGCCAGGCCGACACGGTGCTGCCGATCGAGGGCGCCATCGATCTAGGCGAAGTGGAGGTTGGCGAGCTGGTCATCATCGGTGAAGGCTCAGGCGCCGAATGGGCCAAGGTGCAGGCGATCGACGTCGACGCGATGGAGATCTCCGTTGCCCGAGGCGTTCTTGACACGACGCCGCAAGACCACGCCGCCGGCGCGCTGCTGTTCTTCGATGACGCGCTGAGCGCCAGTGATCGGATCGAGCGCGCGACAGGCGAAGAGGTCGACTTCAAGCTGCTGACCATCGCGACGGGTGGCACGCTGGCCATTGAGGCTGCCACCGAAGTCAGCCGCACGGCTGCCCAGCGCCAGGTGAGGCCATACCCACCCGGGAATCTGCGAGTTAACGGACAGGCCTACCCGAGCAGCGTGTTCGGCGCGCCGCTCGTCCAGTGGTCTCACCGCAATCGCCTGCAGCAGACCGCCGACATCGTGGAGCAGGACGAAGGCGACATCGGCCCGGAGCCCGGGACCAGCTACTCAGGGTGGGTGTACGACGACGACAGCGATGCGCTGATCACGTCGGCGGTCGGCATCTCGGGCACGTCGTGGACGCCATTCATTCCAGGCGGTCGAAACGTGCGCCTGGAGGTGGGATCGGTGCGCGGCGGCATCGAGAGCTGGCAGCGCCAGGTGCGGCGCTTCTCGAGCGTCGACGGCGTGATCCTCCTGGAGTCGGGTGAGAACCTGGTCACCGAGGCCGGGGACTATGTCACCGAGGAGAAGCCGACGCTCGAGCTGCCCGCGTTCACGCACACGCTCACCGCGACCTTCAGCGGCACCTTCTCGGCTGCCGAGATCTACTACGTCACGATCGGCGTGTCCGGCTACCCGGCGACCCTGAAGACGGTCAGCGCGGCGGGCAAGACGAGCTTCGCCGAGATGGCGAATGCTCTGGCCGCGGAGCTGATGGCCAACGGCCCCGGCATCGGCAGTATCGAGGTCAGCGGCAATAGCGTCATCGTCAAGGCCAACGCCCCGTTCGTCACCTATGCGGTCACCAACGTCGCCGAGATCGGCATTGAGCAGCGGCAGGCCCCGTATCCGATCACCGCGGGCACGGTTCAGAACAGCTATATCGACCTGTTCCGGCCGGATGGCCTCGGCTACTCGCTCGCGCCCAACACCAGCAGTGCCTACAACGCGACCGGCCTCGCATCGATCCGCCTCCTCGTGAAGGGCCGCACCTATGCGGCTCAGAAGGCAATCGGGATCACCGACGCCGGCTTTGGCGCCGACTACGTGATCGTCAACTGGAACGTGATCCTGTCGACGACCGACAACCGAGTCACGCAGCTCTATCCGCTGGCGCAGGCGATCAGCGACCATGCCGAGCTCGACCCGTACAGCGTCAGCGGAACGCTGTCGATGGTGGCAGGGATGGCGCGCGACGCGATCTTGGTGCAGGCGGGCGGCAACTACGACCTGGTTCAGCTCGGCGACGACTTCCAGGTGAGCCACCATCCCTCGGGCTTCAAGCCGCTGTTGCGCTTCCTGTCGGCTGGCCAGCCCACTCTTCCCGCCGGCGCCAAACAGTTGTCGACGGTCCTGTTCTTCAAGAGCACGCCGGCACCGATCAGTGCCGGATCGAAGTTCGAGATCACGCTTGACGGCACGACCTACACCTACACCGCGACCGGCGCCGAGGCGGGCTTCGAGGACGTCTGCGTCGGCCTCAAGACGCTGATCGAGGCCGGGGGGCTGTTCACCGTCTCGTGGTTCTCGGACCTCGGGCTCATCGAGGTCGAGCGCAACGCGGTCAACACCGCTTTCACGATCTCGGCCTGGGCGTCGATGGGCAGCCGGATCAGCTTTAGCTAGGAGCCAGGCATGGCAAACAAGAAGGTATCGCAGTTGGCCGAGGGTGACGTCGATGGGGACGAGTGGGTCCTGGTCTCGAAGCCATCGCAGACGGTGAAGATCGTCGCGGCGACGATCAGCGCGCTGGGCGCAGACAACAGCTTCAACGACAGCGCCAATGGCTTCATCGCCGCGGGCTTCGTCGCCGGCGATCAGTTCCGTGTCCAAGGGTTCACTGGCAACACGGCCAACAACCTCTTCACCGCGCGGATCGCTTCGCTCTCGGCCGGAAAGTTGGTCGTCGAAGCGCCGGAGGGCAATGCGATCGTCGATGACGCTGCAGGCGAGACGGTGACGATCACGCGCTGGGATAGCCTACGCGTCCCCTCCAGCGAGCTAGGAGGGGTTGGCGGCGCCGACGGATCCATTGTTCTGCCGGTCGCATGCAGCGATGAGGCGACCGCACTCACGGCCGGCAACGCAAAGGTGACCTTCCACTACCCAATGACGGGCAACGTCACCGAGGTGTGGGCTGGCCTGACGACGCCCCAGGCCGCCAACGGCGCTGGCGGGATCTTCACGGTCGACGTCAACAACGCCGGTGCTTCGATCCTGTCGACGAAGATCACCATCGACAACACCGAGGAAACCTCTCTCACGGCCGCGTCGGCGCCCGTGATCTCGAACCCCTCGGTCACGAAGGGCGCTAAAGGCACCATCGACATCGACCAGATCGGCGATGGTTCGGCCAAGGGCTTGAAGGTCTACATCAAGATCACGCCGCCATGATCAGCAGCAGCACCGACATTCACGGGGCGCTGCGCGCCAGGCAGCGCGGCTACCTGCTGAACCCCTTCCGCTTTGGGGCTCCTCCAGCGGGCGATCCACACTACGCGTCGGTCAAGATCCTTCTGCACGGCAACGCGGCCAACGGCAGCACCGTCGCACAGTCGAGCGATCCAGCAGCGCAGGTGGGCACGTCCGACAACGGGTGCGCCGTTTCGACTGCGCAGGCCAAGTGGGGCTCGGGTTCCTGGCTGTTCAGCGCACCTAGCAACCATAGGCTTCGTTTCCCGTCAACGAATTTGCACGTGGGCTCGTCCGACTTTGTGATCGAAGGCTGGATCTACCCGACGGCGCTACCGGCAGCACAGGCCACCATCATCAGCAACTACGGCTCGTCGGGAGTCCGCGGGATCGACGTTCGCCTCGACAGTACCGGGAAGATCGCAAGCCGCTGGTCTTTGAACGGCTCCACGGACGCGGCAGCCATCTCCAGCGCTGCTTCGGTGACGCTCAACGCCTGGCAGCACTTTGTTGTTCGGCGCAGCGGAAGCAGCATGCGGGTGTACCTGGCGGGCACAGGTGGAACGGACAACACCAGCATCGGTGCGTCAGCAATCAACGGCCCGGTGACCGAGGCCTGGATTGGCGGCACGCCAGACACTGGCGGCGGCACGTGGTTCCTCGGCGCCTACCTCGATGATCTGCGCATCACGGTCGGCACCGATCGAGGCTACACGGGCGCAGCCATCAGCGTGCCGACGGCACAGTTTCCAGACGCGTGATCCCCACCTGGACGGCAGAGCTGCGCGCTGCCAGGGAATTACGTTGCTCCTGGTGTAACCTGAGCCCGAATGGATTTTCACGCCGAAAGCGGCTCATTTTTCGCGCGCCGCTTCACGCTGGCGCGACGAACGCGCGCCCGCCAGCGCGTGCGCGGCGAGCGCCTCGGCCTGCGCGTAGCGGTCGAGGCGGTACTCGAACTGCGCCGCCTCGCCGGCCAGCCAGCACTGCAGGCCGGCGTCGTCGCGCAGCGTCGGCGCGTCCAGCGCCTGGCGCACCAGCGCCAGGCCCTCCTCGAACGGGCCGCGGTGGTCGAAGTAGCGCTGCAGCGCGCCGCCGATCTCGCGCACTGCCTGCGCATGGCCCGTGTCGATGGCCCAGCGCCAGGCATGCAGGTGGTTCTCGATCTCGGCTTCGACGGCATCGAGCGCGGCGCGCTCGCCATGGCCCAGCGCCACGCGCAGCGGGCCCAGGCCGCGGCGGAAGTAGTCCATGTGCGCGCGCCGCGCCGCCTGGCGCGCGGCCGGCGCGAGCCGCGCCGCGGCGAGCTGCTGCACCAGCGGGTGCTGCGACAGCCGGGTGCCGTCCTTTCGCAGCAGCGATTTGTCGACCAGCGCGCCCAGCACCGGCAACGGCGTGCCCGCGACCGCGCGCGCGGCCTCGAGCGAGAAGCCGCCCTGGAACACCGTCAGCCCGGCCAGCGCCTCGCGCTCGGCGTCGCCGAGCCGGCGCCACGACTGCTCGAACACGTGCTCGATGCTGGCGTGGCGGGCCGGATGGCTGGCGTCGCTGGCGCGCAGCAGCGCGGTGCCTTCGCGCAGCTCGTCGGCGATCGCCTCGCACGACAGCACGCGCGTCCACGCGGCCGCCAGCTCCAGCGCCAGCGGCAGGCCGTCGACCAGGCGGCAGATCTCGACGATGGCCGCCGCCTCGACCGCGGGCAGCAGACCGGGTTCGACGCGCCGCGCCGCGGCGACGAACAGCCGGGCTGCATCGAAGGCCTCGACGCGGTCGGCGTCCTCGCGCTCCGGGCAGGGCAGCCCTTCGAGCGGCAGCAGCTGCTCCGACGCGAGGCCCAGGCGCACGCGCGAGGTGGCGATCAGCTTGAGCCGCGGGCAGGCGGCCAGCAGCGGATCGATCACCGCGGGCGCGACGTCCGCGAGCTGCTCGAGGTTGTCGAGCACCAGCAGCAGCTGTCGCTCGCGCAAGGCGGCGGCGAGCTGTTCGAGCGCGGGCGCGCGGCCGCGCAGCGCGGTGCCGGTCTCGCGCGCGATGCGCGCGACCAGCTCGCCGGCGTCGGACACGTCTTCGAGCCGCACGAAGTGCGCGCCGTCGGCGAACGCGCCGGCGAGGTCGTGCAGCGCACGCTGCGCGAGTCGCGTCTTGCCGATGCCGCCGGGCCCGACCAGGTTGAGCAGCCGCACCTCGTCGCGCGCCAGCAGCTCGGCGATGCGCCGGCGCTCGCCGGCGCGGCCGACAAAGCCGGCCTCGGCGGGATCGGCGGGCGCAGGCGGGGCGGGCGCGGCCGCGCGCGCGAGCGCGGCGCTGCCGATCGCGTCGTGCAGCGCCTGCAGCTCGCTGGCCGGCGCGAGGCCGAGCTCGTCACGCAGCCGTTCGGCGAAGCGGCGATAGGCCTCGTGCGCGCGCGCCGCCTGGCCGTGGCGCGCGAGCAAGCTCATGTGCAGGCGCAGCGCGGCCTCGTCGAGCGGATCGTGCTCCAGCAGCCGGGCCGCGAGCGCCGCGCCCTCGCCGGCATCGACGCCCTCGCCCGCCAGGTGCTCGAGCGCCGCGGCGCGCCAGGCGGCCTGCAGGCGCTGGCGCTCGAACTGCAGCCAGTCGCTCCAGGCCTCGTTGTCGTCGTCGTCGAAGCCGGCCAGCAGCGGGCCCGCGTACAGCGCCAGCGCGTCGGCCAGGCGCCGCTTGCGCAGCGCCTGCTCGAAGTCGTGCACGTCGGCCTCGGCCACCGCGCGCAGCGAGCCGCCGTCGGACTCGACCAGGCCGCCCCAGTCCATGCCGGGCAGCCGAAACAGCGTCTTGCGCAGGTTGGCCGAGGCGAGCTTCTCGGGCTGCTCGGGCCACAGCAGCGTCGCGACCTCGGCGCGCGCGACCCAGGCGCGGCGCAACGCCAGCAGCACCAGCAGCTGGCTGCGCCGCTCGAACGGCAGCGCGAGCGCGGGCGCGCCGTCATCGAGCGTGACCGCGGGCGCGCCGAACAGCTGGAGTCGCACCGGCATCGAGAAGACCTGCGAAGCGAGCAGGAAAGGAGCGCGCCCACCTGGCGCCGGACCACGGCCTCGCGGACCGCGGCGGCGCTATTTGACCTGTTCCAGGTCCGGGTAGCGAGCCAGCCGGTCGTACAGCGCCGCGCGCGACATCTTCAGCAGCTTGGCCGCGGCCGCGCGGTTGCCCCCGGTGGCCTCGAGCGCACTGCGGATCGCGCGCCGCTCGACATCGGCCAGCAGGTCGGGCAGCGGCTGGACGCCGGGCACCGCGGCGCCGGCGGGCGCGTGTTCGTGGGGCGCGCCCGGCGGCGAGCCGAGCGGCGGTCGAAGAGGCGGCAGCTGCGCGGCATGCAGCAGCAGCTCGTCGTGCATCAGCGCGGCCTGCTCCAGCACGTTGCGCAGCTCGCGGATGTTGCCCGGCCAGTCGTGCGCCGTCAGTACCTCGAGCGCGTCGGGTGCGAGGCTGCGCACCGGCAGGCCGCTGCGGCGCGAGATGTCCTCGAGCAGCGCCTCGGCCAGCGCTTCCAGGTCGGCCACGCGCTCGCGCAGCGGCGGCAGCACGATCGGCACGACGTTGAGGCGGTAGTAGAGGTCGGCGCGGAACTGGCCTTGCTCGACCATCGCGGCGAGGTCGCGGCTGGTGGCCGCGATCACGCGCACGTCGACCGGCAGCACGCGGTTGCTGCCCAGCGGCTCGACCTCGCGCTCCTGCAGCGCGCGCAGCAGCTTGGACTGCAGCGCCAGCGGCATGTCACCGATCTCGTCGAGGAACAGCGTGCCGCCGTCGGCCAGCTTGAACTTTCCGTCGCGGCCCTTGCGGTCGGCGCCGGTGTAGGCGCCCGGCGCGACGCCGAAGAACTCCGCCTCGAGCAGCGACTCCGGCACCGCGGCGATGTTGACGCCGACGAACGGCCGGCTCGCGCGCGGCGACGCGGCGTGGATGGCCTGCGCGAGCAGCTCCTTGCCGGTGCCGGTTTCGCCGCGCAGCAAGACGGTGGCGTCGGTCAGCGCGACGCGCCGCGCCTGGCGCTTGACCTCGAGCGCGGCGGCGCTGCCGCCGATGAAGCTGGCGATCGTGTGCTTGGGCCGGCGCTGCGCAGCGAGCTGCGCGCGCGCGTCTTCCAGCTCGCTGCGCAGCCGCGCGAACTTCTCGATCAGCGGCTGCATCGTGTCGCCGTCGGGCGCATCGGAGCGGTCCATCAGCACCACGCCGAGCGCGCCGATCACCGCACCGGACTCGTCGCGCAGCGGCAGCCGGCTGACGAGGAAAGTGCCCGCGTGGTTGGTCAGCAGGTCCGCGAGGATCGGCCGGCCGGTCTCCAGCACGCGGTGCAGCATGGTGTTGGGCACGACCTCGGCGACCGGATGGCCGATGAAATCCTCCTGGCGCGCAAAGCCCAGCGCCGGCAGCAGGCGGCGGTAGCCGTCGGAGATCCACACGACGCGCGCGCTGCGGTCGACCAGCAGCATGCCCTGGCTCGACTGGTCGAACAGGTCGAACATCGACTGCGCGGCGAGCTTGAGCACGCGCGCGGCGTCCCAGGGCTCGGGGGTGGGTGTACTGCGGGTGGGCATCGTGGAGGGGCGATGCTATGTCTGCAGTCGACCGTGCAGGGTGCGCGACAACCCTAGAAGCAAGGGGCGCTTCCTCCTCCAAGAACCGGATGCGCGCCGGCAACGCTCGATGTCGCGCCGCGCCACAATCGTGCAGCATCTTGCTTGCCCGGAACTCGAGCACCTGATGGACCTTCTAGCCGCTCCCGCAACAACTGGAACGGTGCATGGGACCATCGGCACTTTCATGTTCGCCAAGCTGTTCGCCTCGATCTTTGCACTTGCCTATGCGACCTTTGCGATCGCGTCGGATGCTTCGGGCGACCCCAACTGCAGCCTCGAAACGCCGCCTGCCGATGCGGGCGAGATCTTCCATTTCTTCGGTGGCGCGAACGTCCTCGGCCGGGTCTACCCAAGGCTGTCCGCCATGCCGGCGTCCTACACGGGCTGCCAAGTTCTCTGGTCGAGCATCGATGGTCGCCCTGTCGTGCGCACCACGACTTTCATTCGGGGCGGCCGCGTCGTCTCAAGCATCCCCGAGCCCGACGTCCCGTTCTGCTTACCGGGAGAACAACCAATCGACACCGGATGCAGGTCCAGAAAGGGGGCATTCCTGGTGTCCTACCCGCCGGGTTGCGCCGCCCGATTCATCGAGACGCGCACGGTGCCTCAGGACTGCCTGCGGGCCTTCCTCGACGAGTACAAGTTGCATGACGGGATCGAAGAGCAGTGACGCCGGGGGTGAGTTCGTGTGCGCGAGGCCGATCTACGCATCGGCGCGCATCAGGCTGTTCCGACCCGACGAGTGTGAGCACAGCGTGACCCGAGTCGAGGGCGGCAGTCGCTATGTGCTGTCGGTCGGCTGGATTCTCGGAAGGCCGTCACCCTAAGCCCACCATGGACTGGTTTGCGCGATTCACTCGTTCGGTTGCCAAGCACCGGTTTCGCCTGCTCGGCCTTGCGACGATCAACGACATCCCCAGCGACAGCTTCGAGTCGATGTTGAGACAGCTGGTCGCCACGGGGTGGAAGCCCGGCTCGAGGTATCGCGGCATCGATGCAGGGATCGACTACTCGCGCAGCGTGCTCGCAGCAGGCGCTCTGGCCCACCCAGCCTAGGTCTGAACAGGCCTCGGCGCGCGATGCTCGACCAGCCATCGTCGCCCCGCCGGCGACAGCGACACGAATGAGCCCACGCCCGCCTCGTGCCGCTGCTCCACGAAGCCCCTCGCATTGGCCTCCTCCCACACGGGCAGCCGCGGGCAGGACGTGCGCCACGCGTCGATGACTTCGGCATAGGGCCGCTGCCGCGGGCCCAGCCACTCGAGCAGGTCGAGCACCAGCGCATCCACCGGATCGGACATACGCGCCTCCTTAAGACAGCGCTGCAAGCATAGACCTGGCGCTACAGCGGCCGATCGTGCGTGAGGAAGGTCCAGCACAGCACCGTGACGGCATTGAACGGCACGGACAAGGCGCTGGGCACGTAGAACACGGCCGACAGCAACGGGCAGCGCAAGATGCCCTCGACGAACCACGCCAGCACGAACAGCAGCGCGCCCAGCACCAGCCAGCGCCGCATGTAGGTGGGCAGCCAGCGCGCCTGCTCGCGGTTGTGGCGCCAGGCCGCGCTGCGCTGCCACAGGCTGCCGCGGCTCGCGTCGCGAAACAGCCAGCCATAGAAGAAGTAGCGATAGAGCAGGGTCGAGAACGGCATGCGCGCACCTCGTGCATGCACGGTAGGCAAACGAGCGGCCGGGCGTCCATCCCCTGGCCGACGGGCCGGCGCGCCGTTTGCCACGCGCCGCCTGCCACCATCGCCCGCCGATGACGCACCTCGCCGACCGCGCTCGCCGCATGCTGACCGGCATGACCTTGCCGGCCGTGGCGCTGCTCGGCGCTCTCGGGCTGCTGCTGTGCGGCCTGCTCGGCGGCTTGCTGCTCTACCGGCAGGCCGAGGCGAGGGAGACCGAGCGCTTGGCGCAGCAGGCGGTCGAGCGCGCGCGCGTCGCGCAGCAGCTGCTCGGCCACATCGTCGAGCTGCACCACACGGTGCGCGACGAGTTCGTGCGGCGCTGGCCCGACTACCGAGACGACGCCAGCGCCCGCCGCTTCGAGCGCCTGCTCGAAAAGGACGCCCAGGGCGCCTGGCGCAGCCGCGCCGAGATCTCCGACGGGCGCCTCCACCCCACCGCCTGGGTGCGCGCCGGCGTCGTGCTCACCGACGAGCTGCGACGGCGCGTGGTGCTGTTCCACGACCTGTGCAGCCGCTGGGGCCCCGGCGCGACGACGCGCGACGACAACCTGTTCTTCGTCGGCTTTCCCGAGCAGTCCAACGTCGGCTACGACCCCTTCCTCTACCCGAACTGGAGCAGCGAGGTCGCGGCCGACTACGACCAGTTCGAAGCGCAATGGGGTCGGCTCGCCTACCGTCCTGCCGACCCCGGCGCGGCGACGGTCTGGTCGAACCCCGAGGTCGACGAGGCCGGCGCCGGCCCGGGGCCGGTGTTCGCGGCACTGACGCCGATCCACCTCGGCGAGCGCCGCGTCGGCACGATCGGCAGCACGGTGCGGGTGAAGGGCTTCGTCGAGCGCGTGCTGCCGCGAGGGGGCCCGCACGGCGCTGATGCGGCCATCCATGTCGACGACGGCCGCCCGCTCGCGTCGTCTGCCGGGGCCTCGGCGCCCGATCCGGGTGCGTCGAGCGCGCTGCGTGCCAGCCTGGCCGGCCTCATGGCCTTCAGGCCCGACAGCGCCACCGGCTTCAGCACCAGCGAAGACACGCTGTACGCGCTGGCCCGCATCGACGGGCCCGACTGGTATGTCGTGACCACGCTGCCCGGCGCCGAACTCCGCGCGCGCGCCGCAAAACCGGTGCTGTGGGCGCTGGCGATCGGCTCGGGCGCGCTGCTGTTTGCGCTGGGCCTTGGCGCGCTGCGGCTGCGCGCAGCCAAGGCGACGGGAACGCGCCTAGCTGCCTAGCCTGCCAACGGCGGACGACAACGGCAACGCCCGACGACTGAGGCCCCAGGGCTCACTGAGACGCCGCGGATGCCGCCGGCGCCGGCGCGTGCGAGGCATCGACGCCGTGCTTCTCGCCGCTCATGTCGACGTCGCCGCCGGCTTTCATCAGCACGAAGATCACGATCGCCGCGAACACGGCAAAGCCCACCAGAAGTTTCCACATGGCAAGGATTCCTTGAAATGAAAAGGCGGGGCCTCGCGGCCCCGCCCGAGGAAGATCAAGCGGACGTTCAGTCGTGCTTGAAGATGTCCACGTCCTTCGTCTCGCGCACGAAGAACAGGCCGATCACGAACGTGGCCGCGGCGATCACGACCGGGTACCACAGGCCGTAGTACATGTTGCCGTTCGAGGCCACCATCGCGAACGCGATCGTGGGCATCAGGCCGCCGAACCAGCCGTTGCCGATGTGGTACGGCAGGCTCATCGAGGTGTAGCGGATGCGCGTCGGGAACATCTCCACCAGCGCTGCGGCGATCGGGCCGTAGACCATGGTCACGTAGATGACCAGCAGCGTGAGGATCGCGACGACCAGCGGCTTGTTGATCTTGGCCGGGTCGGCCTTGGCCGGATAGCCGGCGGCCTTCATCGCGGCCGCCACGTCCTTCTTGAAGGCGGCGATCTTGTCGGCGCTTTCCTTCTCGAACTTGTGACCGCCCTTCTCGCGAACGGCTTCGAGCGCAACGATCTCCTTGTCGCCGATCTTCACGCTCGCCACCGTGCCGGGCGCGGCGGCCACGGTCTCGTAGCTCGCCGAGGCCTGGGCCAGCGCGCGCTTGACGATGTCGCAGGACTTGTAGAAGTCGACTTCACGCGCGATCGGGCTGCCCTGGAACGAGCAGGCATTCGGGTCCGCGGTGACCACGATCTGCGCGCTCTTCTGGGCGGCGGCGAGGTCGGGGTTGGCCGCCTCGGTCAGCGCCTTGAACAGCGGGAAATAGGTCACCACCGCGAGCAGCAGGCCCGCCAGGATGATGGGCTTGCGGCCGATCTTGTCCGACAGCGTGCCGAACACGACGAAGAACGGCGTGCCGATCAGGAGCGCGACCGCGACCATGATGTTGGCCGTGGCCGGGTCGACCTTGAGCACGCTTTGCAGGAAGAACAGCGCGTAGAACTGGCCCGAGTACCAGACCACCGCCTGGCCGGCCACCAGGCCCACCAGCGCGAGGATCACGATCTTCAGGTTCTTCCACTGGCCGAACGACTCCGACAGCGGGGCCTTCGAGGTCTTGCCCTCGGACTTCATCTTCTGGAAGGCCGGCGACTCGTTCATCGACAGGCGGATCCACACCGAGATGCCGAGCAGCAGGATCGAGACGATGAACGGGATGCGCCAGCCCCAGTCGGCGAAGACTTCCTCGCCCAGCCAGGTGCGCACGCCCAGGATCACCAGCAGCGACAGGAACAGGCCCAGCGTCGCGGTGGTCTGTATCCACGAGGTGTAGGCACCGCGCTTGCCGTGCGGCGCGTGCTCGGCGACGTAGGTCGCGGCACCGCCGTACTCGCCGCCGAGCGCGAGGCCCTGCAGCATGCGCAGCGCGATCAGGATCACCGGCGCTGCGACGCCGATCGTCGCGTACGAGGGCAGGATGCCGACGATGAAGGTCGACAGGCCCATGATCAGGATCGTCACCAGGAAGGTGTACTTGCGCCCGATCATGTCGCCCAGGCGGCCGAACACCAGCGCGCCGAACGGACGCACGATGAAGCCCGCCGCGAATGCCAGCAGCGCAAAGATGAACGCGGCGCTGGGGTCGAGGCCCGAGAAGAACTGCTTCGCGATGATCGCCGCGAGCGAGCCGTACAGATAGAAGTCGTACCACTCGAACACCGTGCCGAGCGAGGAAGCGAAGATGACCTTCTTTTCCTCGCCGGTCATCGGGCGCGGCGCGGTGCCGGCACTGATTGCAGCCATGGGTTGTCTCCTGCGTGAATGAGGAATGCCGCGCAGCGCGGCATGTCATCAGGATCGGCGAGGCCTCTGACCGGGCTCTGACGCGAATCCAACGCGCGCTGACAACTGCAGGGGAAACCCGTTCCTTTGCTTTCGCGATGCGAGAGCGGAGCTCAGGACTATCCCGAGGTCGACCGTCGCTGCGCCGTCACGGCGCCGGCGGCGCCATGCCGAAGCCGCGCATCACCGCGGCGGTGCGCGTCTCGACGCCGAGCTTCACGTAGATGTGCTCGAGGTGCTTGTGCACCGTGCGCGGGCTGGTGCCGAGGAAGGCGGCGATCTCGGCGTCGGTCTTGCCGTGGGCCAGCCACGCCAGCACCTCGCGCTCGCGCGGCGTGAGCTCGCCGGCGATCGGCGCGTCGGGCAGCGCTGGCATCGGCGCGTTGCGCACGGTCTCGGCGGCGCGCGCCTTGACACGGCAGACCTGGGCGTACAGCCAGACCAGGTGCGGGCGCAGCAGCTCGAGCCGCTCGCGGTCGCGCTCGCTGAAGTCGACGTGGGCGCGATTGAGCACGAAGCTCACCAGCATGCGCCCGTCTTGCTGCAGCGGCACCGCGATCGCGTGGTGCAGGCCGACGCGGCGGTAGTACTCGTCGTACAGCGCGGTGTTGCGAAAGGCGGCGGGGCCCATCGAATCGGAGATACGCCGCGCCCCCGGCCCGCGCTCGATGCCGTGATAGCGCACCAGCGGGTGCTCGTAGAAGTGGCGGTCGAAGGCGGCGATCTCGTCGGGCCCGAGCCGCAGCGCCGGCAGCCCGATCACCTCTCGATGGCCGGTGGCGAGGTCGCACACCGACAGCGTCGTCAGCTCCGCGGCGACATAGCTGGAGAGCAAGCGCGCGCCCTCGCGCGCGAAATGCTCCGGTGCGTCGCTCGCACGCTCGAGTTCGCCGATCAACCGCAGCGCCGCCGCATAGTCGCCGCGCGTCAGGTGCTTCATGCTCTTTCCTGCCCCCGGCTGCGTACGCAATTCGGCTGATGGCCGCCCCCGTCGGCGGTGGCCACCATGCGTAGCGCGTGCCCACTCCAATCTACTCCGTTCGTTGGTCGAGGTGGAGCCCAACATGGCGATTGACACGGCCGGGCTCGACGCCTTCAGGAAGTGGGCACCCTCGCACGGCAACGAAGGAGACGAACATGACCCGCAAGTACATCGACTGCCGCGAGATGGGCGGCCCCTGCACCGTGGCGCTGAGCGCCGACAGCGACGACGAACTGATGGAAGCGGCGGTTCAGCACGCCGTGAAGAGCCACGGCTACAGCGACTCGCCGGAGCTGCGCAAGCAGCTCGCGACGATGTTCAAGGCCGGAACACCGCCCGAGCAGGCGCAGAAGAAGGCGGCCTGAGCCTAGGGGGCGGCGCGGAAGGAATCCGCGCCGCCCCCTAGCGGCGCTGCACGCCCGCCGGCACGCACGCCGCGGCGTTCCAGGCCGGGCCGTCGAACCAGGGCTCGCCGCGCAGTGCGGCGGCGGCCATGTCGAGGCCGTCCTGTCCCCAGAAGAGGCGCGGCGAGGTCTCGCCGGCGCGCGGCGGCAGCTCGATCGTCGGCACGCCGAAGATGCCGCGCGCCAGCGCCGCGTCGCCGGCCTCGCGCAGCGACTGCTTGACCGCGTCGGACTGCGGATCGCGCGCCGGCGCGAGGCGCCGGGTCAGCTCGGCCAGCCGGGCCGGATCGTCGGCCGCCGCGCCGCCGTGCCAGACGTGGTGCAGCACCTGCTCGCACTGCCAGCGATTGGGCGTGTCGCCCTCGGGCGCGCAGGCCGCGAGCAGGCGCAGCAGCGGCAGCGGATTGAAGGGGTGCGCGGCCGGCAGGTCGAGCCGGGACCCCTGGCGCTCGGCCAGCCACAGCACCTGGCGGTAGGTCCAGTCGCGCTTGGGCGCGATCTCGGCCGGCCCGAGCTGGCCCCAGTGCTTGAGCAGGCCGGCGAACAGCAGCGGCCGGTAGCTCACCGCGTACGAGCAGCCCTCGAAGGCCTGCGGCATGCGCTCGAAGGCCAGGTAGGCATAGGGCGAGACGGGGTCGAACCAGAAGCTGATCGGGATCATGCGCTGCGCTCCTTGGCCGCGGCCTCGCGCTCGGGCAGCGCGCGCCAGACGGCCCGTTTCGCCTCGTCGGGCATCGAGGCCCAGGCGGCGATCTCGTCGATCGTGCGCCAGCAGCCCTCGCACCAGCCGGTGGCCGCGTTCATGCGGCACACGCTGATGCACGGGCTCGGCACCGGGCCGGGCGCGTCGGGCGTGAAACCCGGGTTCATGCGACGGGCTGCACCACGTCGGCCACCGGCGCGCCGGTCAGGCGCTCCAGGTCGGCCGGCGCGAGCCGGAACACGCCGTTCGGATGGCCCGCCGCGGCCCACACCTCGGCAAAGCGGAACAGTTCGCGGTCGATCAGCGTGACCGGCTTCGTCGTGTGGCCCACCGGCGAGACGCCGCCGATCGTGAAGCCGGTGCGCGCCTTGACGAACTCGGCGTCGGCGCGGCCGATCGCGCCGACCTGGGCGGCCACCTTCTTCTCGTCGACGCGCCGATCGCCCGACGCGACGACGAGCACCGCGGCATCGTCGGCCTTGCGGCGAAAGATCACGCTCTTGGCGATCTGGCCGACGGCCACGCCGAGCGCATCGGCGGCCTCCTGCGAGGTGCGCGCGGCGACGGCAAGGAACTGCGGCGCATGCGGATGACCCAGCTCGACCAGCACGCGGCTGACGTGCTCGAAGCCGGCGGGGCGTGCGGCGGTGTCCGTTAGGGGTTCGCTCATCTGGCTGGCGTGGCGGAGTGACCGCTACATTTTGGCGAACGCTTCGAACCGGAGCACGCCATGTCGCTGGATCCCGAGCACGTCTATCTGCATCTGCGCGCCGGCGGCGCGATCGAGGTCGTCGACGGCGGCGAGCGCTTCTGGTCGCGGCCCGAGGCCGAGCTCAACGCCATCGCGCGCGACTGGCTGGTCGCCGAGTTCGCCTTCGACGCCGATTGGCCGAACTGGGAGATGCATCCCGAGGGCGACGAGATCGTCTACCTGATCGAAGGCGCGATCGACCTGCTGCTCGAGGATCCGGGCGGCATGCGCGAGGTGGCCCTGCGCGGGCGCGGCGCCTGCGTCGTGCCGCGCGGCGTGTGGCACTGGGCGCGCGTGCTCGCGCCCAGCCGCGTGCTGCACGTGACGCGCGGCACGGGTACCCTGCACCGCCCCAACTGAACCACCCTCTGAACGAAAGCCGCCCCGATGACCCTCGTCGCCCAGATCGCCGTCGCGCTCGTCGCCCTGCTGCACGTCTACATCCTCGTGCTCGAGATGTTCCAGTGGGACACGCCCAAGGGACGGCGCGCATTTGGCACCACACCCGAGTTCGCCGCGGCCTCCAAGGTGCTGGCCGCGAACCAGGGCCTGTACAACGGCTTTCTCGCCGCCGGCCTGGCCGCGGGCCTCGTGCTCGGCGGCGCGACCGGCTTCGCGTTCAAGCTGTTCTTCCTCGGCTGCGTGATCGTCGCGGGTCTGTACGGCGCCGCGACGGCGAGCCGCAAGATCCTGTTCGTGCAGGCGGTGCCGGGGGCGGTGGCGTTAGTGCTCGTTCTGTTGGCCTGAGCCGGTCAGCCCGCGCGCTTGGCCAGCAGGGCCGTCGCCACCCGCGACACCGGCTTGCGCCCCAGCACGCCGCTGATCCACGCGGCCGTGTCGACCAGCGCGTCGAGGTCGATGCCGGTCTCGATGCCCAGGCCGTGCAGCATGAAGACCACGTCCTCGGTCGCGACGTTGCCGGTCGCGCCCTTCGCATACGGGCAACCGCCCAGCCCGCCGACGCTGGCGTCGAAGGTGTGGATGCCCATCTGCAGACAGGCGTAGACGTTGGCGAGCGACTGGCCGTAGGTGTCGTGGAAATGCCCGCTGACCTCGGCCAGCGGGTAGTGCTTCAGCGCACGCTCCATCGCCGCCTGCACGCGCCGCGGCGTGCCCACGCCGATGGTGTCGGCCACGCCGACGTGCTGCACGCCGATGTCCTTCATCAGCCGGGCGACCAGCTCGACGCGGTCCGGGTGGATGTCACCCTCGTAGGGGCAGGCGACAGCGCACGAGATCGCGCCGCGCACCTTGAGCCCGGCCGCGCGCGCCGCCGCGACCACCGGCGCGAAGCGCTCGATCGACTCGGCGATCGAGCAGTTGATGTTCTTCTGGCTGAAGGCCTCGCTGGCGGCGCCGAACACGACCACTTCGTCGGGGCGCGTCGCCACGGCCGCCTCGAAGCCCTTCATGTTGGGCACCAGCACGCTGTGGCGAACGCCCGCCACGCGCGCGATGCCGGCCATCACCTCGGCGCCGTCGGCCATCTGCGGCACCCACTTCGGGCTCACGAAGCTGGTGACCTCGACTTCCTTCAGGCCGGCGCGCTGCAGGCGAGCGACGAGCTCGATCTTGTCGGCCGCCGCGACCGGTTGCTTCTCGTTTTGCAGGCCGTCGCGCGGACCGACATCGACCAGTGTGACGTGCGTGGGCAGGTTCATGACTTATTCCTCACATCGTCGCTGCGACACCCGCAGCGAAGGGGGTGAAAGGCGCGCTGCGTCCCCACGGCGCGGGATGGGCGGCGCGGCCGTTTGCACGCACGATGGCAGCCAGTCGTTGGAGCCCGAAATGAACACCACCCGCCGCCTGCGCAACGCCAACCGCATGTGCCTGCTGCTGCAGCGCGAGCTCGGCGTCGCGGTCGACGTGTCGCGCGTGCTGCGCCATCGCGCAGAGGCCGCCGAGGTGCTGTTCGCGTGTCGCGGGCTCGGCCACGCCGAACTCTCTGCGCTGGCCGACCAGTTCGAGGCCGACACGGCGGCCGAGGACGCCGCGCGCCTGGCCGCGATCGCGGCGCGCGCGCCCGGCAGCGCAGCGCAGGACGCAGCCTGGATGCAGGTCACCAGCGGCTTTGGCCTGAGCCGCCCGCTCTCGCGCTACGACGACGAGCAAGAACAACCCGCCGCGCCGGCCCGGCCCGGCCTGCTCGCGCGGCTGTTCGGCCGCACGCCGGCGTCGCACTGAGCCACGCACCGGGCGACGCCGCGGCTCGCGCGCGCTCGGGTTCGACATCACGCCGCCCCGGCCTCGAAGTCCAGCAGCGCCTCGCCCTCGGCGACCTGCTCGCCAGGCGCGTAGCGCAGCGCCTTCACCACGCCGTCGGCCGGCGCCGCGAGCGTGTGCTCCATCTTCATCGCCTCCATCACCGCGAGCGGCTGGCCGCGCTTGACGCGGTCGCCGGCCTGGGCGAGGAAGGCGACGACCTTGCCCGGCATCGGTGCCGTGATGCGCCCGCCCTCGGCGGCGCTGTCGCCGGCGTGCGCGAGCAGGTCGACCTCGCGCAGCTGGGCCAGGCCTTCCGGCGCGAACACCGTGACCTGCTCGCCGACCGCGTGCACGGCCAGCGTGACGCGGCGCTCACCGAGCTGCACGGCGTGGCGGTCGCCGCCGAGCGGGCGCGCGTCGTATGGCAGGCGCTGATCGCCGACCGCGAGCACCATGCCGCCGTCGTGCGTGCGCTCGAGGACCGCGCGGTCGGTGCCCCCGGCATGCTCGAGCTGGAAGACGCGCCGCGCGACGCCGTGCAGGCGCCAGCCGTCACGCCGGGACCACGGATCGGCATCCTGCTGCGCGCGCTCGTCGGCCAGCGCATGGGCGACGATGCCGGCCGCCGCCACCGCCAGCGGCAGCGGCGGCGTGTCGAACAGCGCGGCGCGCTCGCGCTCGATCAGGCCGGTGTCGAGGTCGGCGCCGCTGAACGAGCGGCTCGCGACCACGCGGCGCAGGAAGGCGGTGTTGGTGTGCAGGCCGACGATGCGCGTGGCCGCCAGCGCGGCGTCGAGTCGCGCCAGCGCCTGATCGCGGTTCTCGCCCCAGACGATGAGCTTGGCGACCATCGGGTCGTAGAAGGGGGTGATCGCGTCGCCCTCGCGCACGCCGGCGTCGATGCGCACCGGTGCGGGTTGATGAAAGCGCTCGGCATCGGCATTGACGCGAAAGTTCACCGCGCCTTCGGGCCAGCGCAGCACGTGCAGCGTGCCGGTCGAAGGCAGGAAGTTGGCGTCGGTGTTCTCGGCGCAAATGCGCGCCTCGATCGCGTGACCGTGGATCCTGAGCTCGTCTTGCGTGAGCGGCAGGCGCTCGCCGGCGGCGACGCGCAGTTGCCACTCGACGAGGTCGAGCCCGGTGATCGCCTCGGTGACCGGGTGCTCCACCTGCAGGCGCGTGTTCATCTCCATGAAATAGAAGCGACCGTCCTGCTCGGCGATGAACTCCACCGTGCCTGCACCCTGGTAGCCGACCGCGCGCGCGGCCGCCACCGCCGCCTCGCCCATCTCCTTGCGGCGCGCCTCGGTCATGCCGGGCGCGGGCGCTTCTTCGAGCACCTTCTGGTGGCGGCGCTGCACGGAACAATCGCGCTCGAACAGGTAGACGCCGTTGCCGTGCGCGTCGAAGAAGACCTGGATCTCGATGTGGCGCGGGCGCGTGACGTAGCGCTCGACCAGCACCGCGGCGTCGCCGAAGCTGTTGATCGCCTCGCGCTGGCACGAGGCCAGCGCGGCATCGAATTCGCCTTCGCTGTTGACGATGCGCATGCCCTTGCCGCCGCCGCCGGCGCTGGCCTTGATCAGCACCGGGTAGCCAATGCGCCCGGCCTCGCGCTTGAGCAGCGCCGGATCCTGGTCGGCGCCGTGGTAGCCCGGCACCAGCGGCACGCGCGCGGCTTCCATCAGGCGCTTGGACTCGGCCTTCAGGCCCATGGCCTGGATCGCGCTCGCCGGCGGGCCGATGAAGACGACGCCCGCCTCGGCGCAGGCCGCGGCGAAGCCTTCGTTTTCGCTCAGAAAGCCGTAGCCGGGATGGATGGCTTGCGCACCGGTGGCCTGGGCGGCCGCGAGGATCTTCTCGGCGACGAGGTAGCTCTCGCGCGGCGTCGACGGGCCGATGTGCACGGCTTCGTCGCAGGCGGCGACGTGGGCCGCGTGCGCGTCGGCGTCCGAGTAGACGGCGACGGTGCGAATGCCGAGCCGGCGCGCCGTGGCGGCCACGCGGCAGGCGATCTCGCCGCGGTTGGCGATCAGGATCTTCTTGAACATGTCAGCTCCGCATCGCCGGCTGTTGGCCGCCGTCGATCAGTTTTCGGATTCCTTGGAAGACAACGCGCAGGAACTTCCACAGCACGATCGTCAGCACCACCATCAGCGCCAGCGCAAGCGCCAGCAGCACGAAGAACCAGGTCGTGTGCTCGAGGGCCAGCCACAGCATCGCCGGCACGGTGACATCGCCGAGCAGCGACAGCGCGACGTTGGAGAACGGCTCCGGCGAGGTGTTGACGGCCGCGCGCGCGGTGGCTTTCGAGAAGTGGCTCGTCGCCGCGAGCGTGCCACCCAGCAGCGCGGCGACCGTGGCCCAGCTGGCATGGTCCGCACCGAACACGCCGGCCGCGAGCGCCGCGCCGGCCGGAATGCGGATGAAGGTGTGCACCGCGTCCCACAGCGAATCGACCCAGGGGATCTTGTCGGCGAAGAACTCGACGAACATCATCGAGCCCGCCGCGATCAGCACGACCGGGTGCTGCAGCACCTCGAGCCCCTTGGGCAGGTCGACCCAGCCGGCATAGCCGAGCAGTCCGGTGATCGCGATCACCGCGTACAGGCGCAGGCCGCTGGCCCATCCCAGCGCCGCGGCAAGCGCGACGAGCTGAGTGGTGTCCAGGTGCTGCAGCGCCGATGCCATGGCCTCATCTCATCCAGCGCGGCTTGGCCTTCGAGAGGAAGCTCTGCACGCCATGCTTGCCGTCGTCGGACGCGCGCGCATCGGCGATGTGCTCGACCGTACGCGCGATCAGCGCCGCATCGAGCGGGCGGTCGACCACCTCGTCGAGCAGGCGCTTGCACTGGGCCAGCGCCTGCGGGCTGGCGCCGAGCAGCGCGTCGACCAGCTTGCCGACCGCCGCATCGAGTTCGCCCGCGGGCACCACCTCGTGCACATAGCCGATCGCCTTGGCCGTGGCCGCGTCGAAGCGCTCGGCGGTGAGCATGTAGCGCTGCGCCGCGCGCGTGCCCATCGCACGCACGACGTAGGGGCTGATCGTCGCAGGCACGAGACCGAGCTTGACTTCGCTCAGGCAGAAGTTCGCGCTGTCGGCCGTGACCGCGATGTCGCACACCGCGACCAGGCCCATGCCGCCGGCATAGGCGTCGCCTTGCACGCGCGCGATCACGGGCTGGCGCACCGTGGCGATGGTGCGCAACATCTCGGCCAGCGCGCCGGCGTCGGCCAGGTTCTGCTCGCGCGTGTAGTCGGCCATGCGGCGCATCCAGTTGAGATCGGCGCCGGCGCAGAAGGCCGGCCCCTCGGCGGCGAGCACGATCACGCGCACCGAGGCGTCGGCGCCGAGCGTGCCAAACGCCTGCGTCAGCGCGGCGATGACCTCGTCGTTGAATGCGTTGCGCACTGCCGGGCGGTTGAGCCACACCTCGGCGACGCCTTCGCGCGAGCGGCGGATCTCGATGTCCTGACTCATCGCCACCTCACATGCGGAACACGCCGAACTTCGCATCCGGGATCGGCTTGTTCAGGCTCGCCGACAAGCCCAGCGCCAGCACGCGGCGCGTGTCGGCCGGGTCGATCACGCCGTCGTCCCACAGGCGCGCGCTGGCGTAGTACGGGTGGCCCTGACGCTCGTACTGGTCGCGGATCGGCGACTTGAAGGCCTCTTCTTCCTCCGCGCTCCAGGCGCCGCCCTTGGACTCGATGCCGTCGCGCTTGACGGTGGCGAGCACGCTCGCGGCCTGCTCGCCGCCCATCACCGAGATGCGCGCGTTCGGCCACATCCACAGGAAGCGCGGCGAGTAGGCGCGGCCGCACATGCCGTAGTTGCCGGCGCCGAACGAGCCGCCGATGATCACGGTGAACTTGGGTACGTTGGCGCAGGCCACCGCGGTCACCATCTTGGCGCCGGCGCGCGCGATGCCTTCGTTCTCGACCTTGCGCCCGACCATGAAGCCGGTGATGTTCTGCAGGAACACCAGCGGCACCTTGCGCTGGCAGCACAGCTCGATGAAGTGCGCGCCCTTGTTCGCGCTTTCGGCGAACAGGATGCCGTTGTTCGCGACGATGCCCACCGGCATGCCCTCGATGTGCGCGAAGCCGGTGACCAGCGTGTTGCCGTAGCGGGCCTTGAACTCGTCGAACTCGGAGCCGTCGACGATGCGCGCGATCACCTCGCGCACGTCGAAGGGCTTGCGCGTGTCGGTGGGGATCACGCCGTGCAGCTCTTCGGGCGACAGCTTCGGCGCGCGCGGTTCGCGCAGCGCCAGCGGCGAAGGCTTTTGCCAATTGAGGCTTTGCACGATCTGGCGCGCGAGCGCGAGCGCGTGGGTGTCGTTCTGGGCCAGGTGATCGGCCACGCCCGACAGGCGCGTGTGCACGTCGCCGCCGCCGAGGTCCTCGGCGCTGACGACCTCGCCGGTCGCGGCCTTCACCAGCGGCGGGCCGCCGAGGAAGATGGTGCCCTGGTTCTTGACGATGATGGTCTCGTCGCTCATCGCCGGCACGTAGGCGCCGCCGGCAGTGCACGAGCCCATCACGACCGCGATCTGCGGCACGCCTTGGGCCGACAGGTTGGCCTGGTTGTAGAAGATGCGTCCGAAGTGGTCGCGGTCGGGGAAGACCTCGTCCTGGTTCGGCAGGTTGGCGCCGCCGGAGTCGACCAGGTAGATGCACGGCAGCCGGTTCTGCTCGGCGATCTCCTGCGCGCGCAGGTGCTTCTTGACGGTGAGCGGGTAGTAGGTGCCGCCCTTGACGGTGGCGTCGTTGCACACGATCACGCACTCGACGCCGCCGATGCGGCCGATGCCCGCGATCACGCCGGCGCAAGGCGCCGCGTCGCTGCCGTCTTTCTCCTTGTAGACCTCGTGCGCAGCCAGCGGCGCGATCTCGAGGAAGGGGGTGCCGGGGTCGAGCAGGCCCTCGACGCGCTCGCGCGGCAGCAGCTTGCCGCGCCCGAGGTGCTTGGCGCGTGCGGCCTCGCCGCCGCCCTGGGCGATCTTCTCGAGCCGGGCATTGAGGTCGTCGACCAGCGCGCGCATCGCGGCGGCATTGGCGCGGAACTCGTCGCCGCGGGTGTTCAGCTTGGATTCGAGCACCGGCACCTGGGTCTCCTCCCGGTCGACGCGGCGCTTGGGACGCCGCGACAACGCGTGGTTCAATTGACGTTTACGTTAACGTCAATTCTACGGTGGGCGCGCCTTCGCCTGTCAAGCTTGGCCGCCCAGAACGACAAACTCGGTCCAGCCTGCGGACAAGAGGTCGTCCGTGCGGAACCGCGCATCGCTGGCGAGCAGGAACTCGTCGAGCTGCGGCGGCGCGACGGCCGTGCCGGACAACATCGCATGCGCCTGGCCGCGGTGGTGGGTCTGGTGCATGAACAGGTGCGCCAGCACGCGCGCCGCGATGTCGCGGTCGATGCGGTCGCTGCGCGGCATCTCGACCACGCGATCGAGCGCGGCCGCACCGGCCGCCTCGCACCAGGCGACGAGACGCAGGTCGCTTTCGTCCTGGCGCGCGGCGAGGGCCTGCACGGTGTCGCTGGCGACGAAGCGCTCCCAGTGTGTGGAGAGCTGCGGCTCGCCGTGCAGCGCGCCGATGTAGAACTGGTCGACCTCGAGGATGTGGTTCAGCGTCGCCGCGAGGCTGGGAAAGTAGCCGGTGCGCGGCGCATGGAACTCGGCGGCCGGCAGCGCAGCGACCGCGCCCAGCAGCCGCCGGTTCGCGAGCCGGTTGGCGTGCGACTGGGCGCGCAGGTGCGTGAGCAAGTCCATCGCCGCGATGCTACGCCCGCACCTACCCAGCGGACGCGGTGGATCCGGCTTCGCCGGTCCACTCGCGTCGCCCCCTGGGGGGAGGCGCCGAAGGCGCTTCGGGAGGGCCTACTTGTACAAGACTTGCGGCAGCCACAAGCCGACGCCCGGGAACAGGTACAGCAGCACGATCGCGACGATCTGGATGCCCATGAACGGGATCATCCCCGCAAAGATCTGGTTCAGCGTCACGTGCTTGGGCGCCACGCCCTTCAGGTAGAACGCGCTCATCGCCACCGGCGGGCTGAGGAAGGCGGTCTGCAGGTTCAGCGCGACCAGCAGGCCGAAGAACAGCGGATCGACGCCGAAGTTGTCGAGCAGCGGAATGAAGATCGGCATGAAGATCACGATGATCTCGGTCCACTCCAGCGGCCAGCCGAGGATGAAGATGAGCACCTGGCTGAGCACCATGAACTCGGTCTTGCTGAGGTTCATGCTCAGCACCCAGCGCTCCACCAGTTCCTGGCCGCCCAGCAGCGCGAAGGCCGCCGAGAAGATCGCCGAGCCGACGAACAGCCAGCACACCATCGCGCTGGTCTTGGCGGTCAGGAACACGCTCTCCTTGACGACGCCGAAGTTCAGCTGCTTGTAGGCCGCCGCGAGCACGAAGCCGCCGAAGGCGCCGACCGCGGCCGCCTCCGTCGGCGTTGCGAGGCCGAAGACGATGGAGCCAAGCACGGCCAGGATCAGGATCACCAGCGGGAAGAAGCTCGACAGGAGCATCTTGAAGATCTCGAGCCGTGCGAAGCTCAGCAGCCCGTAATAGATCAGCAGCGCCAGCGCGCCGACGCCGGTGCCGATCCACCAGTTGCGGCTCGCCTCGGCGGGCTTGGTCTCGCCGGCCGGCGCGGTGGCGCCCGGCGACGTCGCGCCCGCACCCGGCGGCTCCTTGACCGACTCGGCGCCGGGCGGCTCCTTCACGCCGTTCGCACCGGGCGGTTCCTGTACGCCCCCGGCGCCCGGCGGCTCCTGCAGCCCACCGGCCCCGGGGGGCTCCTGCAGCCCGCCCGCGCCGGGCGGTTCGGCCAGGCCGCCGCTGCGCGCCGCGGGCGCTTCGGCGCCGATCGGCTGCAGCGCCGGCGCCGTGGCGGCGACCGGCGACGCGGTCGAGACCCTGTAGCTCCACAGCGCGACGACGACGAACAGCAGCAGCGGCAGCAGCGTGATGAACAGCTGCTTGAGCACGTAGGCGGTCGACACGCCGGCGTTGCGCGAGCCCTTGAGCGCGCCCAGCAGCGCCGGCAGCGCGCGCATGCCGCCGCCTTGCGCGCCGACCAGCGCCGCGGTCGGCGCCGGCAGCGGCACGAAGCGCTGCGCGGCGGTCAGCGGCGGCATCAGCGCCGGCTTGAGCTTGGCCAGGATGATGACGTAGACGATGTACAGCCCCGCGAGCATCAGGCCCGGGAAGAACGCACCGGCGTACAGCTGCACCACCGAGACGCCGGCCGTCGCGCCGTAGACGATCAGCAGCACCGACGGCGGGATCAGGATGCCCAGGCAGCCGCCGGCGGTGATCGCACCGGCGGACACACGCACGTCGTAGCCGCCGCGCAGCATTTGCGGCAGCGCCAGCAGGCCCATCAGCGTGACGACCGCACCGACGATGCCGGTGGCGGTGGCGAACACCGCACAAGTCACGAGCGTGGCCACCGCCAGCGAGCCCGGCACGCGCGCGAGCGACAGGTGCAGGCTGCGAAACAGCTTCTCGATCAGGTTGGCGCGCTCGACCAGGTAGCCCATGAAGACGAACAGCGGGATCGAGATCAGCACGTCGTTGCCCATCACGGCGAACGCGCGCTGCACCATCAGGTCGAGCGTCTGCTTGAGCGCACCGCCCGCACTCTGCCCGCCGGAGTGGTAGGCGAAGAACGCGAACAGCATGCCCATGCCCATCAGCGTGAACGCGGTGGGAAAGCCCAGCATGATGGCCACGACCACCAGCGAGAGCATCAAGAGGCCGTAGTGGCCGTTGGTCATCGTCTCGACGCTCAGCACCATGCCGATCGCCGCGGCGACGATGAGCCCCATCAGGATGAAGCCGAACCAGAGTTCGCGACGCATCACGCCTTCCCGCCTTCCTGCTTGACGACCAGCTTGTCGAGCGCCTCGATGTCGGCGTCCTTCACGTGCACCATTTCCTTGAGCTTGTCGACGTCGACCTCCTCGACGTCTTCCTCGCGCGAGGGCCAGGCGCCTTCGCGCAGGCAGATCAGGCAGCGCACGATCTCCACGATGCCCTGCAGCAGCAGCACCCCGCCGGCGAACGGAATCACCAGCTTGAAGGGATAGACCGGCAGCGGGTCGGCGTTGAAGGTCTGCTCGCGCATCGCGAGCGAATCCTGGAAGTAGTACCAGCCGGCCCAGGTGAGCGCGAGGATGCCGGGCAGGAAGAACGCGATGTACAGCGTCAGGTCGATCGCCGCCTGCGTGCGCGGGCTGAAGAAGCCGTAGAGCACGTCGCCGCGCACGTGACCGGCCTTGCTGAGCGTGTAGGCGCCGGCGGTCATGAACAGCGTGCCGTACAGCATGATCTGGGCATCGAGCACCCAGGCGTGCGGCTTGTTCAGCGCGTAGCGCGAGAACACCTCCCAGGTGATCAGGACCGTCAGTCCGACCACGGTCCACGCGAAGACCTTACCGATCCAGGTGGACAGCCGGTCGACGCTCAACAACAGCTTCTGCATCGCATCGCTCCTGTGCGGCCCGCCGCCGTTGGCGGGCCGAGGACAAAAGCAAGGGCGCCCGCTGGCGCCCTTGCTGCCGAGCGCGGCCGCGGTGCGCCGCGCGCGTCCCCTCCCCTGTCTACTTGCGGCCGAAGTAGTGGTTGTAGGCCATCTTGAAGTCCACCAGGTAGTCGTTCTGCCACTGGCCGGCGCGCTGCGCGAATGCCTTCTGCGAGTCGAGCACCTTCTTGAACAGCGGGTTCTCGCCGGACTTCTTGGCGATCACCTTGTCCCAGGCGTCGAGCTGCGCGCGCAGCACCGCGTCGGGCGTCTTGTAGAAGTTGACGCCGGCCTTCTTGAGCTCCTGGTAGTCCTTCGAGTTGCGGTCGATCGCCTTCCAGCTCATGTCGGCGCTGGCGGCCTCGACGGCGTAGTCGATGATCTTCTTGAGCTCCGCGGACAGCGCGTCGTACTTGCCCTTGTTGAACAGGATCTCGAACTGCTCGGTGCTCTGGTGGAAGCTTTGCAGCATGCAGTTCTTGACCACGTCGGGGAAGCCGAGCAGCTTGTCCGACGACGCGTTGTTGAACTCGGCGCCGTCGATCAGGCCGCGGTCCAGCGCCGGCACGATCTCGCCGCCGGGCAGCGGATTCACCGCCGCGCCCATCTCGGTGTAGATGTCGACGGCCAGGCCCACGGTGCGGAACTTGGTGCCCTTGATGTCGTCGACCTTGGCAACCGGTTTCTTGAACCAGCCGAAGGGCTGCGTCGGCATCGGGCCGTAGAGGTAGGAGACGACATCGAGGCCCAGGCTCTTGTAGATCTCCTGCAGCAGCTGCTCGCCGCCGCCGTAGTAGTGCCACGCCAGCAGCATGTTCGGGTCCATGCCGTAGCCCGGGCCCGAGCCCCACAGCGCGAGCGCCGAATTCTTGCCGTAGTGGTAGGCCACCACGCCATGGCCGCCGTCGAGCGTGCCCTTGGCCACGGCCTCGAGCAGCTGGAAGGCCGGCACCACCGAGCCGGCCGGCAGCACCTCGATCTTCAGGCGCCCCCCGGCCATGTCGTTGATCTTCTTGGCGAAATCGCCGGCGTACTCGTGGAAGATGTCCTTCGCAGGCCAGGTGGACTGGAAGCGCAGGCTGGTGGTCTGCGCGTTGGACACCATCGGCGCGGCCATCGCGGCAGCACCCACGGCACCGGCGGAGGCCTTCTTCAGGAAGCGGCGGCGCGATGGCGCCCCGGTCGGTTTGGGCATGCTCTGTCTCCTTGAGGTCGTTCGAACGCTGGAAACACACGCGTCTGGCCACCGCAGGCGGCAGCTCGCTGCTTCATGTTACGAAGCCTGTCCTGGCGCTGACGCTGGCACAAACCCGGCCGTAATTACCCGGGCGACGAGCCGCGGCAGCTACGCCGGCGAGCGCCGCCCCACGGCGGGCAGGAACCACTCGGTCAGCAGCAAGGGCACGCCGGCACGCACGAACAGCGCGCGCCGGCCCCAGACGGCGCGCCGCGCCGGCGCGCGGCCCAGCGCCTCGTCGACATGCAGCGACAGCGCCTGGCGCACGGGCCCGAGCGCGTGGCGGCGCACAGCGTGCGGGCCGACCGGCTTGGGGGCAAACAGCAGCTGCGCGAGCGGACGCGTGCCGAGACCGCGCACCGCGCGCCAGGCCATGCCGGCATGCACGGCCGGCAGCACCGAGCGCGCGACCACCAGCGGCTGGCCGCCAGCGTGCAGCACGACCTCGCGCACATGCATGCGCCGCGACGCCGGGCGGCCGAGCGCGCGCCATTCGTCGGCCGTGATCGGCGCCACGCCCTGCGCGACCACCTCGACGCGAAAGCCGCCGAACGCGGCATCGAGCCGGCGGCTCAGCGAGCCGTCCGACGCCAGCCATGCGCGCAGCCGGCGCCCGCTCGGGCGCGGCGCGCTACGCCAGCGCACGGCCGATCAGGATCTTCTGCACGTCGGAGGTGCCTTCATAGATCTGCGTGACGCGCACGTCGCGCCAGATGCGCTCGACTGGAAAGTCGGCCACGTAGCCGTAGCCGCCGAGCGTCTGCATCGCGGCCGAGCAGACGCGCTCGGCCATCTCGGAGGCGTTGAGCTTGGCCATCGCCGCTTCCTTGAGGCACGGCAGGCCGGCGTCCTTCATCACCGCGGCGTGCCAGACCATCTGGCGCGCGACCTCGATCTGCGTCGCCATCTCGGCCAGGCGGAACTGCACCGCCTGGTGCTCGAAGATCGGCTGGCCGAAGGCGATGCGTTCCTTGCTGTAGGCCAGCGCCGCCTCGAAGGCCGCACGCGCCATGCCGACCGACTGCGCGGCGATGCCGATGCGCCCGCCTTCCAGCCCCGACAGCGCGATCTTCAGCCCCATGCCCTCTTCGCTCAGCAGGTTCTCGGCGGGCACGCGGCAGTTCTCGAACCGGATCTGCGCGGTGTCGCTGGCGTGCTGGCCGGCCTTGTCTTCCAGCCGCGCGACCTCGTAGCCCGGCGTCGATGTCGGCACGATGAAGGCACTGATCCCCTTCTTGCCGGCGGCCTTGTCGGTCACCGCCATCACGATGGCCACGTCGCCGTGCTTGCCGCTGGTGATGAACTGCTTGACGCCGTTGATCACGTAGTCGTTGCCGTCACGAACCGCGGTCGTGCGCAGGCCGCCGGCCTCGGAGCCGACGTGCGGCTCGGTGAGGCAGAAGGCGCCGAGCATCTCGCCGCGTGCGAGCGGCACGAGCCAGCGCTGCTTCTGCGCGTCGTCGGCCCAGGCCATCAGGATCGAGCAGACCGGGCAGTTGTTGACGCTGACGACGGTGGACGTGGCGCCGTCGCCGGCGGCGATCTCTTCCAGGATCACCGCGAGCGCGAGGTAGTCGAGCCCGGCGCCGCCGAGCGCATCGGGCACCGCGACGCCGTAGCAGCCGAGGTCGGCCAGGCCCTTGAGCTCCTCCTTCGGGAAATGGTGCTCCTTGTCCCAGCGCGCGGCGTGGGGGGCGATGGCGTCTTGGACGTAGGCACGCACGGCGTCCTGCACCGCGCGGTGGTCTTCACTGAGCAACATCTTGGGAGATCTCGTTGAAATGTTCGGTGGCATCGCAGGCGCGCGGAAAGCGCACCAGCAGCGTGGCGCGGCCGCGCAGCACGGCACCGCGCGCGGTGCGCACGTCGCCGTCGAGTTCGGTGATCCAGCCGTTCAGGCGCGGCTTCCAGTGCGTGGCGCTGACGCGCCAGTCGATCTGGAGTTCGTCGCCCGCGAAGACGGGCGCGCGCAGATGCAGCTCGAAGCCCATGCCGAGCACCTCGCGCGCGCGGCCGTCGGCCGCAGGCTGCGAGAAGTGCGTTGCCGTGAGCCCCATGAACAGGCTCGCGGTGTGGGTGCCGCTGGCGCTGATGGCCGGGTAACCGGCAGCGCGCGCGACGGCCGCGTCGAAATGCAGCGGGTTCAGGTCGCCGGCGGCCGTGGAGAAGGCGCGGATCGCCGCCTCGTCGAGCCGCACGCGGCGCCCGAAGCGTTCGCCCGGCTCGACCAGCGAGCGCGGCTCACCACTCGATGCGGCTGCCGTCATGGTCGAAGAAGCCGCCGTGCTCGGCCGGCGTGAGCCGCGCAATGCGCTCGCGCAGGTCGGACACGCTCTGCTCGGGCGTGAGCGTCGCTCGCGCGCCGCCCATGTCGGTGCGCACCCAGCCGGGATGGAAGACCGCGCACAGCGCACGGCCGGCCAGCACCGTCGACACGTCCTTCATCACCGAGTTCAGCGCCGCCTTCGAAGCGCGGTAGAGCCAGCCGCTGGTGCCCGTGCGGTTGCCGATCGAGCCCATGCGCGAGCTCAGTGCCGCGATGCGTGCACCGGGCGCGAGCGCATCGACGAGCTGCGGAACGACCTGCATCGCGCCGAGCACGTTGCTGCGCATCACCGCGTCGAAATCGGCCACGCTCGGCGGCTCGAGCCCCTGCGTGCTCGGGCCGTAGACACCGGCGTTGAGCACCACGACGTCCAGCGCGGCGCCGTCGAGGCGCCAGCCGAGCTGCGAGACGCTCGCCGGATCGGCGACGTCGAGCACGAAGGCCTCGGCGCCGAGCTCGCGCAGGCGCGAAAGCGCTGCGTCGTCGCGCGCGGTCGCGGTGACGCGCGCGCCCGCGGCGCGGTACTGGCGCACGAACTCGAAGCCGATGCCGCGCGAGGCGCCGGCGACGAGGACGTTCAAACCAGCTCCAGCGCCATCGCCGTGGCTTCGCCGCCGCCGATGCATAGCGCGGCGACGCCGCGCTTGAGGCCGCGCTTCTTCAGCGCGCCCAGCAGCGTGACGACGATGCGCGCGCCCGAGGCGCCGATTGGGTGGCCCAGCGCGCAGGCGCCGCCGTTGACGTTGACGATCTCGTGCGGCAGTTTGAACTCGGTCATCGCGGCCAGCGTCACGGCGGCGAAGGCCTCGTTCACTTCCCACAGGTTGACGCTCTTGGCGTCCCAGCCGGCCTTCTTGAGCACCTTGTCGATCGCGCCGACC
This sequence comes from Caldimonas sp. KR1-144, assembly GCF_049446155.1. Taxonomy (NCBI): domain Bacteria; kingdom Pseudomonadati; phylum Pseudomonadota; class Betaproteobacteria; order Burkholderiales; family Sphaerotilaceae; genus Caldimonas; species Caldimonas sp. KR1-144. Next base: position 451,040 of record NZ_JBMSEE010000003.1, read on the forward strand.
GGCGCGGTGGTGAACCAGTTGGGCGCCTGCGCATGGACCGCGTGGCCGTGGATGCGCGCGATCGGCGAGAGGCCTCGCTGCGCGGCGGTGGACTCGCGCATCAGCACCAGCGCGGCGGCGCCGTCGGAGATCGACGACGAGGTGGCGGCGGTGATCGTGCCGTCCTTCTTGAACGCCGGCTTCAGGCCGGGGATCTTGTCGAGCTTGGCCTTGAAGGGCTGCTCGTCCTTCGCGACCTGCACCTCGCCGCCCTTGCCGGCCACGGCGACCGGCGCGATTTCCCAGTCGAAGCTGCCGTCGGTGTTGGCGCGCAGCGAACGCTCGGTGGAAGCGATCGCGAAGGCGTCCTGCTGCTCGCGGCTGAACTGGTACTTCGCGACGCATTCCTCGGCGAACACGCCCATGGCCTTGCCGCGCTCATAAGCGTCCTCCAGGCCGTCCAACGCCATGTGGTCGTAGAACGGCGCCGCGCCGTACTTGTGGCCCTTGCGGATGAAGGCCAGATGCGGCGCATTGGTCATGCTTTCCATGCCGCCGGCGACCATCACGTCGGCGCTGCCGGCGGCGAGCATGTCGTGCGCGAACATCATCGCGCGCATGCCCGAACCGCACATCTTGGACAGCGTCACCGCGCCGGCCGAATCCGGCAGGCCTGCCTTGCGAAGCGCCTGGCGTGCCGGCGCCTGGCCCTGGCCGGCCATCAGGCAGTTGCCCATCAGCACCTCGTTGACGGCGTCGCCGGGCACGCCGGCTCGCTCGACGGCGGCCTTGATGGCCACGGCGCCAAGCTCCCACGCGGCCAGCGAGGCGAAGTCGCCCAGCAGGCCGCCGATCGGCGTGCGCGCGGCGGAGACGATGACGATGGGATCACGGGTGCTGCTCATGGTGGGGCTCCTGGTCGGTGCATGCGGCCCGCGAAGGCCGCGGATCAAGTCGGATCAAAGCGGGTTGAAGGCACTGTTCGCCGCGGTGTTCGCGGCGGGCGGGTGAAGCTTCGGCGGCGGCGGGCCGTCGTAGCTGGTGAAGGGGCTGCCGGCGGCGTTGGCGCGGCGAAAGCGCTTGCTGCGCTCGTAGGGGAACACGTCGTGGACGTGGCCGGCGCGGATGCGTTCCTTGTGGCCTTCCCAGAAGGCCGGGTCGAGCAGGTCGGCGTGGTGGCGCATGAAGAGCTCGCGCACCTGCGGGTTGCCGAGCAGGAAGGGGCCGAAGGTCTCGGGGAACACGTCGCGCGGGCCGACCGGGTACCAGACTTCGCCGGAGAGCTCTTCCTCCTCGGTGCGCGGCTCGGGCACCTTGCGGAAGTTGCAGTCGGTGAGGTATTCGATCTCGTCGTAGTCGTAGAACACGACCTTGCCGTGGCGCGTGACGCCGAAGTTCTTCCACAGCATGTCGCCGGGGAAGATGTTCGCGGCCACCAGGTCCTTGATCGCGTTGCCGTACTCGATGACGGCATGCTCCATCTGCTCGGGCGTCGCGTCGCGCAGGTAGATGTTGAGCGGGATCATGCGCCGCTCGATGTAGAGGTGGCGGATCACCAGGCTGTCGCCCTCGATCTCCAGCAGGCTGGGACAGAACTCCCGCAGCTCGGCGATCAGCTCCTCCTCGAAGCGGCCGAGCGGGAACGCGACGTTGCTGTATTCCATCGTGTCGGCCATGCGCCCGACACGGTCGTGCGTCTTCACCAGCAGGTACTTGGACTGGATCTGCTCGCGCGTCGTTTCCTTCTGCGGCGGATAGAAGTCCTTGATGACCTTGAACACGTAGGGGAACGACGGCAGGTCGAACACCAGCATCACCATGCCCTTGATGCCCGGCGCGATGCGGAAGTGGTCGCTCGAATGGCGCAGGTGGTAGAGGAAGTCGCGGTAGAACTGGTTCTTGCCCTGCTTGTGCAGGCCCAGCGCGTTGTAGAGCTCCCAGCGCGGCTTGCGCGGCATCAGCGAGCGCAGGAACTGCACGTAGGCGCTGGGGATCTCCATGTCGACCATGAAGTAGGCGCGCGCGAAGCTGAACAGCAGCAGCAGGTCGTCTTCGCCGAACAGCGCCGCGTCGATGAACAGCTGGCCGCGGCGGTTGTGCAGGATCGGCAGCGCGAACGGCGTTTCGGTGAAGCCGTTGACCACCTTGCCGACGATGTAGGCGCCCTTGTTGCGGAAGAACAGCGACGTCAGCACCTGGATCTGGAAGTTCGCTCGCAGCTTCACGTCGCCGAAGCGCGCACGCATGGCCTGCAGCACGTACTCGATGTCGCGGCCGAGGTCCTCGAACTCGCGCTGCAGCTGGTAGTTGTCGACGATGCGCAGCAGCGTCTCGCGCAGCGTGTCGCGCGTGGGGTAGTAGGCGCGGTAGGTCGGCTGGCTGGCGGGCTCGTCGTTCTCGATGTACTCGGTCGAGACCGCGGGCCGCACGAAGATGAAGTCGTTGTGGAAGTAGCTGCGGTGCAGGATCTTGGTGTTGACCGAGTTGAAGAAGGTCTCGGCCAGCTCCGGTTGCAGGTGGTTCACCAGCAGGCCGATGTAGTGCAGCTTGACCTGCTGCCAGACGTGCATCGGCAGCGAACCGACGTTGAACTCGGTCGAAAGGCGCTCGGCGGCCTCGTCGACGCGGCGGTCGTAGAACTCGATGCGCTCGCGCGCCGCGCGCTGCTGGCCCTGCCAGTCCCCGGCCTCGAAGCGCGCCTTCGCGGCCGCGCTGGCCTCGCGGAACAGCCGGTAGTGGCGGTTGAAGCCGTCCATCAGGGCGCGCGCGATGTCGTAGGCGCGCGTGTCGTCGAGCGCGCGGGGAAACAGCGAGGCCGCGCGCTGGCCCTCGGCCCAGCCCTCGGCCGCGCGCGGCAGAGGCAGCTGCTCCTGCGCTTGCCGATCGCTCGCCTGCCCAGGGGGAGCGGCTTGGGGCGAGGCCGACACCGCGCGATCCATCTCAGGCTTCGCTCGGATAGCGCGACTTCACGCCTGCGATCGCGCGCTCGTAGGCATCGGCCACGTCGGCGTCGCTGCCGGCGGTCATCGAGAGGTCGCGCAGCAGGCCGTTGTGCAAGGCGTAGAACCATGCATGCACCACCAGTTCCTGGCCGCGCTGCCAGGCGTCTTGCACCACGGTGGTCTGGCAGACGTTGAGCGCCTGCTCGATCGCGTTGAGCTCGACCAGCGCGTCGACGCGCCCCGCCTCGGGCACCGTCATCAGCCAGGCCGCGTGGCGGTTGCGCACGTCCTGCACGTGGCGCAGCCAGTTGTCGACCAGCCCGACCCGGCGGTCGACCAGGGCCGCCGCGACGCCGCCGCAGCCCGAGTGGCCGACCACGATGATGTGCTTGACCTTGAGCATGTCGATCGCGAACTGCACGGTCGACAAGGCGTTGAGGTCGGAGTGCACCACCACGTTGGCCACGTTGCGGTGCACGAACAGCTCGCCGGGCAGCAGGTCGACCAGCTCGTTGGCCGGCACGCGGCTGTCCGCGCAGCCGATCCACATGTACTGCGGCGTCTGCTGCTTGAGCAGGCGGGTGAAGAAGCCCGGCTGGCGAGTCTCGGTCTCGCGCGCCCAGCGGCGGTTGCTGTCGAACAGCTCTTGCAGGTCGGTACTCATGGTCGAAAGTGTGCCGGATGTCACGGGCTCACATCGTCTCGGCGAACAACTCCCGGCCGATCAGCATGCGCCGGATCTCGCTCGTGCCCGCGCCGATCTCGTACAGCTTGGCATCGCGCCACAGCCGGCCCAGCGGGTATTCGTTGATGTAGCCGTTGCCGCCGAACACCTGGATGCCCTCGCCGGCCATCCAGGTCGCCTTCTCGGCGCACCACAGGATCACGCTCGCGCAGTCCTTGCGCACCTGGCGCACATGTTCGGCGCCCAGCGAATCCAGGTTCTTGCCGACCGTGTAGCAGAACGCGCGCGCGGCCTGCAGCACGGTGTACATGTCGGCCACCTTGCCCTGGATCAGCTGGAACTCGCCGATGCTCTGGCCGAACTGCTTGCGGTCGTGGATGTACGGGACCACGTTGTCCATCACCGACTGCATGATGCCGATCGGCCCGGCCGCCAGCACCGCGCGCTCGTAGTCGAGGCCGCTCATCAGCACCTTGGCGCCCTGGTTCAGGCCGCCGAGGATGTTCTGCGCCGGCACCTCGACGTTCTGGAACACCAGCTCGCCGGTGTGGCTGCCGCGCATGCCGAGCTTGTCGAGCTTCTGCGCGATCGAGAAGCCCTTCATGCCCTTTTCGATCAGGAAGGCGGTGACGCCGCGCGCGCCCAGCTCCGGTTCGGTCTTGGCATAGACCACCAGGGTGTCGGCGTCGGGGCCGTTGGTGATCCACATCTTGCTGCCGTTGAGGACGTAGTAGCCGCCCTTGTCCTCGGCCTTGAGCTTCATGCTGATGACGTCGGAGCCGGCGCCGGGCTCGCTCATCGCCAGGGCGCCCACGTGCTCGCCGCTGATCAGCTTGGGCAGGTACTTCTTCTTCTGCGCCTCGTTGCCGTTGCGCTTGATCTGGTTGACGCACAGGTTGGAGTGCGCGCCGTAGCTCAGGCCGACCGAGGCGCTGGCGCGGCTGATCTCCTCCATCGCGATCATGTGCGCGAGGTAGCCCATGTCGGCGCCGCCGTAGGCCTCGGGCACGGTGATGCCCAGCACGCCGAGCTCGCCCATCTTGCGCCACAGGTCCATCGGGAACTGGTCGCTGTGGTCGATCTCGGCCGCGCGCGGCGCGATCTCGGCCTGGGCGAAGGCGTGCACCGCGTCGCGCAGCGCGTCGATGTCCTCGCCGAGCATGAAGTTGAGGCCGGGCAGGTTCATGGCGTGTCTCCTCGTCGTTCTCGAAGCTGGGGAATCAGTGGCGGACGTCCTCGCGGCCGGTGATGGTCATCACCGTCGCCGTCATCGTGGCGACCAGCCTGGGCTGCCCGCCATCATCGTGCTGCCAGGCGCGGCCGTCGACCACGCTGATCGTGCGCCCGGCCTTCGTGACCTGGCCCTCGCAACGGATCAGCGGGCCCTTGGCCGGCGCCAGCAGGTTGACCTTGAACTCGATCGTCAGCACGCCGGCGTCGGCCGGCATCAGGCTGGAGGCGGCGTAGCCGCAGGCCGAGTCGAGCGCGGTCGAGACCATGCCGGCGTGCACGAAACCGTGCTGCTGGGTGATGTGCCCCGCATGCGGCAGCACGATCACCACGCGGCCAGGCTCGACCGACTCGAGCCGCGCGCCGATCGTGGCCATCGCGCTCTGGCGGCCGAAGGAGTCGCGCACGCGCTGGGCGAACTGCGGATCGGCGGGCGTGGGCTGGCTCATGCGGTCGCTCCGGTGCGGCGGGTGGCAAATCAGTTGACGTTTACGTCAACGTCAACTGTAGCAGCCTGGCAGATCACCGACTCGATTGGACGGACATGCCCGTCGCCGCCGGGCCGCGCCGGGGGCTCGATTCAGGCGGCTTTGGCCTTGGCCGCGCGCCCGCCCGCCGCACCGGCGGCCAGCAGACGCTTGGCCTCGCGCTCGTGCGCGCGCACCTCGTCGAGCGTGGCCTGCAGGTCGGCCATCTGCTGCTCGATCTGCGCGCGGTGCTCGCCCAGCACCTCGAGGAAGCGCGTGAGCTGCGGCACGGTGTCGCGCGGCGACTCGTACATGTCGACCAGCAGCTTGATCTCGGCCAGGCTCAGGCCCAGGCGCTTGCCGCGCAGCGTGAGCTTGAGCCGGGTGCGGTCGCGCGCGGTGTAGACGCGCTGGCGTCCGCCCGCGCCGCCGCGCGCCGGCGCGAGCAGGCCGCAATCTTCGTAGAAGCGGATCGCGCGGGTGGTGAGGTCGAACTCGCGCGACAGCTCGCTGATCGTGAAGGTGGCGCTCGTTGTCGCGCTGCTGCCGGCGGGCGTCGCCTGGGGGACGGAGGGGGCGGGCATGGCTACCTAGAATGCGCTTGACGTTGACGTTGACGTTGACGTTCACGTCAAGTGTAGCCAGCCCGTTGCTCGCCACGAAGCCCGCCATGAATGCTCTCGAACACCAGCTCAGCTACCCCCTCGGCGACGCACTGCCCGCCACCGGCGAGGTGCTCGAGGTCGCGCCCGGCGTCAAGTGGGTGCGCATGGGCCTGCCGTTCGCGCTCGACCACATCAACCTCTGGCTGGTCGACGACGAGCGCGAGGGCCGGCGCGGCTGGGCCATCGTCGACTGCGGCATCACCAGCGACGCGACGCGCGCCGCCTGGGAGCAGGTGTTCGAGCGCCATCTCGAGGGCCGCCCGGTCACGCGCGTGGTCGTCACCCACATGCACCCCGACCACATCGGCCTGGCGCATTGGCTCACCGAACGCTGGCAGTGCGACCTGTGGATCAGCTCGACCGACTGGCACGCCGCCCGCCTGGCCTCGCAGGCCACCATCGGCCACGGCGGCCCGGGCGCCGCGGCGCACTTCGGCGCGCACGGCCTCACAGACCCCGAGGCGCTGGCCAAGGTACGCGCGCGCACCAACTACTACGCCAGCATGGTGCCCGCCGTGCCGGCGCGCTATCACCGTCTGCTCGACGGCCAGCTGCTGCGCCTGGGCGCGCACGGCTGGCGCTGCATCGCAGGCTACGGCCACGCGCCCGAGCACATCGCGCTCTACAGCGACGAACTGCGCGTGCTGCTCTCCGGCGACATGGTGCTGCCGCGCATCAGCACCAACGTCAGCGTGATGGACATCGAGCCCGAGGCCAACCCGCTCGCGCTCTACCTCGACTCGCTCGAACGCTACCGCGCGCTGCCGGCCGACACCCTGGTGCTGCCGGCCCACGGCCGCCCGTTCCGCGGCCTGCACACGCGCCTGGACCAGCTGCGCAGCCACCACGACGAGCGCTTCGCCGACGTGATCGCGGCCTGCCGCGCCAAACCGACCAGCGCCGCCGATCTGCTGCCGGTGCTGTTCAAGCGCGCGCTCGACCTGCACCAGACCACCTTCGCGATGGGCGAGTCGATCGCGCACCTGCATGCGCTGTGGTTCGAAGGCAAGCTCACGCGCGAGCGCGGCGCGGACGGGGTGCTGCGCTTTCGCGCCACCTGAGGCGACCGGCCCCGCGCGCGTCAGCGCGCGTCGTGCTGCGCAAACACCTCCCGCGCGGCAAACACCCCGTTGAGCGCCGCCGGAAAGCCCGCGTAAAGCGATACCTGCAGCATCGTCTCGACGATCTGCTCGCGCGTCAGGCCCACGTTCAGCGCGGCAGCCAGGTGCACCTTGAGCTGCGGCTGCGCGTGGCCCAGCGCAGCGAGCGCGCCCAGCGTGACCAGCTCGCGCTGCTGCAGGTCCAGGCCCGGGCGCGAATAGATCTCGCCGAAGCCGAACTCGACGATGTAGCGGCCCAGGTCGGGGCTGATGTCGGCCAGGCTTTCGATGACGCGTTCGCCGGCCGTGCTATCGACTTCCTTGAGTCGAGCGAGTCCGCGTTGGTAAAGGGCGCTTGGCATGGGAACTCTTTCCTTGCTTCGAGGGTGGGTCGTGGCGCGCCGCCAGCCTGGCTTCCAGTTCGGTATAGAAGACCACCTTGCCTTGCAGCATGGCCACGGTCTCCTGCAGCGACTCGATCTCGGCCAGCAGCACCTGCAAGTGCTGCTCGAGCAGCGCCTTGCGCTGCGACACACTGCCCGGCACGTCGCCGGCCGCCCTGGCTCGCGCGTAGCGCAGCATCTGCCGCACCGGCATGCCGGTCGCGCGCAGGCGCAGCAGGAACTCGATCCAGCGCAGGTCCTGCTCGCGGTAGCGCCGGTGCCCGTTGTTGCGCCGAGCCACCGAATCGATCAGGCCGATGCGCTCGTAGTAGCGCAGCGTGTGAACGCTCAGCCCGGTGGCTTGCGCCACCTGCGAGATCGTCAGTGCAGTGGTCATGGCTCGAACGATAGGAGTTCGAGCGCACTCTAAGTCAAGCGGTTTTCTTGCTGGGCGCCAGCGCCCGCAGCGCGGCCGCCGTGGCGGCATCGGCCGGAAAGAACGACTCGATCGCCAGCTCCGCCACCGTCACGTCCAGCGGCGTGCCGAACACGGTGGTGGTGCTGATGAAGGACCACACGCTGCCGTCCGGCTGGCGCAGCTGCAAGGGCACGACGACACCCGGCCGATCGGCCTGCGCGACCGCTTCGGGCGGCGCCGGCATCGCCAGCAGCTCGTCGCGCAAGGCTGCCAGCTGCGCATCGCCCGACAGCTCGATGTCGCGCGCCAGCCGGGCGAAGAGATGCGCGCGCCAGTCGGCCAGGTTGACGATGCGCGGCGCCAGCCCTTGCGGGTGCAGGCTCAGTCGCAGCACGTTGACCGGCGGCTCGAGCAGCTGTGGCGGCAGGCCCTGCAGCATCAGCGGCACGACGCGGTTGTAGGTCACCAGCATCCACTGCCGGTCGACCGCCAGCGCCGGGTGCGGCTCGTGGCCGGCCAGCACCAGGTCGACCGCCGCGCGCGCCGCGGCCAGCGCCGGGTCGTCGAGCGCGCGTTGCGCGTACATCGGTGCGTAGCCGGCCGCGGTCAGCAGCGCGTTGCGCTCGCGCAAAGGCACCTCGAGCCGCTCGGCCAGGCGCAGCAGCATTGCGCGGCTGGGCAGCGCGCGGCCGGTCTCCAGGTAGCTCAGGTGACGCGTCGAGACCTCGGCGTCGCTGGCCAGTTCCAGCTGGCTCAGGCGGCGGCGCTGGCGCCAGTCGCGCAGCAGATCGCCGACGGGTCGGCGGGCTGAGTTCACCGGGGAGGACATCGCATGCATGAGCCGATTCTGGCGGCCGCCCGCATCGCCGCCATGACCTCGCAGGTCATGGCCAACATGTCCGCCGGCGCCGACGATGGCTTCACGTTCAACGTCGTCATCAAGGAGATCGCCATGTTCATGAACCGACTCTCGCCTTCGGCCTGGTTGCGCACGGTCTTGTGGACCGATGCCGCGTCCTGCGTCGCGATGGGCGCGCTGCTGGCCGCCGGCGCCGACGCGCTCGCCGGCCCGTTCGGCCTGCCGGCCGCGCTGCTGCGAGCGGCCGGCATCGGTCTGCTGCCGTTCGCGGCGCTGGTGGCCTGGATCGCACAGCGCGGCGCAGCGCGCGCCGGCGTGTGGCTGGTCGTCGCGGCCAATGCGCTGTGGGTGGTCGACAGCGTCGCGCTGCTGGCCTTCGGCGGCTTCGCGGCCAGCGCGCTGGGCCAGGCCTTCGTGCTCGGCCAGGCCGGCGCCGTGGCAGCGCTCGCGATCCTGGAGGCACAGGCGCTGCGGCGCCGGGACGCCGCCGCTGCGCGCTGAACAGGGCCCGCGGTTTGCCATGAGGCCGTCGAGGATCTGTTACCGCGATGACGCGCCGCTGGGAACTCGATGCCCTGCGCGGGCTGATGCTCGTGCTGATGGCGCTGACGCACTTGCCGACGCGCCTGTCGGATCCGTTCGGCCAGCCCTTCGGCTTCGTCTCGGCGGCCGAGGGCTTCGTGTTCCTGTCGGCCTACATGGCCGGCGAGATCTACACGCGACGCCATCACCGCGAGGGCGAGGTCGAGATGAAGAGCGCGTTTTGGCGCCGCGCCTTCAAGCTCTACGTGGTGCAGGTTGCGTTGCTGGTGTTCGCGTTCAGCGTGATCGCCATTGCCGGCGTGCTCGCGCACCAGCCGGCGGTGACCGACCTGCTCGACTTCTACCTGCAGCGCCCGTTCACCGCCTTCGCGGCCAGCCTGCTGCTGCTCTACAACCCGCCGCTGCTGGACATCCTGCCGATGTACGTGATGTTCATGCTGCTGAGCCCGGTGGTGCTGCTGCACGGTCTGCGCCACGGCTGGACGCTGCTGCTTTGCGCCAGCATCGCGCTGTGGACGCTGGCGCAGTTCGGCGTCGGCGCGAGCCTGCACGAGGCCGCGGTGGCCTGGCTCGCGCTGCCGGTGCCGCTGCGGCAGACCGGCGCGTTCGACGTGTTCGCCTGGCAGTTCCTGTGGCTGCTGGGCCTGTGGATGGGCAGCGAGGGCGCTCGCCCCAGCCCGCCGCCGCGCGTGTTCCCGCGCTGGCTGCTGCAAGCCGCGACCGGCTATGCGCTGCTGTGCTTCGCGTGGCGGCACGCCGTGGGCCAGGCGCCGTTCCCGGGCGACGCGACACTGAACCTGCTGTTCGACAAATGGCAGCTCGGGCCGCTGCGCCTGCTCGACTTCTTTGCGCTGCTGGTCGTCGTGCTGCACCACGGCGAACGACTCAAGGCGGCGCTGCCGCGGCCGAGGCCGCTCGAGACCCTGGGCCGCGCCGCGCTGCCGGTGTTCTGCGCCCACCTGGTCGCGACGCTGTTGGCGCTGGCCTGGGCCGGCACGCCGACGCCCGAGCGGCCGTGGACGATCGACGCCGTCGTGCTGCTCGCGGGCCTGCTGCTGATGTGGCTGACGGCGATCGTGACGCGCTCGCTGGAGCGCCCGGCGCTCGCGGTGCGCGATCGCTTCAGTGCGCGGCGGCCGACTGCGTCGGGCGCGCGAGCGGATCGCCCGGGTTCGGAACACCCGGGGGCGGAACACCCAGGTGCTCGGCAATGACGCTGCGCCACAGCGCGTAGCCGTCGGCGTTCAGGTGCAGCGCATCGGTGCCGAACAGCTCGGTGCGCGGCAGGCCATGCGCGTCGAGCATGCGGCTGAAGATGTCGATGTAGTCGAGGTTGTCGCCGCTGCGCACGTAGTCGGCGATCAGCGCATTGGCCTCGCGCACCTGCGCCATCAGCGCGGCGCGCAGCGGGCTGGGCTTGATCGACAGGTAGGCGATGCGCGCCTCGGGCAGCGCCTCGCGCACGCTCTCGACGAAGGCCTTGAAGCTGGCCAGCACCTCGGCGGGCGCGGCGCCCTCGGCGAGGTCGTTGTCGCCGGCGTAGACCACGATCAGCCGCGGCCGGTATGGCAGCACCAGCCGGTCGACGAAGGCCGCGCAGTCGGCCAGCCGCGAGCCGCCGAAGCCGCGCTTGATCACCGGCGGCTGCGCGTCGAAGGCCGATTCGAGGCCCTCCCACAGGCGGATCGACGAGCTGCCGACGAACAGCACGCCGCCGCGTTGGGGCGGCTGCGCGCGGTCGAGTTCGGCAAAGGCCTCGAAGCTCGCCTGCCAGCGCGCCGCGCGCCCGGCGGTGCCGGCGGGCTGCGCCTTCGCGATGCCCGCCGCACCGAGCAGCACGCTGGCCGCCAGGATCACCGTCCACTTCCTTCGCATCGGCGCAAGACTGCCCGGCCGCCCGCTCCGGCGCAAGGCGCTCGCGCAATGTCCACGACAGCGGTGCGGAAGACGTGTCGCCGGGTTCAGTCCAGCGCCGGCAGCATCGGATCGCGCAGGCGTTCGCGCACCGCGTCCATGTCGGGGATCACGGAACGCACCACGTCCCAGAACTTCGGGCTGTGGTCCATGTGGCGCAGGTGCGCCAGTTCGTGCGCGACGACGTAATCGATCGTCGGCAGCGCGAAGTGGATCAGCCGCCAGTTCAGGCGGATCGAGCCGTCGGCGCTGGCGCTGCCCCAGCGCGTCTGCGCGCTCGACAGCGCCAGGCGCGTGACGCGCACGCCCAGGCGCTCGGCGTAGATCGCGCAGCGCTCCTCGAACACGCGCCGCGCCTGGCGCATCAGCCAGGCCTGCACGGTGTCCTTGATCTGCTCGGGCGTCGCGGTCTGCGGCAGGCCGACGTGCAGCGTCAGGCGCGGCACGCCGGAGAGCCCGGGCTGCGCGACGGCCTCGCCGCTGTCGAGCATCGCGCCGGCGATGCGCGCGTCGAGCACCAGCACGACGCTTTCGCCGAGGAAAGGCAGGGTCGTGCCGTCGCGCCAGTCGATCTTCGCGGCCGCCTGCTTGCGCGCACGCTCGCGCTGCTCGCCGAGCTTGGCGACGATCCAGCGCGACTTCTCGCGCAGCGCGGTGTCGATGTCGCCCTGACCCACCCAGCGAGGCGCACGCACCGACAGGCCGTCGGCGCTGACCACCATGCCGATCGAACGGCGCCGGGCGCGCACCAGCTCGTAGCCGATCGTGACGCCGCCCAGCACGATCTCGCGCTGCGCGCGCGGATGGCGATGGTCGGCCTGGCGGTCGGGCGGCGGGTCGGGCGGTTGCGCCGCGGCGCGCGGCACGGCGAGCGCCGGCTCGTCGGAGGCGTTCAGGGGCAAGGGAGATGGCGTGGAAGACGGGGCCGGCGTCTCATCGGCATCGCCGAACAGGGGCAATGCGAACTGGTGCGGCTGCGAGGCGCCGTGCGGCGCGGCCCGTCGAGTCATGGGCCGCAAGTGTAAGCGCGGGGCGCGCGTCAGAGCATGGTCGGCAAGGCCGACGGGGCGCTGTCGTAGGCACCCGGGTCGAGCCTGCGCATCTCGAGCTCGATCCAGGTCTCGACCTGGCGCATCAGCTCGTCGGGCTCGCGGCCTTCCGACGAGATCGGCTGGCCGATCGAGATGTCGATCGTGCCCGGCCGCAGCAGGAAGCTCTTGCGCGGCCAGCAGCGCGCCGAGGTCACCGCGATCGGCACCACCGGCACGCCCAGCGTCACCGCGAGCCGCGTGCCGCCGGCCTTGTAAAGGCCCTGGCTGCCGCGCGGCGTGCGCGTGCCCTCGGGAAACATGATCACCCAGTTGCCTTGGCCGAGGTACTTGCGGCCCTGTTCGGCGACCTTGTTCCAGGCCTCGGCTCGCTTGCTGCGGTCGATGTGGATCATGTCCAGCCGCCCCATCGCCCAGCCGAAGAAGGGAATCAGCAGCAGCTCCTTCTTGAACACGTAGCACAGCGGATGCGACATCAGCGTCGGGTACGCGAAGGTCTCCCAGGTGCTCTGGTGCTTGGACAGAAGGATCACCGGCGACAGCTTGTCCTTGGGCGGCAGGTTGTTCATGCCCAGCACGCGGTGGTTCACGCCGCAGATCACGCGCGCGCCCCAGATCGCCAGACGCAGGAAGAAGATGCAGATCCAGTAGAGGCGGTCGCCGCGCACGAAGATGGAGGTGACCAGCGCAACGATGGCGATCGGCACCACGGTGATCGCCATCCACACGAAGAACAGCGCCGAACGCAGCGCGCAGACAAAGGTGAACATCAGGAGGAGAGGTCTCCGGGGCCGGAATCGAGCACGCCTTCGTCCGCCGACCGCGGCGCGCCCTCGGCCTTGGCGGCGGCGCGGCGGCTGCGCTCGCGCGAGATCATGAATTCGGCAAAGGCCGCGAGGTCGTCGTGCACGCGGGTGCCGGGCACCTGCTGCACCAGCGCGTCGAGGCCGGCGGCGTCGAGCCCGACGGTCTTGCCGGTGCGCACCAGGTGCGGCTCGCAGCCGGCGGCCGCGCCGGCCTGCAGGTCGCGCAGCGAGTCGCCGAGCGTCGCCACCGTCTTCAGGTCGACGCCGTAGCGCAGGCCGATCTGCTCGAACAGGCCCGGCTGCGGCTTGCGGCACACGCAGGCGTCGGTGGCCGAGTGGGGGCAGAAGAAGATCGCGTCGATGCGCCCGCCCACGTGCGCCAGCGCAAGGTTGAGCTTGGCGTGGATGGCGTTGAGCGAGGCCATGTCGAACAGGCCGCGGCCGAGACCGCTCTGGTTGGTGGCGATCACCACGTGCCAGCCGGCATGGTTGAGCCGCGCGATCGCCTCGAGCGCGCCGGGCAGCGGCTGCCACTCGTCGGGCGACTTGACGTAGTCGTCGCGGTCGACGTTGATGGTGCCGTCGCGGTCGAGGATGACGAGCTTCATGTCGCGAGCCGGGAAAGGTCCGCGACGCGATTCATCGCCGCGTGCAGCGTCGCCAGCAGGCCCAGCCGGTTGGCGCGCAGCGCGGCGTCCTCGGCGTTGACCATGACGTCGTCGAAGAAGGCGTCGACCGGCGCCTTCAGCACCGCGAGCTCGCGCAGCGAAGCGGCGTAGTCGCCGTTCGCATAGAGCTTGTCGGCCTGCGGCTGCGCCGACGCCAGCGCGGCGCTGAGCGCCTGCTCGGCGGGCTCCTTCAGCAGCGCGGCATCGACCTTGGCCTCGACCGCGCCGTCGGCCTTCTTGAGGATGTTGCCGACGCGCTTGTTCGCGGCGGCGAGCGAGGCCGCCTCGGGCAGCGCCGCGAAGGCGCGCACCGCGGCCAGGCGCTTGGGCACCTCGGACAGGCGCTGCGGCGCGAGCGCCAGCACCGCGTCGACCTCCTGCGCCGAGTAGCCCTCGTCGCGCAGCTGGCCGGCCAGGCGGTCGCGGAAGAACTCGGCCAGCGCCGCGCGCGGGTCCTGCCTGAGCTTGTCGCCGAAGGCCGGCACGGCGGCGTCGAACAGCGCGCCGAGCTCGAGCGGCAGTTCGCGCTCGACCAGCATGCGGATCGCGCCCAGCGCATGGCGGCGCAGCGCGAACGGGTCGCGGTCGCCGCTGGGCAGCTGGCCGATGCCGAACAGGCCCACCAGGGTCTCGAGCTTATCGGCCAGCGCGACGACCAGGCCCACCGCGTTGCGCGGCAGCGCGTCGCCGGCGAAGCGCGGCTTGTAGTGGTCCTCGATCGCTTCGGCGACGGTGTCGCCGAGGCCGTCGTGGCGCGCGTAGTAGCCGCCCATGATGCCCTGCAGCTCGGGGAACTCGCCGACCATGTCGGTCAGCAGGTCGGCCTTGGCGAGCCGCGCGGCGGTGTCGACCGCGGCGATGTCGGCCGGCGACATCGCCAACGCCTTCGCGATCGCCATCGCGATCGTGCACACGCGCTCGACGCGCTCGCCTTGGCTTCCGAGCTGGTTGTGATAGACGACCTTGGCCAGCGCCGGCACGCGCGAGGCCAGCGCCTTCTTGCGGTCCTGGTCGAAGAAGAACTTGGCATCGGCCAGGCGCGGGCGCACGACGCGCTCGTTGCCCTCGATCACCGCGCTGGCGTCGGCCGGGCGGATGTTGCTGACCACCAGGAACTGGTTCGTGAGCTTGTCCTGCGCATCGAGCAGCGGAAAGTACTTCTGGTTGGCCTTCATCGTCAGGATGAGGCACTCCTGCGGCACCGCGAGGAACTCGGGCTCGAAGCGGCAGGTGAGCACGTTGGGGCGCTCGACCAGCGCGGTCACCTCGTCGAGCAACGCGGCGTCTTCCACCGGCTTCAGGCCGGTGCCGGCCTTGGCGGCCGCAGCGGCGAGCTGGCGCGCGATGTCGTCGCGGCGCGCCTCGAACGAGGCGATCACCGCGCCTTGCGTTTCGAGCTGCTCGGCGTAGCTGTCCGCGTCGCGCAGCGTGACGGTCGGTTGCGCCGCCTCGAAGCGGTGGCCGTGCGTGACGCGGCCCGACTGCAGGCCGAGCGCCGAAACCGGAACGATCTCGGCACCGTGCAGCGCGACCAGCGCATGCGCCGGGCGCACGAAGTTGACGCTGGTCCAGCCGTCGTCGAGCTGGTAGCTCATGACCTTGGGGATGGGCAGCTTGGCCAGCGTCTCGTCGAGCGCCTTCTGCAGGCCCTCGGCCAGGGTCGCGCCGGGCACCACCGAGTCGAGGAACAGCGCCTCGGCCTTGCCGTCCATCGCGCGCTTGAGCTGCGGCACGGCCGATGCATCGGCGCCGAGCGCGGCGAGCTTCTTCAGCAGCGCGGGCGTCGGCCCGCCGGCCGCATCGAGCGCCACCGCGACCGGCATCAGCTTCTGCTGCACGGCCTTGTCGGCCGCCTTGGACGCGACGTTGCCCACGTGCACCGCGAGCCGCCGCGGCGACGCATACGACGCCACCGCGGCGCCGGCCGCGGCCAGCCCTTGCGATTGCAGGCTCGCGACCAGGGTCGCAGCAAACGCGTCACCCAGCTTCTTCAGCGCCTTGGGCGGCAGCTCCTCGACGAACAACTCGACGAGCAGGTTCTTGTGCGCGGTCGTCATCAGGCGGCCTTCTTCTCGTTCTTCTGCTTCTCGGCGGCGAGCTTGGCAAGCGTTTCGTCGGCCCAGGCCCTGGGCGCCATCGGGAAGCCCAGGCGCGCGCGGCTGTCGAGGTAGCTCGCGGCGACCGCGCGCGCGAGGTTGCGGATGCGGCCGATGTAGGCCGCGCGCTCGGTCACGCTGATCGCGCCGCGCGCGTCGAGCAGGTTGAAGGTGTGCGCGGCCTTGAGCACCTGCTCGTAGGCCGGCAGCGCGAGCTGCGCGCCCATCAGGTGCTGCGCCTGCGCCTCGTGCTTGCCGAAGGCGTGCAGCAGGAACTCGACGTCGCTGTGCTCGAAGTTGTAGGTGCTCTGCTCGACCTCGTTCTGGTGGAACACGTCGCCGTAGCTGACGCCCGGCGCGTATTCCAGGTCGTAGACGCTTTCCTTGCCCTGCAGGTACATCGCCAGGCGCTCGAGCCCGTAGGTGATCTCGCCGGTGAGGGGCTTGCAGTCGATGCCGCCGACTTGCTGGAAGTAGGTGAACTGCGTGACTTCCATGCCGTTGAGCCAGACCTCCCAGCCCAGGCCCCAGGCGCCGAGCGTGGGGTTCTCCCAATCGTCTTCGACGAAGCGGATGTCGTTCTTCTTCAGGTCGAAGCCCAGCGCTTCGAGCGAGCCGAGGTAGAGCTCGAGGATGTTGGCCGGCGCCGGCTTGAGCACGACCTGGTACTGGTAGTAGTGCTGCAGGCGGTTCGGGTTCTCGCCGTAGCGGCCGTCCTTGGGCCGGCGGCTGGGCTGCACGTAGGCGGCCTTCCAGGGCTCGGGGCCGAGCGCGCGCAAGAAGGTGGCCGTGTGGCTGGTGCCGGCGCCGACTTCCATGTCGTAGGGTTGCAGCAGCGCGCAGCCCTGGGCGTCCCAGTATTGCTGCAGGCGCAGGATGATTTGCTGGAAGCTCAGCATGGCAAGGCGCCGCAGGTGCGGCGCAAGGGTTCGTGGATTCGAGCCTGCAATTCTAGGGACGGCGCCAGGGACGACCGTCCTGCGGACCGGCCCGCGGTCAGAACTCGATCTCGGCCTGGGTGCGAAGCGTGGTTTTCGGCGCGACACCGCCGGTGCCGAACAGCGCGCCGAGCTCCCACTTCACCTCGGTGCCGGCGAGTTCGAACTCGCCGAACAGCGCCGGCCCCAGCACGTGCGACTGCCGCGAGCGCGGCGCCCAGTCGTCCCAGGGGCCGACGTGATCGAAGCCCTGCAGGCCGACGTCGATCGCCTCTTCGCCGCGGCGCGTGCGCAGCTGCCACTGCAGTTGCAGCGTGGTCGGCGCGGGTTCGTCGGCATGCCAGCGGCGCTGGAAGATCGCATTGAAGTTCAGCCGCAGCGGCATGCCGGCCAGCGTGGGCTCCATCTGCAGCAGCGGGCCATAGTTCAGCTCCCAGCCCTCGGCCGCATCGCGCGGGCGCTCCAGCTCGACCAGCAGGCCGAGCTCGAACGGCCAGGCGCCGGTCGGCGTGAGCTGGAAGCGGTTTTCCCATTCCCAGGCGTCGTAGCCGGCGCGCTCGCCGACGTCGCGGCGCCACTTGGCGGTGAGCTCGGCGGCCCACCACGACGTGAGCCCGTAGCTCAGGCCGACCGAGGCACCCCAGTAGCTGCGCCCGTCGCGGTCGCGCGCGAGGCCGGCCTTGCTGTCGATCTCGCGCTCGCCCGCCTCCACCAAGGGGCTGAAGATGTAAGCCTCGGGCTCGCCCTGGGCGCAGGCGCCCGCGGCCGCCAGGCTCAGGGCGATCGCCGGCAGGAGCTTCATGCGCCCGATGCTGTCAGCGCGGCGCGCGCCGGGCCATCAGGGCCGTCACCGACAGCGCCACGAGCCACAACGGCCACAGGCCCAGGCGCCCGGCCCACCATGCAAACGGCGTCGTGCCCTCGCGGCCTTGCACCTTGGCCAGCAGCACGCCGCGCGTGTGCGGCTCGAGCCAGCGAGCGACCTTGCCCCGGTGGTCGATCACCGCCGTCGCGCCGGTGTTGGTGGCGCGCAGCATCGGGCGCTGCAGCTCGAGCGAGCGCAGGCGCGAGATCTGCAGGTGCTGGTCGACCGCCTCGGTCTCGCCGAACCAGGCGATGTTGCTGAGATTGGCCAGCACGGTCGGCGCGCGCCGCGGCTCGACGAAGCGCGCCGCAAGCTCCTCGCCGAACAGGTCTTCGTAGCAGACGTTGGGACCGATGCGCTGGCCATTGACCTCGAACGAGGGTGCGTCGAGCGGGCCGCGCTCGAAGTCGCCGAGCGGGATGTTCATCATCGCGACGAACCAGTGGAAGCCCAGGGGGATGAACTCGCCGAACGGCACCAGGTGGTGCTTGTCGTAGCGGTAGAAGCCCTCGGGCAGGCGCTGGGCCGCGGCCGAGAAGCCGGCGGCCGAGTTGGTGTAGCCCACGCCGCCGTCGGCCAGCGGGCGCACCAGCGGCACGCCGATCAGCGCCGCGCGCTCGCTGCCGGCGAAGGCGTTGCGCAGGCCGTCCCAGAAGCCCTCGGGCAGCTGCTCGGGCAAGAAGGGAATCGCGGTCTCGGGCGCGACGACCAGGTCGGCCGGCGCGTCGAGCATCGCGCGCGCCGTCCAGGCCAGCGCCTCCGGCTGGAAGCGCACCTCGAACTTCTCGTTCTGCGGCACGTTGCCTTGCAGCAGCGCGACGCCGATCTCGCCGGTCGGATGCGTGAACGCCGCCGGCAGCAGCGGTGGCAGCGCGATGGCCGCCAGCGCGAGCGCGAACGGCGGCGCTCGCCGCAGCCGCACGCCGCCGACGATCAATGCCGCCGCGAACGCCGAGGCGGCGCCGATGCCGTAGACGCCCAGCCACGGCGCCAGCGCCGCCAGCGGCGAGTCGGCATGGGCGTAGCCTGCGGCCAGCCAGGGGAAGCCGGTGAACAGCTCGCCGCGCGCCAGCTCGGCCGCCAGCCACAGCGCGGCGAACAGCGCCGCATCGGCCAGCGGCCTGCCACTGCGCCAGCGCACGAAGGCGGCGCCGGCTGCCGCGAGGTAGATCGACAGGAGGGCCGTCAGCGCCAGCACCGCCAGCGCCGCCAGCGGCGCTGGCAGCCCGCCGTAGCGGTGCATGCTGATGAACAGCCACCACACGCCCAGCGTCAGCCAGCCGAGGGAGAACGCAAACCCGGCCAGCGCCGCGCGGCGCGCGCTCGGCGCGGCGGCGAAACGCCAGGCCAGCAGCACAACGCAGGCAATCTGCAGCCACCAGGCCTCGCGCGGCGCGAACGCGAACGCATGCAGCGCGCCGGCCAGCAGCAGGCCCAGCGCGTCGGCCCAGGCGGGCAGCGCGCGGATGTCCGCGCGGCTCATCAGGCCTCGGGGCCTTCGGCGGCGGCGCTCGGCTCGGCCGGCTCGGCGCGCGTGACCTTGAACCAGCGCACCGCGCCGCCGCGCGCGAGCATCACGACGAACCGCAAGCCGCCGATGTCGACCGCCTCGCCGCGGCGCGGCACGCGGCCGAGTTCGTGCGCGACCAGGCCGCCGATGGTGTCGAAGTCCTCCTCCGGCAGCGTGGTGCCGAAGCTCTGGTTGACCTCGTCAATGCCAGCATCGCCGGCCACGCGCTGGCTGCCGTCGGCCAGCGTGAAGACGCCGGAGTCGCGGTCCTTCTCGTCGAACTCGTCCTCGATCTCGCCGACGATCTCTTCGAGCACGTCTTCGATCGTCAGCAGCCCGGCCGTGCGGCCGAACTCGTCGATCACGATCGCGAGGTGGTTGCGGTTGGAACGGAAGTCGCGCAGCAGCTCGTTCAAGCCCTTGCTCTCGGGCACGAACACCGCCGGCCGCAGCAGCGCGCGCAGGTTCAGCTCGGGCGCGCGCTGCAGCTTGAGCAGGTCCTTCGCGAGCAGGATGCCGATGATGTTCTCACGCTCGCCTTCGTAGACCGGAAAGCGCGAGTGGCCGGTGCCGATCACGACGGCCAGCAGCTCGTCGTAGGGCGCGTCGATGTCCAGCAGGTCCATGCGCGGCGCTGCGACCATCACGTCGCCGGCCGACATGTCGGCCATGCGGATCACGCCCTCGAGCATGTGGCGCGACTCGGGCTCGATCAGCTCGCGCTGCTCGGCCTCGGCGAGCGTCTCGATCAGCTCGTCCTTGGAATCCGGCCCGGGCGACAGGAACTCGACGATGCGCTCGAACAGCGTGCGCCGGTCGTCGGAGAGGTGCTTGTCGCCATGTCGGGCCGGGCGACTCGGAGCGGGGTCGGACACGGGGTGGGTGCCGGCAGTAGGGGGAGGTCGAGAATACCCCAGCCTCGTGACTGGATTGGCGCCCCGCTACGATGCGCGCCCCATCTGCCAGCCCGCTGGCAACCGGCTGCTGGCCTGCCGCTTGCTTGACAGGCCGCGGACCTTGATCGACAGTCGCCCGCCCTCACCTGCAGGGCCAGTTTTTCCGCGAAGCGAGCCCACCATGTCCCAAGGCCTCATCCCCGCCACCATCCTCACGGGCTTCCTCGGCGCCGGCAAGACCACGCTGCTCAAGCGCGTGCTGTCCGAGGCCCACGGCCAGAAGATCGCCGTGATCGAGAACGAGTTCGGCGAGGAGAACATCGACAACGACATCCTCGTCGAGGAAACGACCGAGCAGATCGTGCAGATGAGCAACGGCTGCATCTGCTGCACGATCCGCGAGGACCTGCGCGCCACGCTCGCCGACCTGGCCGACAAGAAGCGCCGCGGCGAACTCGACTTCGAGCGCGTCATCATCGAGACCACCGGCCTGGCCGACCCGGGCCCGGTGGCCCAGACCTTCTTCATGGACGACGAGATCGCCGAGAGCTATCTGCTCGACTCGATCCTGACCCTGGTCGACGCCAAGCACGCCGACGGCCAGCTCGACACCCGCCAGGAAGCGCGCCGCCAGGTCGGTTTCGCCGACCGCATGTTCCTCAGCAAGACGGACCTCGTTCCCGCCGAAGAGACCGAGGCGCTGATCCACCGCCTGAAGCACATGAACCCGCGCGCGCCGATCGAGAAGGTGCACTTCGGCGAGGTGCCGCTGGCCCAGGTGCTGGATCTCAAGGGCTTCAACCTCAACGCCAAGCTCGACATCGACCCCGACTTCCTCAAGGAAGACGAGCACGATCACCACGCTCATGACCACGCCCATGACCACGAGCACGGCGAGCACTGCGACCACCCGCACCACCACCATCACGACGACGACGTGAAGAGCTTCGTCTTCCGCAGCGACCGGGCCTTCAATGCAGCCAAGCTCGAAGACTTCCTCGGGGCGATGGTCAACCTCTACGGCCCGCGCATGCTGCGCTACAAGGGCGTGCTCAACGTCAAGGGCTTCGACCGCAAGGTCGTGTTCCAGGGCGTGCACCAGCTGATGGGCAGCGACGTCGGCCCCAAGTGGGCCGCCGGCGAGAAGAAGACCAGCAAGATGGTGTTCATCGGCATCGACCTGCCGAAGGACATCTTCACGCTCGGCCTGGAGCAATGTCTCGCCTGAGCCACTGCGGTCGCGGTTGCGGGCGCAAACCCGTCGCTACAATCCGCCGCGCCGAAATTCGGGGCCCCCGCAACAGGGCCTCGAAACATCGGTCCGCGGACCCACAAGCGGGTATAACGCCACGCGAGGAGACCCAGCAGTGAGCAAGACCCCGGCCCAGCGCACGTCGAGCCCGACAGCGGTAGTCAAGAAGCCTGCCGTCAAGGCCGCCGCCGCGGCGCCGGCGAAAAAGCCCGCTGCCAAGACCGCTTCTCCCGCAACGGCTGCCAAGCCCGCCGCCAAGACCGCTGCGGCGCCCGCCAAGGCGGCCGCCCACAAGACCCCGGCCGCGCCCGTCGCGGCCGCTCCTTCACCTGCAGCCGCGCCGAAGCCGGCCCCGGCTGCCGTCGTCCCCTCGCGCGCCATGAACGCTCCCGTCGTCGATTCCAAGCCCGCCCGCAAGGTGGATCCCAAGCTCGCCAATGCCTGGAAGACCAAGGCCGGCAGCCAGCTGACCGAGGACGAGCTGCTCGCGATGCCCGACAGCGAGTACATGAACGAGAAGCAGCTCGAGTTCTTCCGCAGCCGTCTGATGCAGCAGAAGGAAGACCTGCTGGCCAATGCCGGAGAGACCACCGAGCACCTGCGCGAGGACACCTCGATCGTTCCCGACCCGGCCGACCGGGCCACCATCGAAGAAGAACACGCGCTCGAGCTGCGCACCCGCGACCGCGAGCGCAAGCTGCTCAAGAAGATCTCGCAGTCCATCGCGCGCATCGACTCCGGCGACTACGGCTACTGCGACGAGACCGGCGAGCCGATCGGCCTGGGCCGACTGCTGGCCCGCCCGACGGCCACGCTCTCGCTCGAGGCGCAGCAGCGCCGCGAGATGAAGCAGAAGATGTTCGGCGACTGACGCCCGAGCACACCGGCCGCGCGGCCCGCAGCAGTTAGGCGCGATGAGCGACCCCAACAATCCCGACCAGCCTGGCGCCAAGAACGACAGCTTCTTGCGCAAGGTCGTGCGCTTCGTCGCCAACCCGGCGACCGACTGGGCCGACCTCAACACGCGCCCGGTCGAGGACGCCCAGCAAAGCGGCTACGCCAAGGGCGAGCTCAAGGCGATGATCGAGCGCAAGCGGCGCAACGACTTCGTGCGCAAGCGCGAGTTCGACATGCTGCGCAAGATCCGCCGCGAGGGCCTGCCGCCCGACGGCCTGGCCGGCCTCGCGGGCAGCTCCAATCTCGACGACTCCGACCCGCCGCGCAGCGCTGACCACGCGCGCGCCGACGCCGCGGTCAAGGCCAAGATCGACGAGATCGAGCAGCAGATGGAAGGCGAGACCATCGCGCGGCGCACGACGTCGACGATGCCCTCGCATCCGCCCTCGTTCTACAACGCGCCCACCGTCTCGTCGGCGCTCGACGAGGCGTCGGCGCCGATGAACCTGCCGTTCGCGCCGGCGGCCGACCCGGCGCCCGCGCCCGCCGACGACGCGGCCGAAAAAGCCGCCGCGCTGGTGGCCGCGCCGCTGGCGCCCACGGCGCTGACCGCCGCGCCGCCCGAGCCGGCCGGCCCGCCGAGCGTCATCGACTGGAGCGCGCCCACCCTGCCCGGCCAGCTCGATGGCGCCAAGGCGGCGCCGGCCGTCGCCGCACCGGCACCCGCCGTCGCCGCAGCGCCCGCCAAGCCGGCCACCGTGCGCATGGGCGCGCAGGGCGACCCGTTCGCGGTCGAGGTGCACGAACTCGCGCACGATCCCGAGCTCGACGAGGCGGTGATCTCGTTCGCCAACGCCGACTTCGAGGCCTGCGAACGCGCCGTCAGCGAGCTCATCCAGGCCGGCGGCGCCCGCCACTCGCATGCCGAGACCTGGCTGGTGCTGTTCGACCTCTACCGCGCCACCGGCCAGCAGATGCCGTTCGAGAGCCTGGCGCTCGACTACGCGCAGCGCTTTGGCTGGTCGGCGCCGCAGTGGTTCTCGATTCCCCAGCTCGTCGCGGCCGAGGCCGCGGCGTCGGCGGCCAAGCCGTCGACGGCGCGCATCGAGGGCCATGTCGGCTGGGTCGCGCCGGCACACCTGGACACCGAGGCGGTGAGCCGGCTGCGCGCCCAGGCGCTGCAGATGCCGCTGCCCTGGGTGCTCGACTGGGGCCCGCTTGCCACGGTGGAGCCCGAGGCCTGCGCCCAGCTCGCCGAGCTGCTGCGCCACTGGAGCACGCAGCCGATCTCGATGCGCTGGATCGGCGCCGAGCACCTGCTCGCCCGTCTGGTCGAGACGGCGCCCGCCGGCGTGCGCGACGCCGACCCGGTGTACTGGCTGCTGCGCCTGGAGGTGCTGCGCATCATCAACCGGCCCGACCAGTTCGACGAGGTCGCGATCGACTACTGCGTGACCTACGAGGTCTCGCCGCCCTCGTGGGAGGCGGCGCAGTGCACCGTCAAGCTGGCCGACGCCTCCGGCGTCACGATCGCGCCGAAGTCGGCGGTCACCGACGTCTCCACCGGCTTCGTCGAGTCGCAGGTGCTCGACGAGGTCGGCGGCGAGAAGACCGCGGCCGTCGAGCTCTCGGGCCAGCTCGTCGGCGACATCGGTAAGACGCTGACCCAGCTCGAGAGCAGCATCGGCGACGCGATGCTGGTGAGCGTGAACTGCCAGCGCCTGATCCGCATGGACTTCATCGCCGCCGGCGACCTGCTGAACTGGGTGCTGGCGCGCCGCGGCGAGAACCGCCTGGTGCACTTCGAGGACGCGCACCGCCTGCTGGCGCTGTTCTTCAACGCGATGGGCATCAGCGAGCACGCCCGCGTCAAGGTCAGGAACATTTAGCCCCCACGCTCGCTGGGGCTCGCTGCCCCCCGAGGGGGCCCTTGCTGCGGACCGGCAAAGCCGGATCCGCGCAAGCTCTCGGAACCCACACCAGCATTTGCCTGTCTGCCCTGTGGGTTGACCTCGCTGGTATCGGCCTTATCTTCGGGGGATGGATGCATCCTCCCCTGTCTACCACGGCACCACGATCGTCAGCGTGCGGCGCGGCAACCAGGTCGCGCTCGGCGGCGACGGCCAGGTGACGCTCGGCAACGTCGTCGTCAAGGCCAGCGCGCGCAAGGTGCGCAAGCTCTACCGCGACCAGGTGCTGGCCGGCTTTGCCGGCGCCACCGCCGACGCGTTCACGCTGTTCGAGCGCTTCGAGGCCAAGCTCGAGAAGCACCAGGGCCACCTGGTGCGCGCCGCCGTCGAGCTGACCAAGGACTGGCGCA
Source organism: Caldimonas sp. KR1-144 (assembly GCF_049446155.1). NCBI lineage: Bacteria > Pseudomonadati > Pseudomonadota > Betaproteobacteria > Burkholderiales > Sphaerotilaceae > Caldimonas > Caldimonas sp. KR1-144. The sequence goes on from NZ_JBMSEE010000003.1 coordinate 475,522, forward strand.
CCGACCGCGTGCTGCGACGCCTCGAGGCCATGCTCGCGGTGGCCGACCGGACCAGCTCGCTGATCATCACCGGCAATGGCGACGTGCTCGAGCCCGAGAAGGGCATCGTCGCGATCGGCTCCGGCGGCGCCTATGCGCAGGCCGCCGCGATCGCCTTGCTCGACCACAGCCAGATGACCGCCGCCGAGATCGTCAAGCGCTCGCTCGAGATCGCCGGCGACATCTGCATCTACACCAACCAGAGCCACACGATCGAAGTGCTCGGAGAAGCCCAATGATGCGAAGCAGCACACACCGCCGGCCGCCGGGCCGCCCCAAGGCCGGCGGCGCCCCCTCGGGGGGCAGCGCCGCGGCGAAGCCGCAAGCGTGGGGGCGGACATGAGCTCCATGACGCCCCAGGAGATCGTCTCCGAACTCGACCGTCACATCGTCGGCCAGCAGGAGGCCAAGCGCGCGGTCGCGATTGCGCTGCGCAACCGCTGGCGCCGCCAGCAGGTCGACGACAAGCTGCGCAGCGAGATCACGCCGAAGAACATCCTGATGATCGGCCCCACCGGCGTGGGCAAGACCGAGATCGCGCGGCGCCTGGCCAAGCTGGCCGACGCGCCCTTCATCAAGGTCGAGGCGACCAAGTTCACCGAGGTCGGCTACGTCGGCAAGGACGTCGACACCATCGTGCGCGACCTGGTCGACATGGCCGTCAAGCAGACGCGCGAGTCCGCGATGAAGGCCCACCGCGCGCGCGCCGAGGACGCCGCCGAGGAACGCATCCTCGACGCCCTGGTGCCGCGCCCGGCGTCCGCCGTCGGCGGCAGCGACTTCGGCTTCGGCGGCGCCGCGCATGCCGAACCGGCGCCGCCGTCCCCCGACAACACCGCGCGCCAGGTGATGCGCAAGCGCCTGCGCGAGGGCTCGCTCGACGACAAGGAAATCGAGCTCGAGGTCGCCGAGCCGCGCGCCTCGATGGAGATCATGGCGCCGCCCGGCATGGAGGAGATGGCCTCGCAGCTGCAGGGCCTGTTCGCCAACCTGGGCCAGCAGCGCCGCAAGGCGCGCAAGCTGCGCATCGGCGAGGCGATGAAGCTCTTGATCGATGAAGAGGCCGCCAAGCTCGTCAACGAAGACGAGATCAAGCTGCAGGCGCTCGCCAGCGCCGAACAGAACGGGATCGTCTTCATCGACGAGATCGACAAGGTGGCCTCGCGCGCCGAGCACGGAAGCGCCGACGTCAGCCGCCAGGGCGTGCAGCGCGACCTGCTGCCGCTGGTGGAAGGCACCACCGTCAACACCAAGTACGGCATGGTGAAGACCGACCACATCCTGTTCATCGCCTCGGGCGCCTTCCACCTCGCCAAGCCCAGCGACCTGATCCCCGAGCTGCAGGGGCGCTTTCCGATCCGCGTCGAGCTGGGTTCGCTGTCGGTCGACGACTTCGAGGCCATCTTGTCGAGCACGCACGCCAGCCTGGTCAAGCAGTACCAGGCGCTGCTGCAGACCGAGGGCGTGACGCTGGCCTTCGCGCCCGACGGCGTGCGAAGGCTCGCGCAGATCGCCTATGAAGTGAACGAGCTCACCGAGAACATCGGCGCGCGACGCCTGTCCACCGTGCTCGAGCGCCTGCTCGACGAGGTGAGCTTCGACGCCCCCCGGCTCGCCGGCCAGACGGTGACGATCGACGCCGCCTACGTCGACGGCAAGCTCGCCGCGCTGGCCAAGGACGAGGACTTGTCGCGCTTCATCCTGTGAACACGGCGCGGTCGCGCTCGCACAGCGTCTTGAGCGCCTGCAGCGCCTTCGGATAGGTCTGCTGCATGAACTCGAGGTACTGCGGCGTGGTGTCGACCGACACGTGCACGCGCGTGCCGCCGCTGGGCAGGTCAGCGAGCCGGAAGTTCTCGTAGGCCGGCGCCCAGGCGCGCACCTTCTCGCTGCTCAGGTCCTCGACGCCGCCGGCGATCTCGCCCAGGTGGCGGACCGAGACGAACTCGCGCGGGCGGTTCTCGACGATCTCGGCGGTCATGCCGTCGCCATCGGGCGTGAGGAAGCGGATCTTCTGGCCCTTCTCCCAGGAGCCCTCGAAGTAGGAGCGTTCGCAGAACGGCTCGGTCCATTCGCGATAGGTCGCCGGGCCCAGCATCGCGTCCCAGACGGCGGCGCGCGGGGCGTCGATGTCGACGGTGAATTCGAGCGTCTTCTTGGTCATGGCGGCTTGCCTCCGTGAGTAATGGAACGAAGACCGGTCCGGGGTTGCGGCAAGCGGCTTGCCCGCCCCGGCGGTCTTCACGCAGGCTTGAGCCGCACCACCGGCCGCTGGGGTTTGCGGCGCGCCACCTCCGTGAAGCCGGCCTGGTCGTACATGGACTTGGCGCCGAACCACAGCGAGTCGTCGTTCGAGCGGGCGGGCTTGTCGACCGGGTAGGCCTCGATCAGCGTGGCCCCATGCTGCCGGGCATAGGCGATCGCACCGGCCAGCAGCGCCTGCGCGACGCCCTGGTTGCGGTACTCGGAGGGCACGACGAAGCAGATGATCGACCACACAGGCCGATCGTCGACCGGCTTCATGACCGGTGAGCGCGCGAGCTTGGCGTAGGCCTCGCGCGGCCCGAGCGACACCCAGCCCACGGGCTGCTTGCCGCGATAGCCGATCAGCCCCGGCGGCGGCCCTGCATCGACCAGCGCCTTGAGCTCGGCCTTGTTCGCCTCGGCGCGCGTCATGCGCGCCGGCGGGGCCGCCGCCTTGCCGGTGTGCCGGTAATACATGCACCAGCAACCGCGCGCGACGGAGCAGCCCTTGGCGTTGAAGATCGCCTCGAGATCAGGCCAGCGCTGCGGCGTGAGCGGCAAGACGGTGAGCTTCACGGGTGTTCTTCGGGCGGGCGAAGCCAGACATGGCGGCTGACGGTCTGCTCGATGCCCTGGAAGCGCATGAGCTGCGATGCGGCATGACCGAAGCCGGCGCGATCGAGCGTACGACGCGAAGATGCATTCGCCAAGGCCGTGACGGCCACGATGCGCGGCAGCGCGAACGCGGCAAATGCCCATCGGCAGGCGTGCTGCAGCGCTTCGGCCCCGTAGCCGCGGCCGCGGGCCGATTCCGCGATCGCATACGAGACCTCGACATCGTCGTCCAGCGCACTGAAGCCCACGTGGCCCAGCAGCTGCGCGCTTTCGGCGTGTTCGACGCCCAGCACGTAGGGGCCGCGCCGCGGATCGCCCGGCGATGAATAGCACTTGATCAGGAAGTCCAGCGCGGCCTGCGCCTCGGCGAGGTCTGCATAAACGTGTGATGGCAGCCACCGGCGCGTGCTGGCCTCGCCGTTGAGCGCCATGAGGCGCGGCGCATCCGCGCGGATGAAGTGGCGAAGCAGGAGCGAAGGGGTTCGCAGCGGAAGCGGGTGCATGTTCGCGGCAGGAAGGATGGTCGGGCCCAAGGCCTGAATCCATCGTAGTGCCGCAAGAGCTCGCGTTCGAGCGCGGTTCGATGACCGACGTACGGCCGGCGTTTCAACCGTAGCGCGCGCCTTGCCGCGCTGCGCCGGGCCTCACACGACCAGCGCGCCGCGAAAGCCCCTGGCCGCGTAGTACGACGGCGCGCCGTTGTGATAGACGAACACCTGGCCATAGCGGCGGTCGCAGAACAGGGCACCGCCGAGCGCGCGGATCTCGGGCGGCGTGCGGATCCAGCTCGACGTCTTGACGTCGAACTCGCCAAGCGTTTGCAGCGCGCGGTACTGCGCTTCCGTCAAAAGCTCGATGCCCATCTCGGCCGCCATCTCGACGGCGCTGCCCTGCGGCTTGTGCTCCTTGCGGGACTCGAGGGCCTCCACGTCGTAGCAAAGGCTTCGGCGGCCGCTGGGGCTCTCTGCGGAGCAATCGCAGAAGGTGCAGCGGCCCGTGTCCTGGTCATGGGCGATGACATCCGGCTCACCACCGCTGGCCTCCATGGCCTGCAGCGACTTCAGCGCTTGGGGGTAGGCGTCGAGCCTCGCTCGCACGTCGGCCCAGGCGACACCCTGGTGCCGATGCATGTTCTTCTCGAAGCGAGCCTTCAACACCTGGAGAAGCTGTTCCCGTTCTTTTGCCGTCATCAGGTTTGCCATTGCGTCTTCCGTGAAAGCAGGTTGGCCCGTCGCCGCAATCCACGGCGTCATTGCGGCCGCATACCGCTACCGCATGTGCTCGATGCCATCGGGCATGACCACCCATGAATGCATGCGCTCCTCGTACACCGAGAAGCTGGGGCCCGGAAATGACGGGTCCGCGAACGCCCCGACGGGGATGGCGACAAACTCTTCGAACCCGGCCATCGTGTAGTACACGGTGGCGCCGCACGTGGGACAGAAGTTGAACGTGCATCGACCACCCTCGTCGCCGACGCGCGTGAACTCCCGCCCCTGACCCGAGAACCGCACGTTGGCGCGCGCAAAGCGCGCCTGGGCGCCGAAGACGCTGCCGGTGCGACGCTGGCAGGCCAGGCAATGGCACACGGAAACGCGAATCGGATCGCCGTCGACCGACGCGGTGAGTTGTCCGCAGCTGCAGCTGGCTATGCGGGTGGACATGCGGGTCAGCCCAGGTTGGTCAACGTCTGTTCGACGAAAGGATCAGGCCTCGGGCGCGTGGCAGACCACTTCGATGTTGTGCCCGTCCGGGTCGATGACGAAGGCCGCGTAGTAGTTCGCGTGATAGTGCGGGCGCAGACCCGGTGCACCGTTGTCTTTGGCGCCCGCCGCGAGCGCCGCGCGATAGAAGGCATCGACCTGCTGACGGTTCTCTGCTGCGAACGCCAGGTGAAGATGCGCCGGCTTCTCATCGGTCTGGCACAGGCACAAGGACGTGTTGTTGTCAGGGCGGCAGAGCTCGACGCCGTACGCCGGCGGGCCCTCTGCGACCACCTTGACGCCGAGCGGCTCGAGCGCCTTGAGATAGAAGGCCCTGCTCGCGGCGAAGTCAGTGACGCCGAACTTGACGTGGTCGAACATGAGGTCTCCTGAAACTGTGTGCTGGCATGCGGGGGGCCACGGCGGCGCAGGCCGCCAGCTAGGCCCCGCCCTCGCCGCCCTGGGCGGCGAACTGCTCGACGACCTGCTGCTCGGTGAGCATGGGTGTCTGATTGGCGAAGGAGTAATAGCCCGGCTTCTTGTCGACGTAGATCTGGCTGGCAAGCTCGAAATCGTTGGAGTCGAAGGCGCCGGCGGGAACAAAGTACTCGCCCGTGGCGAGCAGCTTGTAGTAGAGGTGGGTGCCGCAGGATTTGCAGAAGGCGCGCTCGGCCCAAGGCGACGATGCGTAGACGGCAATGTTCTGCGCCCCGGTGAACTCGACGCCGGGACCGCAGTGAACCGCCAACATGGGCCCGCCGCCCCAACGCCGGCAATAGCCGCAATGACAGGCGCCAATGTCTCTTGCGTCGGGCGACGTGAAGCTGACGGCTCCACACAGGCAATGACCATTCATGGGACTGCTGCAACTCGATGGATCAAGGATGGGTCGTGCGGCTCCGGCGTTGGAGCCGACCCGCGAATGCCAGTGCGGTGCTTGGGTCGCGGGGCGGATGATGGACCACATCGCCCCGCGGGCCAAGTGCCATGCCGGTGTGGGTCCACTCGAGCGAAGGGTTAGGCGGCGATCTCGCGGCTTGCGCTCACTGGTTGGCTTGGAGCATGGCAGCCATGCGCTGGTGAATGATGTTGACCGCCTTGAGTGGGCGAAGCATTACCTTGAACTCAACGATGTGTCCCGCTTCGTTCCACTTGATGATGTCCACGCCGTTGACCAAGATGCCGTCGATCTCGGTTTCGAACTCAAGCATGGCGTCTGTGTCTCCGACGATCTCGCGCACGTACCGAAAGGTCGGGTTGAAGAAGACCTGAAAGGCCGAAGCCAAGTACATGGCAGTGATCTTCTTGCCTCGCTGCGGTGTATGTACTACCGGTGAAAAGAACACTGCGTCTGCATCGAGCAGCGCATCGAGGCCACGCGGGTTCTGTTCTTTCACGAGCCGATGCCAGACTTCAATGGGATGCTCTGTCACGTGAGTCTCCGTCGGATTGGTTTGCTGCCTAACGTTTGAGTTCACCCGCCTGCGGAAGCGGGCGAAGCCCGCTGTAGCAGGTCGGGTGCAACGAAGGGTTAGGGCATGCTCACAGGAACTTGACCAATAGGCCCGCGACGGCAAGCACGGCACCGACTACCCACACAACGAACTTGTTCTGCTCATACCAGACTTCGTACGCACGCCGAGGCTTCCACATTGCAAGCTCCGCCGTGACGTGCTTCGCGATGAACTCTTGCATGCCTTGATACTCGGCGGCGACGGACCGCAGTGGAACGGTAGCGGGATAGCCTTTACCAAGCAAGCGCTGGTCGATTTGGGCCATGCGCTGAAAGACCTTGCTGCAACCAGAGAGCAACAGGCCTTGCACCTCAGGGAGAAGTTGCCGAGCATCCACGTGCCGCTCGCGAGCCTCTTTGGAAGCAGCGGTGATTTCCCGGACTACTAGGTCCTCGAGGAATGGCTCGATGTATCGCGACCAAAACACCCGTCGAGGAGAGCCTTCGAACCCCGCACCTTCATATGAGATGAAGTGGCCATCGTGCTTCTTGACTCGCATTGGGCGGCCTGTGTTCAAGAAGACCCATGGATCGACTTGATCGCGAAGGATGCGCTCGATCGCGTCAAAGATCCGCTTCTCAAATGTTGGGTAGAGGGGCGTTGTCACCCGGCATGCCTAACGAATGAAAGGGACTTCCCCGTCCCGAATGTGCCGCGGCGAAGCGGCAGCCGGCATCGAAGTGCCACGATGGGAAGTGCGAACTCTCATCAATGTTCGGAAGGGGAAGTCCATGGCCATTC
>NZ_JBMSEE010000004.1:0-480776 GCF_049446155.1 Caldimonas sp. KR1-144
GGCATGCTTATGGGTGTTCATCCGGGTCGGCTCTTTGGGTTGGATTGAGGTTTGGCGACTTCCAGTCTCTCAAACCCCATCCGGATGAACACCCGATACAACCTATTGAAGCTTCACACCTAGTCGCTGCGGGGGCGTCGCCAGATCGGCAGCGGCGCTCTGAGTTCTATGGAGTCGCAGGCTTTGGTTTTGCCGCGTTCATGCTCGTGCTCATCGCTATCGGCGTCGCCAATAGCCCTGCGGGGATCGCGGGCGAGAAGGAGCGAATCACGGTGGTTGAGTTGACGATGCTCGCCGATAGGGCGGCAGACAAAGGGGACATTGACCGTGCGGTCATGCACCTGCAAACGGCGGCATCACGACTCAGGGCCAACAAGGATGAGCGTGTCAGCCGCATCGAGGAGCGGATAGCCGAACTTAGGAAGCGCGAGATCCAGTAGATCACCGATCTTCGACGCGCTTTGGCACCTGTGCTCCAGCCTTAGCGAAGACTACGGTGTCCGAATGCCGTTCCGCTTCCAAAGCGTCTGGTATACGAAGGCGAGGAGTGGCAGGGCCAGCGCCGAAGCAACCCACTGCCAGTTGCGTATCGCCCATTCAGTGGCGTCGATTCGAACTGTTAGCCGATGCTCTGCCACATTGAAGGACCTCGGTGTTTCCTGGCCTTGAACCAGGACGAGCGCGTGGAGGCGCACCCGCAGAGTTCTCTCACCGGGCCACGCAGAGCGCACCGTCCATTGCCAAGTCGTGTTGCCGCGCGTCGCAACGGCCTGTTCCTGCAAGGATTCGCCCTGAATCTCGAAGTCGCCACCAATTAGTTCAGCTCGCATCCGCGGGGAGAGCCGCACGCCGGCTATTCCCACGACGTGCGAATCTGGACCTGCGGTCGCCTGTATGTCCGCGAGCAGGGGCCCGAGGGCCGAACCTGAAACGGCAAGCGCCACGGGGAAGTCCTCGTACTGATTTGCACTCATTGGTGCGACTATGGCAGCGCTTCCTTTCGTCATGGAGTCGAGGAGTCGATCAACGGGATGAACAGCGACAGTCGTCGAGTGGTCCTGCACCTCCTTGACGTATCGAACCATCTTTGGGACACCCCAGGTGGCTCCAATACCTAGTGCGCCGGCAAGTAGAACGCCCCCGACGGCTAACAGAGCGCTTGCAGCCCCCCGGGTGGCCCACCGGTCCACGACTTCTTTCGCTCCAAGGTAAGCCAGATAGAGCAGCCCCACGCCAGCCAACAGCAGCATCACAACGGCATGGTCTCGGTCCATAGGAGCCCCAAAAGTTTCCCTGCCAAGTAGTCTCGGGTCGGGCCGCATACCGCGCAACATCAAGTTCGATGATGCTCCGGCTACAAGAGCGACTCCACCGACCTGAGCCCCGCAGGGAGCTCAAGAAGGCCACGCTCGGTGGCCCGCTCGATACTCCCTGCGGTGCGCAGAACCGGCGCCCCTTGCAGCGGGGTCAGCCGGTAGACGGTCACAGAGGTCGCACCTCGGCTTGTCCATGCTGCGAGAGGTTCAACGCCCGCGCGCGAACGACGCGGCTCTTTGGGCCAACGTGCCGCCCGTGGATCAAGTGCCGATAGTTCGCGCAGTACTGAACGTCCTCGACCATGAACGTGACATCGGCGGTCATGGCCGCCACGCCACGCTTGCCGAGGTCGATTGCCACAGGCGTGCCATTGAGTTCGAGGGTGCAGATCATCGGGCGCTCTTCACAAGCTCCGATGCCGCGATCCAGCGCCCCGTACCCCGGCGCAACATGACCTCACCAGTGTCTCGATCGACGTGGGTCTCGAAACCTACCGAGTGGTAGGCAGTGAGGTCCCCCGGGTTGCGCACCTTGAAGGTCACAGCGAGGTCCTTCCAGGCGCTCATGTCGCGCATGTGGACCATGCGCTGAATGGCATCTTGGAGCTTCTCAGGCTGGCCGCGAACGTGCTCGTAGAACTGCTCTAGGCGCTCGCCTTCGATACCCAGTTGGGACACCGCTCGGGCCACCGTGCGCTCATACATGGCGACGCCTTGTTGCACGTAGTCGGTCGCCATCTCAGGGTCGATGCCGGCACTACGTGCGAGGGCCTGCGCGGTCTGGTCGAGCCCCACGCTCCCGTGAACGATGGACCCGATGGCCGACGCCACAGCGCTGTCGTACGACTGCTGAGGCAAAGGGTCGATGTCCTGCGCCCACAGTTGGTCATCCTCGGCGCTCCACGCATCCGTGCCGAATCCTTGTTGCTGGTCTTGCTGCTGCCTCTCGTTGGCCAAGAGGTGCTCTTCGGCCTTGGTCTCCAGTGTGTGCTGCTGGCCCGCTGCCGTCTTGGCGTCTTGCAGGTTGCCCGCTGAGTCACGGACAAGGACACCCTCGCGCAGCGCGAGTGCCACGGTGGTCCGACTGCCGGGGACTCCGGGGACGAGTTCGACGGTCTGGGAAGTGCCGGCGCGGGACAGCGTGGCGAGGACGCTGCCACCTTCGCGCCCTTCGCTGGAATGGATGTAGCGAGTCGCCCCGTGCTGGACGGCATCGCCACCCGCAGTGAGGCTGACGGCGCCCGTGAGAACTCGACTCGCGGCGTCTTGCTGTGCGGAGGTGTCGACGCCGATGGTGCCCTGGGATTGCGCTGCCGCCTCGGCGGCGAACTGTTCGGGAATGATCTGAATGCGTGTGGTCATGGTTGAGTCAATGCAGTAGCGCCACAGTGGCCCGTGATGGCCCTGCGGCAGGTTGCGAATGGAGAGGTGGAAGGGCACTCCAAGCGGAGGCCCAGGAAGGCACCTATCGGCGCCTATGGCGGCCCATTGCGGGCGCGAGGTGGGTAGCTAACTGGCGGCCCTTTGCGAGGGCTCAGAGGACCTTGAAGGGGGCCCGCATCGCGGCCTCTCGGGCCGCTTGTTGTTCGGCCTGCAGCTCGATGCTGCTGACCACGTTTGCGAAGAACGGAGCGAGGGTCCTGCGAAGGTGCTGACCAACGTAGGCCATCGCTGTCGGCCGTGCCCTGGGGGCGTAGGAGCAAGACGCGGCCAGCTTCTTGTTGACCGGCCAGACTCCGCCAGGACCACGAGTCTGTCGGCGCGGCCGAGGGGCCATGCCGAACAGGGCGCGACTCAAGGCGAAATCTTCCGCTCGGTCGCTGGGAAGGACCTGCGGATGCCTCTGGAGCCATAGCCAGAAGGCGCACGCCTCGGTCAGCAGCTCCAGCGGCTTGATGCCGTGGCGCTTCAGCCGAGCAATCTCGTTGGCGCCTCGGAAGGCCTTTTCATCGGCGCAAGCCTCGGTTGACCACTGGTCCAGGTAGGCAACGATGCTGCGCACTCCGGGATGGGCAGCGTTGGCCGCCAGGAGGGCCCCGACCTGTGATCTTTCGGAGGACCACAAGGTGCGCTTCAGGGGTCGCGCTCGCGGGTCCCCGTAGCGGAGGTCCGTGCGGGTGCAGTCCTTGCACCAGCGGCTGAGTCTGTAGCGCGTCTCGGGGCAGTTTGGGGCGCCGCACTGGCGCAGCGCATTGGCGGCACGGGCGGCAAGGAGAGCTTGGGAAGCCATGGATGAGGATGGAACCTCCTGTGTTGAAGGGCAGATGGTGAATTGGCATTGGCTGTGCCATTACTGGGGCCCGACCGGGTCCCTTGCGGGGAAGGATGACCAACGGGAAGGAGGAGACACGAAGAAGGATGACCACAGCGCCTTCGGCATCGACCATCCAAGTAGCGGTCTACCGAGGGCTACCTTCAGGTGCCTCAGTGATGACCGTGAGATATCACGGGGACCGCCGGTTGGACTGAAGTTCTGCCGCTGCTCCTTGAGGGACATGGACAACAGGGGGTGGTCAGCAGCGGCGGAGCCGCCTAAGGAAGGTCGCCTTCTACTGTTCTTCTTCTCTTCTCTCTTCTTCTCTTATCTTGTTGGTCAAGTTGCAACGGGGACCAACAGAACTCAACGGTTGTTCATTTCCGTTGGGTCCTGTTCAGAAGTCCGCCGGATCGGTGCCGGATAGCGCTGCCTCGGTTGAAGCGTCTACCCGTTGCTGCGGCGCTTGCTGCGCCCGCTTCTTCGCGCTGGCAACGCCAGCAGCTTGAGCACGCTTGCGGGTGCCGTCGATGGAGGAGACCAGCGCATCGCGTGCGCAGTCCAGGTCGGCAATGCGCCAACCTTCGGCGCTCCTTGTGAACCCGTAGTGCGCGGTCAGCAGATCGACCACCTCTTCGTCGTCCATCGCATCGCGAGCGTCGATGAGGGTCATCTTGCGGCGCATCAGGGCGACGGTACTGTCATCGAAGGGGCGGCATTCGGTGAGCCAGTAGTGATGGCGCAGGCGTGTCCGAAGGGCAATCTGCCGGGCAGTCGCCATGTCGAGGGTCTCGCGCTCGGACACCGGGTTGGTCGGATGCCAGCCGGAAGCGGTCGAGGTGGGTCGGGTTGGTGTGGTCGTCACGGTGATGGTCATTGAAATGGAAGATCGATGGAGTCGAGGGCTTGGAGGGCCGCTGCGTGGTCGATGCTGGCGCTGAGGTCCTTACCCACACCCTGGTCGCGCAGGAAGTGCCGCACCTCGGCCAGCATCGAGGCCGTAGGGGTCCCCGAGGAAACGGCAGCGTGGAGGGCACCGGTCAGGAGGTCGTGAAGGTCCCGCAGCGCCTTTACCTGCTCCGGGCTTTCTGCGAGGACCCCGTTCTGTTTGAGCAGCGCTCGGGCCACGCCAAGGACCTCGGCGGGTGCATCGCTGGCCTGAACGCGGCGCGTGAGTTCGCCCACGAGGAGGTCGTTCAGCTCCTGTGCCAAGTCGTAGGGAGACGCGGCGGGGTTGTCGTTGATGATCATTCGTTGGTGGTGGTCGTAGAGCCTTTGCGCCGGGGACGCCGCGCGCTCAGAACCTGTTCGATGAGGACCTCATGGCGCGCCTCGAAGTCCTTCCACTGTTGAGCCCATTGGGGCCCTCGGAGGACATCAAGCCAGGGCGGTAGCGATGCGCCCTCGTTGTGAGCTTGGAGGCGCTTCCAGGCGGCTTCCTGGGTGTCCTCATCGGGCGGGAAACTGGAGCAGCAAGAACGCACGGCTCGGGCCTCTTGCTTCGGGTCGAGGTCGGCGCGACTGAGATGGCCCATGTAGACGACCAAGGCGCGGCGCACGACACCGCTGGAGAGCGGATCGACTGCCATGCCGCCGGGGCCGGTGTTGAGCCATGCGCGGGCGTATGCGATGGCGAGGCGCGACGGGTGGTCGAGCTTGACTTCGGTCTGAGCGACGGTGCCGCGAAGGGCCACGGTCGAGCGCGTATAGGGCGCGGAGCGGTTCTGCTTTGCGAGCATGGTGCAAGGACCGCGAATGCGGCCGGCTGAAGTTGAAAGGGGGGGCCGCGACGTGGCCCGTGAGGTGGGGCGTGTCGCGGCCTTGAGGTGGCGCGAGAGGTGGATCGAGCGGTGTTCTGCAGAGGGGTGGGTTTAGACGCAGGAGCCGGCCGATGTCCTGGCAGGGGTCACGGCTTAGGCACGGACAGTTGCCCATGTGTTCTTCTTCTAGGGTCAGGGTTTGGCGCACGACCACCGGTGCTCCAGTTCCCCAAGTGCTTGAAATGGCGAGCGATTTGGGTGAGCACGGGCATACGGAAACCATGGCCCGAGTTCGGCACCAGTTGCCCAGGGGAGCAAGTGCGCGAGACGCCCATACGTCAACCAGTTGCTTTCCGTATGGCGTGCTGGCACGATGTCGGCATGAGCAAGCCGACCAAGCCGCGCCGCGTTGCGCTTTACGCCCGCGTATCGACCGACCGTCAATCCACCGAGAACCAACTGCGCGAACTCCGCGAGGCCGCCCAGCGGCTGGGTTGGGAGGTTGCCGCCGAGTTCACCGACCGAGGCATCAGCGGTGCCAAGGGTCGCAAGGACCGCCCCCAACTCGACGCCATGCTCAAGGGCATCGCTCGCAAGGACTTCGATGTGGTGGCCGCGTGGTCCGTGGATCGCCTCGGGCGCTCCTTGATTGACCTCATCGCGCTACTGCAGGAACTGCACTCGACGGGCGTAGACCTGTACCTGCATCAGCAGGGCATCAACACTGCGACCCCGGCCGGCAAGGCTCTCTTCCAGATGATGGGCGTGTTCGCTGAGTTCGAGCGCGAGATGATCCGAGAGCGGGTCACGGCGGGACTCGCACGGGCCAAGGCGAAGGGAACCAAGAGCGGCCGTGCCATCGGCCGTCCGACCGTCGATGAGGCCACCGAGCAGCGCATTCGCGAGCTGCGCGCGGGGGCTATGGGAATCGTCAGGATTGCCAAGACGGTCGGCTGCGGCGTCTCGGTCGTGCAGCGAGTGGTGGCCGCTGGGTGAGCGGTTCTTGCGGGGGTGGGGGTTTAGAGTGGGCTCATCCCGCATCGCGCGTTTTGGGCCCAGCGAGCAACGCCGTCAAGTCTGCGCTGTCACCTGGAGGCAGGGTCAAGCGAGTGCCCCGCACTGCCGCCGATGCGCCCGGTACGGCCCACCCGCCCGCTCTCCGCTAGCGGCCTACATGCTCGCTTGGTCCCACACCTAGCGGTCCTCTCGATGCCCTTGCTGCCCGAGTGCATCCGCTTTGTGCCCCTTGCTGGGATCGAGGGGGTACCGGGGGGGAACTTGCGGCCCCGCGCTTATCGGAAAGGCCTCGGAAAAATCTTGTGGAAATGGTCTCGTTCGCGGCCAGGACAGCGCGGGCCATCAGCTCGGCCGGCGTCATCTCCCCGGAGACCACGGCAGCGGCCACCGTGCGGGTGGTCGCAACGCCATGCTTGCGGAGGTTCGACAGGACCTCGCTGGTGACCCACTTGCGGAACGCCTGGGCCTCGGGCTTGCGGCTGCGGAGGATCAGCGAGTAAAGGCCGGACTCGTTGACGATGACGAGGCCCCGGTTCGGCAAACCCTCACATTCCGAGGCTTTGAGCATCCCGCGCTCGTCGTCGTCCAGGCCACGGGTCGCGTTGAAGGCGTCGCGGAAGTCGAGCGCGCGGCACACGTCGGCGGCTGCGAACCAAGGATGGCCGTCCTTGTCGATGGCGCGGAGGTCGCCTTAACCACGGGATTCTCGGGGGCAACGCTCACCCAGAGGCATCCTCGGCGCACTCATCAGGCCCCGTCGTGGTCCCCTGAGATGCCCTCTCGGTGACCGACTCGCGGGCCTCGGCGGCAAGCTCCTTGATCCTGCGCCGGGTCAACAGGCGATCCAGCAGCGCGGCCTCCTGTGCCTCCGTGAGCCGCAGCGCGGCCTGAAACTCGTAGCCGCATGCGCGGACGCTGAGGGCCTCGCCGGTCCACGTCAGTGCGATGCCTTCGCCAGGAGGACCCGCGAGGGGCTTGAAGCTGCCCCCATAGTCCTGCTGCGGGAAGGCCATTCGGAGGACCCCCATCGTGGCCTTTGCTAGGTCCGCCATCGCTTGCTTGCGCTTGCGTGGGTCGGGCGGCCCGTGAAGCTCCGGCGCGGCCCTCATGCGAGTTCCGGACGGTACGGTCGATCAATGACCATCTCGAAGTTGCCGATGCGCAGATTCCATGAGACCGCATCGCGCCACGCATCGAAGTACCACCACTCGGCGGTCCCGTTGGAGTAGCCGATGAAGGCGGACCAGCAGCGGCACAGCAATGCTGCATCAAGAAGGGCCGCGGTGCGCATGCAGAGGATGGTCGAGCGGGTCAGATGAGAAGGCACGAGAGAGGCTCCTTGGTGTTTCGTTGGAGCCCTCATGGTGTCGCGATGCCTGCGCCAGCGTGACCTTGCCCGCGTTCTCCGGATCCCATAGCTGAGACCATCACGCGGCCTGCCTTGCCTGGGCGGCAAGCCAAGCCCGTTCGAACTGCATCGGGCTGACGTAGCCCAGCGACGAGTGAAGTCGTCGGTGGTTGTAGAACGTCAGCCAGTCGACGATCTCGTCCATCGCGGCGCGCCGGGTCTCGAACCGGCACCCGTGCAGCCTGCCGACCTTCAGCGAGCCCCACAGGCTCTCGGTCGGCGCATTGTCCCAACAGTTGCCCTTGCGGCTCATCGAGCTGCGCATGCCGTACTCGGTCAGCGCCCGCTGGAAGTCGTCGCTGCAGTACTGGCTGCCGCGGTCGGAGTGGAAGATCACCCCGGGCTCGGGCCGGCGTCGGAACCAGGCCATGCGCAGAGCATCGATGACCAACTCGCGCTTCATGTGTGGCTTCATCGACCAGCCCACAATCTGACGGCTGAACAGGTCGATGACCACGACCAGGTACAGCCATCCTTCATCGGTCGCAACGTAGGTGATGTCGCTCGTCCACACGCGGTCAGGTGCCGCTGGCGTGAATTGGCGGTCGAGCAGGTTCTCGGCCACCGGCAGCTTGTGGTTGCTGTCGGTGGTCGCCTTGAACTTGCGTTTGCCTCGCGCCTTGATGCCGTGCAGCTTCATCAACTTGCGCACTCGCTCCTTGCCCACGCGGATGCCACCTGCGAGCAGTTCCCTCCATACCCGCGGCCAGCCGTACTCGCCACGTGTCTGGGCGTGCACAGCGCGGATGTGCACCAGCAGCGCGTCGTCGCCGATGTGGCGTCGCGGCTTGGCCGATCGAAGCTTGTGCTCGTGATACCCGCTGGCGCTCACGCCCAGCACCTCGCAGCTCAGCGACACCGGCCAGTGATTGCGGTGCCGCTCGATCCAGGCGTACTTCACCCCCGCTCCTTCGCGAAGTACGCCGTCGCTTTTCCCAGGATGTCGCGCTCCATCTTCACACGGGCCAGTTCAGCTCGCAGCCGCGCGATCTCCATCTGCTCGGGGCTCACCGGCTTGGTGCCAGCTCCGCTCAGCCGACCATCCTTGTCGGCCCTGATCCAGTTGTGCAGCGTCTGCTCGGCGATGCCCAGGATCTTCGCCGTCGCCGCCATGCTCTGCCCGCCCTTGACCAGCCGCACCGCCTCGAGCTTGAACTCCAGCGTGTACTTCGCTCTCGTCGCCTTCTTCACATCCGCTCTCCTTGTCTGAATTCAACCACTCAGCAAGGGATCCGGTTCTCGGGGGCAAGGTCAGCGCATCGGCGCATCCTCGTCTGGTGGAAGCCGGTGATAGGCTTCCAGCCTGCCTCGCACAATCTATTCGTCCCATTTCAGGAACGGTTGCGATGCGGCAACGGTCCGAGGACGACAACTCGAACCGACGCGCGCTCAGAAGTCTTGGCCGGTGGCGACTACCTGATCCAAATCGCTGGCGCTTATGTAATTAGCGAGTGGGTGCGCATGAACAACCTTAGCAGTCCGTGCTCGCTCGCTGCTACCAAGGAATGCATGCGGCTGATAGACCAGCAAGAGTCCCTCTTTCCACGCCGCTTGATACCTGTCGAGCATGTGCTCAAGCAGACCGTACTTTTCGATCAGAGCTTGAAAGCCGGCGCCGCTTTTCGTGAGCCCACCGAAGGCCAATAGCAGCACGGCCCCATCACTAATCTGCGCTCGCGCAATTGTGGCAAAACGCACCTTCTCGACTTCAGGCAGGACTTCGTCGGGCGCCGCCTCGATTTGCTTGAACAGGTGATAGAGGGTCCGAAAGTACACTCCGAGCGCCGAGGGATGATTCCGGTACGTTTGCTTTACGTACCAGGAAAGACCCATCTCGAGAGCCTCCTCTGGAGTTGGGTCCTTTTTGACTAACGCCCGATCCATGAGCGTGTGGGCCATTGAATTGAGTGCCCTGAAGCCGACGCGCTCGTCGGCTCCGACTTTCGTGGTCACCCCTGCGGCGACATCGCGCACAAGGGTTAACAGTTGGAAGAACGTTGCCTCCCATTGCTGGCGTGTCCGAAACTGCCTCTCCTCACGCAGCTCTCGTTGTTCGGCCTGCAGGGCACGCTTCGTCTCCAACAGCGTCGCCCGTTGCAGCATGCCGGCCCAGAACACGCCGACTAGCGCGGATGCCGCGAACACAGCGTTGATGCCGCCAAACAGGTCGCCCACCTGCCCAAGTCCCGCGAGGCTGGCCGATCCATCCGGCGCGCTTGAGAGGTGCATGTGGAGCATCTGGACGCCCCACATGGCCCATAGGGCCCACAAGGCGAGAACGACTAGGAGTAGCACTACCGCAGGGGCCCACGGTGCTTTGATCGGCTCATGCGCGCACTTGTCGTTCATGGCGGCCTCCCGGTCGCTATCGTCGGACAGCGAGACTATCCGATAGACATCAATGGGGGGAGGTTCGTCGCCCACCTGACCCGTTTAACGCGAGGATCGCTTGCCCTTCGACTTGTTCACCCTCTCCACGGCCTCGCGAATCTCCCTCATCTGCTCCTCGGTCACAGTGCTCTCGCCGGCCGGCTGTATGTACGCGGTCGCGAACCCTTGAGTCGCGCTAGGAGTCCCCTTGTCGGACACTTCTCGGTACGCCTGCGGCTTGTGGAACATCGCGCCGCACTGCGAGCACGCTCCGAACTCGGTGCTGTACAGCGAGCCATCGGGACGGGCCACCTTCACGCGCTTCAGCACGGTGCCGCCGCAGTGGCACTTCTCAAACGGCGGCTCGGGCGGCTGCATCGCACCCGCTGGAGGGGTCCACACCATGTCAGTCAGCCAGGACGCCCTTGTGGAGCCACTGCGAGGCCGCTTGATCCGGCTCCAGGCGGCGCAGCTCGGGCTTGCCTAGGAGGTCCATCGCGGTGTCTTCAAGGTCCTCGCGGGGCACTCGGGGCCACTGCTGCTGCAGGCGATCCGCGCACTGGCGGACCCAGGTGGTTGGATCGGAGGGGGTCATGGCGGCACCGCAGGAACACTGTATGAACATACAGTATAGATGACCGTTGATGGTCTCGACTCAAAATCGCCGCTAGGGAGGCGCTATGTCAATTCAGTACCTCGGAACCGCCGAGATCAAGTCCCACGTGGCCAAGGTCGTCCTGTGTGTCGACAGCGACCGACCGCACGAGTACATGTTTCATTGGCACTGGGACGGCGCCGCGCCGGACGGCTATGTTCCGGGCGCCTTGCTGACAGATATCGAGGTCGACGACGGCGCGTCGATAACACTCAAGCCCTTGCAGGTCTGGCGCCAGGCGCCACACGGCCCTTTGGTTCTGCCTGAATTGAGCGACGCGGAGGCCGCCGAGATACGGGCGGTCAGGATCGAACTGACTAGGGTGAATGGGGGATTTGAAGGTCGATGGTTCGACCGTGAAGGAGAGGGGCGCGTTCAGCTTTCCGTGATGGAGTTAGACGATGGTCTACAGGTCGATCGCTGTCGCGATTGGGGCGACTTCAAAGACTGGGCCACTCGCATTCGCCCAGAAGCCGACGCCAAGCTCTTCAGGGGCCACGGAAGCAGCCGGTTTCGCCTGCAGACCACACTTCATCGAGCAGGACGTGCGCGTCTCGTCAGGTTCTGCGCCGAAACACTGGTGGACTTTCACGGCGAGGCCGAGGGTGTGTTGGGCGTGCGGTTGAACCCAGCGGACGTAAATGACTTCAGTACGCTGCTAGCCCTCGCGCAGCACCACGGGATGCCAACCCCTTTGCTTGATTGGACAGCGTCCCCGTATGTAGCAGCCTTCTTTGCCTTTGCGGATGCATTCGATCAGCGAACCGTGCGGACGGGGCACGATGATGTTCGCGTGTTTGCTCTCACACGGGAGTTTGTGGAGGGCACCTCGCCCGCCATCGTCACGGTCAATGCTCCGCAGCCGTTCGTGGCGTCCTTGCATGTTTCGACGCGCCTCAACCCGCGCCTCCAGGCTCAACAAGGTCGGTTCCTCGTCACAAACATCGTCGACTTGCAGAGCTGGATTGCTTCGATGGAGCGGCTGAACAGCTCGCGATTTCTGTACGCGGTAGACGTGCCAGCCAGCGCGGCCGTGGATGCGCTTGAGGACTTGGCCTATATGGGCATCACTGCGGCCACGATGTTCCCCGGTTTGGACGGGGTGAGTCGACGAATTCGCCACGCGATGGCGTTCAAGCGGCCTCAGGTGAAGAGAGCGGGTGTGCCAACCGATGCAGCGACCTCGACGGCGCCGGAGGTGCAGCAGAAGATATCGAACTCGAAGGAGCTCATCGACGAATCTGACTCAGCATCAGCGCCCGTTGGGACTGACGACTAGACAAAGCTCCTCCGCCATCCGTCGCTCAACTTTCGCGGGGTACTTCACCTTCTTTGCAAAGCTCAGCAGCGATTCGTCAGACACGGACCGATAGTGCTTGTCGAGCATCTTGTCGGGCTTCTGGCCGATGTACCGCTGCAGCACTGCGTCCTTGACGTCATCGATGTTGCCCATGACGGAGGACAGCGTGTGCCGCGTGCAGTAGGGCACCGCACCGGCAGGCAGGTCAGCTGCGCGTTCCAAGTGCCTCCCGAGCGCTCGAAGCACCAGTTCAGCCATGTTGTCGTGACCTTGCTTGGGGCGGAACTCTTCGAACAGTTGCGCCTTGGCATCCGTCCGCTTGCCGATGCGGCGCTTCAACACGGCTACTGCCAACGGGTGGACCACAGGGATGCGCCGGTCACTCTCTTCGTTCTTGCCGCCCATGAGCGATAGCGAGTAGCCCCCAGGGATCTTGCGCACGTCGCCAAGGAGCAGCGAGCAGAACTCATCAGGGCGTGCCCCAGTCAACAAGCCGAGACTGAACACCTCCATCAGCGTCGCCTTGGT
Source organism: Caldimonas sp. KR1-144 (assembly GCF_049446155.1). Lineage (NCBI taxonomy): Bacteria > Pseudomonadati > Pseudomonadota > Betaproteobacteria > Burkholderiales > Sphaerotilaceae > Caldimonas > Caldimonas sp. KR1-144. The sequence continues at coordinate 12,609 of NZ_JBMSEE010000004.1, forward strand.
GTACTTGGTGCTGCCGCGCTGCGCCGGCCCAGGGGCATCAAGGATCGCCAGGAGGTCGGCTTCATCGAAGTGGTCGCGCCGTTTGGGTCGGCCGGTGTTCTCGGTGCTGTCCCAATGGATGTCCTTTGAAGTGGGCTTCAAGGTGACTTCCAGCTTGGACCACGGGTTGACCGGCTCGGCTGACTTGCCCCGAGTCGAGAGCCCCTTGTTCCAGAACGCACTGAGCGCCATCACGCGGTCGCGCTTCGTGTTGTAGGACAGGGGAATGACCTTCTTGGTGCGCTGACTGCGCGCCTCGCTGTTGAGCCAGTCCACGTAGCCAATGGCGTTCTTCCGGTTCATGTCGGCGATGAGCGGGTGCCCTCCGACATAGCCGGTGAACTCCATCAGGGCGGTGCGGTACTTCGCCTGAGTCCGGGGCGGAAGGGTGCTCTTGGCGATCCAGTCATCGAACGCTTCGAGAAGTGTTTCTGCCCCCTCGGCGATCCGTACAAAATTCCGTGCCTTGCGCAGGGACGCGGCGTTTTCTCCACCGGCCTCGTAGATGGTGTCGGCGTGCATCGAGATCACGTCGCCAATCGTGCTGGCCAGCTCGTAGTCGTCCGCGTTGCTGGCGTCGCGGAGCTTCTCGCGGAACTCGATGGCGACCTGCAGGTCCTTGGGGACCATGCCGCGCAGCTCACGGCGCTTGAGATCGAACTCGGCCAGGACCGCAGGGAGGAGGGTGACCTTGCGGCGGTATGCCTCGCGCTCATCCCCGGTGTTCAGTGCGCGGACGATGTGTGTCTGCGGCTTCCCGGACTTCGTGACGTACGCCGACTGGAGGTCCTTGGGGATCGGATGATTGAGATACCAGGTCCCGCCACGCAGCTTGAGGTACTGGAGCTTGGGGTTCTTTGCCAGGGGCATAAAGGGCACGCACGGGTACAGAGATGGGTACAGTTTATGCCTTGATCTCTAGGAATGGCGCGGTTGTTGGGGCAATTGATCATCTTGATTCGAGTCCCATCAGCCACCCCAGATAACAAAGACGCCGACAAGCGATCCGCTTGTCGGCGTTTTTCGTTTCCGGGTGCCCGAACCGCCTGCGGCCGCGCTGGGCAAAGCGCGGCACGTAGACACGCTTTCCTTTCGGCCTCTGCTAGGACGCCGGCAGCGGGCGCAGCGACTGCAGCACCGTCGGCAGCAGCTCGCAGACCGTCGGGTGGATGCGCACGCCGTTCATCACCTCGGTGTACGGGCGCTTGGCGACCAGCACGTCGAGCAGCGAGTGGACCGCCTCGTCGCCGTCGACGCCGAGGATGGCCACGCCCAGGATGGCCTTCGACTTCGCATCGACGAGGATCTTGATGAAGCCGGCGTCCTCGCCTTTCTCGATCGCCCGGCCCACGCGCGACATCGGTCGCGTGCCGATCAGCGCGTCGTGGCCGCGCTCGCGGACCTCGCGCTCGGTGAGGCCGATGCGCGCCAGCGGCGGATCGGTGTAGAGCGCGTAGGTCACGACGCGCTCGCCCACGCTGCGCCGGGCGCCGTCGAACAGGTTGGCCGCGACGATCTCGAAGTCGTTCCACGAGGTGTGGGTGAACGCGCCGCGGCCGTTGCAGTCGCCCAGGGCCCAGATGTGTTCGACGCTGCTGCGCAGCTGGTCGTCCACCGCGATGTAGCCGCGCTCGTCGAGGCGCACGCCGGCGCGCTCGAGGCCGAGGTCGTCGGTGTTGGGGCGCCGGCCGGTGGCCACCAGCAGGTGGCTTGCGCGCACGCGCGGCGCGCCTTGCCGGCAGTCGACGTCGACGACGATGCCGTCGCCGTCGGGCGCCGCGCGAACGCATTCGGCGCCGGTGCGCACCTCGACGCCCTCGTCCTCGAGGATGCGTTGCAGGGCCTCGGCGACGTCGCGATCCTCGCGCGGCACGAGCTGCGTGCCGCGCTGGACCACCGTGACGTCGGAGCCGAAGCGGCGAAACATCTGCGCGAACTCGAGTCCGATGTAGCTGCCGCCGACCACCACCAGGTGCCGCGGCAGGCGGTCGAGCTTCATGATCGAGGCGTTGCTGAGCCACGGCACGCCGTCCAGGCCCTCGATGCCGCCGGTGGCGGGGCGCCCGCCGACGTTGACGAAGATGCGCTCAGCGCGCAGCCGCCGCTGGCCTACCGCCACCGTGTGCGCATCCTCGAAGCGCGCGTGGCCGGCGATCAGCTCGACGTTGCGCATGCCGCTCAGCCATTGCTCGACATTGCGGCGCGCGTTGCTGGCGATGCGGTCCTTGCGCGCCATCACCGCGGCCAGGTCGACGCCCGGATCGGCCGGTGGCCGCACGCCCCAGCGCTCGGCATGGCGCACGACCCAGGCGGCATGCGCGCTCGCCACCAGGGCCTTGGTCGGGATGCAGCCGGTGTTGACGCAGGTGCCGCCGACCTGTCCGCGCTCGATCACGGCCACGCGCAAGCCTTGGCCAGACATGCGCTCGGCCAGCGGCGAGCCGGCCTGGCCGGTGCCGATGACGATGGCATCGAAGGATTCGGTCACGGCGCGTTCCTCCATGGCGGTGCCCACTGCGGTGCCTTCACCAAGTGCCCGGCCGGGCTCGCCAAGCGGCTTCAGTGCGAGGTGCGTCCACCGCCGTGACTGCGGCCGGCCACCGCCGCGGCCAGCACGATGCCGATCAAGGCACCGAAGACGGCGCCTGCCAGGCTGCCGAGCGGACCTACCGCGATGCCGATCATCGCGCCGAGCCCGGCCCCGCCGATCGCGCTGAGCGTCGTGACCATGGCATGGCTGCCCAGCCATTCGGCCGCGGGGCTGGCGGCCTCGCCGTGCGGGCGCACCGAGCCGCTGTCGGCCGTGGATTGTGTATCGACCACGGGAGGCGGCGCGCCGTTGGCCGCGGGTCGTGGTGAGTCGGGGGTCCCGTTCATGGCCATCGCTCCTAGGCAGGTGCGAAAGACCTGCCTGATGGCCGCGGGCAAGCCGCGTGCGCAGCGCGGCGGCGGCCCATGTTTTGAGCCTCAGTTCGGGCGCAAGGCCGGCAGCAGGCGCTCGGAGGCGGGCAACTCGCTGTCGCCGTCGATCTCGGTCGCGATCTGCGTGCACACGGCGCGGCACAGCATCGCCGCGCGCTCGCTTTGCAGGCGGTAGAAGATCTGGGTGCCCTCGCGGCGCTTGCCAAGGATGCCGGCGCGGTACAGCGTGGCCAGGTGCTGCGACATGTTGGGCTGCGTCGCGTCGATCTCGGACAGCAGCTGCGAGACGTTCTTCTCGCTGTTGCACAGCGCGCTGATCAGCTTGAGCCGGATCGGCGTGGAGAGGATCGCGAACAGCTCTGCCGCGCTCGCGAAGACGCGGTCCGATTCGGCGTCGCTGCTCACGGTGTGGCTCCCTGGGATGGCGTCGGCTGCATCGTAGCGGCAAGCCGGCCTGCAGCGCTAGATGCGCAAACACGCATGAAGCGAATGCGGCGGTCCTGTCCTAGGCCCTAACAGGCCTCACTTGAAGTGATAGTGGTCGCGGTTGAGCGCCGCGGCGATCGCGGTCACCTCCTCGGGGAAGAGGCTCAGCTTCAGCTCGGTGCTGCAGTACTCGACCATGCCGCGCAGCTTGGCTGGCGAGTTGATGCGGCCTTCGGGCCGGTAGATCGCGGAGCCGTCGCCGCCCACGCGCTGCGCGTGGCACTGGGTGCACTTGTTCTCGCGGATCAGCTTGGCGCCGAGTTCGACGTCGGCCCCGCGAAAGAGCTCGGGGCCGGCGTCGGGCTGGACCGGCGTCGCGGCGGCCGCGGTGACGGCGACAGCGAGCGCGGCAACAGCAGCGAGGCATCGATGCGTACGGGTCATGCGCTTCCTCCGGTGTTGTGCCCTGGATTCAGGCCAGTGGCCGCTCGGCCAGCTGGGCCAGCTCCATCACGTCTTCCTCGAACATCTCGCCGGGCAGGCATTGCAGCAGCCGGCCCGCGCGGTCGACGACGCAGGTCATCGGCACCACCTCGCGCGTCGTGAACAGCGCGCGCAGGCGGCCCTGGTTCATCGCGACGGGGAAATGGTAGTCGTTGGCCGCCATGTAGCGGCGCACGCCGGCCGCGTCGCGGTCCACCGAGATGCCCAGCACGCGCAGCCGGCGCGCGCCGACGGCACGGTGCAGCTTCTCCACGTGCACGTTGTGGCGCTTGCAGTAGGGGCAGGTGGTCGAGAAGAACACGACGATGGCGCCGGTGTCGGCCCAGTCGGCGGCGGCGAGCGTGCGGCCGTCGAGCAGCTCGATCGAGGGCCAGCGGATCGCCGGAGCCGGCGTCGCGGCTCCCGTCGGCCGCAGCGCGCCGGCGGCCAGCAGCGCCAGCAAAGTGCGTCTGGGGAGGATGCCGCGCGGCTCAGTCACGCTCGTGCTCCATCAGCAAATAGGTGTTGTAGGCGTTCATGCGGTTGGCGGCGGCAAACAGCGGCAGCATCTCGAAGCGCGACCAATCGGTGCGGGCGTAGGCTTCGTCAAACGGCTCGAGATTGCGCGCCGCTTCTCCCATCGTACGCCGCAGGTGCTGCAGGTAGTCGCGCGTGAGACGGATGTCCTCGACCGGCTGCTGCGAGGCCGGGCCGTGGCCGGGCACCATCACGCGCGCATCGAAGCCGAGCAGCTGATCGAGCGCCGCGATCCAGTGCCGGCTGTCGGCCTGGCCGACGAAGGGGATGCGGCCGCGAAACACCAGGTCGCCGGCGAACAGCACGCGCTCGCCGGGCACGAGGACCACCATGTCCTCGGGCGTGTGGGCCGGGCCGACCGCGCGCAGGCGGAACTCGGTGCCGCCGATGCGAAGTGCCGCGTCGCCGTCGAGCCAGCGGTCGGCGGGAACCAGGCGCGTGTGCTCGTCGATCCAGGGAAAGAGGTCCTGGCGACTTGCCTCGAGGCGGCGCTGCGCGGTCTCGGAGACGAGGTAATCCTGGCCGTGACGCTGCGCGATGATCTGCGCGCCCGCCGCCTTGAAGACCTGCAGGCCGTAGATGTGGTCGGCGTGGTAGTGCGTGAGCAGCACATGGCTCACCGGCTTGGGCGTGATGCGGCGGATCTCGCCGAGCAGCCTTTCGGCCAGCGGCGGCGAGCCGAGCGCGTCGATCACGACCACCGAGTCCTCGGTGACCACGAAGCCGGCGTTGGAGATGAAGTTCTGGTTCTCGGCCGAGCCTTGCGCGCTCTGGCCTTGCACGAAGTAGCTGTGCGGGCCGACCTGCTCGACGCGCATCTCGACCGTGGCGCCCGCAAGCGGCTGAGCCGACGCGACGCCGCAGCACATCGCCGCGCAGAGAACGCCGAACGAGCGGCGCCGCATGGCGCTAGAACTCCAGCGCGTCGGCAATGGCCTTGATGCCCGCGGCGGCACAGGCATCGTCGGCCTCGCCACCGGGTGCGCCCGAGACGCCGATCGCGCCGAGCGTCGAGCCGGCGGCCTCGATCGGCAGCCCGCCGCCGGCCGCCATTACCTGCGGCAGGCTGCGCAGGCCGCTCATCTCCTTGCCGGCCTGGGTTTCGCGCGCCAGCGCCGCGGTCGCGATGCGAAAGCTCGCGGCCGTCCAGGCCTTGCGCGTGGCCGCGTCGATCGTGTGCGCGCCGGCGAAGCGGTCGCGCAGCAGCACCTGGGTCAGGCCGGCGCGGTCGCTGACCGCCACGGCGACCTGGTAGCCGGCCTGGCGGCAGTGGGCGAGCGCCGCCTGCGCGGCCGCGAGCGCCGTCTCGGGCGTCAGCGAGCGCGTCGCGAACGTGGCGTCGGCGGCCTGCGCGCCGCCGACGCAGGCGAGCGCCACGGCGGCCGCGGCAAGGCAGGTGGGCTTCATGATGTTCAGGGCTTCAGGTAGGCCCAGCCTTGCAGCTGCAGCTTGGTCAGGCGCACCACGCCCGAGGGCGTGAACTCGGCTTCCTGGATGAACTGCTCGCGCTTGAGGTTGCGGTTCTTCAGCGTGATCTCGCAGACCTCGAACTTCACGCCGCGCGCGACCAGCGCGGCAACGATGGCCGCGTAGTCGCCGCCGTTGGGATCCTTGGCGCCTTCCATCAGGAAGTCGACGCCGTTGGCGTGCGTGACGACCAGGATCTGCGCCGTCGGATCCGTGTCGAGGTGGTTGCGGATGTTGCGCAGCGTGCCCAGCGCCTGCGTCTTGGCGTCGTTGACGTGATAGGCCACCTTGTCCTGCGCCCAGGCGCTGGCGGCGGCGAGGCAGAGCAAGGCGGCGGCAAAGCAGCGGCGCAAGGTCATCGCGTTCTCCTCGAGGGTGTTTCGACGTTCAGGCCACGCCGGGGTTGCCGGCGACGCCGATCAGCCGCGGCGTGTTGAGCCGGCGCGGCGTGACGCGGCCCTTGGCCTTGAGCCAGGATTCGACCACGTCCCAGACCATCGGATTGCCGGCCGCCTTGGCCTCCTCGGCCACCGGTGCCCATCCGGCGACCTTGTAGCGCTTGCCGGCCTCGATCGGCACGCCGCCCAGGCGCATGTCCTGGATGCGCTTGCCCATGGCTTCGCCGGGCGCGATCGCGTAGCTCAGGCCGCCCACGCGCACCATGTCGCCGCCTTGCTGGTAGTAGGGGTCGGGGTTGAAGAGGTTGTCGGCCACGTCCTCGAGCACGGTCTTGATCGTCTCGCCGGTCATCTCGGTGACGGTGGCGTAGGAATAGGTGGTGGCGAGCTGGTCCATCATCAGCTCGCGCGTGATCACGTCGCCGGGCAAGAGGCTGGTGCCCCAGCGAAAGCCCGGCGAGAACGCGATCTGCGCGCCTTGCGCCTCGATCAGCGCGTCGCACAGCAGCTGGTCCCAGCTGCCGTTGAAGTTGCCGCGGCGGTAGAGCAGGCCGTCGGTCACCGCGAGCTTTTCCGCGAGATTGTCCTGGTAGGGCGCGCGGATGCGCTCGATCAGCGCCTGCATCTCGGGATCGGCCGGCAGCTGGTTGGCGAACACCGGCAGCAGCTTGTAGCGATAGCCGGCGACCTTGCCGTCCTTCACGTCGAAGTCGAGCACGCCGAGGAACTTGCCGTTCGATCCGGCGTTGGTGACGAGCGTCTGCCCGCCGGCATTGCGCACGATCACCGGCTGCGGCACGCCGTCGTGCGTGTGGCCGCCGAGGATGGCGTCGATGCCGCGCACGCGCGAGGCCATCTTGAGGTCGACGTCCATGCCGTTGTGCGACAGCACGACGACCGCCTGCGCGCCCTTGGCACGCGCCTCGTCGACCATCTGCTGCAGGCGGTCGTCCTGGATGCCGAAGCTCCAGTCGGCCACCATGTAGCGCGGGTTGGCGATCGGCGTGTAGGGGAAGGCCTGGCCGACGATGGCGACCGGCACGCCGTTGACCTCCCGGATCACATAGGGCTTGAACACCGGATCGCCGAAGTCGGCGGTCTTGACGTTCTGCGCGACGAACTCGATGCGGCCCTTGAGGTCGCCGTCGACCAGTTGCTGCACGCGCTCCTGGCCATAGGTGAACTCCCAGTGGCCGGTCATCACGTCGACGCCCAGCAGCTTGCACGCGTCGACCATGTCCTGGCCCTTCGTCCACAGCGAGGTGGCCGAGCCCTGCCAGGTGTCGCCGCCGTCGAGCAGCAGCGCGCCGGGTCGCGAGGCCTTGAGCCGCTTGACCAGGGTGGTGAGGTGCGCGAAGCCGCCGACCCGGCCGTAGCGCCGCGAGGCGGTCTCGAAGTCGAGGAAGGTGTAGGCATGCGCGAGCGGCGTGCCCGGCCGCACGCCGGCTTGCCTGAGCAGCGCCTCGCCGACGAGGTGCGGCGGCTGGCCGCTCATCGCGCCGACACCGAGGTTCACGCTCGGCTCGCGAAAGCGCAGCGGCAGCAGCTGCGCATGGCAGTCGGTCATGTGCAGCAGCGAGACGTTGCCGAAGCGCGGCAGGTCGTACAGGCCCTGCGCGGCGCTGGCCGCATCGGCCTCGGCGTGGCGCGAAAGGCCCAGGCCCGCGGCCGACGCGGCGGACAGAACCTGCAGGAACTCGCGCTTGCTGATGTGGCCGCTGCTGCTCATGATTCAGTGGTTGCTTATATATTGAGGGCGAGAAACCCGCCGTCGCATCGGATGCTCGGGCGGGCTAGGGCCTGTTAACGCTACGAGAGGGCTCGCGCCGGGGGCAGGCGGGCTACTGGTTGACCGGCGACTTCGGGTCGAGCAGCAAGGCCATCACATTGCGGATCTGGTCCTCGGTCAGCAGCCCGGCATGGCCGAAGCGCGGCATGTTGGAGCAGGCCGAATACGCCTTGCTGTTCCACAGCTTGGCCCAGGTGTACTTGACGATCGCCTCGCTCGCCGGGTTGGCCGGGTCGGCCACGCCGCGCAGCTTGCCGTATTGGTACAGGCTGGGCCCGATGGTGCCGAACGACAGCTCGGCCTTGCCGATCTGATGGCAGTTGTAGCAGCTGCCGCCGTTGGCGCTGCCGGCGGCGTCGGTCCAGGTCATGCCGCGGCCGTTCTGGGCCAGCTTCTCGCCTTCCTTCCAGTCGCCGAGGTAGCGGCCGTCGGCGGGCCACTTCACGCTGGCGAGCGCAGCGGTCTCGATCTGGTTGGCGACGGCCGGCGCCGGGGGGATCGGCGAGGAACAGGCCTTCTGGCCGAGGTCTTGCTCGATGCGGTCGAGCTTGGCAATGCCTTGCTCGCGGAACGAGGCTTTCATCATCGCCTGAGCCGCGCCATCGAGTTCCTGCGACGAGGGCATCGGCGACAGCGCCGCGCAGCCGGCGGCCAGCACCGCGATCGCCGCGAGGGTGAGGGTGGTCTTCTTCATCGTCGGCCTCCGTGCCTCAGCGCTTGATCGACGGCGCGATCGACTCCGCGCCCTTGGCGTTCACGCCCATGTAGACGCCCAGCGCGGTCGTCACGTCGGAGCCGAAGCCGGGGTAGGGGAAGCGCTGCTGGCGGAAGCAGTCGTTGAGGCGGCGCTGCATGGTCCACAGCTCGCCGCTGGAGACGCGGTAGGCCGGCCAGGCCGCGAAGCCGATGCCGTTGCCCGGGTTGTGCGTGAGGTCGGGCAGGTCCTGCAGGCGAACGCGCTTGCCGGCCTCGCCGTGGCACGAGGCGCAGGAGAAGTCCATCGGCCCGCCGCGGAAGTAGAAGGCGCGCTTGCCGAGCTCGTACATCACCTTCTCTTCGCGGTGCGACTGCGGCAGGTTCATCTTCATGCCGCGCGACTCGGCCGAGATGTAGGCGGCCAGCGCCTCCATGTTGGCCTGCTCGCCGCGGCCGAACGGCGTCTTTGCGATCTCGGCGGCGTTCAGGCCCTGCAGCGTCTCCATGCAGGTCAACAGGCGCGACTCCATGTCCTGCACGCGCTTGGTGTCGGCGAAGTAGCGCGGCAGTTCGACGAAGGCGCCCTTGACCACGCCGGGGCCCTTGCCGAGGTCGCACTGCTCGAGCGAGGCGTTCTTCGGGCCGCGCTTTTGCTTCCACAGGGCCTCGCCCTTGGCTTCGAACAGCTCGGCGGGATTGCCGTCCTCGAGCATCTTGCGGTACTCGGCGATACCGTCGGCCGTGCTCTTGGCCGATTCCTTGCCGTTGGCCTGAGACCATGCGGCGCCTGCGGCGGCGAGCGCCAGCGCGGCGAGCGCCGCGCCTGCCATCGAAGCTTTCATGCGGGGGAGTCTCCTGGGGTGTTGTCGTTATCTGGTCGTTCTCTGCCTGGGCGACGAGGTCCTCAGGACACGGTGGCTTCGTCGGTGCGCGTGTCGCCGCGGTTGTCGACCCAGCTGATCGCGATCTTGTCGCCGGCCTTGGCACCCTTGACGGTGAACTGCAGGAACGGGTTCTTCGCGACCGCCGGGCCCCACTGCGCGGTCATCACGGTCTTGTCGTTGTGCTTGGCGGTGACCTGCTGGATGTACCAGGCGGGGATGGTCTTGCCGGAGGAGTCCTTGCGCTGGCCGGTTTCCATCTCGTGGGCCATCAGGACGCGGACGACGGCGTTGCCGCCGGAGGCTTGGGCGCGGATGCGCATCGGGTCTGCCATGCTTGCTCCAATCAAATCTGTTCAGACGGCGGGACGCGCACGGTCAGCCGCCGCAACCGCCCAAGGTCACCTTGACTTCCTTCTGGGCGTAGAGGACCCGCCCGTCGCCCATCATCGCCACGGCATACACGTTCGACGACTGGCCCATCTTCACGCGCGTGGAGATCGTGGGCTCGACCGCGTCGGTCAGCTCGAACATCGAGGTCATGATGTTCGGGTTCTTCTCGACCAGGATCAGCAGGCGCTTGGCGCCCGCGGCGGTGGTGGCCGCGCCCAGCGGCACGACGGCGCCGTTCTCGGCGATGTCGGGGCCGGTGATCGTCACTTCCTTGCTTTCGGTCGGCGCCGAGGCGCCGAGCGCCTTCATCAGGTCGGCCATCGACTTGGTCTCGAACGCGGCGGCGTTGTAGCCGGCCGCCTGGGCGCGTGCCAGCTGGGGCAGCAAGCCCGCGGCAGCCAGCAGGCCGGCGACGGCGGTGCTGCGCTTGAGCACTTCACGACGGGTGTTCATCGAACGGGTCTCCTTAGTTCAGTCGATGCTAATGCTTCGATGTCGGTCGGGCTTCGGGGCGATCCCTAGCGTTGCGGGGCGCCCGCGGCCAGCCAGCGCGCGATGGCGCGCGCGTCGGCCTCGGGCAGGGTTTGCGCCGGCATCGGGATCGCGCCCCAGGTGCCGCTGCCGCCGGAGCGGATCTTTCCGGCGAGGTAGTCGACGGCATCGGGGCGGCCCGCGTGCTTCTTCGCGACGTCACGAAGCGCGGGCCCGACCAGCTTGCCGTCGACGGCGTGGCAGGCGGTGCAATTGTGCTTGCCCAGCAGCGCCAGCGAAGCCGCCGCCTCCGTGGTATCGGCCTTCGTCGCCGCGGGTGCCGGCGCAGGCGCGGGGGGATCGCCCGCGCGCCGCGTGTCGGCGCCGCGCTGGGCGCCGACCGCACGGTTCTGCTCGGCCAGGTTGCCGTGCGCGTCGCGCGCGAAATCGGGCAGGAAGGACGCCAGCCTGGGCTCGGCGCTGCAGTCCTTCATGCACGACGAACCCTGCACGTCCGGCTTGCCGGTGCCGCCCAGCTCCTTGCCCGGCCACAGGCCGTGCTTCGTCGTCATGCCGTCGCGGTTGGGCAGGCGCTTTTGCACCTCGGCGATGTTCCTGTCGCTGAGCACGAAATCCGCCGGCAGCACCTCGCCCAGGTGCAGCAGGTAGGCGGTGGTCGCGTAGACCTCGTCGGCGCTGAGCGACTTGGGGTTGTTCCAGGGCATTGCGCGGTGGATGTAGTCCCACAGCGAGGAAACCTGCGACAGCTTCATCATCGAGGTGCGGCCGGGATAGCCGGGGTCGGTCAGCCGCGCGACGCGGCCGCGCTCGACGTCGGCCTTCGTCGTGCCGCCGACCAGCGGGTTGAACACCTCGCCCGATTCGCCGAACACGCCGTGGCACGAGGCGCACTTGGCCTCCCAGACCTCCTGGCCGCGCTCCACCGAACCCGATCCCGGCGGCAGGCCCTTGAAGTCGGGCCGCACGTCGATGTCCCAGGCCGCCAGCTCCTTGGGTGTGGCGGCGCGACCGATGCCGGGAAAGCCGCCGCCTTGCGCCGCCGCCCATGCGCAGCCGAAGGCAGCCACCGCCGCGACGAGCGCCTTAGGCCAGCTGGACATTCTTCACCTCACCGCCTTCTTGCACGAGCCAGGTCTGGACCGCGTTGTTGTGATAGATCGAGCGCGAGCCGCGCACCGCGCGCAGCTGTGCATAGGTGGGCTGCACGTGGCCGGTCTCGTCGGTCGCGCGGCTTTGCACCAGCGCCGGCTTGCCGTCCCAGACCCAGTCCAGGTTGAAGCGCGTGAGGCATTTCGACATCACCGGCGATTCCAGCCGGGCAGGGCGCCAGTTGCGACCGCCGTCGACCGACACGTCGACCTTGGTGATGCGTCCGCGGCCCGACCACGCCAGGCCCGAGACGTTGTAGAAGCCGCGGTCGAGCAGCACCTGGCCGCCCGAGGGCGTGGTGACCACGCTCTTGACCTCCTGGATCGACGTGTACTGCCGGTGCAGGCCGCCGGGCACCAGGTCGACGTAGTGCAGCGTCTCGTCCTTGGTGCCGTAGGGCGCGTCGCCGAGCTCGATGCGGCGCAGGTACTTGACCCAGCTCACGCCCTGCACGCCCGGCACGACCAGGCGCAGCGGGTAGCCCTGCTCGGGGCGCAGCATCTCGCCGTTCTGGCCGTAGGCGACGAGCACCTCGCCGCTGTCGATCAGCGAGCGCGGGATGGTGCGCGTCATCGAGGCGCCGTCGGCGCCTTCGGCCAGCACGAACCTGCCGCGCGACCAGTCGGCGCCGCACAGGTCGAGCAAGGTCTTGAGCGGCACGCCGGTGAACTCGCTGCAAGACAGCATGCCGTGGCTGTACTGGCAGGTCGGCACCGCGACGTTGCCCCATTCCATGCCGGTGTTGGCGCCGCACTCGATGAAGTGAAAGCGCGAGACCGAGGGCAGGCGCATCAGCTCGTCGAGCGTGAAGACCATCGGCCGCTTGAGCATCTTCTCGTCGCTGCCGTTGACCATCAGGCGGTGCTTGGAGGGGTCGATGTCCCACCAGCCCTGGTGATGGCGCTCGAAGTGCAGGCCGCTGGGCGTGACGATGCCGAACAGCGACTGCAGCGGCGCGAACGACACCGAGGCCTGGCTGGTCTGCGTCAGGCCCGGGCTGTTGCGGCGCTGCACGTTGGCCTCGTACTTCGAGGGTTTGCCGTAGCCGTCGGAGACGACCGGGCGGCCGAGCCCGCGGCTGTGCTCGGGCAGCTCGAGGATGTTGGGGTCGCCGTCGCCCGAGACGGGATTGGAGGTCGCGGTGGCCATGGGCGCGGCGGCGCCGGCGGCGGCGGCCGCGAACGCGCGGCGGATGAAGTCGCGCCGGCCTTGCTTGCCTTCGCGGAAGACGGTGCGGACGCCTTCGGCGTCGAGAAAGTTCTCGGGCGCCTTGATCAGGCGCCCGGAAGGTGGCGTGTCGCTGGGCATGCGGCGTCCTTGGTCGGTGCCGCTGAAATATAAGTAAGTTCGAATGAAAGGATATTGAGGGTTTGCACCGAAACCGAATCGGGGGCGAGGCATGGCGGCCGGCGCAGCCGCGGAAGGCACAATTTCGCCTCCGATCGAACTCCATCGCCGCGCACCATGAACCTTCCCCTGAGCCCCGAGTCCGCGACGCAGGCCGTCGTTTGGGGCGGCCTCGCGCTCGGCCTGGCGCTCGGCGCGGCCGGCCAGGCCTCGCGTTTTTGCATCCGTGGCGCGATCGCCGACTGGTACCTGTTCGGAGGCAAGGGCCGCATGCTCTCGTGGGTGCTGGTGGTCGCGGTGGCACTGGCCGGCACTCAGGCGCTGATCGCCGCGCAGGTCTTTGCGCCCGAACGCGCCGTTGCCGCATCGCCGCGGCTGCTGTGGGCCTCGACGCTCGTGGGCGGCTTGATGTTCGGCTACGGCATGGTGCTGGCGGCGGGGTGCCCGCAGCGCAGCCTCGTGAAGGCCGGCACGGGCAACCTGCGTGCGATCGTCACGCTGCTGGTTGCCGCGCTCGGCGCGCAGATGACGCTGCGCGGCGTGTTTGCCGAGGCGCGCACGAAGACCGTAGACACCTTGGGCGTGCAGCTCGCCGGGCCGCAGGATCTCGGCAGCATCCTCGCGGGCTGGTCCGGCCTGGGCACCGGCACGCTGCGCGGCGCGGCGGTGCTGCTGTTCGTCGTGGTCGCGGCAATCTGGCTATGGCGACAGCGCGCGCAGATGGAGCCGGTGCAATGGGGCGCCAGCATCGCGATCGGCCTGCTGGTGCCCGCCGCCTGGTGGCTCACCGGCCAGATCGGCTACTTGCCCGAGCACCCCGAGACGCTCGAAGCCGCCTGGATGGGCACCGCCTCGCGCCGCCCGGAGGCGCTGAGCTTCACCGCGCCGCTGGCGAGCGCCGCGGACCTGTTGACCTACTGGTCCGACAAGAACACGGTCGCCACATTCGGCGTGACGATGGCGCTGGGCGTGCTGATCGGCAGCCATGTCTCGGCGCGGCTGCGCGGCGAGGTCAAGCTCGAGTCCTTTGCCAACGCCGCCGAGCTGCGCGACCACCTGGTCGGCGGTCTGCTGATGGGTGTGGGCGGCGTCACGGCGCTGGGTTGCTCGGTGGGCAATGGCGTGACGGGACTCGCACTGCTGTCGGTCGGCGCGATGCTGGCGGTGGCGGGCATCGTCGGTGGCGCACTGCTGGCCCTGCGCGCGCAGATGCGTCGCGCGCAACGGGTGGCGCCGAAGCTGGCGGCGGCTTAGCCGATCTGCATTCGCGGCGATTGCGCGTAGCCGCTCATGCGGGGCCGCGTGGTCGCGGCAGGCGGTCCCCGGCGGGGGCTCATGCCGTGGCGGTCGACGCCGTGCTGTATCGAAGAGGGCTGGTGCGGGGTTTCTCTGCGAACAAGCACGACGCTGCCTGCAAAGGCGCGGGCGTTCAGGCGGCGTAGCGCCTGTGCGCAGCCGATGCAGTGAGCCCGGACACAGAACAGTCCTTGAGGACTGTTCTGTGCCTGGCGAACGCCCTGGCGCTTGCAAGCGCCAGGGCACGCAGGGCACCCTCGCGCAGCGAGGGCAAGCACCGAAGCGAAGCCGCCTGAGCGCCCGCGCCTTTGCCATCCCGCGCCCAAGCCAAGCAACCCAGAATCCTCAGCTCTTCGCTTCCCAGCTGCCACCCAGCGCACGCACCAGCCCCACGGTCGCCTGGTACTGTGCGGCCTTGACCTGCAGTGCCTGGCGGCGGTTAGCGAGCTCGCTGCGCTGCGCGTCGAGCAGGTCGAGCTGGCTCACCAGGCCGTTGCGGTAGCGCGAGGTCGACAGCGTCGTCGCGCGCGCGGCCGAGGCCACGGCGCGCGACTGCGCGTCGGACTGTTCGGCGAGCAGGCGCAGCGCCGAGAGCTGGTCCTCGACATCTCGGAAGGCCACCAGCACCTGCTCGCGATAGCTTGCGACCGCCGCGTCGAGCTCGGCATTGGCGCTTTGCACGCCGGCCTCGCGCCGGCCGCCGTCGAAGATCGGCAGCGACAGCAGCGCGCCGAGGCCCCAGGTGCGTGCCGACCAGTTGAACAGGTCGCCCAGCTCCGGCGATGCATGGCCGCCCGCCGCGGTGAGCGACAGGCTTGGCAGCCACGCGGTGCGCGCGACGCCGACGCGCGCCTGCGCCGCCTGCATCGAGCGCTGCGCGGCGGAGACGTCGGGGCGCCGCGCCAGCACCGTGCTCGGCACGCCGGCCGGAATCACCGGCAGCGCGGTGGTCCATTCGCCCGCGCCGAGACCGAAGTTCGATGCCGGCTCGCCGACCAGCACCGCGAGCGCATGCTCGAGCTCGGCGCGGCGGCGATCGAGCGCGATCGCCTCGGATTCGGTGGCCGCGACCTGGGTGCGCACGCGCGCGACGTCGAGTTCGGCCACGTCGCCGGCGTCGAAGCGCCGCTCGGTCAGGCGCAGCGTGTCGCGGTAGGCGAGCACGGTGTCGCGCACCAGGCTGCGCTCTTCGTCGATCGCGCGCAGCGCGAGGTAGGTCTGCGCGACGTCGGCCTGCACCAGCAGTCGCGTGCTCTGCAGCAGCGCCTCGCGCGACTGCGCGTCGAGCGAGGCCGCGTCGCTGGCCGCGCGCAGGCGGCCGAACAGGTCGACCTCGTAGCTCAGGTTGGCGCCCACGCTGACCAGCGTCGCCGGCACGCCGCCTGCGCCGGCCTCGGCGCCGCGGCTCGCGCCGGCGCTCACGCCGACCTGCGGCGTGCGGTTCGCGTCGGTCGCGCGCAGCGCGGCGCGCGCTTGGGCCAGGCGCGCGGCCGCGACCGCGATGCTGGTGTTGTTGGCGGCGGCGCGCTCGACCAGCTGATCGAGCGTCGGGTCGGCGAAGGCCTTCCACCATTCGCCGCGCGGCTGCGCTTCGGCCGGCGCGCTGGTGGTCCAGCGTCCGTCGCCTTCCTTGAAGGCGGCCGGCGTGGCGGGCAGGGCGGCCGGGTCCACCGCGGCCGGCGTCGCGCAGCCGGCGATCACCAGCGCGGCGAACAAAGGCAGCAGCGTGAACTTCATCGTCTTGCTCATGTCGGTTCCTCGTTCGTTCTTGTTCATTCGTGCTGCGAGCGCGGTGCGGCCGGATGCGCGGCGGCGGTCGCGCCGCTGCCCGCAAAGGCCTCCAGGTGCGGCACCTCGCCGTGCAGCTTCAGCGGCCGGTTGCCGGTCAGCTTGCGCAGCAGCACGTAGAACACCGGCGTCAGGAACAGACCGAAGGCCGTCACGCCGATCATCCCGGCGAACACCGCCACGCCCATCGCTTGGCGCATCTCGGCGCCCGCACCGGTGCTCAGAACCAGCGGCAGCACGCCCATCACGAAGGCCATCGACGTCATCAGGATCGGTCGCAGGCGCAGGCGGCTGGCCTCGATCGCGGCCTGCACGGGGCTGCGGCCCGCGAACTCCAGCTCGCGCGCGAACTCGACGATCAGGATCGCGTTCTTCGCGCTCAATCCCACGAGCACGATCAATCCGATCTGCGTGAAGATGTTGTTGTCGCCATGGTCCAGCCACACGCCGGTCATCGCGGCGAGCAGGCCCATCGGCACGATCATGATGATCGACAGCGGCAGCGTCAGGCTCTCGTACTGCGCGGCAAGCACCAGGAACACGAGCAGGATCGCGAGCGGGAACACCCAGACGCCCGAGTTGCCCGCCAGGATCTCCTGGTAGGTGAGTTCGGTCCACTCGTAGCCGATGCCCGGCGGCAGCGTTTCGGCAGCGATGCGCTCGATGGCGTCTTGCGCCTGGCCCGAGCTGTAGCCTGGGGCCGGGCCGCCGTTGATGTCGGCCGACAGGAAGCCGTTGTAGCGCATCGCGCGCTCCGGGCCGGCCGCGTGCTCGACCTTCATCAGCGCGGCCAGCGGCACCATCTCGCCCGAGGCCGAGCGCACCTTGAGCTGGCCGATGTCTTCGGCACGCGCGCGGTAGGGCGCATCGGCCTGCACGCGAACGGTGTAGGTGCGGCCGAACTTGTTGAAGTCGTTGACGTACAGCGAACCCAGGTAGATCTGCAGCGTGTCGAACACGTCGGTCACCGCGACGCCGAGCTGGCGCGCCTTGGTGCGATCGATGTCGGCATACAGCTGCGGCACGTTGACCTGCCAGCTCGAGAACATGCCGGCAAGTTCCGGGGTCTGGTAGGCGCGGGCCATGAAGGCCTTGACCGCCTGGTCCATCTGCTCGTAGCCGAGGCCGCCGCGGTCCTCGAGCTGCAGCTTGAAGCCGCCGGTCGTGCCCAGGCCCTGCACCGGCGGGGGCGGGAACATCACGATGAAGGCGTCCTCGATCGCCGCGTACTTCTGGTTCAGCTGCTGCGCGATCGCGGCGCCCGAGAGGCTCGGGTCCTTGCGCTGGTCGAAAGGCGCCAGCGTCGCGAACACGATGCCGGAGTTCGAGCTGTTGGTGAAGCCGTTGATCGACAGGCCCGGGAACGAGACCGCGTGCTCGACGCCAGGCTGCTTCAGCGTGATCTCGCCCATGCGACGGATCACGTCCTCGGTGCGGTCAAGCGTCGCGCCGTCGGGCAGCTGCGCGAAGCCGATCAGGTACTGCTTGTCCTGCGCCGGCACGAAGCCGCCCGGCACGGCCTTGAACAGGCCGCCGGTCACCGCGAGCAGCACGACGTACAGGCCGATCATCACGGTCTTGCGCGAGATCGCGCGCGTGACGCCGCCGCTGTAGCCGTCGGCGCTGCGCTTGAAGACGCGGTTGAAGCCGGCGAAGAAGCGGCCGAGCACGCGATCCATGCCGCGCGTGAGCCAGTCCTTCGGTGCGTCGTGGCCCTTGAGCAGCAGCGCGGCGAGCGCGGGCGACAGCGTCAGCGAGTTGATCGCCGAGATCACGGTCGAGATCGCGATCGTCAAGGCGAACTGGCGGTAGAACTGGCCCGTGAGGCCGCTGATGAAGGCCAGCGGCACGAACACGGCGATCAGCACCAGGGCGATCGCGATGATGGGGCCGGACACCTCGCGCATTGCGCGGTACGTGGCATCGCGTGGCGACAGGCCCGCCTCGATGTTGCGCTCGACGTTCTCCACCACGACGATCGCGTCGTCGACGACGATGCCGATCGCCAGCACCAGGCCGAACAGGCTCAGCGCGTTGATCGAGAAGCCGAACAAATGCATCACCGCAAAGGTGCCGATCACCGACACCGGCACGGCCAGCAGCGGGATGATCGACGCGCGCCAGGTCTGCAGGAAGAGGATCACGACCAGCACGACCAGCGCCACCGCTTCGAGCAGCGTGTGCACCACCGACTCGATCGACGCGCGCACGAACTGCGTCGGGTCGTAGACGATCTCGTAGTCCACGCCTTCGGGCATGTTCTTCTTCAGCTCGGCCATCGTCTTGCGCACGTTGTCCGAGATCTGGATCGCGTTCGAGCCCGGCGCCTGGAACACCGGCACCGCGACCGCCTGCTTGTTGTCCAGCAGCGAGCGCAGCGCGTACTCCGACGCGCCCAGTTCGATGCGGCCGAGGTCGCGCAGGCGCGTGACCTCGCCGTTGGCGCCGGTCTTGACGATGATGTCGCCGAACTCTTCCTCGTTCCTCAGGCGGCCTTGCGCGTTGACCGACAGCTGCAGGTCGATGCCGGGCAGGCCGGGCGAGGCGCCGACCACGCCGGCGGCCGCCTGGATGTTCTGTTCGCGGATCGCACGCACGACGTCACCGGCCGACAGGCCGCGCTCGGCGACCTTCTGCGGGTCGAGCCAGACGCGCATCGAGTAGTCGCCCGAGCCGAACAGCTGCACCTGGCCCACGCCTTCGATGCGCGCGAGCCGGTCCTTGACATTGAGCACCGCGTAGTTGCGCAGGTAGGTCATGTCGTAGCGGTCGTTGGGCGACAGCAGGTGCACGACCATCGTCAGGTCGGGCGAGCTCTTGACCGTCGTGATGCCCAGGCGGCGCACCTCCTCGGGCAGGCGCGGCTCGGCCTGCGAGACGCGGTTTTGCACCAGCTGCTGCGCCTTGTCCGGGTCGGTGCCGAGCTTGAAGGTGACGGTCAGCGTCATCAGGCCGTCGGTCGTGGCCTGGCTGCCCATGTAGAGCATGCCTTCGACGCCGTTGATGCTCTCTTCGAGCGGCGTCGCCACGGTCTCGGCGATCACCTTCGGGTTGGCGCCGGGGTACTGCGCGCGCACCACCACCGAAGGCGGCACGACTTCCGGGTATTCCGAGATCGGCAGGAAGCGCAGGGCAATGAGGCCGGCCAGGAACATCAGGAGCGACAGCACGCCCGCGAAGATCGGCCGGTCGATGAAGAACTTCGACAGGTTCATGGGTTTCCCTCCCTCTGAGCGGGGATACGGGGGATCGAACGGGGTGGACGGGGTGAAGAAGCGCGGATCAGCGCGATCACGACGCCGTGCCGGCGGCGCCGCGCGCCTGCATCTCGGGCTTGGCGTCCATCGCGACCGGCTTGGGCTCGACCAGCGCGCCGGGGCGCACGCGCTGCAGTCCGTTGACGACGATGCGCTCGTTGGCCTTGAGGCCCGTGTTCACGATGCGCAGGCCATTGACCGACGCGCCGAGGGTGACCTCGCGATAGACGGCCTTGTTGTCGTCGCCGACCACGAGCACGAACTTCTTGCTCTGGTCGGTGCCGACCGCGCGCTCGTTGACGAGCAGCGCCTGCGCCGTCTTGGGCTGGCCCATGCGCAGCCGCGCGAACTGGCCGGGCATCAGCGAGCCGTCGGCGTTGTCGAACACGGCGCGCACGCGGATCGTGCCGCTCTTGGCGTCGACCTGGTTGTCGACCAGTTGAAGCTTGCCGGTCAGCGGCGTGTCGTTCATCGCGGCCGTGCCCATCTGCACCGGGATGCGCTCGATCTGCGCACGCGTGCTCGCGCCGCCCTTGTCGAGCGCCTTCAGATCGGCGAGCGCACGCGCGACGACCTGCTCGTCGGCATCGAAGCTGGCATAGATCGGGTTCACCGACACCAGGGTCGTCAGCACCGGCGCGCCCGGGCCTGCGGCGACCAGGTTGCCGACCGTGACCTCGATCTTGCCGACGCGGCCCGACACCGGCGCGCGCACCTGGGTGTAGCCGAGGTTGAGCCTGGCCGACTGCAGCGCCGCCTGGGCGGCGCGCAGGTTGGCGTCGGCCTCGCGCGCCGCGTTCAGGCGCTCGTCGAGCTCGCGCTGCGCGATCGCGCGCTCGTCCCACAGGCGCTGTGCGCGGTCACGCTCGCTGGCCGTGTAGGCCACGCGCGCCTGCGCGGCGACGACCTGCGCCTCGGCGCGCTCCACCTCGGCGGCATAGGGCGCCGGGTCGATCGTCACCAGCAGGTCGCCGGACTTGACCAGTGCGCCTTCTCGAAAGTGCACCGACTGCACCGCGCCGGCCACGCGCGAGCGCACGTCGACGCGGTCGACCGCTTCGAGCCGGCCGGAGAACTCGTCCCATGCCGCCACGTCGGCCGACTGCACGACGGCCACCGAGACCGGCGTGGCTTGCGGCGCCGCAGCGGTATTGGCCTCGGCATCGTTGCCATGCAGGCCGAAGAAGGCTGCGAGCACGGCGGCCAGTGCGGTGAGGGCCGAGCCCGCGGCCCACAGGCGGCGACGGGCGCGAAGCGGGAGCGATTGCTGTTGGTGTTGCGTATCGGGCGTCATGGCTCTACTTCCTTGCTGCATGAATCGAAGGGGTCGGTGTCGGCGTCGTCGCCAGCAGGCGGCGCAACGGTTCGTTGAGTTCGGCGGTCCAGGCGGCGCTGCCGCAGGCCGGGTCCATGAAGGAGCAGGGCCAACCCGTCGGGCCGGCGAGCGTCACTTCCTGCACCGCGACGCCGGCCGCGCGCAGGCGCTTCGCGTAGTGGCGCGTCTCGTCGCGCAGCGGGTCGTCGTGTGCCGTGACCAGCAGCGTGGGCGGCAGGTCGGCCAGGCGCGATGCGCGCGCCGGCGCGGCATAGGGGTGGTCGCCGTCGAGCACGCGGCCGGCGAAGTAGTGGTGCCAGCCGTCGGCCCAGCGGCAGCCGACCTTGCCGGCCTCGGCCTTGCGCAGCGACGCGGTCGCCAGGCAGGGGTCGAGCATCGGCGACAGCAGGATCTGGCCGGCCAGCGGCGGCTCGCGGCGGTCGCGCGCCATCATCGCGACGGCGGCAGCGAGGTTGCCGCCGGCTTCCTCGCCGGCGACCCACAGCGTCGATCCGGCGCCGGCAAGTTTGCTGCGCTGGCGCTGCAGCCACGCGAGTGCCTCGTAGCCGGCCTCGGCGGCGGCCGGGAAGGGGTGCTCGGGCGCGAGCGGGTAATCAATCGACGCGACCAGCGCGCCGGCGTCGGCCAGCATCTGCGCGACGACGCGGCCGCTGTCCAGGTTCCCGGCGTCGAAGTGGCCGCCGTGGAAGTGCAGCACGAGCGGCGCCGACGCGCCTTGCGGGCGCTGGCCGTACAGGCGCAGGCGGTGCGGTCGGTCGGTGACGTCGAGGGGGGTGGGCTTCATCGCTGCATCTCCACCGCAAAGGCGGTGGTTCGAGGCAGCGAACAATAGGGATCGAGCGGCGTTCAATAAATAGCCATGCCGCTCATGCTTTGTTTCATGGTGGCAATAATCCGCCGCCTGATCCGAGGAGTGAGTCGATGGACAAGTTCACCGCCATGCAGGCCTTCGTGCGCGTCGTCGAGGCGGGCAACTTCACCAAGGCAGCCGATTCGATGGAGCTGCCCAAGCCCACCGTGACGCGGCTGATCCAGACGCTGGAGACGCACCTGCAGACCAAGCTGCTCAACCGCACGACGCGGCGCGTGACGGTCACCTCGGACGGCGCGGCCTACTACGAGCGCGCGCTGCGCGTGCTGACCGACATCGAAGAGCTCGAGGCCGGCATGTCGCACGCCAAGGCCAATCCGCGCGGGCGGCTGCGCATCGACGTGCCGGCTTCGGTGGGCCGGCTGGTGCTGGTCCCCGCCTTGCCCGACTTCCACGTGCGTTACCCCGACATCCAGATCGACCTCGGCGTCAGCGACCGGCCGGTGGACCTGATCAGCGAGAACGTCGACTGCGTGATCCGCGGCGGCGTGCTGACCGACCAGTCGCTGGTGGCGCGGCGCATTGCCGAGTTCCACATGATCGCGGCGGCCAGCCCCGGCTACCTCAAGCGACACGGCGTGCCCAAGCACCCCAGCGAGCTCGAGGAAGGCCACAAGGTCGTGGGCTACTTCTCGGCGCGCACCGGCCGCGCGATCCCGATGGATTTCAACAAGGACGGCGAGCGCATCGAGGTCATGGGCCACTACCACGTGTCGGTCAACGACTCCAACGCCTATACGGCCGCCGGCGTGGCCGGCCTGGGCATCGTGCAGTCGGCGACCTTCATGTTCCAGGAGCACATCAGCAACGGCGAACTCGAGCCGGTGCTGGCCGACTGGTGCTCCGACCCGGTGCCGATCCACGTGGTCTATCCGCCCAATCGCCACCTCAGCGCCAAGCTGCGCGTGTTCGTGGACTGGGTGGCCGAGCTGTTCGCGCGCGACGACCTGATGTGCTGCAAGAGCAGCCTGCCGCGCGGACAACGCGCCCAGCCGGCCGAGCCCGTGGCCGCGGCGGCGGCGGTGACAACCTCCTCGGCGGTGCCGGCATGATGCGTCGGCACCGCGTCCGCGAAGACGAGGCTGCGCCTCGCGAGCACTGGTCCGCGCGCGTCGACGGCGGCGATGTCGCCGTGCTCGACATCCCGGCCGACCTCAAGCGCGAGCGGCGCTTCGAGATCGACTGCCGCTTCATCGTGCGCACGCGCGACGACACGCAAGGCGCATGGCACGCGATGCGCGTGTCGGTGGACGGTGCGCAGGAGTGGTCGCGGCGCATCGACACAGCCAATCCCGGCGCGAGCGACTCGCTCGACGTTCACTTTCGGCGCGACGTGCCGGCCGGGCGGCCGCTGCGGATCGTCGCGACGACCGAGGTCGGCGGCGGCGCGCAGCGCGTGGCGCTGGTGATCGAAGCCGAGGAGGGCTGAGTCGAGCCGCCACGCCCACCGCGGCGGCGGCTGACGCCTGTCAGGCCATCTCGAGTTCGCCGCCCAGCGCGTCGACCAGCTCGGGGATCAGGCGGCGAAGCTCGCCGGTGCCGATCGCGGCATCGGCGTCGAAGGCTTCATCCTTGTGTTCGGCGCGCGCGCCCTCGACCACGCCTTCGAGGAAGTCGAGCTTCTTGATCTGCAGCGCGTCGGTCAGCACGAAGGACACGCGGCCCTGCCAGGTGAGCGCCAGGCGCGTGGGCTGCTTGCCGGCCACCAGATGCCGGCGCACTTCCTCGGGGTCGAGCGGGTGGCGCGCATAGCGCACGACGGCCTTGGACTCGTCGGGGGCCTTGAGCTCGCAGTCGCGGTCGACGCTGAAGGCCGCCGGCGGATCGCCGCTGGCCAGCCAGTCCGACATCACCGCGGCCGGCGACTGCGCGGTCTGCAGTGGCGCGACCGAGAAGCCGTCGAGCGCCTTCACGAGCTTCGTGATCACCTGGCCCGCGCGCGCCGGGCTGCCGGCGTCGATCATCAGGAGGCGCTGCGGCGGGTCGATCCAGACGTTGACCGCCACCTGCTTGGTGAAGGCCAGCGGCAGCAGTTCGAGCACGACCTGCTCCTTGATCTCCTTGGTCTGCTTGCGCCCGGGCTTGCGGCCGGTTTCCTGCTCGATCGCCTGTGCGCGCTCGGTGGTGCGGCGCTTGACGACCGCGCCGGGCAGCACGCGCTGCTCGATCATCAGCTTGAGCAGCCACTGGCCGCCGACGCTTTCCGCCAGCGCGTGATGTCCTTCGCCGCGCGGCGGGACCCAGCCGGCCGACATCGGCTCGGTGGCGCCGCATTCGACGAATCGCGAGGCCTCCAGGCTCGCTTGCACTTGATCGACGGTGGCCGACCAGGTCGGCCCGATGCGATAGACGGTCAGGTTCTTGAACAAGGCACTCTCGGCAACAGGGAATGTGGCTGCAGGGCATCGCCCCACGGCGCGGAAGGCGGCGATTGTCTACGGTTGGACCGTGGGTACCTGTGCGACAACGTCCGGGCGCCTTTGCATCACTGCGCTCATGGGTATCCGCGTTCACGCGGTTTTCACGCATGCATGGCAGGCGTATAAGAGACGCGTCGTCCACTCCAGGGTCACTACCGTGATGAAGGAGGAAGCAAATGCGCAGACGCATCTATTGGCTGCTGCCCGATCTGGCGAGTGCCAGACGGACGATGAGTGATCTGCTGCTCGCGCGGATCGCCGAGCAGCACATTCACTTCGTCACCCCCGAGGGCAGCGACAACGCCGGGCTGCACCCGGCCAACGTGCTGCAGACCTCCGACGTGCTGCGCGCGGCGCAGGCCGGTCTGGTGATCGGCGGCGTCGCCGGCGGCGTGGTCGGCACCGCGGTGGCGCTGTTCTTCCCGGTGTTCGGCGACGGCACGGCCAGTGCGGTCGACGCCAGGCAGTGGGGCGTCGCAGCGGTGCTGTCGCTGTTCGGCGGCGCGATCGGCGCCTGGGCCTCGAGCATGATCGGCATCTCGACCCCGAGCTATCGGCTGCGGCGCTTCCAGGGCGCGCTCGAGCAGGGTCAGATCCTGCTCATGGTCGACGTGCCGCGTTCGCGCGTCGAGGAGATCGAGGCGCTGCTCGCGGCCTCGCATCCGGAGGCGCGCTTCGAAGGCGAGGAGCCCAACATCCCTGCGTTTCCCTGATGCCAGGCGGCGCGGCGGCCTCGGCCGCCGCGTTTCGTTTTGATCGCCATCCAGGAGATGAAGATGGACATGCACATGCGCTTGCAGTCCCACCAGTGGGTGCACCGCGATCCCGACTGGGTCGCCGCGGGCGTGGCCGGCCTCGCGGCCGGCGCGGTGCTGATGGTGATCGAGCTGCTGTGGCCGGCGCTGGTCGGCGGCAGCGACAGCTGGCATGCGGCGCGCATGATCGCCGCGATCGTGATGGGACCGGGGCCGTTGCAGTCGAACGGCTTCGCGCTCGATGTGGTGCTGGTGGCGCTGGTCACCCACTATGCGCTTGGCGTGCTGTTCGGCATTGCGCTGGGCTTCGTGATCGCGGGCTTCCGCCTCGATTCGAGCACCGGCCTCGTGCTCGTGACCGGCGCCGTCTTCGGGCTGGCGCTGTACCTGATCAACTTCTACGGGATGACGCGCGTGTTCACGTGGTTCGCCGAGATCCGCGGCTGGCCGATGGCCATCAACCACGTGCTGTTCGGCATGGTCGCCGCCTGGTTGTATCGGTTCCTCGAACGGCGGCTCGGCTCGCCGTAGCGCGGCGGCCCTAGCGCCGCTTGGAGGCCGCCGAAGTCCTGGCGGCGGGTGGAGGGCGGGCCCGGTGGCTCGCATGGTTCAAGCGTGCCCCAGCGCGGCGCGCGATGGAGGTCGGACATGGTCATGGCCGTCGCCCTGATCGTGATCGTCATCGCCTCGGTGGTGTTCCATTTCGTCAGCCCGTGGTGGGCGCCGAAGCTGGCGTCCAACTGGGCCCAGATGGACCACACGCTGACGATCACGCTCGTGATCACGGGCCTGTTCTTCATCGTGCTCAACCTGTTCGTCGTGCTGGCGATCGTGCGCTATCGCCATCGCAACGACGGCCGGCGCGCGGCGTACGAGCCGGAGAACCCGCGGCTCGAGCGGCGGCTGACGGTCTGGACATCGGTGGGCATCGCGGCGCTGCTGGCGCCGGGCCTCTACGTCTATGCCGAGTACGTCAAGCCGCCCGCCGACGCCATGGTGGTCGAAGTGCTGGGGCAGCAATGGCAATGGCGCTATCGCCTGCCGGGGCCCGACGGCGCGTTGGGCGGCACCGACGCACGGTTCGTCGCGGCCGCGAACCCCTTCGGCATCGACCCGGCCGACGCCAAGGGCAGCGACGATGTCCTGGTGCTCGGCAACGAGCTGCATCTGCCGGTCGACAAGCCGGTGAAGATGCTGCTGCGCGCGCACGACGTGCTGCACGACTACTACGTCCCGCCGTTTCGCGCCCGCATGAACATCGTGCCGGGCATGGTCACGACCTTCTGGTTCACGCCCACGACCGTCGGACGCTACGAGGCGATGTGCGCGCAGCTGTGCGGCGTCGGGCACGCGGCCATGCGCGGCTATGTGGTGGTCGAGGACGACGCGGCTTATCGCGGCTGGGTGGCCGCGCAGCCGTCGTTCGGTGCCGCGCTCGCGGCCGCGAAGAGTGCCGCACCGGCAGCGCCGACGGCGGGCGGCGAAGCTTCGCTGGCCGATCGCGGCCGCGCCATCGCGCAGGCCAAGGGCTGCACCGCATGCCACAGCGTCGACGGCAGCGCGGGCGTCGGTCCGACCTGGAAAGGCTTGTTCGGCAAGACCGAGACGATGGCCGACGGCAGCCAGGTCAAGGTCGACGATGAGTACCTGAAGAGTTCGGTGCGCACGCCGAGCGCGCAGGTGGTCAAGGGCTTTGCGCCGGTGATGCCGCCCAGCGAGCTGAGCGACGACGAGATGGCGGCGCTGATCGGCTACATGAAGGCGCAGTAGGCAGCAAGCGCCGCAACACGAGGCACACATCCATGAGCCGCAGGGCCGCTCCCAAGGCGAATTCCGCAGTGCGCAGCACGGAGGATCTCCAATGAGCTACGCCAACGCAGGTCACGACGATCATGGCCCGCAGAGCTTTTGGACCAAGTACGTCTGGAGCCAGGATCACAAGGTGATCGCGATCCAGTACGCAGGCACAGCGATCGCGGTCGGCGTGGTCGGCCTGGTGCTGTCGAATCTGATGCGTCTGCAGCTGGGATATCCGGGCCGCTTCGAGTTCATCGACCCGCAGCACTACTACCAGTTCGTCACCATGCACGGGATGATCATGGTGATCTACCTGCTGACCGCGCTGTTCCTCGGCGGCTTCGGCAACTACCTGATCCCGTTGATGGTCGGGGCACGCGACATGGTGTTCCCCTTCCTCAACATGCTGAGCTTCTGGGTCTACCTGCTGTCGGTGATCGTGCTGCTTGCGAGCTTCTTCGTGCCGGGAGGGCCCACCGGCGCGGGCTGGACGTTGTATCCACCGCAAGCGGTGCTGCCAGGGACGCCCGGTCATGACTGGGGCATCATCCTGATGCTCGTGTCGCTGGTGATCTTCATCGTCGCGGCGACGATGGGCGGCCTCAACTACGTCACGACCGTGCTGCAGGCGCGCTGCGAGGGCATGACGCTGCTTCGCATGCCGCTCACCGTGTGGGGCATCTTCGTCGCCACCATCCTCGCGCTGCTGGCGTTTCCGGCGCTGTTCGTCAGCGGCGTGATGATGCTGCTCGACAAGACACTGGGCACGAGCTTCTTCATGCCTGCCCTGGTGTCGATGGGCCAGGTGAGCGACTACCGCGGCGGCAGCCCGCTGCTGTTCCAGCACCTGTTCTGGTTCTTCGGCCACCCCGAGGTCTACATCGTCGCGCTGCCGGCGTTCGGCATCGTGTCGGACCTGATCAGCGTGCACGCTCGCAAGTGCATCTTCGGCTACCGGCAGATGGTGTGGGCCATCGTCGCGATCGGGGGCTTGAGCTTCGTCGTGTGGGCGCACCACATGTTCGTCAGCGGCATGAACCCGTATTTCGGCTTCTTCTTCGCGACCAGCACGCTGATCATCGCGGTGCCGACCGCGATCAAGGTCTACAACTGGCTGCTGACGCTGTGGCGCGGCGATATCCATCTCTCGGTGCCGATGCTGTTCGCGCTGGCGTTCATCTGCACCTTCATCATCGGTGGGCTGACGGGTCTGTTCCTGGGCAATGTCAGCGTGGACATTCCGCTGTCGAACACCTATTTCGTTGTCGCGCACTTCCACATGGTGATGGGCGTGGCGCCGCTGCTGGTGGTGTTCGGCGCGATCTACCACTGGTTCCCCAAGATCACCGGGCGCATGCTCGACGACCGCCTGGGCCGGTTCCATTTCTGGGTCACCTTCCTCGGCACCTACGCGATCTACTTCCCGATGCACTACCTCGGCGTGCTGGGCATGCCCAGGCGCTACTACAACTACGAGGGCTACCAGTCGTTCCCGGCGTCGGCGCACCAGCTCAACGAGTTCATCACCGTGGTCGCACTGATCGTCGGCGCGGTCCAGCTGGTGTTCATCTTCAATCTGGTGTGGAGCGCGGTGCGCGGCAGGCAGGCGGGATCCAATCCATGGCGGGCCGCGTCGCTCGAGTGGTTCACGCCGCAGACTCCGCCGGTGCACGGCAACTGGGGGCCGGCGCTGCCGGTCGTGCACCGCTGGGCCTATGCCTACAGCGTTCCGGGCGCGCCAGAGGACTTCATCGCGCAGAACGCGCCGGCCGAGGCGGGCGGGGCGGAGGATCGCGTCGGGCATCGGCCCGAAGGGGCCGTCGCATGAACCGCCTGGCCGCTGTGCACAAGACGGAGGATGCCCAATGAGCGCGACCACCACGCTTCGTACCGCCGCCGACCGTGGCGGCGAGCTGCCCGAGCAGCCGTCGAGCGCGGCCTGGCGGCATGGTGCCGGCACGTCACCCAGCGGCATCGCGCTGTGGGTCTTCTTCGGTGTCGCGACCTCGCTGTTCTCGTTGTTCACGGCCGCGTACGTGATGCGCGCGGCTTCGAACGACTGGGTGCCGGTCGTCTTGCCGTGGCAGCTGTGGCTGAGCAGCGCGTTGCTGATGGGCGCCAGCGGCGCGCTGGCGTGGGCATCGTCGCGCGTGCCAGGCGGTGACCACGGCGCGGCGCGCGATGCGGTGCGGCTGGGCGGCGTGCTGGCGTTGGGCTTTCTGGCGGTGCAGGCCTGGGCCTGGCTGTCGCTGGCTGATCGCATGGTGCTGCCGCGCGGGCAGGTCGCCGCGAGCTTCTTCTTCCTGCTCACCGCGATGCACGGCCTGCACGTGGCCGGCGGGCTGCTCGCCTGGACACGCGTGCTGCGCGCCTGGGACGAGCGCACGAGCGCGACGCGGGTGCGGCTGCTCGCGCGCTACTGGCACTTCCTGCTGATCGTCTGGCTGGCCCTGCTTGCGCTGATCGGCGGCATGACGCCCGAGCTGGCGCGTGCGATCTGCGGCGTGAGCTGAAAGCCCGAAGGAAAGGACACATCATGAGCAGCGTCCCGATGGCCCGCTCGGAACATGCGCCCAAGGCGACGTCGCAGCGCGAGGGCTGGCAGGGCGTCGTCTCTGACTGGGCGGGGGATCGCGCCGCCTTCGCCGTGCCCTGGGGCAAGGCGATGATGTGGATCTTCCTGCTGAGCGACACCTTCGTGTTCGGCAGCTTCTTGACCGGCTACATGACGGTGCGTACCTCGACCACGGTGCCGTGGCCGAACCCGAGCGAGGTGTTCGCGCTGCACGTCGGGGGTGCGAGCGTGCCGTTGCTGCTGATCGCGATCATGACCTTCGTGCTGATCACCAGCAGCGGCACGATGGCGATGGCGGTCAACTTTGCCTACCGGCGCGACCGTTCGCGCTGCGCTGCGCTGATGCTGGCCACGGCCGTGCTGGGCGCCACCTTTGTCGGCATGCAGGCCTTCGAGTGGAGCAAGCTCATCGCCGAGGGCGTGCGCCCGTGGAGCAATCCGATGGGCGCGGCGCAGTTCGGCTCGAGCTTCTTCATGATCACCGGATTTCACGGCCTGCACGTGTCGGCCGGGGTGATCTACCTGCTGATCGTCGCGCAACGCGTGAGGGCGGGGCGCTACGAACGCAGCGGCAACTACCAGATCGTCGAGATTGCCGGCCTGTACTGGCACTTCGTCGACCTCGTGTGGGTGTTCATCTTCGCGTTGTTCTACCTGTGGTGAGGTGAGCCATGTCCGACACCGGCCAGCAGCATCCGATCGGCCTCTACCTCAAGATCTGGGGGCTGCTCTTCGTTCTCAGCGCGATGTCCTACATGGTGGACTACTTCCACCTCCAAGGCCTGTTGCGCTGGAGCCTGATCCTGATCTTCATGATGCTCAAGGCCGGCCTGATCGTGGCCGTCTTCATGCATATGGCCTGGGAACGGCTGGCCTTGATCTACGCGATCCTGTTGCCGCCGTTGGCGCTGATGGTCCTGGTGGGCCTGATGTGGGCCGAGGCGGACCACACGTTCCTGACGCGGCTGGCGTTCTTCCGCTGAGGCGCGACCCGTGGCCCGCGCCGCCGAGTCGCCGTTGACATTCGCCACGAGGGCGCGTCCGGCGTGGCGCGAGTACGTGGCGCTGGCCAAGCCGCGGGTCGTGGCATTGATGCTGATCACGGTGGTGGTGGGCATGCTGCTGTCGCGCCGCGGGCCGCTGCCATGGCCTCTTTTGATCCTCGCGCCGACCGGCATCGCGCTCGTGGCCGGCAGTGCCGCGGCAGTGAATCACCTGGTCGACAGGCGCATCGACGCACTGATGGCGCGTACCCGCGCGCGCCCCTTGCCGCGCGGTGCGTTGTCGGTGTGGCAGGTGGCTGCGTTTGCATGCGGCCTTCTGATGGTCGGCCTGTGGCTGCTGCTGAGCGTGGCCAACCTGTTGTGCGCGGCGCTCACCATGGCCTCGCTGCTCGGCTATGCCGTGGTCTACAGCCTCTTTCTCAAGCACGCGACGCCGCAGAACATCGTGATCGGAGGCGCTGCCGGCGCCGCTCCGCCGCTGCTGGGCTGGGTCGCCGTGACCGGCCAGGTCGACCCGCAGGCGTTGCTGCTTTTCCTGATCGTCTTCGTGTGGACGCCGCCGCACTTCTGGTCGCTGGCGATCCACCGACGTGAGGACTACGCCAGGGCTTCAGTGCCGATGCTGCCGGTGACCCATGGCGTCGCATTCACTGCGCGATGCATCCTGCTCTATACGCTCCTGCTGGTCGGCGTGACGCTGTTGCCGTTTGCGATCGGCATGAGCGGCTGGCTCTATCTCGTCGC
Organism: Caldimonas sp. KR1-144; assembly: GCF_049446155.1. NCBI lineage: Bacteria > Pseudomonadati > Pseudomonadota > Betaproteobacteria > Burkholderiales > Sphaerotilaceae > Caldimonas > Caldimonas sp. KR1-144. Next base: position 43,471 of record NZ_JBMSEE010000004.1, read on the forward strand.
CGCGCTGGTGCTGGGCCTGCGCTTCATTCGATTGGCGTACTTGCTGCAGCGCGACGAGGCCCACGCGATGCCGACCTTCCGCTTCTCGATCGCCTACCTCGGTGGCCTCTTCTCGGCGTTGCTGCTCGACCGCTACATGGTCTGAGAGATATCAACAGCGCCTGTGGGCAAACCTGTGCATCGGCCGTGGACGATGCCGCCGAAGCCGCGCCAGTGCTTGTGCCGGCTTGGATTGCCCGTCGGCGAGGCAGTGGCCGCGTCAGACGGGCTGGCCGGCGCGCCACTGCCGGGGCGACATGCCGTGGCGTTCCTTGAAGGCTCGACTGAAGTGCGCGGCATCGTTGAAACCCCAGGCGAAAGCGATCTCGCTGATGCTGCGGTGGCGAAGCTTCGGGTCGTGCAAATCCTTCGTGCAGGCGGCAAGCCGCGACTGCCAGATCAGCCTGGACAGCGGCATCGGCTCGTGCTTGAAGATCCTGGAGAGGTGGTCCGCCGACATGTCCAGTGCACGCGCGATGGCAGCGACCGACAGGTCGGGATCGCGCAGGTGCTCGTTGACGTAGGCGTGTACGCGTCCGACGTGATAGGCCTGCAGGTTGGTGGGCCGCTTGAGGTTGGCGACCGGCAGGCTTCGCAAACCGGCCGCTACGAGGCTGGTGATCGCTTCGGACAGGCTTTGCGCGGCCGGCGTCGGCAGGCGAGAGAAGTCCCGCGCCAGCATGGTCACCATCGAGGCCAGAAGGTGGCCGGCGGCTACCGAACCGCTGACCGCGGTTGCGGTCAGCTCGTGGATGTTGGAAACATGGATGTCGAGCGCGGAGCAGGGCAGGCGCAAGGTGGTGACGTCGTGGCTCTGGTCGTCGAAGATCAGCTCGAAAGGGCGCGTGCTGTCGTGCAGCGCGAAGTCTCCGGGCTTGAGGACGGCTGAACGCCCGTCCTGGCAGACGATCCCCGTGCCCTGGCGCTGGATCTGCACTAGGTAGTAAGCCTCGGGCTCGCGCCGGATGCGATCGGGCGTACGGCGCACGCGCGCTGCGTTCGAGCGGATGTTGCCAACCGTCAGGGAGCCCAGACGCAGCGACGTGATCTCGCCGTGGAAGGCTGTCGCGGCCTGAGGCTCGTACTCGAGATCGACGAAGGTGTTGCAGATCATGTTGAGCCAGTAGGCGAACCGTTGGTCCGGCGCGACTTCCTCGGTACTGGCGTGGTGATGCGTGGCTGCAAGGTTTGCCCCGTCGAACAGCGGCTTGGGGGGCGCCGCGAACGGTGCGTCGAGCACGTGACGACGATGTTCGACACCGTGGCTCAATGGCGGGACTGGGTGCTGCCTGTGCGATGCCAGGACAACGGCGGCATCGACTTGGGTCAAGGGTGCTGCTGAGAGGCGACTGCTCATCTTGACGAATACTCCCCGTCTGCCCGGCGACTTGGCGAACGAGACCGTTCGCCGATGTACGTGGTCGCTGGGTTCTGGAAAGTCTCGGCCCGCCCGTGCTTGGCGAATGTCTTCGGGCGAACAATGTGCGTCACACCTTCGTCATGGCGACGATTGAGCAAGTGTGGAGCGCTCTGGAGACAAGCCTGACGCGCGCAGTGGTGCCTGTGCTGCGTCGCAGCAGCACCTGCCTAGGCGCCGGCTCCGTGGCGTCGTGTCAGCGTTCGCCGTAGGTGCCGCGCCATTCGCGCGGCGAGATGCCGAAGCGGTCCTTGAAAGAGCGGCTGAAATGCGCGGCGTCCTTGAACCCGCGTCGATAGGCGATCTCGCCGATCGAACGCGACGACAGCCGCGGATCGAGGAGGTCGCGGCTGCAAGCTTCGAGTCGGCGCAGCCAGATGTAATGTGCCAGCGGCACCGCTTCGGATTTGAATACCCGATGCAGATGCCCGGACGACAAGCCGAGCTGCCGCGCGATCGATCCGACCGTCAGGTCGGGATCGCTGAGCTGCGCATCGACCAGGCGCTTGATGCGCTCCAGATGGGCGAATGACGCATCGGACGCGGCGGCCGCATCGGCGGGCGCGAGGGTGTGCAAGCCGGCGATCACCAGGTTGACCACGCCGTTGGAGACGGCCAAGCGCGTCGCGGGTTCGAGAGTCTCGTAGTCCCGCCAAAGTGTGCGGATCATCTCGACCATCAGCAGGCCTTCGATGTGTTCGCTGGGCACTCTGGTGGCGGTCCAGCGTCCCAGTTCGCGCACCGCGCTCAGCAATGCGTTCGCGGGAAGCCGCAGTACGATCTGTTCGCTGCCCGCCTCGAGCGACAGGCGGTACGGCCGACTGCTGTCGCAGAGGGCGAAATCGCCGGGGCCGAGCAGGGCCTCGCGTTCGTCTTGCCGCACCGTCGCGTGGCCTTCGACCTGAAGGCTCACGAGAAACGAGGGCTTCGACGTCTCCAAGGACGAAGGCTGATGATCCTGAACGACGTCGGTTCGCGATCGAACGACAAAGACGTCCAGCCCGGGCAGCGAGCGATGCTCGATATCGCCCTGCGCGAACTGGGACGAATCAGTGGTCGGGGTATGGCCGTGGCCGATGCCGTGGATCCACGGCGCCGTCGGTGTCGCCGCTTGCCGGCCCGTATGGGTGCTTTTGCTACCGCTCATGATCGATGACCGTTCGAACGCGGTTGTCCGCAGTGTCCGCCGTGCGCAGGGAAGTTGGCGCCGAATGAGCCAAGCCAGGCCCGGCCCGGCCGCCCCGCGCAATGTAATCCGCCCAGGCCCCCTGTGCCAGCCGGAGTCTCTGCCTGAGCGCCGGCGGATCCCCCCTGTTTCCGCGTCGCGGGTGCCCCCGATCAATGCTTGCGGTACTGCTCCGCACCGAACAGGACTTCGCGCGCTCGATCGTCCACGAGCGGCTTGCGGCGATCGGCCAGCACGGCGACGCCTCTGGTCACGGCCGGGCGACTGGATAACTCGTCGAACCACCCCTTCAGATGCGGGTAGTCGGCCCAGTCGATGCCCTGGTTCTTCCAGGAGCGCAGCCACGGGAAGATCGCGATGTCGGCAATGCTGTATTCATGGCCGGCGATGTACCGGTGCTTGGCGAGTTGGGTGTTCATCACGCCATACAGCCGCCGCGCTTCGTTGGTATAGCGGTCGATCGCATAGGGCAGCTTCTCGGGCGCGTAGATGCGGAAGTGGTGGTTCTGGCCGAGCATCGGGCCAATGCTGCCTACCTGAAACATCAGCCACTGCAGCACCTCGTACTTGCCGCGCACGTCGGAAGGCAGGAGCTTGCCCGTCTTGCCTGCCAGATAGAGCAGGATCGCGCCGGACTCGAACAGCGAGATCGGTTGTCCGTCCGGCCCCTCGGGGTCGACGATGGCCGGGATCTTGTTGTTCGGGCTGATGGCCAGGAAGGCGTGCTCGAACTGATCGCCGGCGCCGATGTCGATCGGGATCACGCGGTAGGCCAGCCCGCATTCCTCCAACATGATGTGGACCTTGTGCCCGTTCGGCGTGGCCCAGGAATACACTTCGATCATTGCTGCCACCTCTGCATTGCGCGGGGTATCCGCCGGTCAAGGCCGGTCTGGCGTTGCGCACGACTCTAGTCGATCTCCATCGCACATGCTCGAATCGTTCAAGCGTTGGTTCGCACGCGAGCCGGGAGGGCCTGACGGCCGCGGTCTCGTTCAATGGGCGCGCCAGCACGACTATGAAGTCAAGCGCGTGCGTGAAGGCGAAGGCCTCGTGATCGAAGGCGACATGCATCGCCATCCCTGGCGGCTCGAGTGGGGTGCGCCGCAGCGCAGCTACATCCTCGACCGCGAGCTGCGGCTGCGCATGGAGCTGGGTCTGCCTCAGGGTCTGCAGATGCTCGTGATCTCGCGTGGTCTGGCCGAGGAGCTCGAGCAGGCCGCCTATGCGATGTTCACGGAAGGCATGCAGACCCGCCTCGATTCCGGCATGCCCGAGGAGATGCGCTGGCTCGCGATGTTCCAGAAGACCCAGGTGCCTGCGCTCAAGCCACTGAGGCATCGCTTCAGCGCCGTGGGTTCGGCCGCGGCACCGGTCAACGGCTGGCTGGAGGGCGAGCTGGCTGCCCGGCTCGCCGAGGCCGCTCGCGACTGGCTGCAGGCCGACGATCCCTTCGTACTGATGACGCTGCGTGGACGCCTCTACCTGCGCGTCGAGTCACTGCAGCCGAGCGCCGAACAGCTTGAGGCGCTGCTGAAGCTCTATGAGGTCGCGGCCGAGCGGGCGTTGGCGGTTGCGGCCGAGGTCAATGCGCAGCAGCAGGGCTGGTCGACCACCATGTCGACGGCTTGGCAGACCGCCTACGAAGACCTGCCGGACGATCTCGACGACCGGCAGCACTGAGCCGCCGACGGCCGTCGTGCAAACGAAGCGCCCTTCGCGGGCGCTTCGTCGTTTCGGGCGCTCAGGCGTACTTGCCGAGCTCCATCTTCGCGATCGCGTTGCGATGGACCTCGTCGGGGCCGTCCGCGAAACGCAGCGTGCGCGCCATCGCATAGGAGTAGGCGAGGGGGAAGTCCTCGCACATGCCGCCGCCGCCGTGCACCTGCATGGCCCAGTCGATCACCTGGCAAGCCATGCTCGGCGCCACGACCTTGATCATCGCGATCTCGGCCTTGGCGGTCTTGTTGCCGGCCACGTCCATCATCCAGGCGGCCTTGAGCGTGAGCAGGCGCGCCATGTCGATCTTGCAGCGCGCCTCGGCGATGCGCTCGCGCGTAACGCCTTGTTCGGCGACTGTGCGGCCGAACGCGGTGCGCGACGACGCGCGCCTGCACATCAACTCGAGCGCGCGCTCGGCCAGGCCGATCAGCCGCATGCAGTGATGGATGCGGCCCGGGCCGAGTCGGCCCTGGGCGATCTCGAAGCCGCGGCCCTCGCCGAGCAGGATGTTGCTCGCCGGCACGCGCACGTTGTCGAACGTGATCTCGCAGTGGCCGTGCGGCGCGTCGTCGTAGCCGAACACCTGAAGGGGTCGCACGACCTTGATGCCCGGCGCGTCGGCGGGCACCAGGATCATCGACTGCTGCGAGTGCTTGGGCGCGTCCGGGTCGGTCTTGCCCATGAAGATGTAGACCGCGCAGCGCGGATCGCCCGCGCCCGAGATCCACCACTTGCGGCCGTTGATCACGTAGTCGTCGCCGTCGCGCCGGATGCTCGACTCGATGTTGGTCGCGTCCGAAGACGCGACCGCAGGCTCGGTCATCGCGAAGGCGCTGCGGATCTCGCCGCGCAGCAGCGGCTCGAGCCAGCGCTTCTTGTGCTCGGCGCTGCCGTAGCGAACGATGGTCTCCATGTTGCCGGTATCCGGCGCCGAGCAGTTGAACACTTCGCTCGACCACAGCACGCGGCCCATGATCTCTGCCAGCGGCGCGTACTCGAGGTTGCTCAGGCCCGCACCGTAATCGCCGGAGGTGTTGCGCGCGCCGTCGGCGCTGGCGGGCAGGAACAGGTTCCACAGGCCCTCGGCGCGCGCCTTGGGCTTGAGCTCCTCGATTGTCTGCAGCGGCGTCCAGCGCTTGCCGGCCCGCGTGTTGGCCTCGATCTCGGCGGCGTAGCGCGCCTCGGCCGGATAGATGTGGCGGTCCATGAAGGACTGCAGGCGCGCCTGCAGTTCCTTGGTCCGCGGCGAGTATTCGAAGTCCATCATGCCTCTCCTCGTTCAGCGCGCGCGTTGCGCGAAGCTCCAACCCAGTTCGGCCAGCGGCCGAGCGCCGGCAGCGGCCTGCTTCGCTTGCGCGCTCGACGCGGTGCCGTCGACGACGCGCTTCGCGATGCCTTGCAGGATGCCGGCGATGCGGAACAGGTTGTAGGCCATGTAGAAGTTCCAGTCCGTCACCAAGGCGTCAAGGCTGGCGGCATCGCGGCCGGTGCGCGCGCAGTAGCGGCGGATGTACTCGGCCTCGCTCGGAATGCCTAGCGAGGCGACGTCGAGCCCCCCGATGCCGCGGAACGCGCCCGGCGGAATGTGCCAGCTCATGCAGTGGTAGCTGAAGTCGGCCAGCGGATGGCCCAGCGTCGAGAGCTCCCAGTCGAGCACAGCGAGCACGCGCGGCTCGCGGGGGTGGAAGATGAGGTTGTCCAGCCGGTAGTCGCCGTGGACGATCGAGACCTGCGACTCGTCGCGCGCACCGGCGGGAATGTGCGCCGGCAGCCATTCGATCAGCCGCTCCATCGCGTCGATCGGCGCCGGCTCGGCGCCCGCCACCGTGGATGCCTGGTACTGCTTTGTCCAGCGGCCGATCTGGCGCTCGAAGTAGTTGCCGGGCTTGCCGTAGTCGGCCAAGCCGCGCGCGGCGAAGTCCACCTGATGCAGCGCGGCGATCACGCGGTTCATCTCGTCGTAGATCGCCGCGCGCTCGGCGTTCGTGTGGTCGGGCAACGCCTGGTTCCACAGCACGCGGCCTTCGACGAAGTCCATCACGTAGAAGGCGCGACCGATGACCGACTCGTCCTCGCACAGCAGGTGCATCCTCGCGACCGGCACGTCGCTTGCGGCCAGCGCGTCCATCACGCGGTACTCGCGGTCGATCGCGTGCGCGCTTTGCAGCAGCTTGGCGGTGGGGCCGGGCTTGGCGCGCATCACATAAGCGCGCGACGGCGTGATGAGCTTGTAAGTCGGGTTTGATTGCCCGCCCTTGAACTGCTCGACGGTGAGCGGGCCCTTGAAGCCGTCGAGCCGCTCGCGCAGAAAGGCTTCGAGCGCGCCCACGTCGAAGGCGTGCGAGTCGGCGACGGGGCGGGTTCCGGTGTAGGCGTCCATGAGGTCTTCTCGTCTCCTCGCGGCAGCCCGGGGCGGCGACCGCTTCGCTATTTCTCAGAGATCGCGAGCAGCTTCTCGCGCGACAGCACCACGAGCCGCGTCGGCTCGACGCGCACGGCGCCCTCGCGCTCGAAGCCCTTCAGTTCCTGGTTCACGCGCTGGCGGGAAGCGCCTAGCATCTGCGCGAGGTCCTCCTGCGCCAGCGCCAGGCCAATGCGGATCTCCTCGCCCTGGGCGATGCCGTAGCTGCGCGCGAGCAGCAGGATCTGCTTGGCCAGCCGCGCGGACAGCGGCTTGGTGTTGAGGTCCTCCACGAGATCGAACATCAGGCGCAGGCGCCGGCAGTTCAGGCGCAGCAGCGCCTCGTAGAGCTCGACGTGCTGGGCGAGCAGCTCCTTGAAATCGGGCTTGCGCACCACGAGCAACGTCGTGTCGCCGTGCGCATCGGCATCGTGCGTGTGCGGCAGGCCGTCGAACAGCGAGATGTCGCCGAACCAGGTGCCGGGCTCGACGTAGGTGAGCGTGATCTGCTTGCCCGACAGCGACACCGAGCTCACGCGCACGGCGCCCTTGGCGACGCCGCACCATTCGAGCGGCGTGGAACCGCGCGAGGCCAATGGCGTGCCGTCGGCGAGTCGCCGCACCAGGGAGCGAGCCAGGATCGCGCTGCGAAGCGCCGGCGAGAGCTTGCTGAACCAAGGGCCCGATTCGATGTTTTGCTGCTCTTCGATGGTAAGCACGGGGCTGTTCATGGCTTGTCCCTGACGCGACATCGCAAGGCGCTTTCGCCCTGCGTGCGAACCCTATTGTCCACGCGCCGCGTGCGTGGTCTGCTGCGTGTCTTCCCGCGAAAAGGAGCGTCGAAGTGGATGCCGCCGATCTGCACATTCCATCGCGCCACGGCGAGGTCAGCGCCGAAGAATGGCGCGTGCGCGTCGACCTCGCTGCGGCCTACCGGCTGGTGGCGCTGTTCAAGTGGGACGACCTCGTCTTCACGCACATCACGGCGCGCGTGCCTGGTACGCAGGATCAGTTCCTCATCAATCCGTATGGACTGATGTTCGACGAGATCACCGCCTCGTCATTGGTCAAGATCGACCTTGCCGGCAACAAGCTCGACGACTCGCCGTTCCCCGTCAACCCCGCGGGCTTTACGATTCACAGCGCGGTGCACTCGGTGCGCCACGACGCGGCCTGCGTGCTGCACACGCACACGCTCAACGGCGTGGCGGTATCGGCCCAGAAGGGTGGGCTGCTGCCGATTTCTCAGCAGTCGATCTTTGTGCTGGGCAGCCTGGCCTATCACGACTACGAGGGTGTCGCGCTGCGCGACGACGAGAAGCCGCGCCTGGTGGCCGACCTCGGCGACAAGACCTGGCTGATGCTGCGCAACCACGGCCTGCTGACCGTGGGACCGACGGTCGCGGATGCCTTCCTGTCGATGTACCTGTTCGAGGCCTGCTGCACGATCCAGGTGCGCGCCCAGTCGGGCGGCGGCGAGCTGATTCCGATCGACGCATCGATCATCGCCACGTCCCAGCAGCAGGCAAAGGCGGTGACGCGCGGTGCAGGCGCGGGAGCGCTCGCCTGGCCGGGTCTGCTGCGACGTCTCGACCGGATCGACCCGAGCTACCGCTCCTGAGCCTCGGCAATGCGGCGGTACTGCCCGAACAGCTTCTCCATCGTCGTGTAGCGCTCGCGCTCGTGCAGCCATTGCGTCGGCGCGAGATTGATCGCGCGGATCACGGCATGGCCGTCGTCGCCGAGATCGATCACGTTGATGCATGCCGGCTGCTGCTCGATCGCGCCGAAGAACGCGCGCTGGCCGGCCATGAGCGTCGACAGCAGCGCTCGGTTCACGCCGCCGTGCAGCACCATCAGCAGGCACTGCCACTGGGCGTCGCCGCGCCAGCGCTCGAAGGCGGGCAAGGCGCGGTCGAGAAGCTCGCCGATCGACTCGCCGTTGAGGAAGCGCTGCGTCTCGATCTGCGCGCCGCCGCGAAACGCGCCGACGAAGGCCTGCTCGAGCTGCTCGGGCGCAATGTCGGCAAGCCGTCCGCCGCGGATCTCCTGCAACGCGTCGTCGTGCGTCAGAGGCTGCGCTTGCGCACTGGCCGCGAGCACGCGCTGCGCGGTCTGCACGGTCCGCGGCAGGCCGCTGACGACCACGCGGTCGAAGCGCACGCCGGCCTGCGCGAACAGCGCGCCGGCGGCATCGGCCTGTTGCTCGCCATCGGCATTGAGCGGTACCGTCTCGGGCGGCACCGGCGTGCCGTCGGCGCGGAAGTAGTCGACCGAGCCGTGACGCATCAGGTACAGCCGGCGGCGGCGTGGTGGCTTCATGTCATGCGGCCGGTCGCCGGACCGCAGCGGCTTCAGCGAAAGCGCGGTTCGCGCTTTTCGAAGAAGGCCTGCAGCCCTTCGCCGGCATTGGCGTGGAAGAGGTTGGCGACGAAGTGGCTGCGTTCGGCTGCCAGATGGTCGCCGAGCGCGCTGCCGCGCGCCTGGTTGACCAGCTCCTTGGCGCTGGCCACTGCGTTCGGCGCGCAACGCGCAAGGCGTTCGGCGATGGCCAGAGCTTGCGGCAGCGCCCGGCCGGCGTCTGTCACGTCATTGACAAGGCCGTGCGCCTGCAGCTCGCGCGCGGAGAGCGGCTCCCCGAGCCACAGGCAGCGCAGCGCCAGCGGACGGGGCAGTGCGTTCGCGAGATGCCAGCTGCCACCTCCGTCGGGCGACAGTCCGACGCGCCCGTAGGCCATCGAGAAGCGCGCGTTCTCGGCGGCGATCACGAGGTCGCAGGCCAGCACGATCGAGAAGCCGGCGCCCGCCGCCGCGCCCTCGACGGCGGCGACAACGGGCTTGGGAAACGCGCGCAGCGCCTCGATGAACTGATGCAGCGCATCGATGCTTGCGGCCTGCACCTCGCGTTCGAGCTCGCGATTGCGCGCCAGCCGGTTCAGGTTGCCGCCGGCGCTGAAATGCGCGCCGTCGCCTGTGATGACCACGGCGCGCACCTGCGGGTCGGTCTCGGCGACGTTGAGCGCCTCGACCGCGGCCACCGAGACCTGCGGCGACAGCGCATTGCGCGCCGACGGGTCGCTCAGCGTGAGCACGAGCGTGGCGTCATGGCGTTCGGTGCGCAGTTCGGCGGTCATGGCATGGATGTTTCGAAGACGACGGAAGATTGTGCCTTCAGCACAACATTGCACGGCTATCGCGCGCCAGAACGCGGCGCAGCCCCTTGCTCAAGCGATTTGTGTCGACATGCTTCATGCTAGAGTGCCCCGCAGCCTAGACGCAGGCTAGAAACAACGACGCATGAACCGTTCGACCGGCAAGCGCAAGGTGAGGAAGGGCAAGGCAGTCTCGCTGGCACTCGGCGCGACGCTTCTTGTCGGCAGCAGCGGCAGCGCCCAGGCCCTCGGCTTCGGCAGGTTGCCCACCACCGCCACGCTCGGCCAGCCGCTCGAACTCGCGATCCCCGTGAGGCTCGACGGGAACGAGGATCTCACCAGCGAGTGCGTCAGCGCCGACGTGCACTTCGCCGACAACCGGCAACAGCCCGGCGTCGTCAATGTGAGCCTCGACCGCGCGCTGCCGGGCGCGTCCGACCGCGTGCTGCGCATCAGGACCAACACGCGTGTCGACGAGCCCATCGTGACCGTCGACGTCACCGTGGGCTGCTTCGGCAAGGTGTCGCGCAGCTTCACGCTGCTGGCCGACCCGCCCTTGATCACTGCGCAGGCGCCGGCGCTTGCGCCTGCGCCCGAAGTCGCTCCCGCTGAGCCGGCGCCTGCGCCGGCTCGGCAGCCTGCGCCACCGCGCGCTGCCGATGCCACGTCGGCCGGCGAGGTCACCGAGGGTGCTCCTGCGCCGCGGCGCAGCACGCGCGCGCCGCGCCGCGCCGAGTCGACGGCCAGCACCGGTGCCGCCCGCGCGCCGCAGGCCGGCACGGCGCCGCGGCCATCGCGTGGCCAGACCGCCAACACGGCGCGCCTGCGCCTCACGCCGCTCGAGCGGGGTGCGCGCGTCGACGCTCAGGCCGCGGCCCAGGCGGCCGCTGCCGCCAGCGCGGCCGAAGCCGAACGCGTTGCCGAGGCGGCGCGTGCCGCCAGCGCCGCGGAAGCCGCGGCCAGCGCGCGCGAGCGGGTCGAGCAGCTCGAGGCCGCACTGGCCAAACTGCGCAGCGAGACCGACCAGGCCCAGCAGAACGTCAAGGGCCTGCAGGCGCGGTTGCAGAACGCCGAGACGTCACGCTATTCGAATCCTCTGGTCTATGGCCTCGGTGCCTTGGGCCTGCTGCTGCTTGCCGCGCTGGTCTGGATGTGGCGCCAGCGCGAGCAGGAGCGCCAGCAGCACGAGTGGCTCGTGTCCGCCTCGGCGCGCGACAGCGGCACGGCGGCCGATGTCGACACCGAGGAGGCCATCGCCTTCGCGCCGAACGACCGACCGAGCACCCAAGCCGGCGCGTTCATGAGCTCCCCAGCGCCGCTGGGCGCGCCGTCGTCGATGCCCGGTGCCTTCGACCCGCTCGGCACGTCCGTCCTCAAGGGCCCGGCGGGGCTGCAGGCCCAGCCCGCCAAGCGCGAGGTCTCGGCCGAGGAGCTCATCGATCTTGAGCAGCAGGCCGAGTTCTTCATGGTGCTGGGCCAGGAAGAAGCGGCGATCGACCTGCTGATGGGTCATCTGCGCAGCACGGCCGGCACGAGCCCGCTGCCCTATCTCAAGCTGCTCGAGATCTACAAGAAGCGCGGCGAGCGCAAGGAATACGAGCGCATCCGCGAGCGCTTCAACAGCCGCTTCAACGCCTACGCGCCGTCGTGGGAGACCGAGCTGCTCGAGGGCCGCTCGCTCGAGGACTATCCGCAGGTGCTCGAACAGATCACCGGCCTGTGGTCGGATCCGAACCGGGCGCTCGAGACGCTGCAAGCCACGCTGGTGCGCCCCGAAGGCGAGACCGAAGGTGGCGACAGCTTCGACCTTCCTGCCTACCGCGAACTGATGCTGCTGTACGCCGTGGCCCGCGACCATACCGAGAACCCCGACGAGTCGCCGGCCGCCACGCCGGTCGACCTGCTGCTGCCGCTCGATGACATGCCGGTGCTCGAACGCCTGATGTCGACCACGCCGGTGACGCCGCAGCCGGGCGCGCGCCCGTCGCTGCATGTCGACGTGCCCTTGGACCTCGAGCCTCCGGGCAGCGAGCTCGGCAAGTTCACGCTCGAGTTCCCGCCGACGCAGGTCGACGACAACCCGCCCGAGCCGCCGAAGTCGAGCTGAGCGCGTCGGCGCCGACTTCGGCCTGTGTGACTCAAGCTGCGCGATCGCCAAGGCGCGCGAGCCGCGCGAGGGCTTCGTCCAAGGTGGCTTCGCGCTTGGCGTAGCAAAAGCGCACGATGCGCTGTTCGGTGCCATCGGCGTAGAAGGCCGACAGCGGGATCGCGGCAACGCCCAGCTCGCCGGTCAGCCAGCGGCAGAACGCCTCTTCGGGCATCGAGGCGAGGTCCGGCGCCAGGCCGTCATAGCGCACGCATTGAAAGTAGCTGCCTTCGCTGGGCAGCAGCTCGAACGGCGTGGCCGCGAGGCCGGCGCGGAAGCGGTCGCGCTTGGCCGCGTAGAACGCAGGCAGCTCCAGGTAGGGGCGCGCATCGGCGAGGTAGGCCGCCAGGCCGTGCTGCACCGGCGTGTTGACGGTGAAGACGTTGAACTGGTGGACCTTGCGGAACTCGGCGCTCAGGGCCGCCGGCGCCACGACGGTGCCGACCTTCCAGCCCGTCACGTGAAAGGTCTTGCCGAAGCTGGAGATCACGACGCTGCGCGCTGCCAGGCCGGGAAAGCGCGAGGCGCTCTGGTGCGCCGCGCCGTCGAACACCATGTGCTCGTAGACCTCGTCGGCAATGACGATCACGTCGGTCGGATCGAGCAGCGCCTCGAGCCGGCGCATCTCGTCGGCCGACCAGACGGTGGCGCTCGGGTTGTGCGGCGTGTTGACCAGGATCGCGCGAGTGCGCGGCGACAGCGCCTGCGCGATCGCGGCGAAGTCGGGCCGGAACGTGCCCGGCGTCAGCGCAACGCGCACGATGCGCCCTCCGGCCAGCTCGATGCTCGGCGCGTAGCTGTCGTAGCAGGGCTCGAGAACGATGACCTCGTCGCCCGGGTGCACCAGCGCGAGGATCGCGGTGATGATGGCCTGCGTCGCGCCGGCGGTGATGGTGACCTCGCTGGCGGGGTCGTAGCGGTGGCCGTACAGCGCCTCGATCTTGGCTGCTACGGCATCGCGCAGTGCCGGCACGCCGGTCATCGGCGGGTACTGGTTGTGGCCCGCGCGCATGGCTTGCGTCACGGCGTCGACGAGGCGCGGGTCGCAGTCGAAATCCGGGAAGCCCTGGCCGAGGTTCACGGCGCCATGCGCCTGGGCCAGCGCGCTCATCACGGTGAAGATGGTGGTGCCGACCTGCGGCAGGCGGCTTTCGATCGCGGGCGTGCGGGGCGTCATGTTCAAAGGTCGTAGTGCTCGGCGTCGCCGGCCATCACGCGCTCGAGCAGCGCGCGGCTGAGGCGGTCCGAGATCAGTTCGGCGAAGGTGTAGACGAAGGAGCGCAGGTAGGCGCCGCGCTTGAACGCGAGGCGCGCGACGTTGTGGCCGAACAGCTGCGCGGCGGGCCGTGCGACGAGCTCGCCGCCAGGCGCGAACGCCGGATCGTCGCGCACTGCCATCTCGGCGACGATGCCCACGCCCATGCCGAGCTTGACGTAGGTCTTGATGACATCGGAGTCGATCGCCTCGAGCACGATGTTGGGCTTCAGCCCCTTCGCCTCGAAGGCCTGGTCGATGCGCGTGCGCCCCGTGAACGACGGGTGGTAGGAGATCAGCGGCTCTCGCGCCAGCGACTCCAGCGCAAGGCGCTCGCTCGCGGCGAGCGGGTGGTCGGCCGGCAGCACCACGACGTGCTGCCACTCGTAGCAGGGCAGCGTGACCAGGCCGTCGAAATCGGCCAGCGACTCGGTCGCGAGGCCGACGTCGGCGGTCTCGTCGAGCACCATCTGCGCCACCTGCTCCGGCGTGCCCTGGTGCAGGCTCACGGCCACCTTCGGGAAGCTCTTGCGCAGCGCCACCACCGGTTGCGGCAGCACGTAGCGCGCCTGCGTGTGGGTGGTGGCGATCGACAGCGTGCCGGCGTCCTGCTTGCTGAACTCCTCGCCGATGCGCCTGAGGTTGCCGACCTCGCGCATGATCACCTCGATCGCCTGCAGCACCTGCTGGCCAGGCTCGGTGATGCGCTTGAGGCGCTTGCCGTGGCGCACGAAGATGTCGACGCCCAGTTCCTCCTCGAGCTCGAGGATGGCCTTGCTGACCCCGGGCTGCGAGGTGTAGAGCGCCTTCGCCGTCTCGGTGAGGTTGAGGTTGCGGCGGGCGGCTTCCTGGACGAAGCGGAACTGGTGAAGGTTCATGGTCGGTGCGTGGAGGTCGTCAGAGCGCCGCGCGCACCGCGGCGGCCATCGCGTCGATCACGAGCGGATGCTCGCCGATCGCGCCGGCGAGCCGCCAGCGCACTGCAGGATGTCGTTGCGCCAGCGAGTCGATCAGCGCGGGCAGGTCCTTGCGGACATGGCCGCCGACGCCGAGGAACAGCGGCACGACGACGACCTCGACACAGCCGTCGGCGGCAAGCATCGCGCCGGCCTCGGCGATCGTCGGCGACATGAACTCCAGGTAGGCCAGCGCCACGCGGGCGGACGGCGCCTCGGCGCGCAGCTTGGCCGCGACCGCCTCGAACGGCGCCGCCCAGGCCGCATCGCGCGAGCCGTGTCCGAACAGCAGCACGCCCAGCGCGGCCATCAGCGGTACCTCACGAGCCAGCTGAACGCCGCCAGCGACAGCAGCAGGTACAAGACGCTCGGCGCCGACGCCGCGACCCACGGCGTCCAGTCGCGCAGCAGGCCCAGGTGCGTCGTCACGTTGTTGAGCAGCACGAAACTGATGCCCAGGAGGATGCCGCCGAAGACCTTCAGGCTCACGCCGCCGGCGCGCGCGTGCAGGTAGGCAAAGGGCAGGGCCAGCGCCACCATCACCAGGCAGGCCAGCGGATAGAGCGCCTTCTTCCACAGCTGGATCTGGTAGCGCTGCGCCGCCTGCTCGTTCTCGGCCAGGTGGCTCGAATAGCGCCACAGCGCGGCGATCGACATGCTCTTGACCGGCGCCACGGCGGCCGCGACCACCGCGGTCGTCAAGGTGCTGGGCCAGGTGGTGGTGTCGAGCCGCTCGACCGCCGGAAGCGCGCCTTCGGCATTGCCGCGCCAGCGGCTGATCTCGACGTCCTCGAGGCGCCAGTGGCCCTCGCCGACGTGCGCGCGGCTCGCCTGCAGGCGTGCGAGCAGCTGGCCGTCCGCATCGAACTCGTACAGCCGCACATCCTCGAGCGTGCCGTCTTGCAGCACCCGTCCGACGCGGATCGAGTCGAGCCGGTCGCCGGGCGGCATTTCGCCCGGCTGGGCGCTGCGGCGATCCTTGAGCCAGGCGCCGGCGGTGTTCTGCGTCGCCGCGCCGCGGCGCAACGAGTTCTTCAGCGTCTCGGCCTGGCGGTCCGTGAAGGGGCCGACGTAGTCGCCGATCACGAAGCTCACGACGCTGAAGCCCAGGCCCAGCGTGGCCAGCAGCGTCAGCGCGCGCCGCGGCCCGAGCCCGCCGGTGCGCAGGATCGTGTATTCGGACGACTGCGCGAGCCGCGCCATCGCGTAGATCGTGCCGATCAGCACGGCGATCGGGAGCAGCTCGTAGAGATGGCCCGGCAGCAGCATCAGGCAGTACAGCGCCGCGTGCTGGACGCGGTAGGCGCCCTTGCCGACGTCGTCGAGCTCGTCGACGAAATCGATGAAGTAGAAGAGGGCGAGGAAGGCCACCGTCACGAACGCGACGGCGCCGAGCACCTCGGCATAGAGCAAGCGGCGAACGGTGCGCATCGAAGCCGTCCCTCAGGCGCCCGCGCGGCGCAGCAGCGCCACCGAGCCGCGGTCGCGCCACCACAGCAGGAACACGGCCCCGACGAAGGTGCCGCCGTGCACCACCGCCAGCGTCGCTGCGGCGCTCAGCCGGCCGCTCGCGATCCAGGCCTGCGTGAGATTGAGCAGGTTGTAGTAGACGACGAAGGCCAGCAGCGCGAACAGCAGGTTCCAGCTGCTCGCGCGGCGCGGATTGCCCGCTGCGAGGCCCAGGCCCAGCAGCACGAGGTTGAGCGCCCCGAGCGCCAGCCCGGCGCGCCACGCCAGCTCGGCCTGGTTGCGCGGCGTCGGCTCGAACATCAGTTCGAAGCTGCTGCGCGCCTTGGGCGGCAGGTTGGCGCTCGAGTCGACGATGCGCTCGCCCACCGTGGCGCGGTAGGTATCGAAGCGCGAGACGCGGCGCTCGCCGGTGGCGAGGTCGAGGTCGCTGCGCTGGCCGCGCTCGAGGATCACCGCACGCTCGTCGCCTTCGACCACCAGGCGACCGCTGCGCGCGGACGTGACCGACTCGACCTGGCCGTCGTTCTCGAGCACGAAGACGTTGCTCGCGGTGCTGCCGCCCGCGGTCTCCTTGTCGACGAAGAACACGCGCTTGCCGTCCGACGAACTCTGGAACTGGCCCGGCGCAATGCGCGCGACGTCGGAGCGGCGCTGGTAGCGGTCCTTCAGTTCGGCGACCTGTCGGTTGCCCCAGGGCCAGACGATGAAGGCCAGCAGCGCCACCACGGCCAGCACCGGCATCGCGACGCGCAGCACCGGCATCACGAAGCGCAGCAGCCCGACGCCGCTGGCAAACCAGATCACCATCTCGCTGTCGCGGTACATGCGCGTGAGCGTGGTGACGACCGCGATGAACAGCGACAGGCTGAGCATCGTCGGCAGGTTCTGAAGCGTCACGTAGCCCAGCAGCAGCGCCACGTCCTGGGGGGAGACCGAGCCGCCGGCAGCCTGGCCGAGCGTGCGGATCAGGAACATCGTGATGACGATCGTCAGGATCACGACCAGGGTCGCGCCGAAGCTGCGCGTGAGGTCTCGGCGCAAGGTGGAATCGAATAACATCGCGCGCTCATTCTAAGGACCGGACCATGGAATTTCGCGCGCAGGCCGCGGGGTCACAAGCCCTGACGGCGATCGCAACTGATGCCCTGATCGTGGTGCTGTCGGCCGGGGAGGCCAAGGCCCAGCAACTCGCTCCCGCGCTCGCTTCGCTTCTGAACGACGCGCTCAAGTCGGGCGACCTCGCGCTCAAGACCGGGCGCACGCTCTACATCCATCGTCCGGCCGGCGTGAAGGCGCAGCGGCTGGTCTTCGTGGTCGCGGCCGATACCGGCGCCAAGGCCTTCAAGGCCGCGGTCGGCGCGGGCTACGCGGCAATCAAGCAAGGCGGCGCGAAGCAGGTCGTCGTTGCATCGGCCTTTGAAGCCGCGTTGGGCGCCACCCATGCACAGGCGCTGGTCGCGGCGCTGAGCGACGCCGCCTACGTCTACCGCCACACCAAGCCGAGCGCACCCGCGGCGCCGATGCTCGCCAAGGCCACGCTGGCGGTGGCCGACGCCAAGGCGGCCAAGGCGGTGGGCGAGGGCCTCGCGCGCGGCCAGGCCGTCGCGGCCGGCGTCGAGCTCGCGCGCGAATGCGCGAACCGGCCCGCGAACCACGCCACGCCCAGCTTCCTGGCCGCCGAGGCGAAGAAGCTCGCCAAGGCACACGGCTTCAAGTGCGAGGTGCTCGAGCGCAAGGACTGCGAGAAGCTCGGAATGGGCTCCTTCCTTGCCGTCTCGCAAGGCTCGGAGCAGCCGCCCAAGTTCATCGTGCTGCGCTACGAAGGCGCGGCCAAGACCGCGGCGCCGATCGTGCTGGTCGGCAAGGGCATCACCTTCGACACCGGCGGCATCTCGATCAAGCCTTCGGCCGAGATGGACGAGATGAAGTTCGACATGGGTGGCGCGGCCAGCGTGCTCGGCACCTTCCGTGCGCTCGGCGAGCTCAAGCCGCGCGTCAACGTCGTCGGCCTGATCCCCTCGTGCGAGAACATGCCCGACGGCCGCGCGATCAAGCCGGGCGACGTGGTGACCTCGATGTCTGGCCAGACCATCGAGATCCTCAATACCGACGCCGAGGGCCGCCTGATCCTGTGCGACGCGCTGACCTACGCCGAGCGCTTCAAGCCGGCCGCGGTGGTCGACATCGCCACGCTCACCGGCGCCTGCGTGATCGCGCTGGGCCACCACCGCTCGGGCCTGTTCAGTGCCGACGACGCGCTGGCCGCGAGCCTGCAGGCCGCCGGCGACGAGTCGTTCGACCTCGCCTGGCGCATGCCGCTGGACGACGAATACGAAGAGGCGCTGAAGAGCAACTTCGCCGACATGGGCAACGTGGGCGGCCGCGCCGGCGGCGCCATCACCGCGGCGATGTTCCTCAAGAAGTTCACGGCCAAGTACCCGTGGGCGCATCTCGACATCGCGGGCACCGCGTGGAAGTCGGGCGCCGCCAAGGGCGCCACGGGCCGTCCGGTGCCGCTGCTGACGCACTTCGTGCTGTCGAAGGCGCGCTGAGCGCAACCGGGCGCCCACGCGATTGCGAGCCGGCAGGGCGACGCCGATGACCGAGGTGGCCTTCCACTTCAATGTCGGCGACCCGCTGGGTTACGCCTGTCGGCTGCTGCGCAAGGCGATACGCGCCGGCGCCCAGGTCGCGGTGATCGCGCCGCCCGAGCGGTTGCGCGAACTCGACGCCGCACTGTGGAGCTTCGACCCCCTGGAGTTCCTGCCGCACGTGCGCATCGCGCCTGGCGCGCAGCCGCCGGCGCGCCTCGCGACCACACCGCTGTGGCTCGTCGAGCGCGCCAGCGATGCGCCGCCGGTGCCCGTGCTGGTCAATCTGGGCGACGAGGTCGCGCCGGGCTTCGAGAGCTTTGACCGGCTGATCGAGATCGTCGGCAACGACGATGCCGAGCGCCAGGCCGGCCGTCGCCGTTGGAAGCACTACAGCGATCGCGGCTATGCGATCGAACGTCACGAGGTCGGCGCGCGATGAGCCAGTCGGGTTCGCGCCCGCCGCCGCGCACGCCGCCGCGCGTGGTGCCCACGCTGACCGAGGTGGTGGGCCGCGCCGGCGCGCCGGCACCCGAGCTGGCGTCGCCGATGACGCCGCCGACGACTCCTGCGACGGCGCGTGCACCCTCGTCACGCACGCCGCAGCCGCCGGCGCGCACTGCCGAGGTGCCCGCGGCGCCTGCTGCTGTTTCTGCAATCGACGAAGAGGCTCTGGTCCAGCGCGTCCTCGCCGAGGCGATGCGCCAGGCCGGCCCGATCGTCGAGCGTCGCCTGAGGCTCGCCCTGGCGCCCGCGCTGGCGCGGCTGGCAGATGCCTTCGTTCAGAACGCGCGCGACGAGATCACGCGCAGCGTCCAAGAAGCACTGGCCAAGGCGCTCGATCAGGAACTCGCGCGCCGCAAGCCGCGCTGAGGCGGGCGCCCCCAGGCGCAGCGTGGCCTGCGCCTTGCTAACAAATCCGCTCGTGGATGCGCGGCCAAGAGCCGGTCGATGCGCAAGCGCCGACGGTGTTTTCCCCATGCCAACGCATGCGGTTCGCGGCACGAATTCGGTTAATGTTCGCGCCGTTGAGAACACCCACATCCTCTCAACCTATAGCCAACTTCGGAGGTACTCCATGCAACGCAAACTGAACGCTCTCGCGGTCGCAATCGGCCTGCTGGCCGCTGCCGCGTCGGTGTCGGCACAAGAAATGGTGGTGAAGATCGGCCACGTCGGTCCGGTCTCGGGCCCGCAGGCTCACTACGGCAAGGACAATGAGAACGGCGCGCGCATGGCGGTCGAGGAGCTCAATGCCAAGGGCGTGACGATCGGTGGCAAGAAGGTCAAGCTGGAACTCATCGCCGAAGACGATGCGGCCGACCCGAAGCAAGGCACCGCCGCGGCCCAGAAGCTGTGCGACGCCAAGGTCAACGGCGTGGTCGGCCACCTGAACTCGGGCACCACGATCCCGGCCTCGAAGATCTATAACGACTGCGGCATTCCGCAGGTCACGCCGTCGGCTACCAACCCGAAGTACTCGCAGCAAGGCTTCAAGACGGCCTTCCGCCTGCTGGCCAACGACAACGCGCTGGGCGCAGGCCTCGCGCTGCACGCTGCCAACAACCTGAAGCTGAAGAAGGTTGCGATCATCGACGACCGCACCGCCTACGGCCAGGGTGTGGCCGAGGTCTTCAAGAAGACGGCCCTGCAGCGCGGCATCCAGGTCGTGGACGAGCAGTACACCACCGACAAGGCCACCGACTTCATGGCGATCCTGACCTCGATCAAGTCGAAGGCTCCGGACGGCATCTTCTACGGCGGCATGGACCCGCAAGCCGGCCCGATGCTGCGCCAGATGGACCAGCTCGGCCTGTCGAACGTCAAGTTCTTCGGCGGCGACGGCATCTGCACGGCCAAGCTCTCCGAGCTGTCGGCCGGTGCCAAGAGCCTGGGCAACGTGATCTGTGCCGAGGGCGGTTCGTCGCTCGAGAAGATGCCTGGCGGCAAGGCCTGGAAGGCCAAGTACGACGCCAAGTACCCGGGCCAGTTCCAGGTCTACTCGCCGTACACCTATGACGCGGTGCACGTTCTGGTTCAGGCGATGATCGACGCCGGCTCGGCCGATCCGAAGGTCTATCTGCCCAAGCTCGCGGCGGTCAACTACACCGGCGTGACCGCCAAGGTGGCGTTCGAGGCCGACGGCGAGCTGAAGAACCCGGCCATGACCCTGTACAACTACAAGGACGGCAAGAAGGTCCCGCTGAACTGATCGCTCGGTTCGGTTTTCCTTCGAAAAGGGGCGCCTTCGGGCGCCCCTTTCTTCATGGCCTCGGCGACTCCCACGGCTGAGGGTGGGCGTCCCAAGGCCGCGTCGCATTCGTGAACTAATGCCGGCCTGATGCGACGCGGGCGCCGAAAATTTGAACATGAGCCGTTTCAGCAGTAGTCATTCGTGGTCCGAGGAGTCGCGCGCAGAGCGCCAGAGCCGCATGCATTCCGATGGGTGGTCGCGCCTGTCGGGCGACGATGACGATGACGACGACGCCCCCGCGCGGCCTGCGCGGCGCCGCAGGAGCAGCCGCTTCGGCGTGTGGGCGGCGATCGGGGGCGCGATCGCGGCCGGCGGCCTGCTCGTGTTGCTGGTTCGCTACC
Organism: Caldimonas sp. KR1-144; assembly: GCF_049446155.1. Lineage (NCBI taxonomy): Bacteria > Pseudomonadati > Pseudomonadota > Betaproteobacteria > Burkholderiales > Sphaerotilaceae > Caldimonas > Caldimonas sp. KR1-144. Next base: position 64,401 of record NZ_JBMSEE010000004.1, read on the forward strand.
GGGTGTTCTGAGCCGCCGCGCTTTCAGCAGCTTTCAGAACGCTTAAGGCTTCTCCAAGGACTTGCCGCGCCTGCGCGGCGACAGTGGCATCGAACCGGGTCGATGCCCGGTGTCGTTGGAGAACACCATGGACCTGCAAGCTCTTGGCCGCGAAGGCCTCCAGACCCTGATCGACGTCAGCGAGCTCGCCGCCGAGCGCTCCGCGCCCGGCCTCGGCGAGATGCTGCTCACGCGGGTGCTCGACGAGATCGGCTACGGCATCATGCTGGCCACCGCCAGCGGCGAGCTGCGTTTCGCCAACCACACCGCGCTGACCGAGTGCGCCGCGACGCACACGATCCGCCTGCACGACGGCCATCTCCAGGCTCGCCTGCCGCGCGACCAGGACAGCTTTGCCAGGGCGCTGGCCAATGCCTGCGCCGGCCAGCGCTCGGTGCTGCGCCTGTCGTCCGAGCAGGCCCCGATGTCCGTCGCCGTGGTGCCGCTGGGCACGCCGGTCGAGTCGGCCGGCCGCGAGCCGCTGGCGCTGCTGCTGTTCGGCAAGCGCCTGTCGTGCGAGCCGCTGAGCGTCGAGTTCTACGCCCAGGTGCACCGCCTCACGCTGACCGAGACCACGGTGCTCAAGGGCCTGTGCAGCGGCCTGCGTCCGGCCGCCGTGTCCAAGGAGCTCGGCATCGCGGTGTCGACCGTGCGCAGCCACATCGGCAGCATGCGGCTGAAGACCGGCGCATCGAGCATCGGCCAGCTGGTGCGCATGGTCAGCGCGCTGCCGCCGATCGTGCCGACGCTCAATCGCTTGAGCTGGGGTGGCCCGAGCGAAGAACACACGCCGAAGGCCTGAGCCGGCGCCGGCCAGCGCCGTTCAGATCAGCTCGCGCTGCTCGTCGTCGTCACCGTTCGGGCCGCGACGCGGCGGGCGCGTCGAGCGCACGCTGCCGGGGCTGGGCGCGCGCACCAGCGGCGCCGCGAAGGCATCGAGCGGCCCGGGCCATGGCCGCAGCAGCTGCATCGCCTCGTCGACCGGGCAGGCGAGCCAGCGGCCGTAGTCCTGCTCGTCGAGGATCGCGACCATGCGCTTCTCTTCGCCGGGGCGATGCATGCGCTTGAAGACCGGATGCTCGTCGGCATTGACCGTCAGCATCGCGAACGTGAACACGTCGCGGCCCTCGGGGCCGCGCCACTTGGCGTAGATGCCGGCGATGCCCATCGGCACGCGGCCCGGCCGCTCGATCGCCCAGCGCACCGCACGGCCGGTCTCCCAGCAGGGTTCATAGACGCGCTCGGCCGGCACGATGCAGCGCCGGCCCGCCTTCCAACTGGCCTTGAAGCTGGGCTTCTCGGCCACCGTCTCGCTGCGCGCGTTGTAGGTCCGCCGGCCGAAGGCCAGCTCGGCCGCGAAGTGCGGCAGCAGGCCGAAGAAGCCGTCATCGCACAGCCGGTTGCCGCTGCCGTCCTCGGCCAGCCGGATGAAGGGCGCGAGCCCGAGCGGAAACACCTCGGCCGGTGTCTCGCGCGGCTCGTGGCGCTGCGCGCCGAAGAACTGCAGCAGCCGATCGGCCTGGCTGACGGGCATGTAGTTCGAGCACATGGGGCGATTCAGGCGGTCAGCGCCGTTCGGCGGCGCGCGGGCGCTGCGCTGCGCTCGGCGCCTTGCAGCAGCGCGATCAGCCGTTCCAGCGCGGGCGACGCCGCGCCGTGCCAGACCAGATGGGTGCGGTTGTTGCGCACGCGCGCCGGCAGCGGGTGGATGGACACATCGCCGGCGGCGCGCAGCGACTCCAGCACCGAGCGCGGCGCGATCGCACAGCCGGTGCCGGCCGCGACGCAGGCGATGATGGCCGGGTAGCTGGCGAACTCGAGCACGCGCTCGGGCAGCAGGTTGGCGGCGCCGAACCAGTCTTCGAGCCGCTTGCGGTACGAGCAGCCCTGCGCGAAGGCGAGCAAGGTGCTGCGGCCGAGGTCGGCCGCGCGCGTCACCGGCGGATGGCCCTTGCCGGTGATCAGCACCAGCTCCTCCTCGAACACCGGCATCGCGTTGAGCTGCGGCGCGGTGAAGGGCTCGCTGACGAAGGCGGCTTCGATGCGGTAGTCGAGCACCCGCTGGATCAGCGCGCCGGTGGTGCCGGTCGACAGCTCGATCACGACGCCCGGATGCAGCGCGTGGTAGCGCGACAGGATCGCCGGCAGGCGGCTGCCGGCGGTGCTCTCGAGTGCGCCGAGCCGAAACGGCCCGCGTGCCGGCCCCGCCTTCAGCTCGCTTTCGACGTCGTCGGCCATGCGCAGCAGCCGCTCGGCGTGCACCAGCAGGTTCTGGCCTTGCGCCGTCAGCACGAGCGAGCGCCCCTGGCGGCGAAACAGCGCCACGTTCAGGCGCTCCTCGAGCTGCTTGATGCGCGTGGTGACGTTGCTTTGCACGCGGTGCAGCTGCGCGGCCGCCCGCACGATGCCGCCTTCGCGGGCAACGGCGCGAAAGATCTCCAGCGAATCGAGATCGAGTGTTCTCATTCAAAGAATCATAGTTCACGATAATTCATTTGTGGAGAATGTGTTCCGGGCCTTCAATAGGGCCATGGACAAGCACTTCTCGCGAAACTCGCCGGCCTGGCCGGTGGCGCTGGCCGGCGCGCTGGCCCTGGCCGTCGCGATGGGCATCGGCCGCTTCGCCTTCACGCCGCTGCTGCCGCTGATGCAGCGAGAGCACCTGGTCGGCGACTCCGAAGGCGCGGTGCTCGCGGCGATCAACTACGCCGGCTACCTGCTCGGCGCGCTGACCGCCGCGCGGCTGGCCGCGCGGCCGCGCCGGCTGGTGCTGGCGAGCCTGGTCGCGACCGTGCTGGTGACGGCTGGCGCTGGGCTCGTGAACCACATGGCGGCCTGGGTGCTGCTGCGCGGCGCAGCCGGCGTGCTGAGCGCCTGGGTGATGGTGGGCGTGAGCGCGTGGGCCATCGGCGAGCTGGCGCGGCGCGGCCGCAGCGAACTGGGCGGCCATGTGTTCGCCGGCGTCGGGCTGGGCATCGTCGTCGCCGGCGGCTGGACGTGGTGGCATGCCGATGCCGGCTCGGCGGCGCTGTGGGTGCACCTCGGCCTGCTGGCGGTGCCGGCCGTCGTGGCGATCGCGTGGGTCTGGAAGCGCGATGCAGCGGCGCCCGTGGCGGCGAAGGCCGGCGAGGCTTCGCGCGCTCGTCAGCGCGAATGGGGCCTGGTGATCGCCTATGGCCTGTTCGGCTTCGGCTACATCCTTCCGGCCACCTATCTGCCGGCGATGGCGCGCACGCTCGTCGACGATCCGCGCTGGTTCGGGCTGGCCTGGCCGGTGTTCGGCGCGGCGGCCGCGGCGTCGACGCTGATGGCCGGCGCCGCGCTCAAGCGCTGGCGCCAGCAGGACGTCTGGGCCGTCTGCCACGCGTTGATGGCCGTCGGCGCCGTGCTGCCGCTGCTGAGCCGCTCGCCGGCGGCGATCGCCGCGGCGGCCCTGGCCGTGGGCGGCAGCTTCATGGTCGCGACCATGTCCGGCCTGCAGCTGGCCCGCGCGCGCGCCGCCGAGAATCCCGCACCGCTGCTGGCGCGCATGGTCGCCGGCTTCGCCACCGGCCAGATCGCCGGGCCGCTGGTCACGGTGGCGGTGGCCCACTGGCGCGGCGCCAGCGGCATCGAGCCGACCCTCGTGATCGCCGCGGCGCTGCTGGCGGCCAGCGGACTGTGGCTTTATCGACAACCCTCTGCCGAAGGAGAGCTCGCTCATGGAACCGAACCGCACGCCGCAACCCGTTAGCCAGGGTGGCGGGCCCGAGCGCCTGCCGCTGCCGCCGATGGCGGCGCTCGACGATGCCCAGCGCGCCGCCGCGCAGGCGCTGATCGACGGCCCGCGCAAGGCCGTCTACGGCCCCTTCGTGCCGCTGCTGCGCACGCCGGCGCTGCTCGATCGCGTCGCGCAGCTCGGCGAGGCGCTGCGCTTCGGCGGCGCGCTCGACGCGCGCGTGCGCGAGCTCGCCATCGCCGCCACCGCCGCGGCCGTGGGCAATCAGTTCGAGTGGGTCATGCACGAGCCGCTGGCGCGCGCGGCCGGCGTCAGCGCGGCGGCGCTGGAGGCCGTGCGCGTCGGTGCGCGGCCCGAAGGCCTGGCGCGCGACGAGCAGATCGCCTTCGACTTCACGAGCGAGCTGTTGCGCCGCCACGGCGTGGCCGACCTGAGCTACGAGCGCGCGCGCGAGACCTTCGGCGAGGCCGGGGTGGTTGAGCTTTCGACGCTGGTGGGCTACTTTGCGATGGTGTCCTGGGTCATGAACGTCGCGCGCACGCCGTCGAGGCCGACAGCGGAGGTCGCGCCCCTGCCATCGCATCCGCTGTAGCGCGGCGGCGCTACGGAAACATCGGTTGACCGCTCATCGATATGGAACGCGAACTCTGGGTCCAACGATTCGCCGACGCCATGGTGCACCTGGGCGCGCGGCTCACGACCGCCGAGCTGCAGCGCCACGGCCGCGAACTGTGGGAGACCGAGTCGACCACCAAGCCGGAACAGGTGGCACGCCAGGAGATCGAGAACCTCGCGCCGATCGACCGCGAGCCGACGGTGGCCGCGGGAGGAATTCGCACGGAGCCGATCGAGGCGCCGGAGAGGATGCGGGATCAGGTGGTGTTTCGGCGGCCGTGAGCTGGGTGGCCGGTGCCGGCGAGTGACGACGGCACTGCTGGCGGAGGGAGCGGGATTCGAACCCGCGGTGGGCTGTTAACCCACACACGCTTTCCAGGCGTGCGACTTAAACCACTCATCCATCCCTCCAGGCCAAGTCCGGCGTGCGCCGGGCCTGACGTGCATCGGGGTGCCGCGGTTTCCCAACCAGAGCACCCCGTCGCAGGGCGCGGATTCTAGCGCAGCGCCGGGTCGCTCAACGCGCCGCCGGCCGCTCCTTCATCAGCGTCATCGCGGTGCCGATCAGCGCCGAGACCTCGGTCATGTTGCCCGGCACGATCATCGTGTTGTTCTTCTGCGCGAGCTGGGCATAGGCCTCGACGGCCTTCTCGGCCACCTTGAGCTGCACCGCCTGCTCGCCGCCGGGCTCGCGGATCGCCTCGGCGATCTTGCGGATCGCGCCGGCCGTGGCGTCGGCCACCGCGGTGATGGCCGCGGCCTCGCCCTGGGCCTTGTTGATCTCGGCCTGCTTCTCGCCCTCGGAGCGCGCGATGAAGGCCTCGCGCTCGCCGGTGGCGATGTTGATCTGCTCCTGGCGGCGGCCTTCGGATGCGGCGATCAGCGCGCGCTTCTCGCGCTCGGCGGTGATCTGCGCCTGCATCGAATGCAGGATCGCCGCCGGCGGCGTGAGGTCCTTGATCTCGTAGCGCAGCACCTTGACGCCCCAGTTGAGCGCTGCCTCGTCGAGCGCGCTGACCACGGCGCCGTTGATCACGGCGCGCTCCTCGAAGGTCTTGTCGAGTTCCATCTTGCCGATCACCGAGCGCAGCGTGGTCTGCGCCAGCTGGGTGATCGCGATGATGTAGTTCGACGAGCCGTAGCTCGCGCGCATCGGGTCGGTGACCTGGAAGTACAGGATGCCGTCGACGGTGAGCTGGGTGTTGTCGCGCGTGATGCAGACCTGGCTGGGCACGTCGAGTGGGATCTCCTTGAGCGAGTGCTTGTAGGCCAGCCGGTCGACGAAGGGCACGAGGAAATTCAGGCCCGGCGTGAGCGTGGCGTGGTAGCGGCCCAGCCGCTCGACCACCCAGGCGTGCTGCTGCGGCACGACCTTGATCGCGCGGCTGATGAAGATGACGGCGATGACGACGATGACGATCGCGATTTCCATGCGGCTCCTGGCGGTCGGGTTGGAAAGGGTGGGCGCGCCGCGCTAGCGGCGCAGCAGCAACTGGCTGCCATCGATCGCGGCGATGACGTGCTCGCCCGGCGCCGGAGTGCCGGAGCCGGCCCAGCGCGCGCGCCAGGCCGCACCGCGATAGCTGACCTCGGCCGTGCCCTCGGGCGACCAGGCGGGCACGTGCACGCGCTCGCCGATATCGAGGTTGACGTCGCGGTTCGCCTGCGCGGGCGGGCCCGCCGGTTGGCGCTGGCGGCGCAGATGCCAGATCGTGACGGAGGCGGCGCCGACGGCGGCCGCGACGATCAGCTGCGTGCTGAAGCCGGCGCCGGCATGCGCGGCCAGCGCGGCGGCTGCCATGCCCAGCGCGAGCATCAGGAGATAGAAGGTGCCGGTGGCCAGCTCGGCGGCGATCAGCACGCCGGCCGCGACCCACCAGGTGGTCGCCGAACTCCAGTCCATCACGTGGTTTCCATGCAAGGCCGAGGTGCGCGGCAGTGTACGTTGCAGCCTGCGCGACGACGTGCGAACGAGCCGCTCGAGGCGGCCCCCGGCGCGGGGGTCAACGCAGCGTCACCGAGCGCTGCGACGATCGTCCTACACTTGCGGCCCTTTTGCCTTTGCCCCGCCGCGCCCCGGAGGCCGCCATGCTGCGTTTTCGCTTCCCTATCGTCATCATCGACGAGGACTTCCGCTCCGAGAACACCTCGGGCCTGGGTATCCGCGCGCTCGCGCAAGCCATCGAGAAAGAGGGCTTCGAGGTGCTGGGCGTCACCAGCTATGGCGACCTGAGCCAGTTCGCGCAGCAGCAAAGCCGCGCCAGCGCCTTCATCCTGTCGATCGACGACGAGGAGTTCATCGCCGGGCCGGAGGAGGTCGACACGGCGGTGGTCAACCTGCGCAAGTTCATCGCCGAGATCCGCCTGCGCAACCCGGACATCCCGATCTATCTCTACGGCGAGACGCGCACCTCGCAGCACATCCCGAACGACATCCTGCGCGAGCTGCACGGCTTCATCCACATGTTCGAGGACACGCCGGAGTTCGTGGCCCGGCACATCATCCGCGAGGCGCGCAGCTACCTTGATTCCGTCGCGCCGCCGTTCTTCCGCGCGCTGATGGACTACGCGCAAGACGGCTCGTACTCGTGGCACTGCCCGGGGCACTCGGGCGGCGTGGCCTTTCTCAAGAGCCCGGTCGGCCAGATGTTCCACCAGTTCTTCGGCGAGAACATGCTGCGCGCCGACGTCTGCAATGCGGTGGAAGAGCTGGGCCAGCTGCTCGACCACACCGGCCCGGTGGCCGAGAGCGAGCGCAATGCCGCGCGCATCTTCAACGCCGACCACTGCTTCTTCGTCACCAACGGCACCAGCACCAGCAACAAGATGGTCTGGCACCACACGGTGGCGCCGGGCGACGTGGTGGTGGTGGACCGCAACTGCCACAAGTCGATCCTGCACTCGATCATCATGACGGGCGCGGTGCCGGTGTTCCTCACGCCCACGCGCAACCACTACGGGATCATCGGGCCGATCCCGCAAAGCGAGTTCTCGCGCGAGACCATCGAGCGCAAGATCGCCGCGAACCCGCTGCTCGGGGGCGTGGACCCCAAGAAGGTCAAGCCGCGCATCCTGACGCTCACGCAGAGCACCTACGACGGCGTGCTCTACAACACCGAGACGATCAAGGGCATGCTCGACGGCTGGATCGACACGCTGCACTTCGACGAAGCCTGGCTGCCGCACGCCGCCTTCCACAAGTTCTACGGCAGCTACCACGCGATGGGCAAGTACCGGCCGCGCCCGAAGGAGGCCATGGTCTACGCCACGCAGAGCACGCACAAGCTGCTGGCCGGCATCAGCCAGGCTTCGCAGGTGCTGGTGCAGGACTCTCAAGGCCGCAAGCTCGACCGCCACCTCTTCAACGAGGCCTACCTGATGCACACCTCGACCTCGCCGCAGTACGCGATCATCGCGAGCTGCGACGTGGCCGCCGCGATGATGGAGCCGCCCGGCGGCACCGCGCTGGTGGAAGAGAGCATCAAGGAGGCGCTCGACTTCCGCCGCGCGATGCGCAAGGTCGACAAGGAGTTCGGCAAGGACTGGTGGTTCAAGGTCTGGGGCCCGGACAAGCTGGCCACCGACGGCGTGGGCGATCAGGCCGACTGGATGCTCAAGGCCAACGAGAAATGGCACGGCTTCGGCGACATGGCGCCGGGCTTCAACATGCTCGACCCGATCAAGAGCACGATCATCACGCCGGGGCTCGACATGTCGGGCAAGTTCGCCAAGACCGGCATCCCGGCGTCGATCGTCACCAAGTACCTCGCCGAGCACGGCGTCGTGGTCGAGAAGACGGGCCTGTACTCGTTCTTCATCATGTTCACGATCGGCATCACCAAGGGCCGCTGGAACACCCTGGTGACCGCGCTGCAGCAGTTCAAGGACGACTACGACCGCAACCAGCCGCTGTGGCGCATCCTTCCGGAGTTCGTCGCCAGCCACCCGAAGTACGAGCGCATGGGGCTGCGCGACCTGTCGCAGGCGATCCACGAGGCCTATGCGCAAGGCGACATCGCGCGCCTCACGACCGAGATGTACCTGTCGGACCTGCACCCGGCGATGAAGCCCAGCGACGCCTATGCGCGCATCGCCCACCGGGAGACCGAGCGCGTGGCGATCGACGAGCTCGAAGGCCGCATCACGACCTCGCTGCTGACGCCGTACCCGCCGGGCATTCCGCTGCTGATCCCGGGCGAGCGCTTCAACCGCAAGATCGTCGACTACCTGCTGTTCGCGCGCAGCTTCAACGAGCGATTCCCCGGCTTCGACACCGACGTCCACGGCCTGGTGACCGAATACGGCGACGACGGCCGGCAGCGCTACTACGTCGACTGCGTGAAATAGAAGCCCGCACGCCCACACGCTTGCCGCTGGGCGGCGGCGCTGCCCCAGGCGGGCAGCGCCGGGCTGGGGGCGGCCCGGCGCCCGGGCGGCCTTCCTTGTGTCAGCCTTCGCCCGCCTGCGCCTCGACGCCGCTCATCACGTGGCTGAAGCCGCCGTCGACGTAGGTGATCTCGGAGGTCACGCCGGCGGCCAGGTCCGACAGCAGGAAGGCCGCGACGTTGCCCACGTCCTCGATCGTGACGTTGCGGCGCAGCGGGGCGTTGCGCTCGACGACGTCGAGCATCTTGGAAAAGCCCTTGATGCCCGAGGCGGCCAGCGTCTTGATCGGGCCGGCAGAGATGCCGTTGACGCGGATGCCCTTGGGCCCCAGGTTCTCGGCCAGGTAGCGCACGCTGGCCTCGAGCGAGGCCTTGGCCAGGCCCATGGTGTTGTAGTGGGGCACGCTTCGCACGGCGCCCAGGTAGGTCAGCGTCACCAAGGCGGCGTTGGGCGTGAGCCGGGGCAGGGCGGCCTTGGCCATGGCCGGGAAGCTGTAGGCCGAGATGTCGTGCGCAATGCGAAACGCCTCGCGCGAGAGGCCGTCGAGAAACTCGCCGGCGATCGCCTCGCGCGGTGCGAAGCCGATCGAGTGGACGAAGCCGTCGAACTGCGGCCAGCTCTCGCCCAGCTGGGCGAACAGGCGCTCGATCTGGGCGTCGTCGCCGACGTCGCAGTCGAACACCAGCTGGGAGTCGAACTCGGCGGCGAACTCGCTGATGCGGTCCTTGAAGCGCTCGCCGACGTAGCTGAAGGCGAGCTCGGCGCCTTCGCGGCGGCAGGCACGGGCAATGCCGTAGGCGATCGAGCGGTTGGACAGCAAACCGGTGATCAGAAAGCGCTTGCCGGCAAGGAATCCCATGATCCGTCTCCAAATCCTCTGTCTGTCGCGGGCCGGGGGCCAGCGGGGGCGCAGATTCTGGCACGCAGGGCCAGGGCCTGGCGGCTCTTGACACCCTCGTGGCTTGCCGTTAGGGGCGTCACACAGTACAATCACGCGCTTCGCTAGACCATGAAATGGGCCGGGGATTCCAGCCCTTTTTTTTTGGTCGCGCCCTTTTCGTTTTTCCTGGACCGACTTTTTCGAGCCCCATCAAGGGATGAACTGGCAGGCTGCCATCGACAAGACCGTTACCGGCCTCGGCTACGAGCTGGTGGACTGCGAGCGCGCGCCCGCGGGGCTCTTGCGCGTGTACATCGACCGCGTGCCGGGCCAGGCCTATGCCACCGGCGAGGGCGAGTCGGTCACGGTCGACGACTGCGAGGTCGTGACGCGGCAGCTGCAGTACGTGCTCGAGGTCGAGAACGTCGACTACGCCCGGCTCGAGGTTTCCTCGCCCGGGCTCGACCGTCCGCTCAAGGCGCCGGCGCACTATGCCCGCTTCGTCGGCGCCGGGGTGGCGATCACGCTGAAGCAGCCGTTCCAGGGGCGCAAGAACTACCAGGGCACGCTGCGCGCCGTCGAGGGCGCGGGTGGCGATGCGACGGCCTGGGAGCTGGTGTTCCGCGACGACCGCGGCACCGACCAGGTCTTGGCTTTCACGCTCGATGAAGTCCGCGAGGCCCGCCTGGTGCCGGTGGTCGACTTCAAGGGGCGCAAGGCGCGCGGCGGCAAGGCCGCCGCGTCCGAGCCCGTGCAGGATTCCGGAGGTCTACAAGAATGAACCGCGAACTGTTGATGCTGGTGGATGCGATCTCGCGCGAAAAGAGCGTGGATCGCGATGTCGTGTTCGGCGCCGTCGAGCAGGCCCTGGCCTCCGCGACGAAGAAGCTGCACGGCGGCGAGGTCGACATCCGCGTCGCGATCGACCGCGAAACCGGCGAGTACGAGACCTTCCGCCGCTGGCACGTGGTGCCCAACGAGGCCGGCCTGCAGCTGCCCGACAGCGAGATCCTGCTGTTCGAGGCGCAGGAGCAGATCGCCGACATCGAGGTCGACGACTACATCGAGGAAACCGTCGAGTCGGTGCCGATCGGGCGCATCGGCGCGCAGGCCGCCAAGCAGGTCATCCTGCAGAAGATCCGCGACGCCGAGCGCGAGCAGCTGCTCTCCGATTTCCTCTCGCGCGGCGACAAGATCTTCGTGGGCACCGTCAAGCGCCTGGACAAGGGCGACCTGGTGGTCGAAAGCGGCCGCGTCGAGGGCCGCCTCAAGCGCAGCGAGATGATCCCCAAGGAGAACCTGCGCACCGGCGACCGCGTTCGCGCCTACATCGCCGAGGTCGATCCGACGCTGCGCGGCCCGCAGATCATCCTGTCGCGCAGCGCGCCGGCGTTCATGATCGAGCTGTTCCGCCAGGAAGTGCCCGAGATCGAGCAGGGCCTGCTGGAGATCAAGAGCTGCGCCCGCGATCCGGGCAGCCGCGCCAAGATCGCCGTGGTCTCGCACGACAAGCGTGTCGATCCCATCGGCACCTGCGTCGGCGTGCGCGGCTCGCGCGTCAACGCGGTCACCAACGAGCTGGCCGGCGAGCGCGTGGACATCGTGCTGTGGTCGGAGGACCCGGCGCAGTTCGTGATCGGCGCGCTGGCGCCGGCCAACGTGAGCTCGATCGTCGTCGACGAGGAAAAGCACGCGATGGACGTGGTGGTCGACGAGGAGAACCTCGCCATCGCCATCGGCCGCGGCGGCCAGAACGTGCGCCTGGCCTCGGAGCTGACCGGCTGGCGCATCAACATCATGACCGCCGAGGAATCCCAGGCCAAGCAGGCCCAGGAAAGCGACTCGATCCGCGCGCTGTTCGTCGACAAGCTCGACGTCGACGAGGAAGTCGCCGAGATCCTGATCGCCGAAGGCTTCACCAGCCTGGAGGAGGTGGCCTACGTGCCGCTGTCCGAGATGCTGGAGATCGAGTCCTTCGACGAAGACACGGTCAACGAGCTGCGCACCCGCGCCAAGGATGCGCTGCTGACGATGGAGATCGCCCGCGAGGAGCGCGTCGACGAGGTCTCGCAGGACCTGCGCGATGTCGAGGGCCTGAGCCCGGACCTGATTCCGAAGCTCGCCGAATCGGGCATCCACACGCGCGACGACCTGGCTGACCTGGCCGTCGACGAACTGACCGAGATCACCGGGATCGACGAGGCTGCCGCCAAGGCCCTGATCATGAAGGCCCGCGAGCACTGGTTTACCGCCTGAGCCGCCCAGAGCACGCCCCGCCTCGACGATCCAACGCACGCTAGAACACACCAGGACCACACCACATGGCAGTGACCACCGTCGCTCAGTTCGCCGCCGAGCTGAACCGCCCGGCAGCGACCCTGCTCGAGCAGCTTCAGTCCGCCGGCGTCGCCAAGGCTTCGAGCGACGATGCGCTGACCGAAGCCGACAAGGAGCGCCTGCTCGACTACCTGCGCACCGCCCACGGCACCGGCGGCGAGCGCAAGAAGATCACGCTCACCAAGAAGTCGACCTCCGAGATCAAGCAGGCCGACGCCTCCGGCAAGGCGCGCACGATCCAGGTCGAGGTGCGCAAGAAGCGCGTCTTCGTCAAGCGCGACGAGACCGCCGAAGAAGCGCCCAAGGCGCCGGTGGTCGATGACGCCGAGCTCGCGCGCCGCGAGGAAGAGGCCAATCGCCAGGCCGAGCTGCTGCGCCGCCAGGAAGAGGAACTCGCCGCCAAGCAGCGCGAGCGCGAGGCCGCCGAACTTGCGCGCCGCGAGGCCGCCGAAGCCGCCGAGCGCGAGCGCATTGCCGCCGAGCAGGCCGCTGCCGAGAAGGCTGCGGCCGAGGCCGCCGCGAAGGCCGACGCTGCCGCCGCCGCGGCGCCGGTCAGCGATGTCGCGCCGCCCGCCGTGGCTGCGGCCGAGCCCGTCAAGGCGCCCGAGCCGGCGAAGCCGACCGTGCGAGTCGTCAGGGCCGCCGACGTGGCCGCCGAAGAGGCCCAGCGCATGGCGGAGCTCGAGAAGCGCCGCAAGGCCGCCGAGGCCGAGGCAGCCGCGATCCGCGCCATGATGTCCGCGCCCAAGAAGGGCGTGCAGGTCGCCAAGAAGCCCGAGGAGCCGCCCAAGCCGGCAGGCGAGGGCATCAAGGGCACGATCCACAAGCCCAAGGCCGCGCCGGGCGCAGCCGCGGCCGCGCCGGCCGGTGCCAAGCCGGGCGACAAGAAGGCGGTCAAGTCCGAGAAGCTGTCTTCGAGCTGGGCCGACGACGCCGCCAAGAAGCGCGCGGCGGCCGGCACCAACAAGGGACGCACCGACACCCGCGGCGGCTGGAAGGCCCCGCGCGGCGGTTCGCGTCGCGGTGGCCGCGACGGTGGCAACGGCGAGTCGAGCTTCGTCGCGCCGACCGAGGCCCAGGTCTACGAGGTGCACGTGCCCGAGACCATCTCGGTCGCCGACCTGGCGCACAAGATGTCGGTCAAGGCCAGCGAGGTGATCAAGCAGCTGATGAAGCTGGGCCAGATGGTCACGATCAACCAGCAGCTCGACCAGGAGACGGCCATGATCCTCGTCGAGGAGATGGGCCACAAGGCGTTCGCCGCCAAGCTGGACGATCCGGAAGCCTTCCTGGCCGAGGAAGTCGCCGAAGGCACGTCTGCCGAGGCGCTGCCGCGCCCGCCGGTGGTCACGGTCATGGGCCACGTCGACCACGGCAAGACCTCGCTGCTCGACTACATCCGCCGCTCGCGCGTTGCCGCGGGCGAGGCGGGCGGCATCACCCAGCACATCGGTGCCTACCACGTCGAGACCGAGCGCGGCGTGATCACCTTCCTCGACACGCCGGGCCACGAGGCGTTCACCGCCATGCGTGCCCGCGGCGCGAAGGCGACCGACATCGTCATCCTGGTGGTGGCCGCCGACGACGGCGTCATGCCGCAGACCAAGGAGGCCATCCATCACGCCAAGGCGGCCGAGGTGCCGATCGTGGTCGCGATCAACAAGATCGACAAGCCCGACGCCAACCCCGAGCGCGTGAAGAGCGAGTTGGTGGCCGAGGAGGTCGTGCCGGAAGACTTCGGCGGCGACTCGCCGTTCGTGCCGGTGTCGGCCAAGACCGGCCAGGGCATCGACGACCTGCTCGAGCAGGTGCTGCTGCAAGCCGAGGTGCTGGAGCTCACCGCGCAGAAGGACGCGCCGGCCAAGGGCCTGGTGATCGAAGCCACGCTCGACAAGGGCCGCGGCCCGGTCGCCACCGTGCTGGTGCAGTCGGGCACGCTCAAGCGCGGCGACATCGTGCTGGCCGGCTCGACCTACGGCCGCGTGCGCGCCATGCTGGACGAAGACGGCAAGCCCGCCACCGAGGCCGGCCCGTCGATTCCGGTCGAGATCCAGGGCCTGACCGAGGTGCCGGCTGCCGGCGACGAGTTCATGGTGCTGGCCGACGAGCGTCGTGCGCGCGAGATTGCGACCTTCCGCTCCGGCAAGTACCGCGACGTCAAGCTGGCCAAGCAGCAGGCCGCCAAGCTCGAGAACATGTTCGAGAACATGGGCGCGGGCGCGGCGCAGATGCTGCCCCTGATCATCAAGGCCGACGTGCAGGGCTCGCAGGAAGCGCTGGCGGCCTCGCTGCTCAAGCTGTCGACGCCCGAGGTCAAGGTGCAGATCGTGCACGCGGCGGTGGGCGGCATCAGCGAGAGCGATGTCAACCTCGCGATCGCGTCCAAGGCCGTCATCATCGGCTTCAACACGCGCGCCGATGCCGGCGCTCGCAAGCTGGCCGAAGGCAACGGCGTCGACATCCGCTACTACAACATCATTTACGACGCGGTCGACGAGATCAAGGCGGCGATGGGCGGCATGCTGGCGCCCGAGCAGAAGGAAGAGGTCATCGGCACCGCGGAGATCCGCCAGGTGTTCACGGCCTCCAAGATCGGCTCGATCGCCGGTTGCATGGTCACCTCCGGCGTCGTGCGCCGCGGCGCGCGCCTGCGCCTGCTGCGCGACAACGTGGTGATCTACACCGGCGAGCTCGACAGCCTGCGCCGCATGAAGGACGACGTGCGCGAGGTTCGCGAGAACTTCGAGTGCGGCCTGACGATCAAGAACTACAACGCGATCCAGGAAGGCGACGTGCTGGAGTTCTTCGAGATCAAGGAAGTCGCCCGCACGCTGTAAACCGGCGGCGTCGCTCCATCAGCGAACCCCGCCGCTCGAAAGACGGCGGGGTTTGTACTTGGAGCGGCTGCGAAGGAGCCCACCATGCGACACAAGCGTTCGATTCCCAACCGCGGGCTGCGCATCGCCGACCAGATCCAGCGCGACCTGGCCGGGCTGATCCGCGAGCTCAAGGACCCGCGCATCGGCATGGTCACGCTCAATGCCGTCGAGGTGTCGGTCGACTACGCCCACGCCAAGGTGTACTTCTCGCTGCTGATCGGCGACCCGCAGGAATGCGAGGCGGCGCTGAACGAGGCCGCCGGCTACCTGCGCAACGGCCTGTTCAAGCGGCTGCAGATCCACACCGTGCCGACGCTGCACTTCCAGTTCGACCGCACGACCGAACGCGCGGCCGACATGAACGCGCTGATCGCGCGGGCGAACGCGACGCGCGCGCTCGACAGCGACGATGGCGGCAGCCAGGACTGAGCCCATGACCGCCGTGCCGCGCCAACGCCAGCCTCGCCGTGCCCTGCACGGCGTGCTGCTGCTCGACAAGCCGCTGGGCTGGTCGAGCAACGACGCGCTGCAAAAGGCCAAGGGCATCTTTCGCGCCGAGAAGGCCGGCCACACCGGCACGCTCGACCCGCTGGCCACCGGCCTGCTGCCGATCTGCTTCGGCGCCGCGACCAAGTTCTCGCAGGTCAGCCTCGACGCCGACAAGGACTACCGCGCGACGCTGTGCCTGGGCCAGACCCGCGCCGGCGGCGACCTCGAGGGCGAGGTGCTGCTGGAGCGCCCGGTCGACGGCGTCACGCACGAGGCGATCCAGGCTGCCTGCGCGGCCTTCACCGGCGCGATCGAGCAGCTGCCGCCGATGCACAGCGCGCTCAAGAAGGACGGCAAGGCCTTGTACGAATACGCACGCGCCGGCGTCGAGGTGGAACGCACGCCGCGCGCGGTGACGATTCATTCGATCGACATCGTCGCGTGGAATGCTGCGGCCCACGAGCTGGTGATCGACGTGCGCTGCAGCAAGGGCACCTACATCCGCACGCTCGCCGAGGACATCGGCGAGCGCCTGGGCTGCGGCGCGCACCTCGCGGCGCTGCGCCGCACCGCCAGCGGCGCGCTGCGCGTCGATGACGCCGTCACGCTCGACGCACTGCAGGCCATGGAAGCCGGCGAGCGCGACGCGCTGCTGCGCTCGCCCGATGCGCTGCTGGCCGACTGGCCCGCGGTGCGGCTCGACCAATCCGAGGCCGGCCGCTTCCTGAGCGGCCTGCGCCGCCGCCTGCCCAGCGAGCCCGATCGGCCGCAGGTGCGCGTCTACGGCCCGCAGCCCAAGGCGCTGCTGGGCGCCGCCCACATCACCGCCGGCGAGTTGATCCCCGACCGCCTGCTGAGCCCGATCGAAGTCCAGGCCCTGGTGGCTTGAGAGAGAGTCCTATGAGTACGCCCATCCGCAACATCGCCATCATTGCCCACGTCGACCACGGCAAGACCACCCTGGTCGACCAACTGCTGCGCCAAAGCGGCACCTTCCGCGAGAACGAGAAGGTCGCCGAGCGCGTGATGGACAACAACGACCTCGAAAAGGAGCGTGGCATCACGATCCTGGCCAAGAACTGCGCGGTCAGCTGGCAGGGCACGCACATCAACATCGTCGACACCCCGGGGCACGCCGACTTCGGCGGCGAGGTCGAGCGCGTGCTGTCGATGGTCGACTCGGTGCTGCTGCTGGTCGACGCCGTCGAGGGCCCGATGCCGCAGACGCGCTTCGTGACCAAGAAGGCGCTGGCCCTGGGCCTCAAGCCCATCGTCGTGATCAACAAGGTCGACCGCCCCGGCTCGCGCCCCGACTACGTGATCAACGCGACCTTCGACCTGTTCGACAAGCTCGGCGCCACCGAAGAGCAGCTCGACTTCCCGATCGTCTACGCCTCCGGCCTGAACGGCTGGGCGACGCTGGAGCAAGGCGCCGTGGGCAAGGATCTCGCGCCGCTGTTCGACGCCATCCTGAAGCACGTGCCGCCGCATGAAGGCAATGCCGACGGCCCGCTGCAGCTGCAGATCTGCTCGCTCGACTACTCCACCTTCGTGGGCCGCATCGGCATCGGCCGCATCAACCAGGGCACGCTCAAGCCCATGCAGGACGTCGCGGTCTTCGCCGGCGAGGACAGCACGCCGTTCAAGGCGCGGGTCAACCAGGTGCTCAAGTTCGAAGGCCTCGAGCGCGTGCAGGCCACCGAGGCCGGCCCGGGCGACATCGTGCTGGTCAACGGCATCGAGGACATCGGCATCGGCGTCACGCTGACCGACATCGACGATCCGGCGCCGCTGCCGATGCTCGAGGTCGACGAGCCCACGCTGACGATGAACTTCTGCGTCAACACCTCGCCGCTGGCCGGCCGCGAGGGCAAGTTCGTCACCAGCCGCCAGATCCGCGACCGCCTCGACCGCGAGCTGCAGAGCAACGTCGCGCTGCGCGTCAAGGACACCGACGAAGACGGCGTGTTCGAGGTCTCCGGCCGCGGCGAACTGCACCTGACCATCCTGCTCGAGAACATGCGCCGCGAAGGCTACGAGCTGGCCGTCTCCAAGCCGCGCGTGGTGTTCCACGAGGTCAACGGCGAGAAGCACGAGCCGATGGAGCTCGTCACCGCCGACGTCGAGGAGCAGCACCAAGGCGGCGTGATGCAGGCGCTGGGCCTGCGCAAGGGCGAGCTCGTGAACATGGAGCCGGACGGCATGGGCCGCGTGCGCCTGGAATACCGCATTCCGGCGCGCGGCCTGATCGGCTTCCAGAACGAGTTCCTGAACCTCACGCGCGGCACCGGCCTCATCAGCAACATCTTTGACGGCTACGAAGCCTTCAAGGGCGACATCGAAGGCCGCAAGAACGGCGTGCTGATCAGCCAGGACGACGGCGAGATCGTGACCTACGCGCTCGGCAAGCTCGACGACCGCGGCCGCATGTTCGTGAAGGCCGGCGATCCGGTCTACGAGGGCATGATCGTCGGCATCCACTCGCGCGAGAACGACCTTGTCGTCAATGCGGTGCGCCAGAAGCAGCTGACCAACTTCCGCGTCAGCGGCAAGGAGGACGCGATCAAGATCACGCCGCCGATCGAGCTGTCGCTCGAGTACGCGGTGGAGTTCATCGACGACGACGAACTGGTCGAGATCACGCCGAAGTCGATCCGGCTCAGGAAGCGCTTCCTCAAGGAACACGAGCGCAAGCGCGCGTCGCGCGAGGCCGCTTAAGCAGCCGCCTCGCCCGCCGCACGCGGGCGCGCCGAACATGGGCTCCCCCGAGCCCCCTCCGGGAGGGGGCTCCATTCAGTGATTGCCCGGACCGCTTCGCGGTCCTCTCAACTTCGATCTCGAATGACGCATCGTCGGGCCGTGCTGCTGATGATCGTGGTGACACTCCTGTGGAGCATCGCTGGCGTCGTGACGCGCCACCTCGATGCCGCGCGCAGCTTCGAGGTCACCTTCTGGCGCAGCCTGTTCAACGCGATCGCGCTGGCGGTCGCGCTGAGCGCGATGCGCGGCGCCGGCCTGTGGCGCCAGATCGCTACGGGCTCCAAGGCGCTGTGGATCTCCGGCCTGTGCTGGTCGGTGATGTACACCGCCTTCATGGTCGCGATCACGCTGACCACGGTGGCCAACGTGCTGATCACGATGGCGATCGGTCCGCTGATCACCGCCTTGTTCGCGCGGATCTTCCTGCATCACCACCTGCCGCCGCGCACCTGGATCGCGATCGCGGTCGGCGGCGCCGGGATCGCCTGGATGTTCGCCGGCGACGCGGGAGGGCAGGGCGCCTCGCTCGGCGGCACGTTGATCGCGCTGGCGGTGCCGCTCGCGGCGGCGATCAACTGGACGGTGCTGCAGCACATCTCGCATGGCGCAGGCGATCCGGATGCCGACGCGCCGCAGGAAGACATGTTGCCGGCCGTGCTGATCGGCGCCGTGATCTCGGCCGCGGTGACGCTGCCGCTGGCCTGGCCGCTGCAGGCCACGGCGCACGACCTGGGCCTGCTCGGCATGCTGGGTGTCGTGCAGCTCGCGATTCCCTGCCTGATCGTCGTGCGACTCACGCGCGAGCTGCCCGGCCCCGAGATTGCCCTGCTGGGCCTGCTGGAGGTGGTGTTCGGCACGCTGTGGGCCTGGATCGGCGCCGGCGAGCGGCCGGCCGATACCGCGCTCACCGGCGGCGCGCTGGTGCTCGGCGCGCTGGTTGCCAACGAAGCCCTGGCCCTGACGACGAGAACGACAAGGAGACTGGCATGACGACTCTTCGCCCGCTGCCGGCGCTGGTGAGCCAAGGCCAGGTGCTGGCCGAGGTGCGCGGCGCGCTCGGCCTCGTCACGCTCAACCGGGCACCGGCGCTCAACGCGCTGTCGCTGCCGATGATCCGCGACCTGACCGCGCTGCTGCTGCACTGGCGCGACGAGGACGCGGTGAAGGCCGTGCTGGTGCGCGGCGCGGGTCGCGAAGGCAAGGCGCCGGCCTTCTGCGCCGGCGGCGACATCCGCTTCTTCCACCAGGCGGCGCTCGAAGGCGACGCGCGCCTCGAAGACTTCTTCACCGAGGAGTACGCGCTCAACCACCTGATCCACGGCTATGCCAAGCCCTACATCGCGCTGATGGACGGCATCTGCATGGGCGGGGGCATGGGCATCAGCCAGGGCGCGGCGCTGCGCGTGGTGACCGAGCACAGCAAGCTGGCGATGCCGGAGACCCACATCGGCCTGTTCCCCGACGTCGGCGGCGGCTGGTTCCTTGCGCGCTGCCCGGGCCGCACCGGCGAGTACCTCGCACTGACCGGCCAGGTGCTGGGTGCGGCCGACGCGATCGCGCTCGACCTCGCTGACGTGACCGTCGCCTCAGCCGAGCTGCCGGCGCTCGTCGAGGCGCTGGCCGACCAGCCGATCGAGTCGCCCGAGCAGGCGCTGGCCGTGGTGCGGGCCCGCTCGCTCGCACCTGCCGCGGCCAGGCTCGGCAGCGACGAGCGCGCGGCGATCGATCGCCACTTCGCGGCGCCCTCGCTGCAGGCCATCGTCGACTCGCTGGCCGCCGACGGCGGCGACTGGGCGCGCGCCACGCTCGACGCGCTGCGCCAGCGCTCGCCGCTGATGCTGGCGGTGACGCTCGAGCTGGTGCGGCGCGCGCGCACGATGACGCTGGCCGACGACCTGCGGCTCGAGCGCGATCTGGTGCGCCACTGTTTCCAGCTGCGCCGCGGTGCGGCCAGCGAAACGGTCGAGGGCATCCGCGCGCTGGCGATCGACAAGGACCACGCGCCGCGCTGGAGTCCGGCGCGCATCGAGGACCTCGCGCCCGAGATGGTGGCGCCGTTCTTCCGAAGTCCCTGGCCGGCCTTCGCCCACCCGCTGCGCGATCTCGTCTAAGTCGCGCGCCGGTGCTACGCTGATGCCAGGCTCGACAGGGAGGGCCTGGCATGCACCGCAAACCCGCGAAATACCTGGTCCTGATCGACGCCGCCGGCGAGATGCTGGCGCGGCTGTTCGACGCCGAGCGGCGCCAGGTGGCCGACTTCGATGCCTCGTCGGAGGAGGTGGCCGTGATGATCTCCGGCCTCACGCCGAACAGCGGCGCCGCCGAGCCCGAGTGGGACGCCGCCTTGGCCGGTCACAGCTTCGCCGAACGCGAGCTGGCGCAGGTCTTCGCGCTCGACGTCTGAACGACGTCAAGGCTTTGAGCGGGCCCATGTCCAGCGGACGCCGCGGATCCGGCCTTGCCGGCACGCTGGCGTCGGCCCCTCGCGGGGGAGGCGCCGCAGGCGCTTCGGGGGTGGTTCACTTCAGCAGCGGCTGAAGCATCGGCCACACGTTGGCGAGCATCGTCGGATGCGCCTTCTCGTTCGGGTGGATGCGGTCCGCCTGGAACAGCTCGGCCGCGTTGGGCACGTCTGCCACGCCCTTGAGGAAGAAGGGCAGCAAGGCGGTCTTTTCGTCCTTGGCGACCTTGGCGTACAGGCCGGCGAACTCCTCGCCGTACTTGCGGCCGTAGTTCGGGGGCAATTGCATGCCCAGCAGCAGCACCTTGGCGCCGGCCGACTTGGCCGCGCGCGCCATCGCGCGCAGGTTGTCCTCGGTCGTCGCCAGCGGCAGGCCGCGCAGCGCGTCGTTGGCGCCCAGTTCGATCACCACGACGTCGGGCTTGTGCTGCGAAAGCAGCGGCGCCAGCCGCGAGCGCCCGCCCGCGGTGGTGTCGCCGCTGACGCTGGCATTGACCACCGTCGCCGGCGGCCTTTGCTGCGCCAGCCGCTGCGACAGCAAGGCGGCCCAGCCGCTGCCGCGCGACAACCCGTACTCCGCGGACAGGCTGTCGCCGACGATCAGCACGGTCTTGGCCTCGGCCGCGCCCGCCGGCGAGGCGCAAAGGCCCGCCGCAACGAGCGCCGCAATGCCCGCGATACAGTCGCGCCGGCGCCACCCGGCGCCCTTGTTGCTTTGAGATCGGTCGTCCATGAGTGAACCCATCATTGCCGTCGAGCATGTCACCAAGCAGGTGCAGGACTCGACCGGCACGCTGACCATCCTCGACGATATCGACTTCGCGCTCGAGCCGCAGGAGTCCGCCGCCATCGTCGGCGCTTCCGGCTCCGGCAAGAGCACCTTGCTTTCGATCGTCGCCGGGCTGGATGTTCCCACCCGCGGCACGGTTCGCGTCGCCGGCACCGACCTGTTCGTGCTCGACGAGGACGCGCGCGCCGCGCTGCGCGCCCAGAAGGTCGGTTTCGTGTTCCAGAGCTTCCAGCTGCTGCCCAACCTCACCGCGCTGGAGAACGTGATGCTGCCGCTGGAGTTGCGCGGTGCCGGCGACGCGCGTGCGCGTGCCACCGCGATGCTCGAGCGCGTGGGCCTGGGCGCGCGGCTGGGCCACTATCCCAAGCTGCTGTCGGGCGGCGAGCAGCAGCGCGTCGCGCTGGCGCGCGCCTTCGTCGTCGAGCCGGCGCTGCTGCTGGCCGACGAGCCGACCGGCAGCCTCGACTTCGCGACCGGCGAGAAGGTCATGGAGCTGATGTTCGAGCTCAACCGCGAGCGCGGCACGACCCTGGTGCTGGTCACGCACGACCGCGCCATCGCGGCGCGCTGCGACCGGCAGATCCGCATCGAGGCCGGGCGCGTCGCGCTCGAGCATCCCATCCTCTGAGCCTGCGCAGGGGCGCGCCGATAATGGCGCCCCTATGCCGTCCAACCCCTCCCAAGCCAGGCTGCTGTACGGCTTTCACGCCGTCACCGTGCGGCTCAAGACCGCGCCGCGATCGATCGACGAACTGATGGTCGACGGCAGCCGGCGCGACGCGCGCATGCGCCAGCTGCTCGCGCGCGCCGACGAAGCCGGCCTGCGCGTCATCGAGCTCGACGACGCGCGGCTCAACGCGCTGGTCGGCACGCATCGCCACCAGGGCGTGATCGCGCGCGTGCAGCCGGTGGCGCAGCCCAAGTCGCTCGACGACCTGCTCGACGCGGTGGAAGGCCCGCCGCTGCTGCTGGTGCTCGACGGCGTGACCGACCCGCACAACCTCGGTGCCTGCCTGCGCGTGGCCGACGGCGCCGGCGCGCACGCGGTGATCGCGCCCAAGGACCACGCGGTGGGCATCAACGCAACGGTCGCCAAGGTCGCCAGCGGCGCTGCCGAGACGGTGCCGTACTTCATGGTCACCAACCTCGCGCGCACCTTGAACGAGCTCAAGGAGCGCGACATCTGGATCGTCGGCACCTCGGACGACGCGCCGCGCACGCTCTACGAATGCGATCTCGTGCGGCCCGCCGCCCTGGTGCTGGGCGCCGAAGGGCCGGGCATGCGCCAGCTCACGCGCAAGACCTGCGACGAGCTGGTCTCGATCCCCATGAGCGGGGCCGTCGAGAGCCTCAACGTCTCGGTGGCCAGCGGCGTGTGCCTGTACGAGGCGCTGCGCCAGCGGCGCGGCTGACGCGCATGGACGCGGCGCTCGAGGCCTTGGCCACGACGGCGCGCGCCTGGCTGTCGCAAGCGGAATCGATCGCGGTGCTCACGGGCGCGGGCATGTCCGCCGAGAGCGGCATCCCGACCTTCCGCGATGCCTTGACCGGGCTGTGGTCCAGGTTCAATCCGGCCCAGCTCGCCAGTGAAGAGGGCTTTCGCGCCGATCCGGCGCTCGTGTGGAACTGGTACGCCGAGCGGCGCGAAGGCGTGCGGCGCGCCGAACCGAACGCGGGGCACCGCGCGCTGGCGGCCTTTCAGGCGAGGCATCCCGGCCGCGTCACGCTGGTCACGCAAAACGTCGACGACCTACACCAGCGCGCCGGCAGCACAGGCGTGATCCGCCTGCACGGCGACATCCTCGAGGACCGCTGGCTCGAGCGCCGATCTCACGCCTGCGATCTCGCGCAGGCCCAGCCGGGCACGCCGCCGCGCTGCGCGGTCTGCGGCAACCTCGTGCGTCCGGGCGTCGTGTGGTTCGGCGAGATGCTGCCGGCGGCCGCGCTCGCAGCGGCCGAGCGGGCCGCACAGCGCTGCGACGCGATGCTCGTGATCGGCACGTCGGGTGCCGTGTGGCCCGCTGCCGGCCTCGCGCATGCGGCGCGCCGCGCCGGCGCGCGCGTGATCGTCGTCAACCCGCACGACAGCGAACTCGACGAGGTGGCGCACCTGCGCCTGCAAGGCACGGCCGCGGCCGTGCTGCCGGCGCTGCTCGATGCGCTCTAATCGCCCCATCGAAGTCCGCATTCCGGGGCCGCCGCCATGCCCGTCATCGAAGTCCAGCATCCCCTCGTCAAGCACAAGCTCGGCCTCATGCGCGAGGCCGACATCTCGACCAAGAAGTTCCGCGAGCTGACCGCCGAGGTGGCGCGCCTGCTCGCCTACGAGGCCACGGCCGACTTTCCGCTCGAGAAAACCGAGATCCAGTGCTGGAGCGGCCCGACGCTGGTCGACCAGATCAAGGGCCGCAAGGTCACCGTCGTGCCCATCCTGCGCGCCGGCCTGGGCATGCTCGACGGCGTGCTCGACATGGTGCCCAACGCGAAGATCAGCGTCGTCGGTCTCTCGCGCAACCACGACACGCTGCAGCCCGAGCACTACTTCGAGAACTTCGTCGGCCACCTGGGCGAGCGCACCGCGCTGATCATCGACCCGATGCTGGCGACCGCCGGCTCGATGATCGCGACCGTCGACCTGCTCAAGCGCAAGGGCTGCCAGGACATCCGCGCGCTCGTGCTGGTGGCCGCGCCCGAGGGTTGCAAGGCGCTTTCCGCGGCGCATCCGGAGGTGCGCTGCTGGACCGCGGCGATCGACAGCCATCTCAATGAGCAGGGCTACATCATCCCGGGCCTCGGCGACGCGGGCGACAAGATCTTCGGGACGAAGTAGCTCCGAGCTCGGGCCCGGCCGCGCGGCCTCAGAACGCCTGGCCGCCGCGCATCCTGCGATCCGCCCACACGCTGAGCGCCAGCGCCGCCAGCACCCAGCCCAGCCCTACCCAGTGGATCGCGCCATACACGGCGCGTCCGGTGTCGCCGGCCGCGACGTGGGCCGCGACGATGGCGCCGCCGCCGGCCGCGCCGACTGCCTGGCCGAGGTAGATCGCCGAGGTGTTGAGTGCCATCAGTGCCGGCGCCAGCGCGGGTGCCGCTTCGCCCAGGCGTGCCTGCTGGGCCGAATTGGCGGCGAACAGCGCCAGCGCCCAGGGCACGAGGATCAGGGCCGTCGATGCAAAGCCGCGCCCCAGTGGCCACAGCAGCAGCGAGGCGGCGATCATCGCCAGCAGCAGGGCCACCACGCGCGAGGCGCCGACGCGATCGATGTGGCGGCTCAGCAGCACGTTGCCCACGACGCCGAAGGCGCCGAACCAGGCGAACAGCAGGCTGATCTCGGTCGCACCGGCCGAAAGCACGCTCTTGTAGTAGGGCGCGAAATAGGTGAAGACGGTGAACTGCCCCGCGCCCGACAGCGCCGTCACGACGACGATCGCCATCAGCACCGGATGCGTGAAGACCTCGCGCCAGGCGCGCAGGCTCATCGCCGGCGGCCGCACGCCGTCGGGCACCACGTTCCACACCCAGGCGGCGCCGACGAGCCCGAGCGCGCCCACCAGCGCGAAGGCGTAGCGCCAACCGAAGGTCTCGCCGATGAAGCTGTGCAGCGGCATGCCGAACACCGAGGCCACCGACCAGCCAAGGAAGATGAAGGTGATCGCGCGGCCGCGCTGCTCGGGCGGCGCGAGCGAGCCGACCGCGGCGGCGGCCTGCGGCGTGAACACCGCGGCGGCCAGCATCGTCAGGGCGCGCAGCGGCGTCAGCAGCGCGTAGTTCGGCGCCAGCGCGCACACCGCGTGGCCGATGCCGTACCAGACCAGCGACCAGGCCAGCAGACGGCGCCGGTCGATGCCGCCGACCGCGGCGGCGAGCAAGGGCGCGCCGACGCACATCACGACCGCCGCCACCGTGATCAGCTGGCCGCCGACGGCCACACTCACGTCGAGCGAGCGGGTGAGGTCGTTGAGCGAGCCGGCCACGACCATCACGCCGCAGCCGATCACGAAGTTGCCGAACAGCAGCGACCAGCGCAGCGCGGCGAGCCGTTCCCCGGCGCTGGCCGTCAGCGTGCTCACCCGCGCAGCACCTTCAGCGCGTCCGGGTTGACGATGTTCGTCGGCTCGCCCTTCATGAAGGCCAGCACGTTGTCGAACGCGGCGCTGAAATACATCTCGTAGCTGTCGAGCTCGACGTAGCCGATGTGCGGCGTGCACACCGCGTTCTCGAGCCGCAGCAGCGGGTGGCCCTGCAGGATGGGTTCGCTCTCGAACACGTCGACCGCGGCCATGCCCGGATGGCCCTTGTTGAGCGCCGAGACCAGCGCGCCTTCTTCGACCAGCTCGGCGCGCGAGGTGTTGACGAACAGCGCAGAGGGCTTCATGCGCAGGAGATCGTCGAGCTTGACGGCGCTGCGCGTCGCGTCGCTCAGGCGCAGGTGCAGGCTGAGCACGTCGCTGTCGGCGAAGAAGGCCTCGCGGGAGGCGGCGGCCTCGTGGCCGTCGGCGCGCGCGCGTTCGCGCGAGGCCTCGCTGCCCCAGATCTGCACCTTCATGCCGAACGCGCGGCCGTAGCCGGCCACCAGCTGGCCGATGCGCCCGTAGCCCCACAGGCCCAGCGTGCGCCCGCGCAGCACGGTGCCGAGCGCGAAGTTCGGCGGCATCGAGGCCGATTTCAGGCCCGACTGCTGCCAGGCGCCGTGCTTGAGGTTTCCGATGTACTGCGGCAGCCGGCGCGTCGCCGCCATGATCAGCGCCCAGGTCAGTTCGGCCGGCGCGACCGGCGAGCCCACGCCCTCGGCCACCGCGATGCCCAGGCGGGTGCAGGCCTCGATGTCGATGTGCGAGCCGACGCGCCCGGTCTGCGCGATCAGCTTGAGCCTGGGCAGCTTCTCGAGCAGCTGCTTCGGGAAGGCCGTGCGCTCGCGCACCAGCACGAGGATGTCGGCGTCGCGCAGGCGCACCGAAAGCTGGCCGATGCCCTTGACGGTGTTGGTGAAGACCTTGGCATTGCAGCCGTCGAGCTTGGACGCGCACTTGAGCTTGCGTACCGCGTCCTGGTAGTCGTCGAGGATGATGATGTTCATGGGCGCTCGGCGTGTGCGGCGATTGTGCATGCCATGTCGCCTGCGTGCCCGGCCCATGTCCGATAGCATCCCGGCCTTTCGCACACTCTTGCCCCGGACGACGCCATGTCCATCACCATGCACTCCGCCAGCGTCCCGATCTTCAAGCGCACGCTCGCCAACCTCGCGGCCTGGCTCGACAAGGCCCAGGCCCACGCCGAGGCCAAGCGCTTCGACACCGGGGTCTACCTGCAGGCCCGCCTCGCGCCGGACATGCTGCCCTTCGTCAAGCAGGTGCAGATCGCCTGCGATTCGGCCAAGCTGTGCGTGGCGCGCCTGACCGGCGTCGAGGCACCCAAGCATGCCGACACCGAAGCCAGCTTCGACGAGCTGCGCCAGCGCATCGCGCAAACGATCGCGTTCATCGAGTCGGTGCCGGCCGAGCGCTTTGCCGGCACGGAAGCGATGCAGATCTCGGTGCCGCGCCGCAGCGGCGAGCCGCTGCAGTTCGACGGCGAGAGCTACCTCAAGCACTTTGCGCTGCCGAACTTCTTCTTCCACTGCACCACCGCCTACGCGCTGCTGCGCCACAACGGCGTCGATCTCGGCAAGCAGGACTTCCTCGGCGCGCGCTGAAGCCCTGGGCCGGCCCGGCGGCGATCAGCCCCCGGGACAACCCCCGTCTGGTAAGCCCCGATACCGTGTGCGGTCGCGGCGATAAAACTCGTTCGTGATGAAGTGGTTTCTGCGCATCGGGGCGGCGTTGCTGCTCCTCGCCGGGCTCGCGGCGGCAACGCTCGCGCTCTACGTCATGCGGGCCAGGCCGCTGGTCGATGGCGTGCTGCCCGTGCGCGGGCCGTTGGCCGACCTGGTGATCGAGCGTGACGCGCAAGGCGTGCCGACGATCCGCGCCGCCTCGCCCGAGGACGCGTGGTTCGGCCTCGGCTTCGCGCACGCGCAAGACCGCCTGTGGCAGCTCGAGACGCACAAGCGCATCGCCGCCGGCCGGCTCGCCGAGGCCTTCGGCCCCGCCGCCGTCGAGACCGACCGCTTCCTGCGCGCTCTGGGCGTGCGGCGCGCCGCCGCCGAGCAGTGGGCCAAGGCCGACGCCGCGACGCGTCGCGCGCTCGAGGCCTACGCCGCCGGCGTCAACGCCTGGCGGCGCCAGCACCTGCGCGCGCGCCCGCCCGAGTTCCTGCTGCTGGGCATCGAGCCCGAGGACTGGACGCCGGTCGACAGCCTGGCGTGGTCGATCATGATGGCCTGGGACCTGGGCGGCAACTGGGGCACCGAGCTGCTGCGGCTGCGGCTTTCGCTCTCGATGCCGGTCGAGCGCGTCGCGCAGCTGCTGCCGCCGCCTGGCGGCGAGGCGCCGCCGCCGGTGCGCGACTACGCGACGCTGTTCCGGCGGCTGGGCCTGGCCGCCGGCGAGACCGGCACGGCCTCGGCGTCGCCGAGCAGCTTGTTCGCGCGCGTCGTCGGCGAAGGCGCGGTCGAGGGCGCAGGCTCCAACAACTGGGTCGTCGCCGGCAGCCACAGCGCCAGCGGTGCGCCGCTGCTGGCCAACGATCCTCATCTCAAGCTCAGCGCGCCGGCGCTGTGGTACTTCGCGCGGCTGCACGCGCCGGGACTCGAGGTCGCGGGCGCGACGATGCCGGGGCTGCCGGTCGTCGTGCTGGGCCAGAACCGCAACCTCGCCTGGGGCTTCACGAACACCAACCCCGACGTCCAGGACCTCTACCTCGAGCGGCTCGATCCTCGCGATCCCGGCCGCTACCAGACCGGCGAGGGCGGCGCGCGCGACGGTGAGCGCTGGGCGCGCTTCGAGAGCTTCGACGAAGTCATCAAGGTCAAGGGCGCGTCCGATGTGCGCTTCACCGCACGCCGCAGCCGCCACGGCCCGGTGATCTCCGACGCCGGCAGCGCCGCGACCGCGGGCCTGCTGGGCGAAAGCGAACACGGCGCGCCGCGCTACGCGATCGCGCTGCGCTGGACCGCGCTCGACCCGGACCCGGGCGCGGTGTCGGCCGGGCTGGCGTTCAACCGCGCCGGGTCGGTCGAGGAGTTCATCTCCGCGGCGGCGCGCTACACCGCGCCGATGCAGAACATGGTGGTCGCCGACCGCGAGCACATCGCCTTCGTCGCGGCCGGGCGCGTGCCGCTGCGCAAGGCCGAGAACGACCTGCGCGGCCTCGTGCCGGCGCCCGGCTGGGATGCGCGCTACGACTGGGACGGTTTCATCGACGCCGACCAGACGCCGCGCGAGATCGATCCGCCGCGCGGCTGGATCGCCACCGCAAACCAGCGCATCCACGGCCCGCTGTACCCGCACTACCTGACCAGCGAATGGGCCGCGCCCTACCGCCACCAGCGCATCGAGCAGCTGCTGGCGGCCACGCCGCGCCACACGCTCGAATCGCTGGCGTCGATCCAGCGCGACGAGCTATCGCTGGCCACGCGCCGGCTGTTGCCGCAACTGCGCGCCGCGCGCTCCGATCACCCGCTGGCGGCCGAGGCGCAGCGCCTGCTGGCCGACTTCGACGGCACGATGGCGGCCGATCGCCCCGAGCCGCTGATCGTGTGGGCCTGGGTGAGGCAGCTGACGCAGGCGCTGTTCGCCGACGACGTCGGGGCCGCGCTCTACGAACGCCAGCTCGGCAGCCGCAGCTTCCGCGAGGCGCTGGAAAACGTGCTCGAGCGCGACGACACGAGCTGGTGCGACGACCGCGGCACGCCGGCGGTCGAGACCTGCGCGATGCAGCGCGACGCGGCGCTGACGCGTGCGCTCGACGAGCTCGCGGCGGCGCACGGCCACGATGTCTCGCGCTGGCGCTGGGGCGATGCCCACCATGCGCGCGCCGAGCACCGGCCGTTCAGCAAGGTGCCGGCGCTGGCGCGCTGGTTCGAGCTGCGTGCGCCGGTCGGCGGCGACACCTTCACGGTCAATGTCTCGCGCGTCGGCCTGCGCCCGGACGCCGCCACGGGCGAGCTCTACCTCAACGAGCACGGCCCGAGCCTGCGCGCGCTGTACGACCTGGCCGACCCGCAGCGCTCGCGGGTCATGCACTCCAGCGGGCAAAGCGGCCTGGTGTTCGAGCCGGGCTACCGCGACTTCCTGCAGCCCTGGCAGCGCGCCGAGTACCTGCCGCTGTGGGGCGACGGCGCGCCGGCTTCGCACCGGCTGGTGCTTCAGTCCCGGTGAACGTCGGCGCCGGCTGTGCCGGGTGCGGATCAGTCGAGGCGCAGGTCGACGGTGTGCGCGAGCTCGGCGGCGAGCCGCGCGGGGCGGTCGCGGCGCGCCTGCGCGAGCGCTTCGCGCGCCCGCTGCACCTGGGCGCCGACGTCGCCGTGCGGCATCTCGTGGGCGTCGACTTCGTGCACCGGTGCGCAGACGAATGCCTCGTCGCTCCACCAGACGTAGACGGGGTGGCCGGCGGCCAGTGGCGCGGCGCCCGGTGCGGTGCGAAAGCGAAGAACGCCGTTCGGCAGCTTGATGCGCACCTCCGATGCGCTTGCGCAACGGCCGTGGCTGCGGCGCGACTTCAGCTTTTCGATCAGGGCCGGCGTGACGTCGCCGGTCGGCGCACAAAGAAGATGGCGGTCGTACATGGTTGAGCGAGACGGTCGTCGACATGACTATCGGCCGTTTGCCGCGGCGCTGCAGAGGTCTTACACCGCGATACCGAATCGAACCCGCGGCAGCATTTGACGCAACGCAACCGCGCCGTCCTGCGCCTGCCTAAGCTGGCGGCCATTCGCCTTCGCGATCTGCAGGAGCGCCCACCATGTCTTCAGAGCTTCGTTCCCTTCTGGTCCACGTCGACGGCAGCACGCGCTGCGCGGCGCGACTGAGCCTCGCGCGCTCGCTGGCCGCCGAGCACGGCGCCCATGTCGACGCGCTGATGGCGGTCTCGCCGAGCTTCGCGGACCTGCCGTTCGCCTACGCCGCCGGGCCCGAGGCCGCGGCGGCGATGCAGGCGATCGACACCGATCGGCACCATCGTGGGCGCATGAGCTTCGAAGCCGCCAGCCGGGGCCCCGGTCCGCAGATGCATTGGAGCGATGCCGGCAGCGCGCCGCCGGTCGCGGCCTTCGTCGAAGCCGCGCTGTGCCACGACCTGCTCGTGCTCGGCCAGCGCGATGCCGATGACGCGTCGAGCTACGGCACGCCGCCCGATTTCGTCGAGGCGGTGGTACTCGGCAGCGGCAAGCCGGCGCTGGTGCTGCCCTATGCGGGCAGCTTTGAGCAGGTCGGGCGCGAGGTGCTGATCGCCTGGAAGCCGGGCAAGGAATCTGCGCGGGCCGTCGACGGCGCGCTGCCGTTGCTGCGCGCGGCGCGCCAGATCCACGTACTGCGCGCGGCCGAAGGCGACGAGTCGCCGGTGACCGCGCAGGCCCAGGGCGCGCTCGAGGCGCACCTGGCGCGCCACGGCATCGCCGCGCCGGTGGTCCAGCACGGTCGCACCGGCCCGTTGTCCGGCGAAGCGCTGCTGTCGCTGGCCAGCGACGTCGGTGCCGACCTGCTGGTCATGGGCTGCTACGGCCACTCGCGCGCGGCCGAATGGGTGCTCGGCGGCGTCACCCGCACGGTGCTCAAGGCGATGACGGTGCCGACACTGCTGGCCCACTGAGCCAGGCGCCGCGGCGTCGCGGCGCCTTCTCAGCCCAGCGCCGCAATCAGCAAGGCCTGCAAGCCCAGGCGCTCGTGTGCCTGGGCCAGCATCGACAAGGCGCTCGCGGACACCGGTCCGCCGCCGGGCAGGCGCAGCCGCTCGGCCGCCGTGCGGCCGGGCACGAAGACGAAATCGCAGGACGCTTGGTCGCCAGGCGCGCCGTCGCCATCGACGGTCGCCAGCGTCGGTGCCTGCACTTGCAGCGAGAGCAGCGTCGCCAGTTCGGCCATCGCGCGTGTCAGTGGCGCGGTGGCATCCGAGAGTTCGAGCCGCAGCGTGCGCAGCGCACGATCCGACCAGGCCTGCATCGTCAGCAGGTCGCCGAGCAGGCGCAAGGGGTGCGCCGGATCGGCCAGGCCGTTGGTCACCGGCACGCCGGCGTAGAGCTCGATCTGGTCGACCAGCGCTTCGGGCAGGCCGCAGCAGTCGACGCCGTCATAGAGCCGGCCCAGCATGCGCGCCAGCTCGGGCAGGCGTTGCACGGGCGCGCTGAGCAGGGCATTGGCATCGACTTGCGAAACCTGGGCGCCGAGCGCCGTCGCGCAGTCGATGAAGCCTTGCGCACCGTGGCCGTCGAGCGATCCGACCAGGGCCAGGTGGCGACCCGAAAGCGCCGCGCCGGCGCTGGCGGCGGCTGCGTCGCCGCGCAGTCCCGCGGCGATGTCGAACAAACGGGCCATCTCGCGCGCCGACAGGCGCTGCGCGGACCAGAGGGAACGATGGGGAAACTTTTCGGAAGCGGGCATGGCGGGCGCGAACCGCGCTAACGACGCGGTGTCGCCAGCCTACGCGGGCTGCGCCGCGCCCACTTGATGGCCGTCAAGCGCGCAGCAGGACGCCGGCAATCGCCTCGACCAGCTGCTCGCGGCGAAACGGCTTGCGCAACAGGTCGAGACCCGCCGGCACCTCGGGCAGGTCGCCCGCGAATCCCGACATCAACAGCACCGGCAGCCCGGGGTGCAGCGCGAGCGCGCGGCGCGCCACCTCGGTGCCGCGCAAGCCGGTGCCCAGCGCGACATCGGTCAGCAGAAGATCGCAGGCTTTGCCGTCGGCCAGCGCGCGCAGCGCTTCCTCGCCGGTCGAGTAGCTCGCCACCTCGCAGCCCAGCGCGACGAGGTGGCGGCGCACGATGCGCCGCACCTCGGCGTCGTCTTCGACCAGCACGATGCGCAGACCAGGCGGCAGCGAAGCCGCGGCCGGCGCGCGCGCGGCCGCGGCGCTGCCTTCGGCCGCCAGCGGCAGGTACAGCGTCACCGTGGTGCCGGCCTGCAAGGCGCTGTCGAGCGTCACGGTGCCGCGCGACTGGCGGGCGAAGCCGTAAACCGTGCTGAGGCCCAGCCCGGTGCCGTAGCCGGTCTCCTTGGTGGTGAAGAAGGGCTCGAAGGCGCGCTCGCGCACGTCGTCGCTCATGCCGGCGCCGGTGTCGGATACGGCCAGCTCAAGATAGGCGCGGTCGGGGTCGAGCCCTTCGTGGCCGGGCGTGGCGGGCAGCACCGTCGCGCGGCGCACGGTGAACGACAGGCGACCGCCGCCGGGCATCGCGTCGCGCGCGTTGATCGCGACATTGAGCAGGGCCGATTCGAGCTGGCCGGCGTCGGCCCAGCACTCTGAGCAGCCGTCCTCGATCTCCACGCCGATCTCGATGCGCTGGTCCAGCGTGCGGCGCAGCATGTCGGCCAGCGAGCGCACCAGGGCGCCGGCATCGACGTGCGACGGCTGCAGCACCTGGCGGCGCGAGAACGCGAGCAGCTTGCGCGTGAGCTCGGCGCCGCGGCGCGCCGCGCGCGCGGCCGCGTCGACCGTCTCGCCGCTCAGCGGGTCGCCGGCCACTGCCGGCAGCTCCTCGAGCACCTGCAGGTTGCCGGCGATCACCGTCAGCAGGTTGTTGAAGTCGTGCGCGATGCCGCCCGTGAGCTGGCCGACGCTTTCGAGCCGCTGCGCATGCGCGAGCTGCTCCTCGGTCTCGGCGCGCTTGTGCGTCGTGGCCAGCACGTTGGCCAGCGATTCGAGGAAGCGCTGCTCGTCGGCACCGAAGCGCTGCGACTGAGACGACGCGGCGAACACGGCGCCGACCGCACGGCCGCGGTCCGACAGCGGCACGGCGAGCGCGCTGGCCAGCCCGTCATCGGGCGGCGCGAACGCCAGTGTCTGGCCCTCCTGGATTGCGCGGCCGAGCTCCGACTCGCGCCAGCCGGCGATCTCGTCGCCAACGCGCAGCGGCGACGCGCCGGCCTGACTGGCCAGGCGCAGCACGCGGCCTTCGCGCTCCAGCAGGAAGACCGCGCAGCGCTCGATCTGCAGCGCGTCCTGGGCCGTCTGGGCGGCACGGTCGAGCAGGGCGGCGGGCTCCGCCGCGTCGACCGCAAGCCGTCCGAACTGCGCCAGCTGCTCCGCGTAGCGCGCACGCTGCAGCGCCTGGCGCACGCGCGGGTACGCGCCGATGCCGCGGATCGCGGCCACCACGTAGGGCAGGCCGTGCTGCTGAAGCGGGCTCAGCGCGATCTCGACCATCACTTCGCTGCCGTCCTTGCGGCGCGCGACGAGGTCCATCTGCGTGCCCATCGGACGCGAGCGCGGCGCGCGACCGTAGGCCTCGCGGTAGGCGGCATGGTGGCTGCGGATCGCGTCGGGCACCAGCTGGTCGACCGACAGGCCCACCAGCTCGTCCAGGCCCCAGCCGAGCAGCTCGGCGGCCATCGGGTTGGCCTGCACGATGCGCCCGTCGCCGCCGACCACCAGCAGCGCGTCGGGATAGGCGGCGAACAGCGAGCGGAACAGGCCGTCGTCCTGGGGCGGCTGCACGGGCGGCTCGAGCTCCATGGGCTACTCGACGCTCGGCACGAACAGGTAGCCGGCGCCGCGCACCGACTTGATGATCTGCGGCGACTCCGGATCGGCCTCGATCTTGCGGCGCAGCCGCGCGACCTGCATGTCGATCGTGCGGTCGAAGGGGCCGGCCTCGCGGCCGCGGGTGTACTCGAGCAGGGCGTCGCGCGAGAGCACCCGCCCCGGATGCGCGACGAAGGTCGCCAGCAGGTCGTATTCGCCGGTGGTCAGCGCGACCTCGCGGCCCTGGGCGTCGCATAGACGCCGTGCCGCGGTGTCCAGCGTCCAGCCGGCGAAGCGGCGGCTGTGCGTGGCGCCCGGGGCGGCTTGCGATGCAGCGCCCGGTTGCGGGTCGAGCCGTCGCAGCACCGCCTTGACGCGGGCGACCAGCTCGCGCAGGTCGAAGGGCTTGGTGACGTAGTCGTCGGCACCGAGCTCCAGGCCGACCACGCGATCGACCGCGTCGCCGCGGCCGGTGACGATGACGAGGCCGCAGCGCCACTGCTCGCGCAGGCGGCGCGCGACCGTGAGGCCGTCGTCGCCCGGAAGGCCCAGGTCGAGCAGAACCAGCGCCGCAGGATCGGCGGCCATCAGGTCCGCCAGCGCGGCGGCGTGGTGGAGTTCGCTGACGCGAAAGCCGTGGCCCTGGAAATAGCGGGCCACCAGGCGGGTGATATCGGCTTCGTCGTCGAGGATGGCGATGTGAACGGCAGCGGTCACGTTGGGCGGGGGCGCATCGATGCCAGGGTGGGGGACCCCCGATCCTAGACCGCCTGCGCACGCCGCGGCGCTGCCGCGCGGCAATGACTCCTCTACTGGAGGGTCGCCCGCGCCGGTGCGCAGCAGCGCTCGATGAAGCGCTCGAGCGCGCCGATGTCGGGGATCTGCAACTCGCGCCGCGCCTTCTCGGCAAAGCGGATCACCTGCTCGCGCGCCAGACGCGAGAGCGCGCGGCTGACGCTTTCCAGCGTCATGCCGAGGAAGTTGCCGATCTCGGCGCGCGTCATGCGCAGCGTGATCTGGTCGGTGCGCAGGCCGCGCTCGGCGAGCGATTGCGCCCAGTCGCGCAGGAACTCGGCGACGCGCGCGTCCGAGGGCAGGGTGCACAGCGACATCATGCTGGTGCGGTCGCGCGCGATCTCGCGGCTCATCGCCGCGTGAAGCGCCATCATCAGCGCCGGCTCGGCGCGCGCGGCGTCGACCAGCGCGTCGTAGCGCAGCGTGAGCACCGCGCCGGTGTCCATTGCGATCGCGTCGCAGTCGTGGCGGCCGTCGGCGATACCGTCGAAGCCCAGCCAGTCGCCCTTGAAGCGCACCGCGACCACCTTCTCGCGGCCGTCGGGCGACACGTTCACCACCTTGAAGCAGCCCGAGTGGACGATGTGCAGGTGGGTGAAGCGGTCGCCGGCCTTGTAGACGGCCTCGCCGGCGCGCAGCATGCGGCGCTGCACCTCGACATGGCGCTCGATCAGCCCCAGTCCGTCGACGCGCGGGATCGTGTGATGCGAGGCGCTCGCGCTGGGGGCCGGCCGCTGGTCGGCCAGGTGATGCACGAGAACGCGCGGGGCGGGTTGGACGGCGGCTTGCAGCGGCATCGTGATCTCCGGTGGATGGTCCGTGACGGGGCGTTGGGTGAACGTTAGTCAGGGCCTGCCACGCGCATGCCAATGCCGCGCATCGCTGCGTAACGCTGCGTCACAACGGTGTGACGCGATGTGACGTTGAGGGCCGTCAGCGGCGCGCGGCGCGCTGCCGCTCGATCTCCGATTGGCAGGCCGCGCAGCGCAAGGCGGCGGGTTGCGCCAGCAGCCGCTGCGCGGCGATCGGCTCGCCGCATTGCATGCAGATGCCGTAGGTGCCGCTTTCCAGGCGGTGCAGCGCGGCCTCGACGCTCACGATCTCGTCGATGTCGCGGCGCTCCTCGGCGTTTCGCACCGCGGCGAACTGCGCCTGCGTCGCGCTGTCCTTCTGGTCGCTCACTTCGCTGGCGTCGTGGTCCTCGGCCGGCGGCGACGCGCGCTGCAGGTCGGCGCGCAGGTCACCGAGCCGCAATTCGAGCAGGCGGCGCAGGGTGACGTGATCCAAGGCAATGGCATGGTCCATGGCAAATCTCCACGGCTCGAACGCTAGCCGGTTCGGTCGGCCGGCGGCTTGCGCGCTGTCAAGAAGTGGTGCGCGTACGGCGCAGCCCGGCTGCCGCCGATCGTGACCCGGGGAACTTGCCGGCCCGACGCCGCACCCAGCATGCAGGAGCGCGTGCCGCGCGACGCCTCGCACGAGGAGGCGACTCGCCGCGGCGCGGATCGCAGCCAGCATGGATCGCCGGTTCGAGCCTCTGGGCCATCATGCGCACCGTCGCGTCGCGGCGCTGTGCGCGGTGGCCGCGCTGCACGTGCTGGCGGCGCAGGCGCTGTGGAGCGGCCTGGCGCGCGAGGCCGTGCCGCTGGTGAAGAAGCCGCTGTCGGCCCGCGTGGTGGCCGAAGTCGAGCCACCGCTCCCGCCACCGCTCCCACCACCGCCACCGCCACCCCAGCGCGTCGTGCCGGCGTCGCCGCGTCCCCTTGCCGCGCCCCCGCCGCCTTACGTGCCGACGCCGGAGGTTGCCGTGCCGCCGACGGCGGTTTCGCCGATTGCCGAGACGAGCCCGATCATGCCGGCCGTCGAGCCTCCGATCGTCGTGCCGCCTGCGCCGGCACCGCTGATGGCCGCGGGCGCCGGCGAGCGCGCGGTCGATGTGGCGATCGCATGTCCGACCCAGGTGCGCCCGGAGATCCCGCGCCGCGCGCTGCAGGAACACATCTCCGGCGTCGTGCGCGCCGAGGCGCTGGTCAGCCGCGGCGCGATCCGCGACGTCACCGTCGCGTCGGGGCCGCGCGTCTATCACGCCGCGGTGCGCGCGGCGATGCTGCAGTACCGCTGCCTGTCGAGTGAGCAGGACGTGCGCGTGGTGCAGGAGTTTGAATTCCTGGTGGATGAAGGCTCATGAACGGTGCCAGGAACACGCCGCCGCTGGCGTAGTCAAAGCGGTGCAGTCGACGTCGTTGCTTGAACGACAGGAGGTGTGACCATGAAGCAGCTGAGGCATTGGCAAGATGCGGTCAACGCCGTGCTGGGGGCCTGGCTGGTGCTGTCGCCGTGGGCCATCAGCTACGCGGACGAGACCGCCGCGATGGCCAACGCGGTGGTGATCGGACTGGCGCTCGTCGCCGTGGCGGCCGGCGCGATCTTCGTGCCGCGCGCCTGGGAAGAGTGGTCCGAAGGCGCGCTGGGCCTGTGGATGATCGTCGCCCCCTGGGTGCTGGGCTTTGCGGCCCATCTGGACGCTCGCAATGTCGCCGTCGGCACCGGCGTGGCGATCCTGGTGCTGGCACTGTGGACGCTGGCCACCGACAAGGAGTACAGCGCCTGGTGGCGGCGCGACCGCACGGTGCACTGAGCATCGCCGCTTGACCATGGGCGGCACGCGGTAGCGCGCGCCGCCCATTTTTGTTGCGTCAGAAACGGCCGGTCATGGGCAGGCACTGCGATTGCCGCAGGCCGCCGTCGGTGGTCTGGCGAGCACGGGCTTGCGCCGCCGCAGGAGGATCGTGATGCAAGCAGCCGATTCGCAGCCGCGGCGCGCGGACGATGGCGCCCGGCCGCCGCCCGACGAGATGCCCTCGTATCAGGAACTGCTGGACGAGGCGATCGAGGAGACCTTCCCCGCCAGCGACCCGATCGCGGTGAGCGGCGCGACGCACGCCGATCGCGCGCATCCGACGCCGCGCGATGCGATCGACTGGACATTGCAGCCCGAGCACGACCCGAAGGTCCGCCGGCAGCCCTGAGCGGCATGGCGACGGGCTGCACGCAAGCACAGCACCTGCGCATCCTCCTCAGGCGGAAGGATGTGACGGGCCTTGACAGCCCGTAAGGTGCCAACGTCCGTCCGGGAAAGGGTGTTCGAGAACCGCTGGTCCGGACCGCTCGACCTCATGTCATCGATCAGCTGTAAGAGGTGACAGTGTCTCGCGGCCCGAGCCGGTGGTCAGATCGACGATATGGGACGCGCGATCGACGAAGCATCGTCGCCAGAGGAGCCGGGCGTTTCGCCCGTGACATCGCTGGCCGACTGGCCTGCCGGCCCCGGCGAGCGTCGCCTTGCGCTGGCCGTGGCGTTGGCGTCGACCGTCATCTTCCTCGCCTGTGCGCCCTTCGCGCAGCGGCAGCTGGCGCCGGTCTGGGCCTTCATTCCGATCTACGAGTCGGCACTCGTCATCACCGACCTGATCACGGCGGTGATGCTGCTCGGCCAGTGCCTCATCGGCGGCTCGGCGGCATTGCTCGCGCTGGCCTGCGGCTACCTGTTCACCGCCGCCGCCACGACCACGCACGCGTTGAGCTTTCCGGGCCTGTTCGCGCCCGCCGGCCTGATCGGCGCGGGCCCGCAGAGCACGGCCTGGATCTACATGTTCTGGCACGGCGGCTTCCCGCTCTTCGTCATCGCCTACGCGCTGCTGCGCGGCGGCCGCCGCGATGCGCTGCCGCGCGATCGGCGGCGCACGGCGATCGTTGCCGCGGCCAGCGCGGCGGCGGTGGCGGCCGCGCTGGGGGCCGCCGCGGTCGCGACCGCCGGCCAGGCCTTGCTGCCGCCCATCATGAGCGGAAACCGCTACACGCCGGCGATGGTCTTCGTCGTCGGCGCCACCTGGTGTTCGAGCCTGGTGGCCCTCGCGTTGCTGGCATGGCAGCGGCGGCTGGCGTCGGTGCTCGACCTGTGGCTGGCGGTCGTGCTGTGTGCGTGGCTGTTCGACGTGGGCCTTTCGGCCGTGCTCAACGCCGGGCGCTTCGACCTCGGCTTCTATGCGGGCCGTGCCTACGGGCTCGCGGCGGCGACCTTCGTGCTCGCGCGCCTGCTGCTCGAGAACGGCGTGTTGCACGCGCGCCTGGTGCATGCCCATGCGCGCGAGACGCTGCGCTCGGCGGAGCTTGGGCGCGTGATGCATCAGCTGCAGTCGGTCAATGCGGAACTGAGCGAGTCGAACCGACGCCTGGAGGAGCAGGGGCGCTTCAAGTCGGAGTTCCTGGCCAACATGTCGCATGAGCTGCGCACGCCGCTCAACGCGATCATCGGCTTCTCCGAGATGCTCAAGAACGGCATGGCCGGCGCGGTGTCCGAGCGGCAGCGCAGCTTCGCCGGCTACATCCTGGACGGCGGCCATCACCTGCTCGCGTTGATCAACGACATCCTCGATCTCTCCAAGATCGAGGCCGGCCGCATCGAGATCGAGCCCGAGCCGCTGCGGCCCGATGCGCTGCTGCACGAGGTGACGACGATGGTCACCGAACAGGCACGCAAGCGCGGCATCGGCCTGGAGCTCGTCGAGCACGAAGACGTCGGCCTGATCGACGCCGACCGGCGGCGCATCAAGCAGGTGCTGCTGAACCTGCTGTCCAACGCGGTCAAGTTCAGCGCCGAGGGCGCGCAGGTGCGCATCGACCTGCGTGTCGTGGCGCGTGAGCGCGCCGCTTCGGGCCTGCCGGGCTTTCACGAGGGCATGCGGCTGCCGCTGCCGGAATCGGCGACCGAGCGCTTCGTCGAGATCTCGGTGTCCGACAGCGGCATCGGGATCGCGCCGCAGGACATCCACAAGCTGTTCAAGCCGTTCACGCAGATCGCCAATGCGGTGACCCGCAACGTCGAGGGCACCGGACTGGGCCTGGTGATCGTGCACCGACTGGTGGAACTGCACGGCGGCGCAGCGGCGGTGACCAGCGAGGCCGGGCGCGGCAGCTGCTTCACCGTCTGGCTGCCTTGCCGCCCCGAGGAGCGGGCACAGCAGAGTGCGCCGGCCGCGAAGTCGCGGCCCGTCGTGCTGGTGATCGAAGACCACCACGAGGCCGCTTTGCTGATGGCCGCCCAGCTCGAGGCGCTCGGCCTGGCCGTGCGGCGCGTCGCGTCGGCCGAAGACGCGCTGGCGCTGGCCGACGAGTTCACGCCTCACCTCATCACGCTCGACATCATCCTGCCCGGCATGGACGGCTGGGAGTTCCTCGCCAAGCTCAAGGGCATGCCGGCGTGGGCCGCCGTGCCGGTGGTCGTCGTGTCGGTCGCGGCGGAGCCGGGCAAGGGCTTTTCGCTCGGTGCCTCGCTGGTGCTGCAAAAGCCCATCGAGCACCAGGCACTGGCCAAGGGCCTGGAGCGCCTGGGCCTGGTGCCCAACGCGCAGCGAGAATGCACGGTGCTCGTGGTCGACGACGACGCCGAGTCCGTCGAGCTGCTGTCGTCGCAGCTGCGCCAGCGCCGCTACACCGTCTTGCGCGCGCTCGGCGGGCGCGAAGGCATCGAGCTGGCCCGGCGCTTTCGGCCCGACCTGATCGCGCTCGACCTGGAGATGCCCGGGGTCAGCGGCTTCGACGTGGTCGAGGCGCTGAAGGCCGACCCATCGACCGCGCACATCCCGATCGTCGTCGTCACGGCGCAGGACCTGAGCGCCGGCGACCGGCTGCGCCTGAACGGGCAGATCCAGGACATCGTCGGCAAGTCTCAGTTCGACCAGGGCCGCTTCATCGGCGAGGTGCAGCGCGCGATCGGCCCGCTCGGCGAGGCGGCGCTGCACTGATTGCCGGATTCGCGGCCGCCGCGGGCCGCAGCAGGCCGCGTCAGGCCACGCGGGTGCTGCGCTCGAGCTGCAAGGCGACGCGCAGGCTGCGCATCAGGGCCCGGTTGATCTCCCGCGGCGTCACGAAGGCCGCGGCCGCGGCACGGCGGATCGCGTGCGGGTCTTCCGACTCGATCGCGCGCGCGAGCTCGAGCGCCACGAAGCAGTCTCCCCGGCCGTCGACCAGGGCCGTGCGCACGCGCTCGGGAACCGCCAGCGTGGCCAGCAGTTCGCCGATCGGGCGCGCGAGGATGTGGTCGAGCAGCGAGAACACGCCGCACATGAACATCTCGCTGCGCAGCGCGGGATCGTCGGTGACCGAGGTCAGCTCGCGCATCAGCAGGCCGCGGCGCAGCGCCGCGAAGTTGACCGGCTTGAGGTGCACGGTCTCGGCGGTGCGCGCCAGCACGCCGGCCAGCCAGCGCCGCAGATGCTGGTGGCCGAGGATCGAGATCGCCTGGCGGAACGAGCCGGTCTCCAGCCGCAGCGGCCCCGGCGAGGCGCTGCGAACATGCCGCATGAGCTCGAAGGCCAGCACCGGGTCGCGCACCAGCACCTGGTCGATCGCGTCGGCCGGCTCGTTGCGGTCGATGCGCGCGATCATCTCCAGCACCACCTGCAGGTCCGGGCTCGCCTGCGAACGCCGCGGCGTCACCGGGTCCTCCAGCGGCCAGCCCATCACCGCGATCGCACCGCGCTCGAAGCTTTGCCGCATCTCCTCGGTCGTCCGCACGCCGGTCTGGATGCAAGGCAGGATGCGCTGCACGCCTTGCGATGGCGTTGGCGCGCCGACGCGGCGCTCTTCGCCGATGTCGACGACCGACCACTTGAAGCAGTGCAGCACGGCGCGCGGCAGCTCGACGCGCGGGCGGCCCTTCATCAACAAGATGTTGCCGCGCGCGGCCAGCTCGATGATCGCCGCCACGCCGGCCGTCTCGGCCGCCAGGAAGGCCGGCACCTCGATCATGATGTTCGGGTCCGGGCGCGCCCGCAGCAGCTCCTTGAGCAGGCTTTCCGACGCCACGTTCAGCGACACGGCGCCGCTGTCGATCGGCCACACGCGGCCCACGGCCTCGAGCAGCGCGCCGGCGTCCAGCGTTCGGTGGGGACTCACCGGCACCACGGTCAGGCGCGTCGCGACGACGCCGTGGTGGCGGTCCATGATCGGTGAGTAGCCGAGCAGCACCTGGTCGAGCACGTCGACCGGCAAGGCCTCGGCCGCCGGCACGGTCTCGATGCCAGTGGCGCGCCATTGGGTGGGCTGGTTCAGGCCGGCACCCGGTGCCGGCGGCTGCGCGCCGGCGTCGCTGCCGAGCACGACCTCGTCGACGATGGTGTCCAGCCAGTCGAACGAGGTCAGCGACTGCGGCGTGGCCGTCTCGGCCGGCTTGGCGGTCGTGGCGCCCTTTCCAGCCGCCGTGGTGGCGGGCTGATCGAGGTCGTCGATCGAGCGCAGGCGCAACTCGATGCGTCCGCTGCCGGACGGGTCGGACGGCGATGGCGCGTTCGGCGCGCCGGTGGGTGGTTTGCTGGCTGGCCCGCTGGTCATGGCATTCCTGACAGCGGACACTAAGCCGGCCGTCCGTCCGCGGCATCCTACAAATGGAGGAGGAGGGCGCCGGCGACCGCCGCGCAGACTCGCGAGGTCAGAAGGGAGGTTTGGCACGGTGGCTTGTGTCCTGGTCGTCGACGACCGTGCCGCCAACCGTCACTACGTGGCCCAGGTGCTCGCGCACGCCGGCCACGAGGTGCTGCAGGCGGCCGACGGCAGCGAAGCGCTCGACGTGGTCGAACAGGCGCGCCCGCACCTCGTGATCACCGATGTGCTGATGCCGGTGATGGATGGCGTCGAGTTCGCGCAACGCGTGCGGGCCAGCGCCCGGCTGTCGGCCACGCGCGTCATCTTCTACACCGCCACCTACCGCAGCAGCGATGCGCGCCGACTGGCCGATGCCTGCGGCGTCCACACGGTACTCGCCAAACCGGCCTCGCCCGCGGCGCTGCTGACGGCGGTGGAGGATGCGCTGTCGCGCGCCGGGTCGTCCGCGGCAACCGAGAGCGACAGCGGCGACGACGAAGACCGCTACGGCACGGTCTCGGCCTGGAGCATGCTGAGCCGCAGCCTGGCCGGCGAGGCCGAGGCGCCGGCGCGCGGCACGACCTCGGGCGCCTCGGTCGAGCATGCGCGGCTGCGCCGCAGCGCCTCGCGCATGGCGGCCCTGATGGAAGCCACGCTGGACCTCGCGGCCGTGCGCGAGCGGCGCAGCTTCCTGAAGCTGTTCTGCGACGCCGCGATGCGCCTGCTCGACGCGCGCGGCGCCGTGCTGGCCCTGGTCGACGACGCGCTGGTGATCCGCGAGGTCGAGGCGCGCGGGCTGGCGCCGCCGTCCGCCCAGACGCTGCTCGGCCACCCGGTCGACGGCAGCGCGCTGGCGCTGGTCTGGCATGCGCACGGCAGCGTGCGGCATTCGCTCGGGCCGGACGCGCTGCCGGGCGCCGTCGGCCCGGGGCCGTGGTCGGCGCTCGCGGTGAGACTGGGGCCCAGCCACGCCGGGAATGGGGCGCTACTGCTGTGGCGCGCCGCCTCCGACGGCGGCTTTGACGACGACGACGAGATGTTCGCGCTCGCCATGGCCGCCGAGTTCGCGGTGCTGATCGAGTTGCTCGACACTCACGCGAGCCTGAGCGCCAGCGCCGCCGAGCTGCGCATCGAGGCCGACCAGCGCCGCCATTCCGAGCAGGCCCTGGCGCGTTCGCACCGGGAGCTGGCGTGG
Organism: Caldimonas sp. KR1-144; assembly: GCF_049446155.1. NCBI lineage: Bacteria > Pseudomonadati > Pseudomonadota > Betaproteobacteria > Burkholderiales > Sphaerotilaceae > Caldimonas > Caldimonas sp. KR1-144. The sequence goes on from NZ_JBMSEE010000004.1 coordinate 107,725, forward strand.
TTCTCACAGCGCCTGCTCGAGCAGGAGAAGGGCACGACGCAGCGCCTGGCGCTGGCTCTGCACGACGAGCTCGGCCAGACGCTGGCCGCCCTGCGCCTGGTCCACGATGCCGCGACGATGCGCGGCTCAGGCGCGATCGCCGCCGACGAGGCGCGGCGCATCGGCGAGCTGATCGGTGTCGCCCACCGGCAGCTGCGCGGCACGCTGAGCGGCCTGCGCCCGGCGCTGCTCGACGAACAGGGGCTGATCGCGGCGATCGAGCGCGAGCTGCGCGAGTGCACCCGGCTCTACCCCCAGGTTGCGCTGGTGCTGCACTCGCTCGCCGGCGCCCGTTGGCCCGCGGATGTCGAGTACGCCGCGTTCATGGTCGCGCGCGAGGCCCTGCACAACGCGCTGCGCCATGCGCAGGCGCGCTCGGTCAGCGTGTCGATCGAAGGCGCGCGCGGGCGGCTGGCGCTGCGCGTGGCCGACGACGGCATCGGCATGGCGCAGCTGCCGGCCGAGCAGCCGGGGCACCTGGGCCTGGTCGGCATGCGCGAGCGCGCGCGCACGATCGGCGCCATCCTGGCGATCGAATCGACCGTGTCCGGCGGAACAACCGTGCGGCTGGAGTGGAAGGAACCCGAACCATGCGATGCCGGATCTACCTGATCGACGATCACGCGCTGGTGCGCGAAGGCCTGCGCACGCTGCTGCAGACGGCCGGCCACGAGGTCGTGGGCGAGTCCGACGACCCGGGCACGGCGAGCGTCGAGATCGCGCGGCTGGAGCCCGATGTCGTGCTGCTCGACCTGCAGCTGGGCCAGCGTTCCGGCTTCGAACTGTTCGACGACGCGCGGCGGCGCGCGGTGAAGTCGCGCATCGTCGTGCTGACGATGTCGCAGCGGCCGCAGCACATTGCCGATGCGCTGCGCCTGGGTGCGCACGGCTACGTGCTCAAGGGCTCCTCGTCGGCCGAACTTTTGCGGGCGGTCGAGGCCGCGGCGCGCGGCGAGCGCCATCTCGGGCCCGACGAGGCCGAGCTCGCGGTGCGCGGCCTGACGGAGGCGGCGTATTCGGCGCGCGCGCTGTCGGCGCGCGAACGGCAGGTGGTGGTGATGGTCGCGCGCGGCGCCTCGAGCGCCGAGATCGGTGAGCAGCTTCACCTCTCACCGAAGACGGTCGACACCTATCGCAGCCGGCTGATGCGCAAGCTCGGCCTGGCCGATGCGGCGGCGCTGGTGCGCTGGGCCGTGCGCGAGGGCATGGTCGATCTCGATGAGCGTTAGCACGCCGCGTCGAACAGGCGCTAGTCTTGGTTCTTTGAAGGCGGTGATCCGGCAATGCTGACTTCGGCCGAGCTGTGGCATGCGGGCGCGCGCGCGCTCGACGCCGGGCTTGCGCCATGGTCGGGTGGGCAAGGCTTGGCCGCGCGGCGGCAGCGGAGGCTGGCGGCGTTGATGCGCGCGGCAGAAGGCAGTGCGCTGTACCGCGAGCGCTTCGAGCGCCACGGCGCGTGCTTCGAGTCGCAGCCGCCGCTGAGCCGGCGCGAGCTGATGGCGCGCTTCGACGACTCGCTGACCGACCGCAGCCTCACGCTGGCCGGCCTGCAGGCCTTCATGCGTGCGCCCGAGCGCATCGGCTTGCCGGTCGACGGCCGCTACACGGTGTGGCAGAGCTCGGGCAGCAGCGGCGAGCCCGGCGTGTTCGTCCAGGACGAGGCGGCGATGGGCGTCTACGAGGCACTGGAAGCGGTGCGGCGCGTGCCGTCGGCGCGGCGCTGGATGGATCCGGCGCTGCTCACGGAGCGCATCGCCTTCGTCGGCGCGACCGGTGGCCACTTCGCGAGCATCGCGGCCGTGCAACGCTTGCGGCATCGGATCCCGGGCATGACGCGGCGCTTGCAGGGCTTCTCGTTCCTGCAGCCGCGGCAGCAGCTGATGGCGGCGCTCAATGCCTGGCGGCCGACCATCGTCGCGACCTATCCGACCGCGGCGCTGATGCTGGCCGAGGCTGCGCAGCGCGGCGAGCTGCGCCTCGAACTCAGCGAGCTGTGGACGGGCGGCGAGGCCCTGACCGAAGGCATGCGCGACGTGATCGTGCGTGCCTTCGGCTGCCCGGTGTGGGCCAGCTACGGCGCGTCGGAGTTCCTCGCGTTGGCCTGCGAGTGCGCGCACCGGCGCCTGCATCTCAACTGCGACTGGGCGATCCTCGAGCAGGTCGATCGGCACGGCCGGCCGGTGCCCGACGGCACGCCTTGCCACACGACCTGGCTCACCAATCTCGCCAACCATGCGCAGCCGCTGATCCGTTACGACCTTGGCGATCGCGTGCGCATCGCCGGCCATGCCTGCGCCTGCGGCAGTCCGCTGCCGGTGATCGAGGTCGAAGGGCGCATCGACGACTCGCTGTGGGTGACCGGCGCGCACGGCCACGCGGTCCGCCTGCCGCCGCTGGCGCTGACCACGGTGATCGAGGACGACGCCGGCTGGTCGGACTTCCAGCTCGTGCAGCACGGCCCGCGCCTGCTCGAGTTGACGCTGGGCGGTGCGGCCGACGCCGCCACGACGCGCCGCTCGCGCCAGGCACTGGCGGCCTACCTGCGCTCGCAAGGCGCGGGCGGCGTGCGCCTCGCGGTGCACTGCGGCGAGCCGAGCATGGTCGGCCACAGTGGCAAGCGACCGCGCGTGGTGGCCAGCGCAACCGGGAACGCCGCTTGCCCGTAAGTTCTTTTGCGCTGGCGGTGCCTGTTTCTTCGACGCCCGGCGCGACGCGCACTAGATTGTTCACTTGCCGCTCGCTCTTCGCAGCGGCCGACCAAGGAGACCAGGATGGCCCGACGCAACCCAACCCTCGACGCCGCCAACTCGCCCGACGACGCCACGCAGGCCCTGATGGACGCCGGCGGCGAGCTGGTGGAAGCCGGGGGTGAACTGTTCGAGCAGTGGCTGCAGGCGCAGCTCGCCCTGGCGTCGTCGTGGTTCGAATGGCAGGCGCAGTGGCTGCAGGCCTATCAGCAGCAAGGCTTCCAGCTGCCGCCGTGGCTGATCTGGCACAACGGCACCGAACAGCTCGCCTGACCGGCGCTGCGGCCGCCGCTCAGCGCGACAGGCGCTACCCCGCGCTCGAAACGGCGTGCGCCTGCTCGTGAGCCGTCTGGCAGGCCGTGCAGCGCTCGGCCGCCGGCTGTACCAGCAAGCGCTGCAGCGGGATCGGCTCGCCGCAGTCGGCGCAGTCGCCGTAGCGGCCGGCGTTCATGCGCTCCAGTGCCGCGCGCACGGCGCCCAGCTCGTCGGCATCGCGCTGTTCCTCGGCCTGGTGCAGCGTCTCGAACTCGCGCTGCGTCGCGGTGTCGGTGAGGTCGCCGACGTCCGTGCTGTCGAGCGGCTGCGGCTCGCGCACTGACAGCTCGGCCTGCAGTTCGCGCAGGCGTTCGAGCAGCGACTGGCGCAGCGCAGGCAGGTGGGTCTGTGTGGCGGGGTCCATCGTCGTCTCCTTGCGCGTGTCGACTCGGCCGTGTCGTCCGAGGGCGTCGTGGTTGGAGGCCGATCAGGCGCCGGACGGTTCCCTGGCGGGACCGCCCGATCGCGTCATGGCCGCCTGGCTCGTGAGTCGATGCTCGTGCATCGGCCGTGAAGGGCCGCAGGGCCTGCCTACAATCGCCGCGGGTGTTGAGCCGTGCGGGTGGAACCCGGCGCGGCGCAGCAGGTTGTGCGCGATGGTCGGGCCGCCACGCGGGATCGATCACGCGCGATGACCACCCCCTCGACGATTCAGCTGCTCGGCGCCGTGCTCTTCGCGGTCGCCCTGGTCCACACCTTCTCCACCAAGTTTTTCGAGCAGCTGGCCCACACGCGGCCGCGACACGCCGGCCTGTGGCACCTGCTCGGCGAGGTCGAGGTCGTGTTCGGCTTCTGGGCGATGGTGCTGATGCTGTTCATGTTCGCGGTGAACGGCAAGGAGCCGGCCACCCAGTATCTGGAGTCGCGCAACTTCACCGAGCCGATGTTCGTGTTCGCGATCATGGTGATCGCCGGCACGCGGCCGATCCTGCAGATGGCCGGCGGCATCGTGCGGCGGGTCGCGGGTTTCATGCCGTTCAACCGCGGCATGTCGATGTACTTCGTCGTGCTCGCCGTCGTGCCTCTGCTGGGCTCCTTCATCACCGAGCCGGCCGCGATGACGCTCGCGGCGCTGATGCTGCGCGACACGCTGTTCGCCAAGCCCGTGTCGACCAGGTTGCGCTACGCGACCGTCGGCGTGCTGTTCGTCAACATCTCCATCGGCGGCACGCTGACGCCCTTTGCCGCGCCGCCGGTGCTGATGGTGGCGGCGACCTGGAACTGGGACATCTGGTTCATGCTGAGCCACTTCGGCTGGAAGGCCGCGCTCGCGGTGATCGTCAATGCCGCCTCGGCGGCGCTGCTGTTTCGCCACCAGCTGGGCCACATGGCCGAGCGCCCGTCCGGCGCAGCGCCGGCGGTACCCGCGGCCGTGGTGGCCGTGCACCTGCTGTTCCTGACGGGCGTCGTCGCCTTCGCCCACCATCCCGCGGTCTTCCTGGGCCTGTTCCTGTTCTTCCTCGGTTTTGCGACCGCCTACCAGCGCTACCAGGAGCCGCTCATCCTGCGCGAGGCGCTGCTGGTGGCGTTCTTCCTTGCCGGCCTGGTGGTGCTGGGCGGGCTGCAGCAATGGTGGCTGCAGCCGGTGCTGCTGGGCATGGACGCCAACGCGGTCTTCTTCGGCGCGGCGGCGTTGACCGCCATCACCGACAACGCGGCGCTGACCTACCTCGGCTCGCTGGTGCAAGGCCTGAGCGACGAGTTCAAGGTGGCGCTCGTGGCCGGCGCCGTCACCGGCGGCGGCCTGACCGTGATCGCCAATGCGCCGAACCCGGCCGGCGTGGCGATCCTGCGCGGCAGCTTCGACGACCAGACGGTGAACCCGCTGGGCCTGCTGGTGGCGGCGCTGCCGCCCACGCTGGTCGCCGTGCTGGCGTTTCGAATGCTGTAGGCAGGCGCGGGCGCGCTTGACGTCGCGCAATCCCGCCGCCGGCGCGGCCGCATAGGCTGCCGGCATCTGTCCTGCCCTGGAGCCGACCGCGATGCCCGACCTTCGCTCCATCCTCGTGCACGTCGATGCCGGTGCGCGCTGCACCTCGCGCCTGACCTTCGCGCGGGCACTCGCCGCGCAGCACGACGCGCAGGTCAGCGCCTTGATGGCGCTCGGGCCCAGGCTCGTCGACCTGCCGTTCGCCCATGCCGCCGGGCATGAAGCCGCGGCGACCATGCAGTCGATCGACGCCGACCGGCACCGTCGCGGCCGCGCGAGCTTCGACACGGCCAACCGGGCGCCTGGTGCGGCGATGCACTGGGACGACGCCGGCGCCGAAGACGGGGTCGGCACCTTCGTCGAGGCCGCGCTGTGCCACGACCTGGTCGTGCTCGGCCAGCACGACCCGGCCGACGCGTCGGGCATCGGCGTGCCGTCCGACTTCGTCGAGACCGTGGTGCTGGGCAGCGGCCGCCCGACGCTGGTGCTGCCGTGCGCGGGCGAGTACGAGCAGGCCGACCGCATCGTGCTCATCGCCTGGAAGCCGGGCCGGGAAGCCGCGCGCGCGGTCGACGGCGCGCTGCCGCTGCTGCGTGCCGCTCGCCAGGTCCACGTGCTGCGCGCGGTCGAGGTCGACGCGTCGCCGGAGCTTTCAGTCGGCGCGCTGGAAGCGCATCTGGAGCGCCACGGCGTCGTCGCGCCGGTGGTCCAGCACGGGCGCAACGGCCCGCTGTCGGGCCAGGCACTGCTCGAGTTGGCGGACGACGTCGGGGCCGATCTGCTGGTGATGGGCTGCTATGGCCGCTCGCGCGCAGCCGAAAGGTTGCTTGGCGGTGTCACGCGCACGGTGCTGCAGTCGATGAGGCTGCCGACGCTGTTCGCGCATTAGGGCGGGCCTGTCAGCGCTTCGAGCGGCGTCGTGCCGGGCGCATCGCCACGTACCGCTTGGCCAGCTCGGTGCAGCCGACATAGGCGAGGATCAGCGCGAGCAGCGCGCCCAGCAGCGACGCGCTCAACGGCGTGAAGCCCATCGGCTGCGCCAGCTGCGGCCACAACGGCAGGCTCAGCGCTGCCAACGCGGTCACCGCGCCCAGGCCGATCAACCACGGCGCGGGCGGGCTGCGCCAGGCGGCGCCGCGGGTTCGCAGCGCCATCAGGATCGCGATCTCGCTGAGCAGCGAGAAGACGAACCAGCCGGTCTGGAACGTCGCCTGCGCGGCGTCGAAGACGCGCAGCAGCAAGGCGAAGGCAAGCAGGTCGAACAGGCTGCTGAGTAGGCCGAACACCACCATGAAGCGGTGCAGTTCCGGGATGTCCCAGCGGCATGGGCTTGCGAGTTCGGCCGCATCGACGCGGTCGCCGCCGATGACGATCGACGGCAAGTCAGACATCAGGTTGTTGAGCAGGATCTGCTTTGCCGCCATCGGAAGAAAGGGCAGCAGCAGCGTGCCTGCGGCCATGCTGATCATGTTGCCGAAGTTCGCGCTGGTGGTGATGCGGATGTACTTCAGCGTGTTGGCGAACGAGCGTCGGCCGTCGGTGACGCCGCGCACGATCGCGCCGAGGTCGGGGCGCAGCAGCACGACGTCGGCCGTCTCGCGCGCCACGTCGACCGCGCCTTCGACCGAGATGCCCACATCCGCCGCGTGCAGTGCCGGCGCGTCGTTGATGCCGTCGCCGAGGTAGCCCACCGCGTGTCCGCCGCGCTGCAGCGCGCGCACGATGCGCTCCTTCTGCTGCGGGTCGATCTCGGCGAACAGCGCGCTGTCGCGCGCCTGCCGCGACAACGCCTCGTCGCTCATGCGCGCCATCGCGTCGCCGGTGACCACGGCCCGCGCGTCCAGGCCGACGGCGCGCGCGAGGTGCTCCGCGACGTGACGGTTGTCGCCGGTGATCAGCTTGACCTGGATGCCCAGGCGCGCGAGCGCTTCGAGGGTCTTGCCGGCGTCGTGGCGCGGCGGGTCGGCGAAGCACACGAGGCCCTCGAAGCGCAGTCCCGTCTCGTCCCCGGCATCGAACGCGGCGCGCGCCTCGACCTCGCGCGAGGCCACGGCCAGCACCCGCAGCCCCGAGGCCGCCGCCGCGCGCATGCGCTCGCCCAGCGCCTCGCGCCGCCGTGCATCGAGCGGCCGATCGTCGGCGTCGCGGTCGCAGATGGACAGGACCTGGTCGAACGCGCCCTTGGTCACCATCAGCGGCCCTTGCGCCGACGCCGCCACGATGGTCAGGCGGCGCCGCTGGAAGTCGTAGGGGATCTCGTCGACCTTGCGCCAGCCCGACAGCGGCAGCTTCTCGGCGCGGCCTGCGGCGACGATGGCCGCGTCGAGCGGGTTGGCGATGCCGGTCTCCAGCGCCGCGTTGAGATAGGCGAGCTCGCGCACGCGCCGGCAATCGCGCCCGTCGCCGTCGACGGCGCTGACCAGCGTCATCTCGCCTTGCGTCAGCGTGCCGGTCTTGTCGGTGCACAGCACGTCCATGCTGCCGAGGTTCTCGATCGCTTCGAGCCGGCGCACCAGCACGCCCTGCGCGGCCATGTCGCGCGCGCCGCGCGCCAGCGTGACCGTCACGATCGCCGGCAGCAGCTCGGGCGACAGACCCACCGCGAGCGCCACGGCGAACAGCAGCGACTCGACCGCAGGTCGGTCGAACCACTGGTTGACGACCAGCACGAACACCACCATCACCAGCATCACGCGCAGCAGCAGCGCGCCGAAATCGCGCACGCCGCGCTCGAATCCGCCGGCATCGCGCGGCGCCCCCAGGCGCGCGGCGATGGTGCTGAGCGCGGTGTCGGCGCCGGTGGCCGTCACCAGCGCCAGCGCGGTGCCGCTGCGAACCGAGGTGCCGAGATGGATGGCGTTGCCCCGCGCGGCCAGTGGCGCGTCGGCGGGGCAGGGGCCGGGGCGCTTCTCGACCGGCAGCGACTCGCCCGTCAGGCTGGCCTGGACGACCAGGAAGTCGCGCGCCTCGATCACCACCGCGTCGGCCGGCACCAGGTTGCCTGCGGACAGCAGCAGCAAGTCGCCCGGCACCAGCTGCGTCGCCGGGACACTCAGCTCGCGCGCGTCGCGGCGCACGCGGGCATGCAAGGCGAGTCGGCGGCGCAGCCGGCCGAGCGCGGTCGAGGCGCGCGCCTCCTGCCAGAAGCCCAGGCCGGCGGTCGAGCCGACGATGACGACGATGATCGCGGCCTCGGCCCACTCGCCGAGCACGGCCGAGATCGCGGCGCCGATCAGCAGGATCAGCACCAGCGGGCTACCGAACTGGCGCGCCAGCAGGCGCCAGCGCGACGGCTCGGCCACGGTGCGCAGTGCGTTCGGTCCGTGCGCGCGCAACCGCCGCCTCGCCTCGGAGCGAGACAAGCCGACCGAGACCGAGCTGCGCAGCGCCTCGGCCAGCGCTTGCGGGGGCAGGCTCCAGGGCTGCGGCCCAACCTCGAGGCGGCCGGTGGCGCTGCCGTGGCCCGCCATCTCGGCCGCGCCGGTCAGGCCAGCGCCGCGACCAGCAGCGCCTGGAGGGTCAGCCGTTCGTGCGCCTGGTTCAGCAGACCCAGCGCGCGCCGCGATTCGGGCTTGTCGTCGCCGGTGCACAGGCGTTCGGCCACGCCGCGGCCCGCGGCGAACCTGAACTCGGGCGCGACGCGTTCATCGGCGGACGGGTCGGCCACGGCGACGGCGCACTGGGGCCGAAGGACATGCAGTCCCGACAGCCGGGCCAGCTCGATCATCGTGCGGCTCTCGGGCGCGGCGAGGTCGGGCAGTTCGAGGCCCAGGTCGGCCAGCGGCCGGCCCGACCAGGCCTGCATGGTCAGCAGGTCGCCGACGAGCCGCAGCGGATGCGCCGGGTCGGCCACGCCGTTGAGCACCGGCACGCCGGCATGGGCTTCGATCTGCTCGATGCGCTCGGCGGGCAGGCCGCGGCAGTCGACGCCCTGGTAGAGGCGCCCGAGCATGCGCGCCAACTCGGGCACGCGCTGCGACGGCGCGTTGCGCAAGGACTCGGCATCGATCTGCGCGACGCGAACGCCGAGCTCGGCCGCCGCTTGCACGAATGCCTGCGTATCGGCCCCGGCGGGTGCGCCGATCAGGGCGATGTGCCGGCCCGCCAGCGCCGCATGCGCGCTGCCGTCGAGCCGCTCGGCGCGCAGTTGCTGGGCGGTCCGAAGCAGGCAGGCGAGATCTCGCGCCGAGAGCCGGTCTGCGGACCAGAGGGATCGATGAGGGACGGTGGACGACATGCTGCTCGCGGCACTCGCGCCGCACGGTGGTCAGCCTACGCAAAGCCGCCCGGTCGGCCTTGACAGCGATCAACCGCGGCGATGGCGCCGCGGGCGATCAGATGGGTTCCTTGACCACGCGAAGTGCGTCCGGGTCGGAGCCGGCCTCGTCGACCACGAAGCCCAGCGACTGCGCCAGCGCCAGCATTGCGCGGTTCTCGCGCAGCACCCAGCCGACCAGGCGGGCGGTGCCGTGCTCGCGGCTGTAGCGCACGAGCTTGTCGAGCAGCAGCCGACCGAGGCCCAGCCCCTGCAGGTCCGAGCGCACGACGATGGCGAACTCGGCTTCCTCGTTGTCCGGATCGGCGACCGCCCGGGCCACGCCGAGCGTCTGCGATTCGTCGGCGTGCACCGCCACGAACGCCATCTCGCGTGCGTAGTCGATCTGCGTCAGCCGCGCGATCTCGCCCTCGCTGAACTGCTGGCGCGCCTGGAAGAAGCGCAGGCGCAGGTCTTCCGGCGTCAGCTGCGCCAGGAAGTCGGCATGGCGGCGCGCATCGTCGGGCCGCACGGGGCGCAGCAGCAGGTCGATGTCGCGCCAGGCGAGGCGTTCCTCGAGCTGGTCGGGGTAGGGCTGGATCGCGAAATGCGCGGCGCCGCCCGGCGCTGCCGCGTCGACGCGCAGCCGCGCGTCGAGCGCAAGCACGCCGGCGTCATCGGCCAGCAGCGGGTTGATGTCGAGTTCGGCCAGTTCCGGCAAATCCGCCATCAGCTGCGAGACCGCGATCAGCACGTCGGCCACGGCTTCCAGGTTCGCCGCCGGGTGGTCGCGATAGCCCGCCAGCCGGCGCGCAATGCGCGTGCGGCCGATGAGATCGCGCGCCAGCGGCGCGTTCAGCGGCGGCAGCGCGATCGCGCGGTCGGCCAGGACTTCCACCGCGGTGCCGCCGGCGCCGAACAGCAGCACGGGGCCGAACGCCGCGTCGATGCTGGCGCCGACGATCAGTTCCTGCGCCTGCGGGCGGCGCGCCATCGACTGCAGGCTGAAGCCGTCGACGCGCGCGTCGGGCCGCGTCGTGCGCACGCGCGCCAGCATTGCCTCGGCCGCCGCGCGCAGCTGCGCGGCGTCGGCGATGTCGAGCGCGACCCCGCCGACGTCGGACTTGTGCGTGATGTCCGGCGAACGGATCTTGAGCGCCACCGGCCATCCCAAGGCCTGCGCTTCGCGCACCAGTGCGTCGAGTTCGGTGCCGACGGCGCGCGTCGCGACGACGGGGATGCCGTAGGCCTGCAGCACGGCCCGCGCAGCGTCGGCGTCGAGCCAGCCGCCGCCGCGCTCGATGGCCTGCGCCACGAGCGCGCGTGCCATCGCGCGGTCGGGCGCGCGTCCGTGCGAGGCCGCGGGCGCTTCGATCAGCAGGCGCTGGTGGTGCCGGTAGGCGAGCAGCATCGCGAAGGCATGCACGGCCTCCTCGGGCGTGGCGTAGTCGGCGATGCCGGCGCGCTCGAAGCGCTCGCGCGCCTGCGCGACCGCCTGGCCGCCGAGCCAGCAGGCCATCACGCGCTCGGCATGGGACGACACCACCGGCAGCAGCGCTTCGGCGATGGCCTGGCTCGGCACGATCGCGGTCGGCGCATGCGCGAACAAGATGGCGCTGCCGGGCGCGTGCGCGAGCAGGGCCTCCAGCGCGGCCACGTAGCGCGGGCAGGGCGCGTCGCCGATGATGTCCACCGGATTGCCGTGCGACCAGTTCGCCGGCAGCACGCGATCGAGCTCGGCCGCCAGCGCCGGCGGCAGCGGCGCCAGTGGCACCTCCTCGCGCGCGGCGGCGTCGGCCGCCAGCACGCCCGCGCCGCCGCCGTTGGTGACGACCACCAGCGACTCGCTGCGGTTGGCGCGAAAGCGCGCCAGCGTCTCGGCGGCGGTGAACAGCTCGCCCAGGGTGTCGACGCGCAGCATGCCCGCGCGGCGGATCGCGGCATCGAACACGATGTCGGAGCCGGCCATCGCGCCGGTGTGCGAGGCGGCCGCCTGCACGCCGTTGCCGGCGCGCCCGGCCTTGACGACGATCACCGGCTTGTGGCGCGCGGCGGCGCGCGCGGCCGACATGAACTTGCGCGCCTGGTCGATCGATTCGATGTACAGCAAGATGGCGCGCGTGTACGGGTCGCTGCCGAGCCAGTCGAGCAGGTCGCCGAAGTCCACGTCGGCATGCTCGCCCAGCGACACCAGCCGCGAAAAGCCGATGCCGCGCGCATTGGCCCAGTCCAGCATCGCGGTCACGAGGGCGCCCGACTGCGACACGAAGGCCAGGTCGCCCGGCAGCGCGTCGGCGTGCGCGAAGCTCGCGTTGAGGCCCAGGTGAGGCGTGATCAGCCCGAGGCAGTTGGGGCCGAGCACGCGCAGCAGCGAGGGCCGTGCGGCATCGAGCATGGCCTGCTTGTCGTGGGCGTCGAGCCCGGCCGTCATGACCACCGCGGCACGGGTGCCGCGCGCGGCCAGCTCGGCCACCAGCCCGGCGACGCCCGGCGCCGGCGTGCAGATCACGGCCAGGTCCGGGGCCTGCGGCAGTTCGGCCACGCTGGCGTACACGGGCCCCCCGTCGAGCATGCCTGCGCGGCGATTGACGGGCCACACCGGGCCCTTGAAGCGCCCGCCGTGGAGGTGGCGCCAGACCGTTGCGCCGACGCTGGCTTCGCGGTCGCTGGCGCCGATCACCGCGACCGAGTGCGGATCGAGCAGGCGGTCAAGATGGCGGATGCTCATGGCCGGCGCAGTCTAGGCAGCGCGGCGGCGCGCTTGCTTGAGCCCCGTCAAGCGGCCGGCGCCGCGGGCAACGATGATGACCCATGCTCACGTGGCCGCAGCTCTGGCAGTCCGGCATGCTCTCGCTCGACATCGCGCTTGCGGCGCACGCGCCGCACGGCGCGCTGGCCGCGCGGCGTGCGCGGCGGCTGGCGGCCCTGATGGCCGCCGCCCGCGGCAGCGCGTTCTGGCGCGAACGCTTCGCGCGCTACGGTCCGGCGTTCGAGGCGCAGCCGCCGCTCGGCAAGGCCGAGCTGATGGCGCGCTTCGACGACTCGGTCTGCGACCGGCGCGTCACGCGCTCGGCGGTCGAGGACTTCATGCGCGAGCCGGCCAACATCGGCGCTGCGTTCGCCGGCCGCTACACCGTCTGGCAAAGCTCGGGCAGCAGCGGCGTCGCCGGGCTGTTCGTGCAGGACGAAGCCGCGATGGGCGTCTACGACGCGCTCGAGTCCGTGCGCCGCCTGCCGTCGCCGCGGCGCTGGCTCGACCCGGCGCTGGCCACCGAGCGCATCGCCTTCGTGGGCGCGACGGGCGGCCACTTCGCGAGCATCGTGTCGGTCGAGCGGCTGCGCCGTCTGCTGCCGGGCATGGTCGCCGGGCTGCGCGCCTTCTCTTTCCTCGAGCCCCTGCCGCGGTTGCGCGCCGCGCTGCAGGCCTGGCAGCCGACCATCGTCGCGACCTATCCCAGCGCGGCCGTGATGCTGGCCGAGGAAGCGGCGGCCGGGCGGCTCGCGCTGTCGCTGCGCGAAGTCTGGACCGGCGGCGAAGCGCTGGGGGAGGGCATGCGCGCCTTCGTGGCCGGCCAGTTCGGCTGCGCGGTGCTGGCCAGCTACGGCGCCTCGGAGTTCATGGCGCTGGCCAGCGAGTGCGGCCATCGGCGTTTGCATCTCAACAGCGACTGGGTCGTCCTGGAGCCGGTCGACGAGCGCGGGCTTGCGGTGCCGCCCGGCAGCGCGGGCCACACCACGCTGCTCACCAACCTGGCCAACCACGTGCAGCCTTTGATCCGCTACGACCTCGGCGACCGCGTGTGCCTGCACGACGAGCCCTGTGACTGCGGCAGCGCGCTGCCGGTCATCGAGGTCGAAGGCCGCGTCGACGATGCACTGCAGGTTCGCGGTGACGGCGGGCGCGGCGTGTGCCTGCCCCCGTTGGCCCTGACCACGGTGATCGAGGACGAGGGCGGCTGGTTCGACTTCCAGCTCGTGCAGCGCGGACCGCGCTCGCTGCGGCTCACGCTGGCCGGCGCCGCCGACGACGCGGCGGCGCGCCGGGCGGGCGACGCGCTGCGGGCCTACCTGGGCGCCCAGGGCGCCGGCTCGGTGCGGCTGGAGGTGCGGTGCGGCGCGGCGACGGTGCGCGGGCGCAGCGGCAAGCTGCCGCGCGTCGTCGCGCATGCGTAGAGCGCCGTGGCTTCCGCAAGCGAAAGAGGCATTTGCTCCCTCTCCCGCGTGCGGGAGAGGGTGGGGGGGTGAGGGCCGAAGCGCTGCGCTCGCACGAGCCCCTCACCCCAACCCTCTCCCCGAGGGAGAGGGAGAAATACAGCAGGAAGAGTCAGACCCGAAGCACCGCCGCGCCCGTCACGGCACCACCGCGCAGATCGTCCAGCGCGCGGTTGGCCTCGGCCAGCGGGTAGCTCGTGGTCGCCAGCGTGAGCTTGTGGCGCGCCGCCAGCGCAAGAAAGTCGATCGCGTCCTGGCGCGTCAGGTTGGCCACCGATCTGATGCTGCGTTCCTGCCAGAGCGTGCGGTAGGCGAAGCCGGGGATGTCGCTCATGTGGATGCCGGCGCAGACCACACCGCCGGCCGGCGCCAGCTGGCCGAGTGCCTGCGGGACCAGGCGGCCGTCGGGCGCGAACAGGATCGCGCCGTCCAGCGCGCTCGGCGCGGCCTGCGTGCTGTCGCCCGCCCAGTGCGCGCCGAGGCGCCGCGCCAGTGCCTGCGCGGCCGCGTCGCCGGGGCGCGTGAAGGCGAACACGCGCCGGCCCTCGGCCAGCGCGACCTGGGCGATCAGGTGCGCGGCCGCGCCGAAGCCGTACAGGCCGACTGCCTTCGCATGCGGCGGCAGCATGCGCCACGCGCGATAGCCGATCAGCCCGGCGCACAGCAGCGGCGCCGCCTCCTCGTCGCCGTAGCCCGGCGGCAGCTCGAAGCAGAAGTCCTCGTGCGCGACGGCGTACTCGGCATAGCCGCCGTCGACCGACCAGCCGGTGAAGCTCGCGTTCTCGCACAGGTTCTCGCGCGCGCCGCGGCACTGCAGGCAATGGCCGCAGGTGCCGCCCAGCCACGGCACGCCCACGCGCGTGCCGAGCGCGTGGCGCTGCGCGCCGGGCGCGCGCTCGACGACGCGGCCGACGATCTCGTGGCCCGGCACGCGCGGCAGGCCGCGCGGCGGCAGGTCGCCGTCGAGCAGGTGCAAGTCGGTGCGGCACACGCCGCAGGCCAGCACCTTCAGACGAAGCTGCCCTTCGGCCAGCGGCGCCATCGGCAGGCGCAGCGGCGCGAGCCGAGTGCTGCCTTCGACGCGGGCCCAGGCCGCGTAGTCCGGCGGCATCACTTCTCCAGCACGTAGCGGCCCGGCGCCGCGCCGAGAGAAGGCAGCATCGGCACCGGCTTGCGTCGCGGCGAGGAGTGCGCGGCGAGCCAGTCGAACCAGGGTGTCCACCAGGAGCCGTCGCGCAGCTCGGTGGTGGCCAGCCACTCGTCGGGCGCGATGTCGAGCCCGTCGCGCGCGCGGGTGCGCATGCGGTAGCTGCTGCGAGCCTGGCCGGGCGGGTTCACGATGCCGACGTTGTGGCCGCCCGAGGTCAGCACGAAGGTCTGCTCGGTGTCGGTGAGCTGGTGCAGCCGGTACACCGAGCGCCAGGGCGCCACGTGGTCCTGCACGGTGCCCACGCTGAACAGCGGCATGCGCAGCGCGCGCAGGTCGACGCGCGCGCCGTCGAGCCGCCATTCGCCGCGTGCCAGCGCGTTGTCGAGGTACATCGCGCGCAGGTACTCGGCGTGCATGCGTTCGGGCAGGCGCGTGCCGTCGGCGTTCCAGGCCATCAGCGCGCTCACCGGCGCGCGCTCGCCGAGCAGGTAGGTCGCCAGGCGATACGACCACACCAGGTCGCGCGAGCGGATCATCTGGAACGTGGCCTTGAGCTGGCGCTTGTCGAGGAAGCCGCGGCGCGCCATCTGGCTCTCGAGCCAGGCGACCTGGCTCTCGTCGGTGAACAGCGAGAGCTCGCCGGGATCGCTGAAATCGGTCTGCGCGGCCAGCAGGGTCAGCGTGGCGAGCGCGTCGGGGCGCTGTCGTGCCAGCACCGCGGTGCCGGCGGCCGCGAGCGTGCCGCCGAGGCAGTAGCCCACGACGTGCGCGCCGCGCCCCGGCGCGGCGCGGTCGATCGCCTCGAGCGCCGCCCGCAGGCCCAGCCGGTGATAGTCGTCCAGGCCGAGGTCGCGGTCCTCGGCCTGCGGGTTCTTCCAGGAGATCATGAACACCGTGAAGCCCTGGGCCACCAGCCGGCGCACGAGCGAATCGTCGGGCTCCAGGTCGAGCACGTAGTACTTCATGATCCACGCCGGCACGATGAGCACCGGCTCGGGATGCGCCGTGGGCGTGGACGGCGCGTACTGGATCAGCTCCATCAGCCGGTTGCGCAGCACCACGCGACCCGGCGTGGCCGCCACCTCGACGCCGACGCGATACCGCTCGGCGCCGGCCGGCGGGAGATCCTGCGCTTCGCGCCATACGTCGTCGATCGCATGCATGGTCCCGCGCACCAGGTTGGCACCGCCTTCGGCCAGCGTGCGCTTGATCGCCACGGGATTGGTCGGCAGCCAGTTCGACGGCGAGACCATGTCCAGCCATTGCCGGGCGGCGAATCCGACCATCTCTTCGTGGTGCCGTTCGACCCCTGGCACCGCGCTGGTGGCGCATTGCCACCAGGCCTGGCGCATCAGCAGGCCCTGTGCCCACCACGCGAAGGGCACCTGGCGCCACGCCGGATCGTCAAAGCGCTTGTCCTGCGGCAAGGGCTCGACGCACCAGGGCTGCTGCGACTCGCATGCGAGCTGCAGCCACCAGCGCCAGCCGAGCCGGGCCGCGAGTTCGATCAGCTCGGCCCGCTTGGCCGGCGACATGGCCAGATGCAGCGCCCAATCGGCGAAGGCGCCGAAGGCCGTGGCCGGCGCGATCGCCACCGAGGGCGCAGGCCACCAGGCCTGGGCGGCGCGTTCCAGCGACAGCCAGGCCTCGAACGAGGGCGTCGGTGCCACCCGGCGACCAAGCCAGGGGCTGTCCTCCCGCTCGCGCGTGCCGGCGCCCGCCTGCCGCATCACGCGAGTCCCTGCGCCCTGCCAACAGGCCTCACTCAGCCCACCGTCAGATCGTTGACCACCGCCCGCACGCCCGGGGCCGCGAACGCCGCGCCGACGACCGCCTTGCGCTCGGCCAGCGAGTGCACCGTGCCGCGCAGCGTCACGGTGCCTTCGGCGATGTCGACCTCGACGCGCGCCGCTTCGCGCGCGGCCTGGCGCGCCAGCGCGTCCTTGATGCGCGCGGCGACGTCGGAGCGGGTCTTGCCGGAGCGGATCAGGATGTCGTTGCGCACCGCGGTCACGCCGATCAGGTGGCGAACCGCCTTGAACGCGGCCTGGCGCTGGTAGTCCCAGTCGACCTCGCCGCCGAGGGTGATCGCGCCGCGCTCGACCGTCACGCGCACGCGTTCGGCGGGCACCATGCTGTTCCAGCGCAACGCCTGCTCGGCCGCGGCGGCGATCTCGGTGTCGCTGCGCCGGTGCTCGGGCGAAAGCCTCACGTCCAGCTCGAGCGCGATGGCCTTCACGCCCGCGACGCGATGCAGCGCGCGCTCGATCGCGTACTTGTCGGCCAGCGTGTCCAGGTGCCCGGCGAGCGTGACGACGCCCTCCTTGACCGCCACGCCGATCGCCGTCGCGTTGACGGCAGGATCCCAGGAAAGTTCTTCAACGACATCGCGCTTGAGGTCGGCATCGGTCTTCATGGTCACGCTCCTTCGGCAGCACCTTGGTCTGTCGCGAATCTAGGCCGATCGGCCCCGGCACCCTTGCGCTGGATCAGAAGCGGTCGCCGAAGCGTGCGCCGCGGCGCGGTCGTGGCGCCGTTGACGGCCGTCAAGCGGGTCGCGCCGCGAATCCCGGACCATGTGCACGTGAGACACGCGTTCGACGAGCACCCCGATCGGCCGGTACCCCCCGGCGGGCGGCCGGCGCGACGGCGCACGCCGCGACTGGGCGCCGGCCTGGCGGTCTGGCTGGTGGCGGGTGGCTGCTCGTCGCTGCTGCCGCGCGGCAGCAATGTCGACGTGTCGCGGTTCGCCAGCTTCGAGGAGGCTCGCACCGCCTTCGAACAGGTGACCCCGTACCGCTCGACACTCGACGACCTGCGGCGCCTCGGCTTTGATCCGCAGTCCAGCGCGAACGTGGAGCAGGTGCCGTATCCGCAATGGGTTGCGATGCTGGTGCACCCGAGTGCCTCGCCGGACCAGTCGGACACGGGCATCCGCGACTGCTTTGCGGCCGAGCGGGCCTGCCAGGCCTACGTCTTTCGGTTCTCGCGCAGCGACCGCGCCCGCAGCGGCGGCTTCCTGGCCGACTTCTTCAACTTTCGCCGCGTCACGCACACGCAGGGCTGGCGCTTCGAGGGCGTGGCGCTGGTGCGCGACGGCCTGGTCCTGTTTCGCAACGTCGGCGGACAGCCGCGTCTGCAATCCGTCGAGGACCGCAGGAATCCGCTCGGACCTCTGCAGTCGATCGGCGAGACGGCGCCACGCGAGCTCCGGCCCTGAGCCGCGGGCGCACGGCGGCGACGATGCGCCTAGCGGATCAGCAGCATCGGCGTGTCGCAAAGCGACATCACCTTCGTGGCGACCGATCCCAGGACCAGTCCGGCGACGGCGCCGTGCCCGTGCGTGCCCATGACGAGGAGATCGAAGCCTTGCTGCGAGGCGAACGCCGCGATGGTCGGCCCAGGCGGGCCGACGCGATGGACGAAGGTGGCCGCCACGCCGTGCCGGTGGAAGAAGGCCCGGATCGGCTCGAACACGGTTTCGGCATCGTCCGCATAGAACTCCTCGGCTTGCCGAGCGTCGACGAAGGCCGCCGCGCGATGCGGAATTGCCGCCACGCAGTGCAGCACCGTCAGGCTGTGCCCAGGCTCCAGCCAACCGCCATGAGCGGCGATGAAGTCCAGCATGCGCTGGGTGCAGGCGCTGCCGTCCACGGCGATCAGGATCTTCACGTCGCTGCCTCCTGGCTGCTGTCGAAGTGCCGGATGGCCTCGTCGGGGCGCGGCACCGGTGCGACGCCGGCATTCTCGTCAACCGCGAACCCGGCCCGCTTGACAGGCGTCAACGGCGACAGCGGCGCCGCGGCATCCCACGCGATGCGCCGAGGCCGCGACGCAGGGCCGGCGCGCACGGCCCTGCGGCTTGACGGCAGTCAAGCGCGGCGCTGCGCCCCGTCACCAGAATCCACTGCGATCACCCTGCGCGGGCCGACCCAGCCCGCATCAACAGCGAGGCCTGCCCGATGCCGATGCGTTTTGCCCCAAGCTCGAAGGCCGAGACCGCCGCGCGCCAAGCGGCCCGCGTCGCCGACCGGCCCGTCGTGCCGGGCAGGTAAGGCGCCGCGCAGCGAGCCGTCGCGATGCTCAGGAGCGTGCCGATCGACCGGCTCGCGGGGCTCGACGGCTCCGGGCAGGGGCTTTCCGAGCGCGATGCGGCAGCGCGTGCCGCCACCTACGGCCGCAACCTGATCCTGGAGGCCGCGCCGAAGGGATGGGGCGACCTGGCCAGGCAGACGCTCAAGGATCCGATGCTGTGGTTCCTGCTGGGAACCAGCGTGCTGTTCGCCCTCGTGGGTCAGGCCGGCGAGTGCGTGATCCTGCTCGTCGCCGTGCTGCCCCTGGTCGGCATGGACGCCTACCTTCACCGTCGCACGCGCGCATCGACCGAAGGCCTGAGCAGCCGCCTGGCCAGCAGCGCGACGGTGGTGCGCGAGAGCGTCAGAAGCACCGTGGACGCGACGCAGCTCGTGCCGGGCGACCTGGTCGTCGTCGCCGCCGGGGAAGCCTTTCCCGCCGACGGCCTGGTGGTCGGCGGCCAGCGCATGCAGGCCGACGAGTCGGCGCTGACGGGCGAATCGTTCCCGGTTCGCAAGGTGGCGCTCGGGCGCTGGCCGCTCGACGCGTCGCAGCTCAGGATCGACGGCGCCTCGTGGGGCCTGGCCGGCACCCGATTGCTGACCGGCGAAGCGCAGATGCGCGTCGTCTACACCGGCGGCGAAACGCTCTACGGCGAGATCGCCCAATCGGCGAGCCGCGGCCTGCAGGCTCGCACGCCGCTGCAGGCCGCGGTCGGGCAGTTGGTCGTGGTGCTGATCGTCGGCGCGGTGCTGCTGTGCCTGACGCTCGCCTGGGTGCGGTGGCGGCAGGGGCACGGGCTGCTCGATGCACTCATCAGCGCCTTGACGCTGGCGGTGGCGGCGCTGCCCGAGGAGTTTCCGGTCGTGCTGACGTTCTTCCTGGGCGTCGGCGTGTACCGCCTTGCGAGGCGCCAGGCGCTCGTGCGCCGGGCCGTGGTGGTCGAGAACATCGGGCGCGTCACGTGCATCTGCTCCGACAAGACCGGCACCATCACCGAGGGCAGGTTGCGCCTGGGCCATCGCGCCGTAGCCGACGAGGTGGACCCGGAGTTCCTCCTGCAGCTCGCCGCGGCGGCTTCGCGGCGCGAGACCGGCGATCCGATGGACGTGGCCATCCTGGACGCCCTGCCGCAGCCGCCGTGGGAAACCGTCGCGACCTTCCCGTTCACCGAGGACCGCCGGCGGGAGACCGGCATCGTTCGTCGCGACGGCCGGCTGATCGCCGCCGTCAAGGGCGCGCCGGAGACCGTGCTCGGACAATGCGGCCTCGGTGCGCAGGCGCTGCGCGCCTGGCAGGAGCGGGTCGACGGCTTTGCGGACACCGGGCACAAGGTGATCGCCTGCGCCTGGCGCGAACTCGACACCGGCGGGGACTGGGCCGGCGGCGAGCCCGACCGCGGCTTTCGCGCCGCCGGCCTGCTGTGCTTCGAGGATCCGGTGCGCGCCGGCGCCGCCGAAGCCCTGCGGACCTGCCGGGCCGCGGGCATCCGCGTCATCATGGTCACCGGCGATCACACGCGCACCGCGCTCGCCGTCGCGCGCGAGATCGGGCTGGGGGACGCGGACCCGTGCGTCATCGACGGGGCGCAGATGCATGAGCGACTCGAGCGCGGCGACGCGTCGGTGCTGCGCGAGGTGGACGTCGTCGCCCGCGCCGTGCCGGCGAACAAGCTCGCTCTCGTTCGAGCCCTCAAGGAGAGCGGCGAGATCGTCGCCGTCACCGGCGACGGCGTGAACGACGTCCCGGCGCTGCAGGCGGCCGACGTCGGCATCGCGATGGGCGGGCGCGGCACGCGCAGCGCCCGCGAGGTCGCCGCCATCGTGCTGCTCGACGACAGCTTTCGCAGCATCGTCCATGCCATCGCGGAGGGGCGGCAGCTCTTCACCAACCTGCAGCTGAGCTTCCAGTACCTGCTGATGATCCACCTGCCGCTGGTGCTGACGGCGGCACTGATACCGCTGGCTGGATCCCCGGTGCTGTACCTGCCGGTCCACGTGGTCTGGCTGGAGCTCATCATTCATCCCACGGCGCTGCTGGTCTTCCAGGAACTGCCCGACGGCGCGCGCCTTGCCCCCGTGCGCAGGGCCGCGCAGGTGCGGTTCTTCGGCAAGGCCCAGTGGGTGGCCATCGCCCTGGTTGCCGCCTGGGTCACCGGCGTCGTGACGCTGAGCTTCCTGCGCGGGCTGGAGCAGGGCTTCGACGTGGAACATGCGCGCACGATCGCCTTGCTCGCGCTCAGCAGCGCAAGCGCCGGCATCACGGCTGGCCTGACGGGACTGCGCACGCGCGCGGCGAGAACCACGGTGGCCGCGACGCTGGTGCTCTCGTTCCTGCTCGTTCAGACGCCGTGGCTGGCGCCCTTGCTGCATCTGAAGGAGCTGGATCCCGACGACTGGGCACTGGCGCTGGGCGGCGGGGTCGTGGCATGCCTGCTGGCCGGGTTGCCTTCCCGCTGGAGAAGGCCTGGCGCGCCACGGCTTGCGCGTGCGGGGTGACCGGCGCCGGTCGAACGACGAGCAGCCGGGCCATCGCGGAGGTGATCGATCCTTGCAAGTCCATCGCGTCACTGCCGAACAGCGCTTCGATCCCGCCGGCACGGCGGGATCCGGCGCGGTGTTTCGCCTTCGCAAGGTGAGCAAGGTCTACCGGATGGGCGAGTCCGAGATCCATGCCCTGCGCGAGGTCGACCTCGATCTCGTGCCGCGGGAGTTCGTCGTGCTGCTGGGAGCCTCGGGCAGCGGCAAGTCGACGCTGCTCAACATCCTCGGCGGGCTGGACCGGCCGACCTCGGGCGAGGTGAGCTACCGCGACCACGACCTGACGGCGGCTTCGTCCGCGCAGCTCACGCGCTTTCGCCGCGAGCACGTCGGCTTCGTGTTCCAGTTCTACAACCTGATTCCCAGCCTCACGGCCTGGGAGAACGTTGCCCTCGTCACGGAGATCGCCGAGTCGCCGATGGATGCCGACGAGGCGCTGGCACTCGTGGACATGGCGCACCGTCGGGACCACTTCCCGTCGCAGCTGTCCGGCGGCGAGCAGCAGCGCGTGGCCATTGCACGGGCCGTGGCCAAGCGCCCCGACGTGCTGCTGTGCGACGAACCCACGGGCGCCCTCGACTACGCGACCGGCAAGCTCGTGCTTTCGGTCGTGCAGCGGGTGAACCAGGAGCTCGGCACCATCACCGTCGTGATCACGCACAACGCGGCGATCGCCGCGCTGGCCGATCGGGTGATCCGCATCAGCAGCGGCCGCATCGTCGACATCCAGCACAACGCCACCAAGGCGACACCGGACGACATCTCGTGGTGAGCATGCTCGACCGGATGCTGTGGCGCGACCTGTGGCACCTGCGCGGCCAGATCGTCGCGGCGGCACTGGTGGTTGCCTGCGGGGTTGCCGCCCTGGTGGCCACGCGTGCGACCCACCAGTCGCTGCTGGCGGCGAAGCACGACTACTACCGCAGCCATCGCTTCGCGGACGTCTTCGTCCACCTCAAGCGCGCACCCGACGCCTTGGCCGAGCAGATCCGGGCGCTGCCGGGCGTGGCCCAGGTGCGCACGCGCATCGTCGTCGACGTGTCGGTCGACGTTCCCGGCCTGGCCGAGCCGGCCACGGCGCGGCTGGTGTCCGTGGCGGCCCGCCGCACGGCGATGCTCAACGATCTGCAGATCGTGCGCGGGCGCTACATCGATCCCGGCTCGGTCGACGAGGTCATCGTCAGCCAGGCCTTCGCCAAGGCGAACGGCCTGGAGCTGGGCGCGCGACTGGGCGCCTTGCTGCACGGCCGCTGGACGCCGCTTGTCGTCGTCGGCATCGCCCTGTCGCCGGAGTTCGTCTACGAGGTCGGCTCGGGGATGATCTTTCCGGACAACAAGCGCTTCGGCGTCATGTGGATCGCCGCCGAGGCGCTGGCACCGGCCTTCAGCATGGAGGGTGCGTTCAACGATGTCGTGTTGACGCTGGCCGCGGGTGCGCGCGAGCGCGGGGTCATCGAAGCGCTGGACACGCTGCTGCGCCGCCACGGCGGCCTGGGCGCCTACGGCCGGGGAGAGCAGCTGTCGCACCGCTTCCTCACCGACGAGCTGGGCGAGCTCGGCGTGATGACCGGCACCGTGCCGGTGCTCTTCCTGGCCGTCTCGGCCTTCCTCCTCTACGTTGTGCTGTCGCGCCTGGTGGCGACGCAGCGCGGCCAGATCGGCCTGCTCAAGGCCTTCGGCCGCACCGACTTGCGCTTGGCCATCCACTTCCTCGACATCGCGCTGGTGACCGTCGCGCTCGGCCTTGCCTTGGGGCTGCCGCTCGGCGTCTTCATGGGCGGGCTTTTCGTCGACGTGTACCGGGACTTCTTCCGGTTCCCGCGCCTGGCGCTCGTCGTGGATGCGCCGCTGCTGGCCGCGGCGGCAGGCGTCAGCCTGGCGGGCGGCGCCGTGGGCGCACTGGCCGCGGTGCGCCGCGCGGCGGCGCTCTCGCCGGCAGAAGCCATGCGGGCGCCGTCGCCGGCGTCGTTTCGCGCCGGCGCGCTGGAGCGGCGCGGCTGGACGCGGCCCATGCCGGCATCGCTGCGAATGATCGTGCGCAACGTCGCGCGCCAGCCCTGGAAGGCGGGCATGTCGGTGCTCGGGATGGCTTTCGCGATCGGCCTGATGGTCGTCAGCCGCTTCGGGCTGGATGCCGCCAGTCACATGATGTCGATCCAGTTCGGCCAGGTGCAGCGCGACGACGTCACCGTGATCTACAACGAACCGCGCGGCCCGGAGGCCGCGCTCGCGATCGCGAAGATGGACGGCGTCGTGCAGGCCGAACCGTTCCGGCTGCTGCCGGTGTGGCTGCGGCACGGGCACCGCGGCAAGCGCATCGAGGTGACGGGGCTGTCGCCCGTGCACGAGCTGCGACGCCTGCTCGACCGCCAGCGGCGCCCCGTCGATCTACCGCCCCAAGGGCTGGTCCTCAACGAGAAGCTCGCACGCATTCTCGACATCGCCCCCGGCGACGTCGTGACGATGGAAGTGCTCGAAGGTTCGCGCGCCGTGCTTCGCGTGCCGGTGGTCGGCATCGTCGACGAGATGGTGGGACTGGGGGCCTACATGGACCTGGGGGCCATGGCCCGGCTCCTCGGCGAAGTCGAGACCAGTTCCGGCGCCTTCCTGCGCATCCAGGCCGACCGGGCCCCCGGCTTCTACGAGCACCTGAAGCGCCTGCCGGTCGTGGCCGGCGTGGCGGTTCGCGGCGCGGTGCTGCAGAGCGTGCGCGAGACTCTCGATCGCACGTTCTTCTTCTTCAGCGCGGTGCTGATGGCCTTCTCGAGCGTGATCATCGTGGGCATGGTCTACAACAGCGCGCGCATCGCGCTGTCGGAGCGGGGCCATGAGCTCGCGAGCCTGACCGTGCTCGGCTTCACCGAGCGCGAGGTGATCGGCCTGTTGCTGGGCGAGCAGGCGATGCTGCTGCTGGCGGCGGTGCCCGTGGGCTTGGCCCTCGGGTACGGACTGTGCGCCATGCTCGTGCCCGTGTTCGACCGCGAGCTGTTCCGCCTGCCGCTGGTCCTCGCAACGCCGTCCTTCGTGTGGCCGGTCATCGTCGCGCTCGTGGCGGCCGGGAGCTCCGGCGCGCTGGTGGCGCGGCGCGTGCGGCACCTGGACCTGATCGCGGTGCTCAAGGCCCGCGAGTGAGCCCGCCAACGCAGGAGCGTCGAATGTCCGTGAAGCGCGTCCTTCTCGCTCTTGCCGTCGTCGCGGCCTTGGCGGCCCTGGTCTGGGCGCTGTGGCCGGATCCGCTCGAGGTCGACGCGGCCGTCGTCCGGACCGGTCCGATGCAGGTGACGGTGGACGACCTGGGGGAGACGCGCAGCCACGACCGCTACGTGCTTGCCGCGCCGGTGGCAGGACGACTGGCGCGCATCGAGCTGCACGACGGCGACACGGTGGCCGAGCACCAGGTCGTGGCCCGGATCGCCGCGTTGCCGCTGTCGACGCGGGAGCGCGACGAGATCACGGCGCGCGTCGCTTCGGCGCAGGCCTTGCTGCGCGAGGCCCGGGAGCGCGAACGCCAGGCCGACGAGAACCTCGCGCAGGCCAGGCGCGAGCTCGAACGCGCGCGCAAGCTCGTGCAGGAGGGCTTCATCGCCCCGCAGGCCGCCGAGCAGGCCCGTAACCTGGAGACCCGGGCGGTCGGCGAGGCGCAGGCCGCCGCATTCCGGGTGCGCGCCGCCGTGGCCGACGTGGCAGTCGCGCAATCGGGTTTGAGCGTGACGCGCGACCCGGGGCCCGGCGGTGCAAGCTACCTGCCGGTGCGCGCACCGATGGCCGGACGGATCCTGCGCATCGACGATGCCAGCGAGCGCGTCGTCGCGGCGGGCGCGCCGCTGTTGACCATCGCGGACCTCGGCCGACTGGAGGTGGTTGTCGAGCTGCTGTCCTCCGACGCCGTGAAAGTGGCGCCGGGCATGCCGGTGCTCATCGACGGCTGGGGCGGCGTGCGGACCCTGCGCGCCAAGGTTCGCCTGGTCGAGCCTTACGCGGTGACCAAGGTCTCCGCCCTGGGCATCGAGGAGAAGCGCGTGCGGGTGATCGCCGATTTCGTCGACCCGCCGGTCGCCTTCGGCGACGGATTCCGGGTGACGGCGCGGATCGTCGTATGGCAGGCCGACGCGGTCTTGAAGGTGCCCGCCAGCGCGCTGTTCCGCTGCGCCGACGCGTGGTGCGTCTTCGTGGTGCAAGACGGACGCGCACGGCGGCGCACCATCGACGTGGGGCACCGCAACCTCGTCGAGGCCGAGGTCATCGCCGGCCTGGTCGCCGGGCAGCGGGTGGTTCGCTACCCTGCCAACGAGATGGGCGAAGGATCGAGGGTGCGCGTGCGCACGGACGGATGAACCCGACCGGCACGGCCAGTCTTGAGCAGGATCAATGGGCACCGCGCCCGCGGCACTAGATTCCCCAGACAGGCCGCCGGGTGCGTGCGGCCTCCAGTGGAGACGAGCATGACGCGCAGGAACCCCGCCGACGCCGCAGCGAGCGATGTCGTCCAGGCCATCGATGATGTGAGCGCGGCGATCGCCGACGCCGGCGATCTCTACGGACAGTGGCTCGAGGTCCAGTCCGCCTGGTGGTCCTCGTGCGTGAACTGGCAGGCCCAGTGGGTTCGAGAACTGCAGCGTCTGGCCAGCGAGCTGCCGCCGTGGATGATCTGGTTCAACGGCCCCGAGCAGCTGGCCTGAGCGCCTCGGCCCAGGCCGAGGCGCTGGTGCGTGCCCGTCGGCTGGTTCAAGCCCTTGCGCGGCGGCTGGACGCGCGTCTCGTCGAGACCCATGTCTCATGGGTGCTGCTGACGCCCGACTCGGCCTACAAGATCAAGCAGCCGCTGACGCTGCCCTTCCTCGACTACGGCACGCTCGCCGCGCGGCGCCAGGCCTGCGAGGACGAGCTGCGGCTGAGCCGGCGCTACGCGCCCTCGATCTATCGCGCGGTGCTGCCCATCGGCGGCAGCGAGGACGATCCGCTGCTCGGCGGCGAACCGCCGATCGAGTTCGCGCTGGCGATGCATCGCTTCCCGCAGGAGGCGCTTTTCTCGCATCGGGCGGCGCTGGGCACGCTGGACGAAGGCGCGATCGATCGCCTCGCGGCCTGGCTCTCGCAATGCCATGCGCAGGCGCCCATCGCGCCGGCCGATGCGCCGCCGGAGCCCGTGCCCCAGCGCCTGGACTCGGCGCTGGCGCTGCTGGACGCGGCGCGCGGCGCCCTTGGCGAACACGACGCCGCGCAGCTCGAGCGCTGGCTGCGCCGCGAGTCGGCGCTCCTGGGCCGCCTGTGGCGGCGCCGCCGCGATGCAGGACGCGTGCGCGACTGCCACGGCGACTTGCACCTGGACAACCTGCTGTGGCTCGACGGCGAGGTGGCCGCCTTCGACGCGATCGAGTTCGACCCGGCGCTGCGCTGGATCGACGTGCTCGACGACGCCGCCTTCGTCGTGATGGACCTGGCCGCCGCGGGACGCCGCGACCTGGCGATTCGCTTCCTGTGCGCCTGGCTCGACGCCGGCGGCGACCACGACGGCCTGCCGGCGCTGCGTTTCGCCTGCGTCGATCGCGCGCTGGTGCGCGCCATGGCCGCGAGCCGCCGCGACGATCCCGCACTCGCGCGCCGCTATGCCGCCCAGGCGCTGCAGTGGATGCGGCCGGCCGCGCCGTGGCTGCTGATCACCTTCGGCCTGCCGGGCTCGGGCAAGACCTGGTCGTCGCAGCAGCTGCTGCAGCGCCACGGCGCGATCCGGCTGCGCTCCGACGTCGAGCGCAAGCGGCTGTTCGGTCTGGCGATGCTGGCCAGCTCGCGGCGCGCCGGGCTGGACATCTACGGCGCCGCGGCGACCGCCAAGGCCTATGCCACGCTGTTTGCCAAGGCCCGCGGCGCGCTCGTGGCCGGATGGCCGGTGGTGATCGATGCCGCCTTCCTGAAGGCCGACGAACGAGCGCAGGCGAGGGGCCTGGCGCGCGAGCTCGGCGTGCCGTTCCGCATCGTCGAGTGCGTGGCCGAGCCCGATGTCCTCGCCGCGCGCCTGGCGGCGCGCCGCGGCGATGCGTCCGAAGCGGACGCCGCCGTGCTGCAGCGGCTTGCGCAGGCCGTCGAGCCGCTGGACGCGAGCGAGCGTCTTGTCGCGATGACACCGGCGCAGGCGCTGGACGCGCACTGGTGAGCCGCCGCACGGCGGCCTGATCTTCGTCAAGCGCTGCGCCGGCCGGCCCGATAGGCTGGCGATGCGCCGCGCGGCAAGCGCCGCCCGGTGCGCCCAAGGAGGCCTCATGTTCAAGCACATCCTCGTCGCGCTGGACGATTCGCCGCAGGCCGAACGCGCGCTCGATGCCGCGCTGGGCCTGGCCGCGCACGCCGGCGCCCGGCTTACCGCGCTGACGGTCGTGCCCGATTACCACTTCCGCGAGTACGCGCAGGCCTTCGTCAGCGGCGCCGACGCGCTGGAGTCGCTGCGCCGATCGCTGCTCGACGTGGGCGAGCAGCGCCTGGCGTCGCAGCTGCGCAGCCGCGGCGCCCCGGCGTCGGTGGAGCCGCTGGTGCGCCTGGGCGATTCCGCCCATGCCGAGATCGCCGCGCAGGCGCAGCGCCTGGCCTGCGACCTGATCGTGATGGGAAGCCGCGGCCGCGGCTCGGCCGCCGGTGCACTGCTGGGCAGCCAGACGCATCGCGTGCTGGCGAGCGTGAGCCAGCCGGTGCTGGTGGTGCACTGAGGTCCGGCGCGTGCCGACACGCGAGCCGGTGCGCGAGCCGATGCCAGCCGCGCCGGCCGCGCCGCCTTGGCATGCCTGGTCGGCCGACGCGGTCTGGCGGCAGCTGTCGGTCGATCCCGCGCAAGGGCTTGCGCCGCAGCGCGTGGAGACGCTGCAGCGCGAACACGGCGCCAACGTGCTGCGCGAGCCGCCGCCGCGGCCGGCATGGCGCGTGTTCGCGCGCCAGCTGCAAAGCCCGCTGATCTACCTGCTGCTGGTCGCCGCGGCCCTGGCCGTGTCGATGGACCACGACGCGGACGCAGCCGTCATCGTCGTCGTCGTGCTGGTCAATGCGCTGGTCGGCAGCGTCCAGGAAGGGCGCGCCGAGCGCTCGATGGCCGCCTTGCGCCGCCTCGCGGCCTTGCGTGCGCGCGTGCTGCGCGACGGGCGCGAGCAATGGGTCACGGCCAGCGAGATCGTGCCGGGCGACATCGTCTTGCTGGCCGGCGGCGACGCGGTCGCCGCGGACGCGCGGCTGATCGAAGGCGCGCAGCTGCAGGTGGCCGAGGCGGCGCTGACGGGCGAGTCGCTGCCGGTGTTCAAGACGGCGGCCCCGCTGCCCGAGGACACGCTGCTGGCCGACCGCGCCAACATGGTCTACGCGGGCACCCATGTCGCCGACGGGCGCGCAAGCGCGGTGGTGGTGGCGACCGGCCATGCCACCGAGATGGGGCGCGTCGCCGAGCTGGCCGAGGCGGGCAGCGAGCCGCGCACGCCGCTCGAGCGGCGGCTGGAGCGCTTCGGCCGCCAGCTGGTGGTCGCCGCGCTGGTCCTGTTCGCCCTGGTGATGGTGCTGGGCCTGTGGCGCGGCCTGCCGGTGGCCGAGCTGGCGATGGTGGCGATCAGCCAGATGGTGTCGATGGTGCCGGAGGGGCTGCCGGTCGCGATGACCGTGGCGCTGGCCGTCGGCATGCAGCGCATGGCCGCGCGCGGCGCCATCATCCGGCGCCTGTCGGCCGTCGAGACGTTGGGATCGACCACGGTGATCTGCACCGACAAGACCGGCACGCTGACGCGCAACGAGATGAGCGCGGTGGCGCTCTGGCTGCCGCCCGGGCGGCGCATCGCGGTGAGCGGCAGCGGCTATGCACCCCTCGGCGAACTGCGCGAGGCGGGCCGGCCGGCCGCGCTCGCCGATCCTGACCTGCAAGCCCTGCTGCAGGCCGCGGCGCTGTGCAACGACGCCGAGCTGCTGCCGCCCGGCGACGAGCGCGCGGGCTGGTCGGCGCTCGGCGATCCCACCGAGGCCGCGCTGCTGGCGCTCGCGGGCAAGGCCGGCCTCGACCGCGCCGTGCTGCGCCGCGACGCCGCGCGCGAGGCCGAGCTGCCGTTCGACGCGCAGGCGCGGCTGATGGCCACGCGTCACCGCGTGGCGGGCGGTCCGCGACGCGTGTTCGTCAAGGGCTCGCCCGAGGCCGTGCTGGCGCTGTGCGGCGGCGCCGATGGCGATGCGGTTCGCGATGCACGCGCCGAGGCCGACGCGATGGCCTCGCAGGCGCTGCGCGTGCTGGCCTTCGCCGCGGTCGACGACGACGCGCTCGAAGCGGCGCCCGGCTTCGCGGCGCTGGCGGGCCGCGCGCGGCTGCTGGGTCTGATCGGCCAGATTGACCCGCCGCGCGAGACGGCGCGCGAGGCGGTGGCCGCCTGCCGCGCGGCCGGCATCCGCCCGGTGATGGTGACCGGCGACCATCGGCTGACGGGCCTGGCGATCGCGCGCGAGCTGGGCATCGCGCAGGCCGGCGACCGGGTCGTCGACGGCCGCGAACTCGAGCGCATGAGCGAGGCCGAGCTGCACCAGCTGCTGCCGCGCGTGGCGGTGTTCGCGCGCGTGCAGCCGGCGCAGAAGCTGCGCATCGTGCAGGCGCTGCAGGCGCGCGGCGAGGTGGTCGCGATGACCGGCGACGGCGTCAACGACGCGCCGGCGCTCGCGCGCGCCGACGTCGGCGTGGCGATGGGGCAAAGCGGCACCGAGGTCGCCAAGAGCGCGGCCAAGGTGGTGGTGACCGACGACGACTTCGCGACCATCGTCGCCGCGGTGGAGCAGGGCCGCGTGATCTACGGCAACCTGAAGAAGGTGATCCTGTTCCTGTTCGCCACCTCGGTCGACGAGGTGCTGATCCTGCTGCTGGCGCTGCTGGCCGGCCTGCCGCTGCCGCTGGCGGCCGTGCAGATCCTGTGGATCAACCTCGTCACCGAAGCGACCCTGACCCTCAACCTGGTGATGGAGCCGCCGAGCGGCGACGAGATGGCGCGCGCGCCCCATTCGCGCGACGGCGCGCTGCTCGATGCCGCGATGCTGATGCGTGCCGCCGCGATGGCCGCGGCCACCGTCGCGATCGTGTTCGGCTGGTTCTCGTGGCGGCTCGCGCAGGGCGCCGACGAGGCGCTGGTGCGCTGCGAGAGCTTCACGCTGCTGGCCATGTGCCAGTGGTTCAACGTGCTCAACTGCCGTTCGCAGCGGCGCTCGGCATGGTCCGGGCGGCTGTGGCGCAACCCGTGGCTGCTCGGCGGGCTGGCGGTGTCGGTGGCGCTGCAGGCTGCCGTGCTCTACGCGCCGGCGCTGAACCGGCTGTTCCACACCCAGGCCCTGCCGCCTTCGACCCTGGCGCTGCTGCTGGTGCTGGCCAGCGGCGTGCTGTGGGTGGAGGAGGCGCGCAAGTCCTGGCAGCGGCGGTCCTGGCCGCGCCGTGCGAGGTGCCAGGATGCCTGAGCTGTTCGGCATGGATGCCTACGCGCCGCGCGAGATCGCCGCGCGCGTGGTGGAGGTCGGCGTCGGCAAGGCGCGGCTGCCGCCGCTCACGCTCGCGCTGCTGGGCGCGCTGGCCGGCGCCTTCATCGGACTGGGCGCGATGATGTTCACGCTGGTCGCGAGCGACGCCGCGCTGGGCTTCGCGGCCTCGCGCCTGCTCGGCGGACTGGCGTTCTCGCTCGGCCTGGTGCTGGTCGTCGTCGCGGGCGCGGAGCTGTTCACCGGCAACAACCTGATCGCCATGGCCTGGGCGGCGGGGCGCGTGAGCACGGCGCAGCTGCTGCGCCAGTGGGGCCTCGCGTGCGCGGCCAACTTCGTCGGCGCGCTCGGGCTGGCCTTGCTGGTGTGGCTGTCCGGCCAGGCGGCGTTCAACGGCGGCGCGGTCGGGCGCGCCGCGGTGTCGATCGCGCTCGCGAAGACGGCCCTGCCGTGGCACGAGGCCTTCGTGCGCGGCGTGCTGTGCAACGTCCTGGTGTGCATGGCGGTGTGGATGGCGATCGCCGGGCGCAGCGTCGTCGACAAGGTGGTGGCGGTGGTGTTTCCGGTCACTGCCTTCGTCGCGGCCGGCTTCGAGCACTCCGTCGCCAACATGTACCTGCTGCCCCTGGCCATGCTGCTGGGCGCGCCGATCACCGTCGGCGAGCTGGCCGGCAACCTGCTGACGGTGATCGCCGGCAACGTCGTCGGCGGCAGCGTCCTGGTGGCCGGCGTGTACTGGGTGATCTACCTGCGCGGGAGCGCCGAGCGCTGAGTCCCGGATCGCCGCGGTCTGCGTTGGGTCAAGGCCCGCGCGCCGGCGCTTCCTACAGTCGAGACCCATGTCATCGAGCGGCGGCAAGGAGCCAGCATGCTGAATCGAAACCGTCTCGCGGCCGCGGCGCTGCTGGCGCTGGGCGCCGCGTTCGCGACCGCCGTCCAGGCCGTCGAGATCTGCAAGTGGATCGACCGCGACGGCGCCGTTCACTACTCCGATGTGCCGCTGGCGGGCCGGCCTTGCGTCGAGCGCATCAGCATCCGCCATCCCGATCCGCTCGAGAACGTGCGCGCGCAGGAGCGCCGCGCGGAACTGCTGCGCCGCCTCGAGCAGACCCGCGAAGAGGAGGCGCGCTCGCAGGCATCGCAGTCGGCGCAGGCGTCGCGGGCCGCGCAGCGGGCGCAGCGCTGCAGCTCGGCGCGCGAAGAGCTGCGCTTTCTCAAGGAGGCCGAGGGCCTGCGCCTGCTGCGCCCCGGCAAGGAGGGCGAGGAGCCGGCGATGGTCTGGCTCGACGACGCCCAGCGCGAAGCGCTGATCGAGGCCTGGCGCCTGCAGGTCCAGGCCTGGTGCGAGACGGCATCGCAGGAGCCCGAGGCGCCGCCGCGCGCGCTGGCGGTGCCGCCGCCGGCACGCTGAGCATCGCGCGGCCGGGCTTGACGCAACGCAAGCGAGCGCGCGGCCCGCGCGCCTAACCTGCCGTTCACACCGCCAACGGCGGCGGTGGCAAGGAGTCACGCACATGGACAAGAACGTCGGAACGATCGATCGCACGCTGCGCATCGGCGTGGGCCTGCTGCTGATCGCCCTGGCGGCGATGGGCACGATCGGGGTCTGGGGCTACCTGGGCATCGTGCCGCTGCTGACGGGGCTGCTGAGCCGCTGCCCGGCCTACAGCCTGCTCGGGGTGCGCACCTGTGCGCACGAGTCCAAGCCCGGACGCTGATCGGCCTCCATGCAACTGCACTTCCTCGGTGCGACAGGCACTGTCACCGGCTCGCGCTACCTGGTCGAGCGCGGCGGTCGTCGCCTGCTCGTCGACTGCGGCTTGTTCCAGGGCCTCAAGCAGCTGCGCCTGCGCAACTGGGAGGCCCTGCCGCTGCCGGCCTCGCGCATCGACGCGGTCGTGCTCACGCATGCGCACATCGACCACAGCGGCTTCCTGCCGCGCCTGATCGGGCTGGGCTTTCGCGGCCGCGTCCACTGCACCCGCGGCACGCGCGAGCTGTGCGAGCTGCTGCTGCCCGACAGCGGCCACCTGCAGGAAGAGGAAGCCGAGTACCTGAACCGGCACGGGCGCAGCAAGCACCATCCGGCCTTGCCGCTGTACACCGAGGCCGAGGGCCGCGCGGCGCTCGAGTGCCTGGTGCCGCACGAGTTCGGCGAGGCCTTCGAGCCGCTGCCCGGCCTCGGCGCGACGTTCCGCCCGGCAGGGCACATCCTCGGCGCGGCGAGCGTGCTGCTCGAGGCACACGATGGCACGCAGCATCGCGCGCAACATCGCACGCCAGCCGGCGCCGCTCACCGGCTGCTGTTCTCCGGCGACCTCGGCCGCGACGACGACCTGCTGATGAAGCCGCCCCTTGCGCCGCCGGCCTGTGACACGCTCGTCGTCGAGTCCACCTACGGCGATCGCCTGCACGCGTGCGAAGACGTGCTCGACACGCTGGCGGCGGTGATCGCGCGCACCGCGGCGCGCGGCGGCACGGTCGTGGTGCCGGCCTTCGCGGTCGGGCGCGCGCAGACGCTGCTGCACTGCATCGGCCTGCTCAAGGCGGCCGGCCGGATCCCGGACATGCCGGTCTATCTCAACAGCCCGATGGCCGCCGACGTGACGCGCCTGTACCGGGCGCACATCGGCGAGCACCGGCTCGACGCGGCGCAATGCGCCCGGCTGGGCTCGGTGGCGCGGATCGTCGCGTCGGTCGAGGAGTCGCGGCGGCTCAACGAGCTGCGCTACCCCTCGGTCATCGTCTCGGCCAGCGGCATGGCCAGCGGCGGGCGCGTGCTGCACCACCTCAAGGCCTATGCGCCGCACGCGCGCAACACGGTGCTGCTGACCGGCTTCCAGGCCATGGGCACGCGCGGCGCGGCCCTGCAGGCCGGCGCGACCGAGCTGCGCATCCACGGCGAGACGGTGCCGGTGCGCGCCGAGGTGGCGCGCATCGACAGCCTGTCGGCCCATGCCGATCGCGACGGCCTGCTGGCCTGGATCGCTGCGCTGCCGGCGGCGCCGAAGCAGGTCTTCGTCACGCACGGCGAGCCGGCCGCCGCCGACGCGCTGCGCCAGGCGGTGCAGGCGCGCCACGACTGGCCCTGCCGCGTGCCGGAATACCTGGAGGCGGTGTCGATTGACTAAGCCGTCGATGCTGCGCTCGGTCGGCGCACTGGCGTACGCGCCGATGCTCGCCCTGGTGTTCGCGCTGGGGTTCGTGTCGGCATGCGCGCATTCGGCGCCGCAGCCGACCTCCACGCCGCTGGCTTCGGCCGCGCTGCCGGGCTTCGGCCCGGCGCTCGCGCGCAGCCTGCCGGCCACCGTCGGCGTGTACGCGCTGGAGGCCGACGACGCCAGCACCACCGGCGAAGTGCCGCGCATCGGTGCCGGCTTCGTGATCGACCGCCTGGGCCACGTGGTGACGGCCTCGCACGTGGTGGCGCGCGCGCGGCGCGTGGTCGTGCGCCTGGACGACCGGCGCGTGCTGCCGGTGCGCGTGGTCGGCATCGACGAGGACGCGGACATCGCGCTGCTGGCCCTGCCGGTCGAATGGCCGCACGCGCCGCCGCTGGGCCGCTCGACGGCGCTGCGCGCGGGCGACTGGGTGATCGCGGTCGGCGAGCCCTACGGGCTGCGCTCGTCGGTCTCGGCCGGCATCGTCGGCGGCACCGGGCGCCACTTCGTCGAAGACCGCGAGGCGGTGTTCATCCAGTCGGACATCGCGATGAATCCGGGCAACTCCGGCGGGCCGCTGATCACGCTGGCCGGCGACATCGTCGGCATGAACACGCGCACCGTCGCGAGCCCCTACGGCAGCGGCGGGCTGTGCCTGTCGATGCCGATCGAGCTGGTGCTGCAGATCGCCGACGAACTGCGCCGCCCGGCGGGGCAGCGCGAGCGTCCGCGCCTGGGCGCGTTCTTCGAGGACGTGTCGCCGATGGTCCTGGCCACCTGGGATGCCGCGATCGAGGGCGGCGCGGCCGTGACCACCGTGCTGCCAGAAAGCCTGGCCGAGCAGGCCGACCTGCGCGTCGGCGACGTGATCGTGGCGATGAACGGCCAGGCCGTCGAGGACGGCGGCGCGCTCGCGCAGCGGCTGCTCCTGTGGCGCAAGGCGAGCGGCACACGCTTCGACGTGATGCGCGCCGGACAGCGCGTCACGCTGGAGCTGCGCTGAGCGCGAGCACGCCCATCGCGATCGTCGTCGCCGCGGCCACGGCGATCTGCCGGCGCAAGGCGCCGCGGCCGAGCACCAGCACCAGCAGGCACTTGGTCGCCGTGTTGGCGATCATCGCGATCACCAGCGCCGTGGCGGCCGTGGCGCGCGCCTCGGGCGTCTTCGCGCCCGAAGCCAGCGACAGCGAGATCGCGTCGGTGTCGACCAGTCCGGTCAGCCCCGCGACCACGTAGGTACCGGCGCCCGGCCAGCGCGCCTGCGCCACGTGTACCACCAGCAGCACCAGGGCGAACAGCGCCGCAAAGCGCATCGCCGCGCTCAGGCTGAACGGATTGGAGACCGACATGAGCGCGGCCGGCGGCTGTTTCGCCAGGCCGCTGCGGTAGTGCAGCGCCGCGAAGACCGCGGTCGCGCCGCCCATCAGCGCCAGCGCCGGCCAGACCCGCTCCAGCAGCGGCAGGTTGAGCGCCGCGACGAGCAGCGTGATGCGCAGGAACATCACCAGCCACGCGAGCAGGATGCCGGCGCCGAGCGCGCCGTCGCGCGCGACGAGTGTCTCGTCGCGGCTGGCGCGCGCGAAGCTCAGCGTCGCGGCCGTCGACGAGACGAGGCCGCCGGTGATCCCGCCGAGCGCCGCGCCGCGCACCGGCCCCAGCCAGCGCGTTGCGACATAGCCCACCAGAGACAGCGCGCTGATCAGCACCACCAGCAGCCAGAGCTCGTAGGGATTGAGCGCGCCCCAGGGATCGATCGGCGCGTTCGGCAGCAGCGGCAGCACGATGAAGGTGGCCGCCAGCAGCTTGATGCCGGCGTACATGTCCTGTTCGTCCATGCGACCGACCAGGCCGTGCAGCGGCTGCTTGAACGCCAGCACCGCCGAGACGGCGACCGCCAGCGCCACGGCGATCGCGGTGTCGCCGATCGCTGCCAGGGCGCCGAGCAGGCACACGGCGATGGCCGCGATCTCGCTCGTGATGCCGTTCGGCGCCGCGTGCATGGCGCCGCGCCGAAGCGCCATCACCAGCCCGACCGCGCCCAGCGCGGTGGCGAAGGTCCACGGCAGCTCGTGCGCGCGCGCAAGCCAGGCCGAGGCGGCGCCGACCAGGGCCACGAGCATGAAGGTGCGGATGCCGCCGACCGGGCGGCGCGGCTCGCTGCCGTCGGTCGGCTTGGTCATCTCGCGTTGCGCGCCGACGAGCGCGCCGATCAGCAAGGCGACCAGGAAGTTGCGCGCGACGTCCAGGTCCATCACCGGACCTCGCGCGCCGCCCCGCGACTCAAGGCCGCGCCGGTGCCGCCGGCTCGCGCTCCATCATCATCATCATCGTCATGTCGCGCATCTCGGCGCAGCGCCGGGTCGCGTCGGGCGCGGCACCCACATCGCACATCATGCGCATGCCGCCTTGCATGGCCTTCATGTGCTCGTCCATCAGCGCGCGGCGTTCCTCGGGCGTCTTGGCGGCGGCCATCTTGCGGTGCATGTCCTGCATCGTCTCCATCTGCCGCTCGTAGCGATCGGCGCCCGCCCCAGGGGCGTGATGGCGTGCGTGGTAGGGCCCGCCCGCGCAGCCGGCGAGCAGCGCGGCCGAGGCGACGAGCATCCAGGGGGCAAGGTTCAAGGGCTTCATCGGCTTCTCCGCAATCGACGGTGTCGAGAAGCCAAGCATCGATCGCCGCACGGCGCGCCGGCTTGCGATGGCGCAAGGCCCGCGCGTCGCGCGGGGGCTAAGTTCATGCGGTCGGGGCATCCGTGTCCCAAGGAGGCAAGGCATGAGCATCAGCAGCCAATCCTGGTCAGCCACGGCTACCGTCGTCGCCAGGCCTTCGTCTTCGGCGGGCAAGGCCGGCTTGCCCGCCACGGCGCAGCGCCCGCTGCGCCTGGGCGCGCTGACGGCACTGGTTGTCGGCTCGATGGTCGGCAGCGGCATCTTCAGCCTGCCGCAGAACATGGCCTCGGCCGCCGGTGCCGGCGCCATCGTCCTTGGCTGGCTCGTCACCGGTGCCGGCATGCTGGCGCTGGCGCTGGTCTACCAGTCGCTCGCGCTGCGCCAGCCCGGCCTGAACAACGGCGTCTACGCCTATGCGCGCGCGAGCGGCGGCGACCTGGTCGGCTTCGGCTCCGCGTGGGGCTATTGGATGAGCGCGTGGATCGGCAATGCCAGCTACCTCGTGATCTTCTTCGCGGCGCTGGCCACCTTCTTCCCGCAGTTCGGCGAAGGCAACAACGCCGCCGCCATCGCCGGCGCCTCGGTGCTGCTGTGGGCGCTGCACGGCCTCACGCTCGCGGGCGTGCGCAGCGCCACGTTCGCCAACACGCTGACCACGCTGGCCAAACTGGTCCCCTTGCTGCTGTTCGTCGGCTTCGTCGCGGCGGCCTTCCACGTCGACACCTTCACCTCGGGCTTCTGGGGCTCCGCCAAGAGCGGCAGCGTTTTCGAGCAGGTCAAGGGCACGATGCTGATCACCGTGTGGGTGTTCATCGGCATCGAAGGCGCGAGCGTCTACTCGGGCCGCGCCGCGCGGCGGTCGGATGTCGGACGCGCGACGCTGCTGGGCTTCGTGGCCGTGCTTGCGCTGCTGATGGCGGTGTCGCTGCTGTCGCTGGGCGTGATGGCGCAAGACGAGCTCGCCGGGCTCAAGAACCCGTCGATGGCCGGCGTGCTCGAGAAGGCCGTCGGCCCGTGGGGCGCCCGGTTGATCAGCGTCGGCTTGCTGGTGTCGGTGGGCGGTGCCTTGCTCGCGTGGATCCTGCTCGCCGCGGAGACGCTGTTCACGCCTGCGCAGGACGGGCTGATGCCGCAGGCGCTGTCGCGCGAGAACGCCAAGGGTTCGCCGACGGCGGCCCTGTGGGTCACCAATGGCCTGACCCAGCTGCTGCTGCTGGTCACGCTGTGGTCGAACGCGACCTACCTCGCGCTGATCCTTCTGGCCACGTCGATGATCCTCGTGCCCTATCTCTTCACCGGCCTGCATGCGCTGCGCTCGGCGTGGACCGGCACCGGCTACGACGGCGAGGTGCAGGGGCGCAGCCGCGACCTGGCCATCGCGGGCGTGGCGAGCGTGTACTGCGTGTGGCTGCTGTACGCGGCCGGACCGGCCTACCTGCTGCTCAGCGCTTTGCTGTACGCGCCGGGCCTGGCCGTGTTCGCCTGGGCGCGGCGGGACCGCGGGCTGAAG
The DNA here is from genome assembly GCF_049446155.1 of Caldimonas sp. KR1-144. Classification (NCBI taxonomy): domain Bacteria; kingdom Pseudomonadati; phylum Pseudomonadota; class Betaproteobacteria; order Burkholderiales; family Sphaerotilaceae; genus Caldimonas; species Caldimonas sp. KR1-144. The sequence continues at coordinate 145,793 of NZ_JBMSEE010000004.1, forward strand.
CTCTTCAGCGCGACGGAGGGCATCGCCGCGGCCGTGCTGCTCGCCGCCGCGGCAGTGGCGGCCTACATGCTCGTCACCGGGACGCTGTCGCTGTGAGGCCGTCGCCGGCCAGCGCGGGGGCGGTGCCGCTGTTCGTCGTCGCGCTGGGCGGCAACGCGCTGCTGCGGCGCGGCGAGCCGCTGGAGGCGACGGCGCAGCTGCACAACGTGCGGCGTGCGGCGCAGCAGATCGTGCGGCTGGCCGAAGGCCGGCGCCTCGTCGTCGCGCACGGCAACGGGCCGCAGGTCGGACTGCTCGCGCTGCAGAACGAGGCCTACCGCGAGGTGCATCCCTATCCGCTCGACGTGCTGGGCGCGCAGACCGAGGGGATGATCGGCTACCTGATCGAGCAGGAGATCGCCAACCGCCTGCCGCCCGGGCGCAGCGTGGCCACGCTGCTCACGCGCGTCGAGGTGCAGCGCGGCGATCCGGCGTTCGCCGCGCCGTCCAAGCCCATCGGCCCGGTCTACGACGCGCCGCGCGGGGCGGCGCTGGCACGCGAGCGCGGCTGGCACATGGTGGCCGACGGCGCCGGCCTGCGCCGCGCCGTGCCGTCGCCGCGGCCGCAATGCATCCTCGAGCTGGCCTCGGTGCTCGCGCTGCTGGAGCACGACACAGTGGTCGTGTGCGCGGGCGGCGGCGGCATCCCGGTCGTCGCCACCGGGCGCGGCGAAGAGAAGGAGGGCGTCGAGGCGGTGATCGACAAGGATCTCGCCGCGGGCCTGCTGGCGCGGCAGCTGGACGCCGACCTGCTGCTGATCGCCACCGACGTGGCCGCCGTCTACCTCGGCTGGGGAACGCCGAACGCGTGCGCGATCCGCCGCGCATCGCCCGACGCGCTGCGGCGACTCGCATTCGCCGCCGGTTCGATCGGCCCCAAGGTGGAAGCGGCTTGCGAGTTCGCGCTGGCGACGGGCAAGCCGGCCGTGATCGGCTCGCTGGACGACATCGAGCGGCTGGTGAGCGGCGAAGCCGGCACCTGGATCGACACCCGCGTCGACGGCATGGAACTCGGCGTCGCCGCGGCCGTCGGTGCTTGCGCTTGAGAGCGCGGCCGGCTCAGACCGAGTCGCGTTCGATCGGGCAGGACATGCAATGCCCGCCGCCGCGTCCGCGGCCGAGCTCCGCGCTCGGGATCGTGATGACCTCCACGCCGGCCTTGCGCAGCAGCGTGTTCGTGTGGGTGTTGCGGTTGTAGGCGACCACGACGCCGGGCTCGAGCGCGAGCACGTTGTTGCCGTCGTCCCACTGCTCGCGCTCGACCTCGTAGGCATCGCCGCCGGTGGCCACGCGACGCAAGGTCTTGAGGTCCAGCGCCTGCGCGACGAGCGCGAGCAGCGGCTCGCGTTCGGCCGTGAAGCTGAGCGTGCCCTCGCGATCGCCGGGGCGGATGCTCGTGCAGCGGATGCCGTCGACGATGTCCGGGAACACGGTGACGAGGTCGCGATCGCAGAAGGTCAGCACGGTGTCCAGATGCATCGCGCCACGCGTGCGCGGCAGCCGCGCGGCGATCACCCGCTCGGCCGCGCGGTCGCGAAAGAGTGCCTGCGCCAGCAGCGCCACGGCCTGCGGCGTCGTGCGCTCGCCCATGCCGACGAGCACCACGCCGCTGCCGATCGGCATGACGTCGCCGCCTTCGAGCGTCGCGGCGCCGTGGTCGGTCTCGGGGTCGCCCCACCAGACGCGGGCGTCGGCGAACAGCGGGTGGAAGCGGTAGATCGCCTTCATCAGCACGGTTTCCCGGCGCCGCGCCGGCCAGTGCATCGGGTTGAGCGTGACGCCGCCGTAGATCCAGCAGCTCGTGTCGCGCGTGAACATCGCGTTGGGCAGCGGCGGCACGATGAAGTCGGCCGGATCGAGGTAGTTCGCGAGCCCGGCGGCGACGCCGAAGGGCAGCTCCGCGCGCGCGATGCCGCCGATCAGACGCTCGGCCAGGTCTCGCGCCGGCGCCTCGGCGAGCCAGTCGTGCAAGGCCTGCTCCAGGCCGACGCCGACGTGACGGGCGTCGATCGTGCGGGCCAGCAGCCAGGCGCGCGCGGCCGGCTGCGCGAGCACGTCGGCCAGCAGGTCGTGCAGCTCGAGCACCTCGACGCCGCGCTCCTGCATCAGGCTGGTGAAGGCGTAGTGGTCGGTCCTGGCCTGCGCGACCCACATCACGTCATCGAACAGCAGCTCGGCGCAGTTGGCTGGCGTCAGCCGCTGGTGCGCGAGGCCGGGACGGCACACCAGCACCCGGCGCAGGCGGCCCGCTTCGGAGTGGACACCGTGGCGGCGCATCGTGGCCTCAGGCGAGCGTGGCGACGAGCAGCGCCTTGATCGTGTGCAGGCGGTTCTCGGCCTGGTCCCACACGATCGACGCCGGCGACTCGAACACCTCCTCCGTGACCTCGACGCCATCGAGGCCGAACTGGCGGTAGATCCGCTCGCCGAGGGCCGTTTCGCGGTTGTGCAGCGCCGGCAGGCAATGCATGAACCTGGCCTCGGGGTTGCCGGTCGCGCGCATCAGCGCGTGGTTCACCTGGTAGGGCAGCAAGCGAGGGATGCGCTGCGCCCAGGCGTCGGGCGGCTCGCCCATCGACACCCAGACGTCGGTGTAGACGAAGTCGGCGCCCTCGACGGCCTCCTCGGCCGAGTCGGTCACGCGCAGTCGCGCGTGGCTTTGCTCGGCCAGCGCATGCGCGCGCTCGCGCAACTCGGCCTGCGGCCACAGCTCGCGCGGCGCGCCGATGCGAAAGTCCAGGCCCATCATGGCCGCGCCTTCCAGCAGCGAATCGGCGGTATTGAAGCGCGCGTCGCCGACATAGGCGAGCTTCACCTCGCTCAAGGGCTTGCGGCAGTGCTCCTGCATCGTCATGAAGTCGGCCAGCACCTGCGTCGGGTGGTACTCGTTGGTCAGGCCGTTGTAGACCGGCACGCCGCTGTGCGCGGCCAGGGTCTGCACGACCTCCTGTTCGAAGCCGCGGTACTCGATGGCGTCGTAGAGCCGGCCCAGCACGCGCGCGGTGTCCTTGACGCTTTCCTTCTCGCCGAGCTGGGAGTCCTGCGGGCCGATGAAGGACACGTGCGCGCCCTGGTCGAAGGCCGCCACCTCGAACGCGCAGCGCGTGCGGGTGGACGTCTTGGCGAACAGCAGCGCGATCTCCTTGCCGCGCAGCCGCGGCTGCTCGGTGCCCGCGGCCTTCGCGCGCTTGAGCTCGTGGGCCGTCTCGAGCAGCAGATCGACGCCGGCCGGGCCGATCTCGGCCAGGGTCAGCAGGCTGCGGTTGCGCAGGTTGAAGCTCATCGCGGACCTCGCACGCCGTGCCGTCAGGTGGCGCCGCCGGCGCGAACCATCAGCACCGCCACCGGTGCCATGCGCAGGATCAGCTCGGCGTCGCTGCCGAGCACCCAACGGCCCACGCCGCGGCGGCCGTGCGTGCCGACGACGATGAGGTCGGCGTCCCACAGCCGGGCCTGCTCGGCGACGAACTCGCTGACGCGCCCGCCGATGGCGTCGGACAGCACCGTGTCGACGGCGACGCCGGCGTCGCGGACCTGCGTGCGGGCGTCCTGCAGGATGCGCTCGCCGGCCTTGCGGCCGAGCGCCAGCACCTCGGCCGCGACCGCATTGCCGCCCTCGGCGCCCAGCGCGAAGGGCAGTTCGTCGACGACGTGCAGCAGGCGCAGCTGCGCACCGGTGAGCTTGGCCAGCTTGATGGCTTCGGCGAGCCCGGCGTTGGACGTCGGGCTGCCGTCGACCGGGACAAGGATGCGCTGGTACATGTCGGCACTCGGCAGTGCGAGCGCGTCTCAGCGACCGCGCGTGGCAAGGAAGCCGATCAGCAGGCCCAGTGCGGCGGCGATACCCATCGCGCCGTAGGGATGCTCATGGGCGGCGAGGTCGGCGCGCCGCGCGGCGCGGCGCGTCCTGGCGACCGCGCTGTCTTGCAGCTCCTCGAGCTGCGCGCGCATCTCGCGCACCTGCGCGGAGACCTTGTCGCGCACTTCGTCGAACCGCGCATCGCCGCTGTCAGCGGCCGTGACGAGCAGGCGTTCGGCTTCTTCGACGATCTGGTGCAGGCCGTTGGCCAGCCCTGCGACGCCGTTGGCGCCGCTCGTGTGAGTTGCGAATGCCATGTCGATCCTTTCGAACGTCGGTCGCGCGGATTTGCGCGATGTCGGTTTGATGCTAGGCCGCGCGCCGGTCGGCGGTTTGCGATGGCGCAAGGTGGCTGCACATCGCGCAACTCCTTGACCGCCACGCCGATCGCGGTCGCGTTGACCGCCGGATCCCAGGCCAGCTCGGCCTCCACGTCTCGCTTCAGGTCTGCGTCGGTCTTCATCTCGGTGATCCTTTCGATGCCTCGTGGGAAGGCAGTCACGGCCCCGCGCGCGGGTTCCGCGCAAGCTGCGCCTGCCAAGGCCATCTAGGCGCGGCGCGTGGCCGCGCATCGCGCGAGATCAGGGCAGGAGCCCCAAGCGCCGTCGATGGCGCGACGGCTCGCTTGAGGCAGCGCAAGACGCTCCGGCGCGCGCGTGCCATGCTGATTCGGCAAGGCGCCCGAGCGCCGATGGAGCGCGAGATGAAGGATCGAACGACGGCCGGCGATGTCTGCAGTCGCAACATTGCCATCGTGTACCGGAGCACGGCCGTGGGCGAGGCCGCGCGGCTGATGCGCGAGCGCCATGTCGGCTGCCTGCCCGTGGTCGAGGACGCCGGCGCGACGGGCGAGAGCGTGGTCGTCGGCATGCTGACCGACCGCGACATCGTCACCGCGGCGGTCGCCAAGGACATCGCCATGCATGGCCTCAGCGTGGGCGAGGTCATGAGCCGCGACCTGGTCAGCGTGCGCGAGGAGGATTCCCTGCTCGACGCGCTGGCCACGATGCGGCGCAAGGGCGTGCGGCGACTGCCGGTGACGGCGGCGCAGGGCCGCCTCGTCGGCCTGCTGGTTGCCGACGATTTGCTGCAGGCGATGGCCGCCGAGATGGGCAGCCTGCTCGAGGCGATGTCCGCACAGGGGCGTCACGAACAGGTGCAGCGGCCATGAAGCGGCACGCTGCGACCAAGCCCGCCGGCGCCGCGCGCCGCGCGAAGCCCGCCGCCGTGCCGCCGCCCGAGGAGGCGCAGCCGCAAGCCGAAGCGCCCGAGATCGTCGAGCGGCCCGACGGCTTCTACTGGCAGTCGCCCGACGGCGAGCAGGAGTTCGGCCCGTTCGAGAGCTTCGAGCATGCGCGCGCCAACCGCGACGGCGAGGAGGATGCCCTGGCGCCGGGCGCGCTGCTGCGGGAAGCCGAGCGGGATATCGGCATCGCCGACTGGATCGACGCCGAGTCCGGCGAGCCGGCCGAGGGCGGCTCGCCGCCGCACCTGAGCGAGGAATGAGTCGGGGCTGTCCATGACCTGGCGACACGCCTTCGGCGGCCGTCTGGTGCTGGTCGGCTTCGGCTGCATCGGCCAGGGGGTGCTGCCGCTGCTGCTGCGGCACCTCGCGATCGATCCTCAGCGCATCCTGGTCGTGGCGCCGCCCGGCAGCGACTTCGGGGTCGCGCAGGCGCACGGCGTGCCCTGGCTGGCGGCGGCGCTCACCGATGGCAACCACGTGGAGCTGCTCGCGCCGCGGCTGGGCGCGGGCGACTTCCTGCTCAACCTGTCTGTCGACGTCGACAGCGTCGCGCTGATCACGCTGTGCCGGCAGCGCGGTGCGCTCTACCTGGACACCTGCATCGAGCCCTGGGCCGGCGGCTACCTCGACCCGGCGCGATCGACGGCCCAGCGCACCAACCACGCGCTGCGCGAGGCGGCGCTGGCGCTGCGCGCGGACGGGGCGAACGGCCCCACCGCGGTGCTCGCGCACGGCGCGAATCCGGGCCTGGTGTCGCATTTCGTCAAGCAGGCGCTGCTCGACCTCGCGGGCGCGAACGGCTCGGCGGCGCCGCGCACGCGGCTCGAGTGGGCGCGGCTGGCGCAGCGCCTGGGCGTGCGCGCGATCCACATCGCCGAGCGCGACACCCAGCATGCGGCGCTGCGCAAGCGCCTGGGCGAGTTCGTCAATACCTGGTCGGTCGAGGCCTTCGTCGACGAGGCCTGCCAGCCCGCCGAACTTGGCTGGGGCAGCCACGAGCGGCACTTTCCGCCCGACGGCGCGCGCCACGCCGCCGCCGACGCGGCCGCGATCTACCTGCAGCGCCCCGGCGCTGCCACGCGCGTGCGCAGCTGGACGCCGCTGTCCGGCCCGATGCACGGCTTCCTGATCACGCATTCGGAGTCGATCTCGATCGCCGACTACCTGAGCATCGGCAGCGGCGAGCGGCCCGAGTACCGGCCGACGGTGCATTACGCCTACCACCCCTGCGACGATGCCGTGCTGTCGCTGCACGAGCTGGCCGGCCGCGACTGGCACCTGGGCTCGCACGAACGCGTGCTCAAGGACGACATCGTGGCCGGCATCGACGAGCTCGGCGTGCTGCTGCTGGGCCACGAGCGGGGCGCCTACTGGTACGGCTCGCGCCTGTCGATCGAGCAGGCGAGGGTGCTGTGCCCGCACAACAGTGCCACCAGCCTGCAGGTCGCGGCCGGCGTGCTGGCCGGCGTGGTGTGGGCGATGCGGCATCCCGATCGCGGCATCGTCGAGCCCGACGAACTGCCGCACGAGGAGATCCTGGCGCTGTGCCGCCCCTATCTCGGTTCGATGATCGGGGTCTACAGTGACTGGACGCCGCTGACCGGACGGGGGCGCTTGTCGTTCGACGAGCCCATCGACCGCGAGGATCCGTGGCAGTTCGTCAATGTGCGGGTGAGTTGAAACGCCGAGGCGGGCCGATGGCCGCCGGGGAGTGCAAGCCATGTTCGACGCCTTTGCCGACCGCGCCGAGGCCGGTCGTCTGCTCGCCGCGGCGCTGCGGCCGCTTCAGCTCGAGCATCCGGTGGTGATCGCGCTGCCGCGCGGCGGCGTGCCGGTGGCCGCCGAGGTCGCGCGCGAGCTGCAGGCCCCGCTGGACCTGATCCTGGTGCGCAAGATCGGCGCGCCGACCCAGCCCGAGCTGGCGGTCGCGGCGATCGTCGACGGCGAGCCGCCGCAGATCGTGCGCGACGCGACGACGATGGCGATGACCGGTGCCGACGAGGCCTACGTGCAGCGCGTCGCCGCCGAGGAGCAGCGCGAGAACCTTCGCCGCCGTCAGGCCTATCTGCACGGCCGCGCGCCGCTGCCGCTGGCCGGGCGCACGGCGATCCTCGTCGACGACGGCATCGCCACCGGCACCACGGTGCGCGCGGCGCTCGCCGCGCTGCGACAGCGCGGCCCCGCGCGGCTGGTGCTGGCCGTGCCGGTCGCGCCGCCGGACACCGTGGCCGCGCTGCGCGGCGCGGTCGACGAGCTCGTGTGCCTGCGCCAGCCGGGCTTCTTCCATGCCGTCGGCGTGCACTACGCCGACTTCCACCAGGTCGAGGACCGCGAGGTCGTCGACGCGCTCGACGCGTACCGATGAGACGCGTCGACGTCTGCAACGGCGACGCCGACGGCCTGTGCGCGCTGCGCCAGTGGCGCCTGCAGCATCCGGCCGCGGATGCCCGGCTGGTCACCGGGCTCAAGCGCGAGATCGCCTTGCTCGACCGCGTGCCGGCCGGCAGCGCCGACGAGCTCGTCGTGTGCGACATCTCAATCGATCGCAACCGCGCCGCGCTGACGGCGCTGCTCGACGCCGGCGCGCAGGTGCGCTGGTTCGACCACCACGAGCCGGGAGCGCCGATCGTCCATGCGCGGCTCGCCGCCTGCATCGACACCGCGCCGGCCGTGTGCACCAGCGCGCTCGTGGACCGCGCGGTCGGTGGCCGCCACCGGGCCTGGGCCGCGGTGGGTGCCTTCGGCGACAACCTGCTCGATCTCGGGCGCAGGCTGTGCGCGACGGCCGGCGTCGAAGGCGAGGCGGTCGAGGCGCTGCGCCGGCTCGGCGAGGCGATCAACTACAACGCCTACGGCGACGACGAGCGCGACGTGCGCCTGCCGCCGCGCGAGCTCTACGCGCTGATGGCGCGCTACGCGCAGCCATGGCAGCTGCTCCACGGCGAGCCGGTGATCGGCGAGATCGAGGGGCAGCGCCAGGACGATCTCGCGCGCGCACAGGCGCTCGCGCCGGCCTGGCAGGGCGAGGGCTTCGCCGCCTGGCTGTTGCCCGATGCGCCCTGGAGCCGGCGCGTGGTCGGCTGCTTCGCCAACGAGCTGGTGCGCGGGCGTCCAGCCACTGCCTGCGCGGTCCTGCTGCCGCATCGCGACGGCGGCTGGCGCGTGAGCCTGCGCGCGCCGGCGGGCGCGGCGCAGATCGCTGCCGGCTTCGGCGGCTCGGGGCGCGCGCGCGCGGCCGGCATCGACCGCCTGCCGCCCGAGTGCCTCGGCGCCTTGATCGCCGCGCTGCCGACCGCGATGCGACGCCGCGCGGTTTGACGGCCGCGTGGCTTGCGCAGGCGCAAGGCGGCGCGCTGCCGCGCTGTGCATGCTGCATGCAATGGAAGAGGCAGCCGCAGGGCTGATCCGCGATGACTTTCAGCCGACATGTGCCCGTGATGTCGCCCGGTAGCGGCGACGCCTTGCTGGTGGTCGACCTGCAGCGCGACTTCCTTCGCGGCGGCGCGCTGGCGGTGCCGGGTGCCGAGCGCGTCGTCGCGCAGGCCAACCGCTGGGTGGAGCGCTTCGCGGCGGCCGGTCTGCCGGTGTTCGCGAGTCGCGACTGGCATCCGGCGCACCACTGCTCGTTCGCGCAGCAGGGCGGTCCCTGGCCAGCCCACTGCGTCGCCGGATCCCACGGGGCCGAGTTCGCGCCGGGCCTTCGGCTGCCGCCGCATGCCACGATCGTCTCCAAGGGCACGGCGCCGCGCCAGGAGGCCTACTCCGCGTTCGGCGGCACCTCGCTGGCGCAGCAGCTGAACGGCCTCGGTGTCGGGCGGCTCTTCGTCGTCGGCGTGGCGACCGAGTACTGCGTGGCGCAAACCGTGCTCGACGCCTGCGCGCTCGGCCTTTCGGTCGTGGTGCCGACCGATGCGGTCGCGGCCATCGACGCGGCGCCGGGAGGCGCCGGCGAGCGCGTGCTGCGCGAGATGGCCGCCGCCGGCGCACGCTGCGTCGCCGGCGCGGCGATCGGTGCGCGTCGACCGGCGCATCGGCTCGTCCACTGACCCGCCGGCTGGCGAGCGCAAACGGTGACACGCCGTTGACCGGTCGTTGCAGACCGTCTTCGCCCTGCGGCCGGCGCGTTGCACCGGGCGACTAGTCTGAATCCATCGACGATCGGACTTCAGGAGACTCGCATGCGAACCGCTGCCAATGCGCCCGAAGGCTTCGAACTGCGCTTTCGCTCACTGTTCGACGACGGCCGGGGCCTGAGCTTCCCGTGCGACCGACAAGGCCACGTCGACATGGACACGCTGAGCGAACGCGCCCTCGCCAACTACCTGATGGCACGCAAGCGCATCGGCCGCGACTTCGCGCTGCCGGCCGTGCAGCCGAGCGAGCTGCATTGATCGCTGGCGATCAGAACAGCTCCGGCCGCTCCGCCGCCCGGAACGATGCCTTCCCCGATCGCCGCGCCGACCTGGATCACCGCAACCCGCCCGACGGTTTGGCGTGCTCTTCACCGCATCGGCCAGCGTTTCGACGCCGTGCCGGATGCGCGAGCGCGCCTGATCCCTGAACAGCAGTTGCCTCGCTACTTCGGTTCGCGGTCTGCCTGCGGGCGGCACGGCCGGCGCAGGCGGGCCGCTCGAATCATTGAATGGACAGCAGCTTGGACCCCGAGCCCTGGCGCTTGGGCAGCGTGAGCTTGAGAACGCCGTCCTCGAGCTTGGCGGTCGAGGTCGCCTTGTCGACGTCGTGCGCGAGCGTGAAGCTGCGCGAGGCGCTGCCGCGATAGGTCTCGCGAACGAGCACGCGGTTCTTGTCGTCCTTGTCGGTCTTCTCGTAGTCCTTGCGCACCTCGGCCGAGATGGCGACGCGGTTGCCCTCGATCTCGACGCGGATGTCGTCCTTCTTGGCGCCGGGAATCTCGGCGCGCACGATGTAGTCCTTGTCGGTCTCGTCCACGTCGATGCGGATCGCGCCCATGGGCTCGATGTTCGCCGCCAGAGGCTGCATCGCGCGGCGCCAGAACGTCGGGAACAGTTCGTCAAGTCGTTCGAAAGGGGTGAGGGCGTTCATAAGGTCTCCTTGGCATGACGCAATCGCGCGCCGAGGCCGGCGCACCTGTCCAATCTAGGCGCCGTGAGGATCCGTGCATTGAGCTGAATCAGCTCTGGCCATCGGGCAGGCATGTGAAGACGAGGGCAGTGCCTTCGCGGCGGGCGGTGTGCCGTATCGAAGAGGGCCGGTGCGGGGTTCCTGCGAGCAAGCACGCCTTTGCCCCCCGCGCCCATTGCGCACGACTAAGCCGCAGCGCGCAGCTGCGCGCCGATGCGTCCCTCCAGCTCGCCGAGCGGGACCGACGTGAGATCGGTATCGACCGTGACGCGCAGCGCCTTGCGCGCGCCGTCGCTGAGCCGGCGCTTGAGTTCGCCTAGGAAGGGGCTGGAGGCGAACACGGCCACCCGGTCGACCTGCCCGGCGGCCAGTTCCCGGTCGAGTCGCTGCGCGAGCTCGTCGGCAAAACGCACGTGTTCCTTCTGCTTGGCCGTGGCGCGCGGCGGGAAGCTCACGCCACCGGGGCGGCGGTCCATGCTGGCGTGGCCCGCGCGTTCGTCGCCCAGCTCGCTGCCCTTGGCGCGGCTTGGCGCGTGCGCCAGCGAGGCCAGCAGCTCCATCGGTTCGGCACTGGAGCTGCGACGCAGCAGTCGGGCCTCGCCCGCGTTGGCGATCAGGATCAGTTGGGATTTCATGGTGTCGCTCCGGTGAAGGCGGGGGTTGCCGACGGGTCTCGAACGCTCTTCGAGCGAGACCGTCCCATCGTCGGGTCGAGCAGCGCGCGAAGCTCGGCGAGCGTTCGCGCGTTGAGCACGTCGGCGGCGCTCAGCCAGCCGCGGCGCGCCTGGTCGACGCCCAGCCGCAGCACGTCGAGTTCGCCGGCGGCGTGCGCATCGGAAGCGATGCTGACCAGCACGCCCTCGTCGCGCGCGATGCGCAGGGCCGAATCGGGCAGGTCCAGGCGCGAGGGCTGGGCGTTGAGTTCGACGAAGCAGCCGCGCTCGCGCGCTGCGCGCAGCACGCGCGGCAGGTCGATGTCGCAGGCCGGCCGCTCGCCGATCAGCCGCGTCAGCGGGTGGGCCAGGATGCTGAAGCAGGGATGCGCCATGGCGCGCAGCAGCCGGTCGGTCTGGCGCGCGCGCGGCAGGTCGAGATGACGATGGACCGCGCCGATCACGAGGTCGAGCCGCCCGAGCAGCGCATCGGGCAGGTCGAGCCGGCCGTCCTCGAGGATCTCGACTTCCACGCCCTTGAGCAGCGTGATGCCTTCGAGCCGCGCGTTCAGCGCCTCGATGCGCTCGACCTGTCGCGCCAGGGCCGGCGCGTCGAGACTGCGCGGCAGGCCCGAGCCGCGTGAATGGTCGGTGATCGCCAGGTACTGCAGGCCGCGCGTGCGCGCGGCCTCGGCCATGGTCTCGAGATCGTCGGCGCCGTCGCTGTCGCGCGTGTGGACGTGCAGGTCGCCGCGCAGGTCGCCGACGCGCACCAGCGCCGGCAGGCGATGCCGGCGCGCGGCCTCGATCTCGCCGGTGTCCTCGCGCAGTTCGGGCTCGATGTAGTCCAGGCCCAGCGCCTCGTAGATCGAGGCCTCGGTGGCGCCGGCGATGCGCCGGCGGCCGCGGTACAGGCCGTACTCGTTGAGCTTGAGGCCCAGCGCCTGGGCCCGCTTGCGCAGCGCGATGCCGTGCGCCTTGGAGCCGGTGAAGTACAGCCAGGCCGCGCCCAGGCTGGCCGGCGCAACCGCGCGCAGGTCGACCTGCAGGCCGCTGTCGAGCACCACGCTCGCGCGCGTCGCGCCGCGCGAGAGCACGCGCTGCACGGCCGGCGCGCCGGTGAAGCGCTGCATGACCGGGCTGCCGCTGCGCATCGTGACGAGCAGGTCGATGTCGCCCACCGTCTCCCGGCGGCGCCGCAGGCTGCCGGCGGCGAACGCCTGACGCACGCCGGGCGCCTTGCCGAGTCGCTCGAGCAGGCCCAGCGCGATGACGTCGGCCTGCGCCAGCAGGATGCGCCGTCCTTCGCGCAAGTGCGCGGCGCAGGCTTCGAGCAGCCGGCGCTCGGTCTTCTCGCCGAAGCCGTGCACCGTCTGCACGCGGCCGTCCTGCGCGGCGCGGTGCAACTCGGCGAGCGACGTGATGCCCAGTTCGTCGTGCAGCGCGCGCACGCGGCGCGCACCCAGTCCCGGCAGTGCGAGCAGTTCGGCGATCTGCGGGGGCATCTCGGCGCGCAGTCGCTCGTGCAACGCGCAGGTGCCGCTGGCGGCGATCTCGGCGATCTTGCCGGCCAGATCGGGCCCGATGCCGGGCAGGGCGTCGAGGTCTTCGCCGCGCTCGGCCATCGCCGCGACGCTTCGGCCCAGGCCTTCGAGCATGCGCGCGGCGCGGCGGTAGGCGCGCACGCGAAACGCGTTGGCGTCCTGCAGCTCGAGCAGGTCGGCGATCCTGTCGAAGACCGCGGCGATCTCGGCGTTGGTGGCAGGCATGCGTGCGTGGGCGAATGTGCAACGGGCTCTGGAGTTCACTGTAGGAACCGCAGAACCGGCGCAATTGCGCTGCGTCAACTCAGCCTGCCGGCGCACGATGCACCTGCTCGCCCCCGGCGGGATAGTCGGGGTGCCGGCCACGATCGGAAGGAGCATGGCAATGCCCAATCACACCAAGACGATCTCCATCGGCGAACACCGCCTGGTCGGCGATCTGTGCCGCGTGCCCAGGGCGTCCGGTCTGGTCGTGTTCGCCCACGGCAGCGGCAGCAGCCGCCTGAGTGGCCGCAACCGTCAGGTCGCGCAAAGCCTGCAGCAGCGCGGCCTCGACACGCTGCTGTTCGACCTGTTGACCGAGGAGGAGGCGGCCAACCGCGACAACGTGTTCGACATCGAACTGCTGGCCGCGCGCGTCGGCGAGGCCCTGGACGCCGTCGACGGCCGAGTGCCGGCCCAGCGCATCGGCCTGTTCGGCGCGAGCACGGGCGCGGCGGCGGCGCTGGTGGCGGCGGCGCGCCGGCCGGACGTGGCCGCGGTCGTCTCGCGCGGCGGACGGCCCGACCTGGCGCGCGCCGCGCTGCCCGACGTGCGCGCGCCGACGCTGCTGATCGTCGGGGCCGCCGATGTCGAGGTGCTCGCGCTCAACCGCGAGGCCTATGCCCAGATGCGTTGCGAGAAGCGGCTCGAGATCGTGCCGCGAGCGACCCACCTGTTCGCCGAAGCGGGCGCGCTCGAGACCGTCGCCATACTGGCCGGCGACTGGTTCGTGCGCCACCTGGGCGCCGCGCAGTGATGACGCGCGCGTTCAGGCGCGTTCAGTCCGGCACGCGCGCGAGCGGCGAGAAGTGCGCCGGATGCGCGGGACTCAGCGGGTCATCCTGCGTCGCCGCGGCGGGCGCCCGTGCGGCGTCCAGCTGCGCGCGCAGCGACTCGATCTCGTCGAGCAGGTCCAGCGCCAGCGCGACGCCGGGGCCGTCGAGCGCAAGGTCTCGCACGAGGCGCAGCGCGCGCCGCGCGCGCGGCAGCGAACCGCCGGCAAAGACCCATGCGGGCGGCGATGCGCCTCGCGGCACCAGCACGTCGTGCTCCACGAGCCATGCGATCACCTGTGCGCTGCATCCGCAGGCATGGCACATCTGCTCGATCGTGAGCTGCACCTGCTCCTCGACGATGTGCGGCTCGATGCCGACCGATCCATGTGCTGCCGGGGTTGAAGGGCTGTTCACGTTCGTCGCTCCATCGATTCGCGCGGGTCGAAGGCGCTCGCCTGCGCCAGCGCGCGCCAGGCCTGCTCGGCCTCCTGGGACACATCCTTGGGCATCGTGATCGCCAGGCTCGCGTAGAGGTCGCCCGGCGGCGAGCCCGGCAGGCCCTTGCCCGCCAGCCGCAGCTTGCGCCCGTGGCCGCTGGCGCGCGGCAGCCGCAGCTCGACCCAGCCGGTCGGCGTGGGTGCCTGGACCGTGGCGCCGAGCGCCGCTTCCCACGGCGCGACCGGCAAGTCGTAGTGGACGTCGCGGCCGACGACGCGGTACAGGGCATGCGGCTCGAGATCGATCTCGAGATAGAGGTCGCCGGGCTCGCCGCCGCCCGTGCCGGGCGCGCCCTGACCGGCCAGGCGAAGGTGCTGGCCGGGCAGGCTGCCCTTGGGAATGCGCACCTCCAGCCGTCGTTCGACCCAGCGGAGTCGACCGTCGTCTGCGGCTTCGGCCGAGCGCAGCGCCAGCGTGCGCACGCCGCCTTCGTACAGGTCTTGCAGGCGCACCGTGACGCGCGCGTGGCGGTCCTCGCCGCGCGATCGCCCGCCGTGGCGCGCGCTGCGCGCCGCGCGTCCGAACAGCGCGTCGAAGAACTCGCTGTGTTCCGCGAAGCCGCCGTCGCCAAGGCCGGTGCCGTGGAACTCGAATCCCGCGTCCCAGTCCTGCGCGGCGGTGGCGCCGGCCGCGCGCCTGCGCGTCCATTCGTGGTCCACCGCATCGTAGGCCGCGCGCTTGTCGGCGTCCTTCAGCACCTCATAGGCTTCGGCCACTTCCTTGAAGCGGGCCTCGGCATCGGGCTCGTGGCTGACGTCGGGGTGGTACTTGCGGGCCAGCTTGCGATAGGCACGCTTGACCTCCTCGGGCGTGGCACTGCGCTGCAACCCCAGCGTGGCGTAATAGTCCCGGTAGTCCATGCGCGAACGTCCACTCGTCGCGATCGGGCGGACCGCGTCGAGGACACGCTAGCGGCGCTTCGTGCGCAACGGTTTGCGCGGCATCAACCTCGGCGGCTCGATCCGGGCCGGTGCGCGCCCGCAGGGTCGACGCCCCGCGCGGGATGCCGCAGCGCCGGACGCTGCGGCAAGGCCACCGCACCGAGAGCCCTGCTTGCGCAGGGCCACCTGCACCTCCAGGCCACGTGCGCCGCGCTGATGCGCCGCGCAGCAGCGGACCCTTTCGGGGCCCTTTGCCGTGACCCAAAACGCGCCGCGGCGGCGAACGCTCCCGGCACGATGGTGCATTCAAGATAGGCCAGCGGGGCCGCGCCGCATTGCGCCAGGTCAATCTCCTGCGCGCGGCAGCCGCGCGGACCCTCCCGTCCGTCTTCGGGGCGGTGAGCAGCGCACGGCGGGGCCGGGGACCGCCGCTGACCGCGACGCGCCTGCGCCTTGCGCTGCGTCAAGTGCCGACCCGTACCCAGGCCCGAAGGTGCGCATGGTGCGGGCATGGCGCCGATAGGAGGCACAGCGATGGCGATGGACAGGTCTTGCAGGCGCGCGGGTGCCGTGCTGCTTGCGCTCGCGGTGATGAGCGGGTGCGCGATCGAAGCCGTCGAGATTCGCAACCGCCAGCCGGCGCAGGAGATCGAGCGACAGTCGCGGCTGCCGGGCTCCACCTACCTGGGCTGGCGCGTCTTCCAGGACCGCTGTGCGCGCTGCCACGGCAGCGCCGGCCAAGGTTCGCCGCAGGCTCCCGACCTGCTGCCGATCGTGCGCACCATGGGGCCGCGCCGTTTCGCGGACGCGGTGCTCAGGCGCTACGAATGGAACCTTCCCGTGCCCAAGAGCGAGCCCGACAGCGCGGCGCACCAGGCGCTGCTGGACGAGCTCGTGCAGCGGCGCGGGCCAGCGCTCGTGATGCCACCGTGGCAGGGCCAGCCGCGCGTGGAGGCGCACATCATCGACTTGTATGCCTACCTGTCGGCGCGCTCCGACGGCGCCCTGGGGCCGGGCCAGCCCGCGCCCTGAACGCATGCCGCCGGCGCGCAAGCCGCGGCGCCGGGCGCCCTCATGCGAGATCGGCGGCGTGTGCCCCCCCGTCATGAGCGTCGCCGACCGGCCGTGCAGGCTCAGGCGCAACAACCGCTGAACGGAGCCGTCCGTGGCCAACCTCGACCCCGAACTGATCGCAGCGGCCGGCGCCAGCCCGGCGGGTGCGGCGCCGCGCGGCGAGGCGTCCGCGGCGCCGGCCGAGCTCGAGCGCTTCGGGCTCGACGTGCGGCTTTGGCGGCGCATCGGCAGGATCGCGCTGCCTTACTGGCGCGGCGAAGAGCGCTGGCGCGCTGCCGGCTTGCTCGCGCTGCTGGTGCTGCTGCTGCTCGGTCAGACCGGCTTCGCGGTGCTGTTCAACCACGAGACCGGCGAGTTCACCTCGGCGCTGGCCGCGCGCGACGCGCCGCGCTTTTGGCATTCGATGCGCAACTACGCGCTGATCCTCGCCATCGCGGTGCCGATCTACGCGCTGTACTACTACGTGCGCGACACGCTCGGCCTGCGCTGGCGGCGCTGGCTGACGCACGAGTTCCTGTCGCGCTACTTCAGCGACCGGGCCTACTACCGCCTCAATGCGGTGGCCGGCATCGACAACCCGGACCAGCGCATCTCGGAGGACATCGCCGCGTTCACGCAGCAGTCGCTGTACTTCGGGATGATCGTCCTGGCCGCGGTGACCGAGCTGGCGGCCTTCTCCGGCGTGCTGTGGTCGATCTCGCAGCCGCTGGTGCTCTTCCTGGTCGGCTATGCGGTCGTGAGCACCTGGTTCGCCGCGTCGGCCTACGGCAAGCGCCTCATCGGCCTGAATTTCCGCCAGCTGCAGCGCGAGGCGGACTTTCGCTTCCAGCTCGTGCGCGTGCGCGAGCACGCCGAGCCGATCGCCTTCCATCACGGCGAGGCGCGCGAGATGTCGACGCTGCGCCGCGTCTTCGATGCGGTCTACGCCAACTACCGGCGCGTGCTGCTGTGGCAGCTCAACCTCAACACCTTCCAGTACGCGCACGGCTTCCTGACGGTGGCGCTGCCGCTGATCATCATCGCGGGCGAGGTGCTGTCGGGTTCGCTGGAGGTCGGCCGCGCGATCCAGGCCAGCGGCGCGTTCGCGGCCATCCTGAGCGCGCTGACCGTGGTGGTCGAGCATTTCGAGGGCCTGAGCCGCTTCTCGGCCGGCGTCAACCGGCTGCATTCGTTCTCCGGCGAGCTGGCGCGCCAGGCGCGGCAGGCCGAGGCCGAGGCCGCCGGCGGCGCGGGGCTGATCCGCACGGCGTCCGGATCGCAGCTCGAGCTGCGCGACCTGACCGTGCTGACGCCCGGGCGGGAGCACCTGCTGCTGCGCGAGCTCACCGTGGCCGTGCCGCCCGGCGAGGGGCTGCTGATCGCGGGGCCCAGCGGCTCGGGCAAGAGCTCGCTGCTGCGTGCGATCGCCGGACTGTGGACCAGCGGCGGCGGCGTGGTCTCGCGTCCCGCCGGCGAGGAGATGCAGTTCCTGCCGCAGCAGGCCTACCTGCCGCCGGGCGACCTGCGCGCGCAGCTGCTGTATCCGCACACCGAGCGCACGATCTCCGACGCCGAGCTGCTCGACGCGCTGGAGGCCGTCAACCTGAAGGCGCTGGCCGAGCGCGTCGGCGGGCTCCATGCCGAACGCGACTGGGGCAAGCTGCTGTCGGTCGGCGAGCAGCAACGGCTCGCGTTCGCGCGCGCACTGCTGGCGCGGCCTCGCTACCTGCTGCTCGACGAGGCGACCAGCGCGCTCGACCCGCTCAACGAAGACCGGCTGTACGGCCGGCTCGCCGCGCTGTCGATCACGCCGGTCAGCGTGAGTCACCACGCCAGCCTCGAGAAGTACCACCGGCGCGTGCTCGAGCTGCAGGGCGAGGGCGGCTGGCATCTGCGGGATCCGCGCGACGCACGCTGAAGCGCCGCTTCGCGCAGCTTGCGCCACCTCAACGAGTTCGTGCGGCCATCTGCGATGCTGGCCGCATGGCCACGACAACGCAACAGCAGGCACCGATCGACGTCGTCCTCGCCGACGACCACCGGCTCGTGCGCGAGGCGCTGCGGGCCGCGCTTGCGCATGTGCCGCAGATCCACGTCGTCGCCGAGGTCGGCGACGGCGAGGCGGCGGTCGACTGCGTGCGCGAGCTGCGCCCCGGGGTGGTCGTGCTCGACATCGCCATGCCCGGGCTGAACGGCATCGAGGCTGCCGCGCGCATCCGCAAGGCCTGCGAGTCGACGCGCATCGTCGCGCTGTCGGCCTACTCGGACAAGCGCTTCGTCACCGAGATGCTGCGCGCCGGCGCGTCGGCCTACGTCAGCAAGGCCGCCGCGGGCACCGAGCTCGTCGGCGCGATCCGCGCGGTGGCCGCCGGCGGCAGCTACCTGAGCCCGGACGTCGCCGGCGCGCTGGTGGCCGAGATGCGCAACGCGAGTGGCGAGGAGGGGCCGGCGCGCCTGGGCCGCCGCGAGCGCGAGGTGCTGCGCCTCATTGCCGAGGGGCTGCGCTCGGCGGCGATCGCCGAGCAGCTGCACATCGCGGTGGCAACGGTCGAGGCGCACCGGCGCAACATCATGCGCAAGCTCGGCCTGCACTCGGTGGCCGAGCTCACCAAGTACGCGCTGCGCGAAGGAATCGTTTCTCTGTAGGTTTCGTTCCAGATCCGTTGGGCACACGCGCCCCCGCTGAAGCGTGCGCCGTCAACCCATTGCGGCACCATGACCGACGCCGACTTTCGCCTGCTGTTCGAGTCCGCGCCGGGCCTGTACCTCGCCCTGCGCCCTGACGCGCCGCGCTACACCATCGTCGCGGTCAGCGACGCCTATGCGCGCGCGACGATGACGCGGCGCGAAGACATCCTCGGCCGCGGCCTGTTCGACGTGTTTCCCGACAACCCCGACGATCCGCACGCCACGGGGGTCAGCAACCTCAGCGCCTCGCTCGGGCGCGTGCTCGCCAGCGGCGCCAGCGACACGATGGCGGTGCAGAAATACGACGTGCGGCGCCCGGCGGAGCAGGGCGGCGGCTTCGACGAGCGCTGGTGGAGCCCGGTGAACTCGCCGGTGTTCGCCGCCGACGGCAGTCTGAGCTACCTGATGCACCGCGTCGAGGACGTGACCGAGTTCGTGCGCGTGCAGCGCCGGGGCACCGAGTACGCCGAGCTCACCGCGCAGCTGCGCGGGCGCACCGAGTCCATGGCCGCCGAGATCCTGCTGCGCGCCCAGGAGCTGCAGCAGGTCAACGAGCAGCTGCGTGGCGCCAACGCCGAGATCTCTCGGCTCTACGACAAGACGCGCGAACTCGACCGGCTCAAGACCCAGCTCTTCGCCAACGTCAGCCACGAGCTGCGCACGCCGCTGACGCTGATCCTCGGACCGGTGCGGCGCCTGATGTCGATCGAGCCGAAGGACGGTGCGCTGCGCCACGACCTCGAGGTGATCGAGCGCAACGCGCGCACGCTCATGCGCCACGTCGACGACCTGCTGGACGTCGCCCGGCTCGAGGAAGCGAAAGCCGCGCCGGCCTATGCGCACACCGACGTCAGCGCGCTCGCGCGCATGGTGTCGGCCCATTTCGACTCGGTCGCGCAGGAGCTGGGGATTCGCTGGCGCGTGGAGCTGCCGCAGGCGCTGCCCGCGCAGGTCGATCCGCAGATGCTGCAGCGCGTGCTGTTCAACCTGGTGTCCAACGCCTTCAAGTTCACGCCGGCGGGCTCGCAGGTGCGCCTGAGCCTGCGCCAGGACGGCGACCGCCTCGTCTTCGAAGTGGCCGACGGCGGCCCGGGCATTCCGGCCGAGGCGCGCGAGAGCGTGTTCGAGCGCTTCCGGCAACTGCACGGCGGCGCCGAGCGGCGGCACGGCGGCACCGGCCTGGGCCTGGCCATCGCGCGCGAGTTCGTGCAGCTGCACGGCGGCTCGATCGCCATCGACGACGCGCCCGAGGGCGGCGCGCTGTTTCGCGTCGAGCTGCCAGCGCGTGCGGCCGCCGGGGACGCGTCGGCCGCCGCGGCGCCGAGGGCGGCGGACGAGGCCGAGCGGGACGCCGCCGTGGTCGACGCCTTGCGCGAGCGAGCGGTGCCCGCGCCGCCGGCGCCGGGCGACGACGACGGCCGCCTGCCCCTGGTGCTGATCGTCGAGGACAACGCCGACATGAGTGCGTTCATCCGCAGCAGCCTGGCCGGCATCTGCCGCACCGCGGCGGCGCGCGACGGTGCCGAGGGCCTGGCTCAGGCGCTGGCGCTGCGTCCGGCCCTGGTGCTGACCGACATCATGATGCCGGGCATGAGCGGCGCGCAGCTGCTGCACGAGCTGCGCGCGCAGCCTGGATTCGACAGCCTGCCGGTGGTGGTGCTGAGCGCGCGCGCCGACGACGAGATGCGCATCGAGCTGCTGCGCGACGGCGCGCAGGACTACCTGGTCAAGCCGTTCGCCAGCGAGGAGCTGCGCACGCGCGTGGGCACGCAGCTCGCCCGCGCGCAGACGATGGCGGCGCTTCGGCGCAGCGAGGAGTACTGGCGCGAGCTGTTCACGCAGGCGTCCGACGGCATCCTCATCGGCGACGCGCAATGCCGGCTGGTCGAGGCCAACGCGGCTGCCTGCGCACTGCTGGGGCGCAGCCGCGCGGAGGTGCTGGCCAGCCGCATGCCCGATCTGGTGGTGCCGGCCGAGGCGGCCGCGCTTTCCCAGCTGCCCGCCGACCTGGCGGCGGGGCGGCCGGTGCGGTGCGAATGGCGGCTGCAGCGCGGCGACGGCAGCGCCGTGTCGGTCGACGCGGTCGCCAAGCTGCTTTCGGACGGGCGCTGCATGGCGCTGCTGCGCGACGCGACCGAGCGCCGCCGGCGCGAGCAGGCGGCTCAGGCGGCGGCCGAGGAGCTCGAGCGTCGCGTCGATCAACGCACCGAGGAGCTGCGACGGCTGGTGGCCGAGCTCGAAGCCGCCGAGAGCCGCGAGCGCCGCCAGATCGCGCGCGACCTGCATGACGACCTGGGCCAGCTGATCGCGGCCGCGCGCATCCGCCTGGGCGTGCTGTGCCAGGACGAACGCGCCGACGTGCGCAGCGCCGCACTGGACATCGCCGGGCTGGTCGAGCAGGCCGACCTCTCGACCCGCTCGCTGGCCGCGCAACTGGCGCCGGCGGTGCTCTACGAACTGGGTCTGCTGCCGGCACTGGAATGGCTGGCCGAGGAGATCGCACAGCGCTTCGGCATGCGCGTGGAGCTGTGCGACGACGGGGCCGCCAAGCCGATCTCGCAGGAGGTGCGCACGGTCGTCTACCGGGCGGTGCGCGAGCTGCTCATCAATGCCGCCAAGCACGCCCGCGTGGACCGGGTGCAGGTGAGCCTGGAACGCCACGACGGCTGGCTATCGGTGCACGTGAGCGACGGCGGCGTCGGCTTCGACAGCAGCGCTCCCCGGTCGGCGGCCGGCAAGGGCGTCGGCCTCGTCAGCGTGCGCGAGCGCCTGTCCTACGTCGGCGGCAGCTTCGACATCCGCAGCATCCCGGGCGACGGCACCGCGGCATCGCTGCGGGTGCCGCTTGAGGAAGATCAAGGCACGGCTGCACTACCCCCTATACGGTAGCCATGGATGGGGCGTCCGTGGATTCCGTCACGGGCCGCTCGGTCGCACAGTGGCGACCAGTCCAGCCATGCGGGAGCGCGCCACGTGATGAACGCCGTCGAGATTCCCTTCGACACCACCCGAACCTTCGTCGAGGAGGCCGCCAGCGTGATGTTCTTCGCCCGCGTCGGCGAGCGCACGGTGCGCTGCTACGTGACCCGCTCGGCGTTGGAGAGCTACTTCGGCGCCGATGCCGACCACGACGCGCTGGAGTCGAGCGCCTGCCTGCGGGCCTTCGACGCGAACGCCCGCCGCATCGAGGCGATCGCGCGCGAATGTCTGGGCAGCAACGGCGCCGGCGTCCGCACCGTCGTGCTCAACGCAGACACGGTGTTCCGCGTCCTCGCGAGGATGCATTGACCATGGGACAGGCCGACACGCTCGCCCACGCGACCTGGCTGCTCGAGCGCAGCGGCGACGCAGCGCTGGTGACCGACACGGCCGGAACGATCGAGTACGTGAACCCCGCCTTCCAGGCGATGACCGGCTACGCGCGGGACGAGGTGCTCGGGCGCACGCCGTCGATCCTGAAGTCGGGCCGCCAGCCGCAGGAGTTCTACCGCCGCCTGTGGGCCACCTTGCGCGCCGGCAAGGAGTTTCGCGGCGTGATCATCAACCGCCGCCGAGATGGCGGGCTGTTCCACGAAGAGAAGTCGATCCGCCCGCTGTTCGACACGCACGGCGCCATCAGCCACTTCATCGCGACGGGACGCGACGTGAGCCAGCGCATCGCGGCGCTGGAGCAGCTGCGCCACGAGGCAACCCACGATGCGCTCACCGGCTTGCCCAACCGCACGCTGTTCCTCGACCGGCTGCAGCAGGCGCTGTCGCACGCGGCGCGCAGCGGCGAGCGCATCGCGGTGGCGATGATCGATCTGGACGGATTCAAGTCGATCAACGACGAGCTCGGCCACGCCGCCGGCGATGCGGCGCTGTGCGCGGTGGCGCAGCGCCTGTGCGGCTGCATCCGCGAGGCCGACACCGCGGCCCGGCTCGGCGGCGACGAGTTCGTGCTGATGCTGCGCGATGCCGGCGATGCGGCACGTGTCACCAGGGCCGTCGTCGAGTCCTGCGCCCGGCCCGTCGTCTGGGACGGCGGCGCGAGCTTCCCGGTCTCGGTCAGCGTGGGCGTGAGCGGCCACGGGTCGGACGCGAAGACGCTGCTCGAGCAGGCAGACCAGGCGATGTACCGCGCCAAGCGCGAGGGGGGCGGGCGCTCGCGGCACGCCGACGCGACGAGCGGCCCGCCCGCGCCGCTCGGGTGGCATGAACCGCACGACAGCGCGCTGGGCATGCTCGAGCGCGAGGTGGAGGTGCTGCGCCGCACGCTGCGCCGCGGCGACGTGATCTACCGCGCCGGCGATCGCTTCCGCGGCCTGCACATCCTGCGCGTGGGCATCTGCAAGCTGTTCGGCACGACGCCCGGCGGGCGCGAGGAACTCACGACGGTGCTGTTCAAGGGCGACTGGCTGGGCTTCGACGGACTGGCTGACGGCCGGCATGCCTGCACCGCGCTGGCCGCCGACACCGGCGAGCTGTGGACGGTGCGCTACGACGCGCTGCTGCGTGCCGGCGCGCATTGCCCGCAGGTGATGGCGCTGATGCATGCGGCGCTGGCGCGGCAGAGCGTGCGCGAGCGCGATGGGGTGCTGCTGATGCACAGCCTGCCGGCCGATGCGCGCGTGGCTGCCTTCCTGTGCCGCTGGGCGGACGAGCTCGAGCACGTCGGGCTGCGCAGCGACCAGATCACGCTGCCGGCCACGCGGTCCGAGATCGGCAGCCATGTCGGTCTGCGGCTCGAATCGGTGAGCCGGGCCATGACGCTTCTCGAGCGCGAGGAGCTGATCCGCTTCGGCGCGGGTGGACGGCGCGACATCGAGATCCCCGACCTCGGCGCGCTGCGCGACTTCGTGCGCCGCGTCGCCGAGGAGGCGCCCTGAAAAGGAGGCGTCCCCGATGCCGCTGATGTTCGCGCTCGACGGCCCGGACGACCCGTTCAGCCGCGCGCTGGCCGCGGCCTTGCGCATCGCGCCGGCGGCGCACGAGGAGCGCCGCTTCGAGGACGGCGAGCGCAAGCTCAGGCCGCTGGTCGACCCCGGCGGCGCCGACGCCTGGGTGGTCGCCAGCCTGCACGGCGGCCCCGATGACAGCCCCCACGACAAGCTGCTGCGGCTGCTGATGTTCGTTGCCGCACTGCGCGACCACGGCGCGGCGCGCGTGACCGCGCTCGTGCCTTATCTCGCGTATGCGCGCAAGGACCGCCAGACCAAGCCGTTCGATCCGCTCGGCCTGCGCTACGTGGCGCAGATGGCCGAGGCGATGGGCGTCGCACGCCTGATCGTGCTGGAGGCGCACAACGTCGCGGCCTTCCACAGCGCGTTTCGCTGCCGTGCGCAAAGCCTCGAGGCGCACGGCGCCTTCGCGGCGCTGGCCGACGAGATCGCGGCCGCGGGCCGGCCGCTGGCGGTCGCGTCGCCGGACCCGGGCGGCGTCAAGCGCGCGCAGCTGTGGCGCGAGGCGTTGCAGTCGCGGCTCGCGCGCCAGGTCGGCTTCGCGATGGTCGACAAGCGCCGCAGCGCCGGCGTGGTCAGCGCCAGCGGCATCGTCGCCGGCGAGGTCGACGGCGCCGACGTGCTGCTGCTCGACGACCTGATCGCCAGTGGCGAGACCATGCAGCGCGCCGCCGTCGCGCTGCGCCGCGCCGGCGCGCGCCGCGTGGTGGCCTGCGCCGCGCACGGGCTGTTCGTCGGCGATGCCCTGCACGTGCTGGCCGATCCGCACATCGACCAGGTGGTCGTGACCGACAGCGTCCCAGCGTTTCGCGTGCCGAGCGGCGATGCATTGCGGTCCAAGCTGCGCGTCGAGAGCTGCGTGCCGCTGTTCGTGGCCGCGCTGCAGGCCGGGTCTCAGGACTGCTCGACGCGGTCGAGCGCGGCGCAGGCCTGCGCGAGGTAGCGCCGCCCGAGCGGCAGCCACTTCATCGGCAGGCGCGGATGCGCATCCAGCAAGTGCGCCACGCACAGGCGCGCGCGCAGCAGCGCACGGCCGGCGGTGTAGAGCCACCACAGCGGTTCGGGCAGATCGTCGTCGAGCGCGCGGCGCGCGGCCGCGGCCAGCATCGGCGCGACCCAGGTCGCCCGGCGCATCGCGCATTCCAGGCCCAGGAAGGCCAGCTCGTCGAAGGGGTCGATCTGGCGCAGCCGGGCATTGAACTCGAGCGCGTCGAACACCACCGGCGGGTCCAGCAGGCACACGTGCTCGGGGCGCAGGTCGCCGTGGCCGTCCACGAGCCGATGCGCGCGCTCGCGCAGCGCGCCGTCGTGGGCGCGCTGCGCGGCTTCGAAGCGCTCGAGCGCCGGGACAGCAAGGTCGAGCCCCATGCGCGGCAGGCACAGCACCTCGCGGTCGATGCCGCGCTCGTGCCGCAGGCGGCTCAGGAGCTCGCCGCCGCTCACCGGCGCCGGCGTCGCGCGGCGGTAGAAGGGCAGCAGCACGGCCAGCAGGGCGTCGATGTGGGCGGGCGCGAGCGTGCCTTGCGCCAGGTGGCGGTCGAGCATCAGGGCCTTGGGCAGGCGCTTCATCCAGACCAGCCAGTCGACGGTCTGCAAGGCCGGATCGATCTCGGCCTCGCCGCTGAGGACCAGGCGCGCGCCGTCCCATTGCAGGGCCAGCACGCCGAGGTAGATGCCGGGCGCGAGCCGTCGATTGAGACGCACCTCTTCGCGCGAGTTGAGTTCGCGCGCCTCCACGCTCTCGAAATCGAACAGTGCGCCGCGCACCGGCTTCTTGAGCTTGAAGACCTGCTGCGCGCCGAGCACCAGCCACGACAGGTGCGTCTCGACCAGCTCGCAATCGCACGGGCACTCGCATTCGCCGTTGCCGCGCGCGCGCAGGTGCCCGCGCAGGAACGCGATCCGCGCGTCGATGTCGGGCGCAGGCGATGGCATCGCCCATTCGAGCACGCGGGCCGGCGCATCGCTCTGACGGTGCGCAAGTGCGGTCTCGCCTGGGCCATGCGCCTGCGCACGCACCGCGGCGGGCGTTGATGCCGCGCAAGGCCCGGCGGGCCGCCAGCACCGATGCTGCAGGCATGGATCGCTGAGAAGGAGAGCCATCATGCGCGTCGGCGAAGTCTGCATCCGGTCCGTCGTGACCTGCCTGCCCGATGCCAGCGCGGCCGACGTGGCGGCGCTGATGCGCGAGCGCCATGTCGGGGCGGTGATCGTCGTCGAACCGGCCCACGACCGGGGGCCGCGGCCGCTGGGGATCGTGACCGACCGCGACCTCGTGCTGGAGGTGATGGCCAAGGGCGTCGATCCGGCGACGGTGAAGGCCGGCGACCTGCTGGTCGCGACGCTGGACACCGCCAACGAGTGCGAGTCGGTCTACGACGCGGTCTGGCACATGCGCGGCAAGCGCATCCGCCGCCTGCCGGTGGTCGACGACCACGGCGCGCTGGTCGGCGTGCTGAGCGCCGACGACGCCGCGCGCGTGCTGGCCGAGGCCATGGTCGACCTCACGCGCATGGTGCCCCAGCAGATCGAGCGGGAGCGCAGCGAGCGGCCCTGAGCCGCCTTCAGTGGCGATGTTGATCTGCCGCAATGCGGCTGCGACGCACAGGGCAATCATCGATGCGAACCGGCCGCGCGGCGGGCGGTTCGTCCTCATGGAGGTGGAAAGCGATGAAACGATCAACCTTATCCAGCGTCGCGCTCGCGACCCTGCTGTGCGGCGCCGCCGTGGCCCAGACCCAGCCCAAGGGCAAGGGCGATCTCGGCAAGTTCGAGTACGAGTCAAACTGCGCGGTCTGCCACGCGCGCGGCGGCCAGGGCAATGGCCCCTTCGCGCCCTATCTGAAGAAGCCGGCGCCCGATCTCACCGGGCTGGCCAAGCGCAATGGCGGCATCTTTCCGCTGCAGCGCGTCTACGAGGTGATCGAAGGCGGCGGCGCGGGCCATGGCACGCGCGAGATGCCGATCTGGGGGCGCGCTTACTCGATGGAGGCAGCCGAGTACTACATGGATACGCCGTACGACTCCGAGGCCTTCGTGCGGGCGCGTGTGCTGGCGTTGGCCGAGTACCTGAACCGCCTGCAGGCCAAGTGACCAAGGCGGCGAGCGGGCGGCGCCCGCTCGCTCAGCCCTGCGCTTGCGCGTCCAAGGTCTGCGCCAGCGCGTGGATCTTGTCGGAGATGACCGCGCGAAACGGCTGCGCCGCGCACTGCGGCAGGCGCAGCGACGGCGGAAGCAGCGCGAGCTGGCGGGCACAGTGCGCGCGGATCGTCGCCAGGCTGGCTGGCGGCGCGATGCGCCGGCCGCCGCGCATGCACGGGCGCAGCAGGGCTTCGCCGCTGGGCATGCTGGCACGCGAGACATGCTCCTCGAGCTGGATCACGTCGCGCTCGATCAGGCCGTCGTCGCCCAGCGAGCGCAGCACCTGCTTCACGCCGGGCCACGTGGCCTTGCCCGGCGAACGCTTGCGGCGCGCGGTGCCGGCGTAGCTTTGCAGCTTGTAGACCGCGTCGAGCGCCGGCGCGTCGTCGGACGTCGCCAGCGACGTGCCGACGCCGAAGCCGTCGATCGGCGCGCCGTCGGCCAGCAGCGCGGCGATGCGGTGCTCGTCGACGTTGCCGCTGGCGAAGATCGTCACGTCGGCGAGACCGGCCTGGTCGAGCAGGGCGCGCGCGGTGCGCGCCTGCGCGCCGAGATCGCCGCTGTCCAGGCGCACGCCGCCGATGCGGATGCCGCTGCGCTGCAGCTCGGGCGCCAGCTCGACGAGCCGCCTCACTGCGGCCTCGGTGTCGTAGGTGTCGACCAGCAGCGTCGGGTGGTCTGGCCGCGCGCGGGCGAAGGCCGCGAAGGCCTCTCGCTCGCTGGCATGGGCCTGCACGAACGAGTGCGCCATCGTGCCGAAAACCGGGATGCCGAAGCGCCGCCCGGCCTCGGCCGTCGCCGTGCCGTCGAAGCCGGCGATGTAAGCCGCGCGCGCGGCCAGCAGCGCCGCCTCGGCGCCGTGCGCGCGGCGCAGGCCGAAGTCGACCAGCTTGCGGCCATGCGCAGCCAGCACCATGCGGGCCGCCTTGGAGGCGACGACGGTCTCGAAATGCACGAGGTTGAGCAGCCGGCTTTCGACCAGCTGCGCCTGCGGCAGGGGCGCGCTCACGCGCAGGATGGGCTCGTCGGCGAAGAACACCGTGCCTTCGGGCATGGCGTGCACGTCGCCTTCGAAGCGCAGCGAGCGCAGGTGGTCGAGCGCCCGCCGCGAGAAGCCGCCCTGGCGCTCCAGCCAGGCGATGTCATCCGGGGTGAAGGCCAGGTTCTCGAGGAACTGCAGTGCCTGCTCGAGCCCGGCGGCGACGAGGAAGTTGCGTGCGTCGGGCAGCCGGCGCACGTACAGCTCGAACACGGCCTGCTGCGACATGCCCTCCTCGAGGTAGGCCTGCAGCATCGTCAGCTGGTACGTGTCGGTCAGCAGCGCGCAGGTGTCGGGCGACGTCGTCACGGTTGGCGATCCCGCTCAACCCGTCGGCAGCGAGGCGGCGGCCGGGATGCTCGACCACGACGCCATGCCGGGCGTGCCTTGCGGCAGGAACACGGGGCGCGGGGTGGGCGGCGTCACGGCGCGCCGCTCGCTGGTCTCGCGCGCGATGCTGCTGCGCAGCGCGCGTGCCAGGCCGGCCAGCTCGGCGCTGATCGCATCGATCAAGTCGTCCACGGAGACCAGGCCGATGACGCCGTGCTCGCCGTCGGTCACCAGCAGACGGCGCACGCCGGCACGCGCCATGACCTCGACCGCCTCCTGCACGCTCGCGCTGCCGGGGGCGGTCACGATCGCCGACGTGGCGATGTGGCCGACGCGCAGTTCGGACGGCGCGATGTCGCGCGCGATCACCTCGATGGCCAGGTCGCGATCGGTGACCAGGCCCACGGCGCGCACGCCCTGGTCTTCGCCTTCGGTGACGAGCAGGGCGCCGACGTGGCACTCGCGCATGCGCACGGCGGCCTGGCGCAAGGGCGCATTGGTGTCGATCGTGACAAGCTCGCGCTGGCACAGGCTTTCGAGGTTCATGGCGGGCACTCCGAGGATGGGTCGCCCGAGCAATCTAGACCTCGCAGGCGCCGGCGTGTTGATGCATATCAGCCGCCGCCGCACAGACCACGACGGCAAGCCGCTGTCGATGCGATTGAGCCAACGCAATGACCCGCCGCGGCGCGGCGCCTAAGGTCATGGCAGCGCCGACAAAGCGCGCCAGCCAGAGGGCCGCACCATGTCCACCGTTCCGCTCGACCTCGAGACCGACACCGTCGTGCTGCCGCCGCCGCGCCTTCCCGACGGCGCATCGTTCGAACTGCTGCTGAAGCGGCGCCGCAGCACGCGCGGGTTCCTGCCCGATGCACTGACGCTGCCCAGCCTGTCGGCCTTGCTGTGGGCGGC
The DNA here is from genome assembly GCF_049446155.1 of Caldimonas sp. KR1-144. Classification (NCBI taxonomy): domain Bacteria; kingdom Pseudomonadati; phylum Pseudomonadota; class Betaproteobacteria; order Burkholderiales; family Sphaerotilaceae; genus Caldimonas; species Caldimonas sp. KR1-144. The sequence continues at coordinate 174,756 of NZ_JBMSEE010000004.1, forward strand.
GTTCGGCATCAACCGCATCGAGCGCGGCGGGCGCACCGCGCCGTCGGCGCATGACTGGCAGGAGATCGAGGTGTTCGCGGTGCTGAAAGAAGGCAGCTACCGCTACGACCCTCGGGCGCACCGCCTGCTGCTGGTGAAGGCCGAGGACCTGCGCGCGCTCACCGGCACGCAGGACTTCGCGGCCAGCGCGCCGCTGAACCTGATCTACGTCGCCGACCGCGCGCGCATGACGGGCGTGCGGCCGAACGAGTTCGAGTTCCTGGCCGGCGCCGACGCCGGCTGCATCGCGCAGAACGTCTATCTGGCCGGTGCCGCGCTGGACCTGGCTGTCGTCGTGCGCGCCCTGATTGACCGGCGCGCCCTCGCGGCCGCGCTCGGCCTGGCGCCCACGCAGCGCATCACGCTGGCGCAAAGCGTCGGCCTGGCGGCCCATGGAACCTGATCACCGAACCCGTGTTGCCGAAGGAGAGATCCCCGATGAAGCTTCCCCTGCAGCTGCAGTTCCTGGGCATGGACCCGTCGCCCGCGGTCGAGACCGCGGTGCGCGAGAAGGCGGCCAAGCTCGAGCGCTTTCGCGCCGACCTGAACTCGTGCCGCGTGGTCGTCGAGCAGATGCACAAGCACCGCCACCAGGGGCGGCCGTTCACGGTGCGCATCGACGTGACGCTGCCTGGCCACGAACTCAGCGTCGATCACGTGCAGAACGAGGACGTCTACGTCGCGCTGCGCGACGCCTTCGACGGCATGACGCGACGCATCGAAGACGGCGTGCGGCGCGAACGCGGCCAGGTCAAGCAGCACGTGCCGGCGCGGCCGGAGTCGGCCTGATCGGGTCGGCCATTGCCGCGCCGGCTCGAAGCGGGCATCTGCCGGGCCACGCGAGTGCTCCCGTCGCGTCAGCTCACTGGAGCAGTTGCCATGGCCCGTCCGCGGGCCCGACGATTCGTGTCGCGAAGCCGGCGCCCGTCAGCAGGTTGCGCAGGCTGCTGGCGGCCAGCGCATCGGCGCGCACGAGCTGCAGGCGGCGCCGGCGCAGCGTCACGATTTCCAGCGCCTGCAGCCGGCCGTCGGCCGTCGACAGCGTCGCTGCGTACAGGCAGCCGGTGTCGGCGCGCCAGGCGCCGTGGGGGCCGATGCCTTCGTAGTCGTTGATCAGGTCGCCGCAGCCGTGCAGCACGAGCCGTTGCGCATGCACCTCGATCGGCAGGGGATGGTGCGCGGAATGGCCATGGACCAGGTCGGCGCCGCCCGGCTCGACAAGGATCTGCGCGAAGCGGCGCTGCGCTGGCGCCACGGCGACGACCCAGTTGCCACCCCAGTGCAGCGAGACCACGATGCGATCGCCGGGGAGGCGATGGCGCCGGATGCATTCGCGCAGCGATTGCGCGTGCCGGTCGGCCAGGCCGGGCAGCAGCGCGACGCCGGGACGGTGCGCCGTCGCGGCCCAGTCTTGCGCGACGCCGCTGTCGGGCGTGGCACGCGCAAACAGCAGCAGCCGCGCGCCGCCGGGCAGCGGCAGCACCGCAGGGGCTTCGGCCTCGTCGGCATCGAGGCCGGCACCGGCGAACGCGATCCCGGCCGCGCGCAGCGCCGCCAGGGTGTCGGCCAGGCCGTCTGGGCCCCAGTCCAGCACGTGGTTGTTGGCGAGGCTGCAGGCGTCGATGCGGGCCGCCTCGAGCACCGCGACGTGTCGGGGGTCCATGCGGTAGTGGATCGCCTTGTCGTGCCAGGGCTGGCCACGCGCGGTGATGGCTGTCTCGAGATTGACGATGCGCAGGTCCGGCTGCAGCCGACCGATCTCGGCCAGCGCGTCGCCCCACGGGTACTCGGGCGCAAGGCCGCGGCCGATCGGCCCGTTGACGCGCTCGGCGAGCTGCACGTACTCGCGCGCGTCGTGGACCCACGGCTCGTACAGCGCGGGCGGCAGCGGGTGCGCCAGCACCTGATCGATGCCGCGGCCCGTCATGACGTCGCCGGCCAGCAGCAGCTTGAACGTGTCCGTGGTTCGGCCTTTCATTGCACCTGCCCACGTCCTTGTAGCGCCCGGCGCCTCGCGATGATTGCGCTGGCGCAATTCGCCCCGTCGCGGCCGCGCCACCCAGGCCCGGGTGCGCGCGCCGGTCGTCGGCCGTACACGCAATGCCCGCATGGGAGGCGCGAGTTGACGCTTGTCAACGCGATGCCGCACTCATGGCCGCACGATGGCGCGCATCGAACGACCCCAAGCTGGAGAGCGACATGAAGGTACTCCTCGCCGTGGACGGCAGCGACTACACCAAGCGCATGCTGGCCTACCTGGCAGCCCACGACGAACTGCTCGGCCCCGACACGCAATACGTGGCGGTCACCGTGGTGCCGCCGATCCCGCCGCATGCGGCGAATTACCTGTCGAAGGCGGACCTGGCCGGCCACTACGAGGACGAGGCCGAACGCGTGCTGGCGCCGGTGCGCCAGTTCACCGCGCAGAACGGCTGGAACGTCGAGTTCCTGCGCCGCGTGGGGCACGCAGGCGACGTGGTCGCGCAGACGGCGAACGAAGGCGGCTTCGACTTGCTGGTGATGGGCTCGCACGGCCACTCGGCCATCGGCAGCCTGGTGATCGGATCGGTGACGGCGCGGGTGCTCGCGCAGTGCAAGACGCCGATGCTGATCGTGCGTTAGCGGTGGGGGTTGGAAGTCCTCAAAGGCGGCGCGCCGTTCGAGGAGGCCGCAGGGGACCTGCTTCGCGGCGAAAGCTCGGCCCTGCACTTCGCGGCAGGCGGTGGCCGGCGGGCGTGATTTCTGGGGCGGCGAGCAGCGCAGGGCCGGGGGCGGCGCGCGTGAGCGGGCGATTCAACGCAACTTCCGAGCTGCGGCGCTAGGGCCCGCGACGAAATCCCAGGTCGACGGCCACCGCTGGCGCGGCGAGCGCAACGGGCGCCGACGCATCGCCGCGGTTCGAGCCCGTCACGCGCTCGAACGCGCCGGCGATCGACGGCGGGATGAAGCGCGTCAAGGCGCCGTAGACGTGCTTGTCGCCGCCGCCGGCTTGCTGGGTGAGGTAGAAGCGCTGAGGCACCAGCAGGTGCAGGTGCCGCTTCGCGCGCGTCATCGCCACATACAGCAGCCGCCGTTCCTCGGCCAGCTGCGCGGCGGTGCCCGCGCTCAGGTCCGCCGGCATGCAGCCGTCGACGACGTTGAGCAGGTGAACCGACTGCCATTCCTGGCCCTTGGCCGAGTGGATCGTCGACAGGATCAGGTAGTCCTCGTCCAGCAATGGGGTGCCGGCCTCGTCGCTGGTGGCTTCGGGCGGATCGAGCGTGAGCTCGGTGAGAAAGCGCTCTCGGCTCGCGTAGCCGCGCGCGAGCTGGGCCAGTTGCGCCAGGTCGGCAAGCCGTGCGCGCGGCTCGTCGTGCAGGCGCTCGAGCTGCGGCTCGTACCACTGCTGCACCGAGGCGACTTCCTGCGGCCAGCCGGCTTCGCCTTCGCGCAAGCGCCGGTACAGCTCGCGCAAGGACGCCCAGTCCGCCGCCGCGGCGCCCGGCGGCTCGAAGGCGAGCAGGGCCTCGGCCGGATCGGCCGCGGCATCCATGGCGTCGAGCAGGCGCCGCGCGGTCGCCGGCCCGATGCCCGCCACCAGCTGCGCGACGCGGAAACCCGCCAGCCGATGGCGCGGGTTGTGCACCCAGCGCAGCACCGAGAGCACGTCCTTGATGTGCGCGGCCTCCAGGAACTTGAGGCCGCCGAACTTCACGAACGGGATGTTGCGCCGCGCGAGCTCGAGTTCGAGCGCGGCGCTGTGGCTCGAGCTTCGAAACAGCACTGCCTGCGACTTGAGCCTGATCCCCATCTCGCGGTGCTCGAGCACCTGGTCGGCCACCCAGCGCGCCTGCGCCGCCTCGTCGTCCACCGACACCAGGCGCGGCTTCTCGGATGAAGGCCGGTCGCTCCACAGCGCCTTGCTGAAGCGCTCCTCGGCCAGGGCGATCACCGCGTTCGAGGCGGCGAGGATGGGCTGCGTCGAGCGGTAGTTGCGCTCCAGCGTGACCAGGCGCGCCGGCGTCGCGAACCCGTGCGGGAAGTCGAGGATGTTGCGCACCTCGGCGGCGCGAAACGAGTAGATCGACTGTGCGTCGTCGCCCACCACCGTGAGCCCGCGCCCTGTGGGCTTGAGCGCGCGCAGGATGGCCGCTTGCAGGCGGTTGGTGTCCTGGTACTCGTCGACCAGCACGTGGTCGAAGCGCTGGCCGACATGGGCGGCGAGTTCGGGCGCTTCCATCATGCGCGACCAGTACAGCAGCAGGTCGTCGTAGTCGAGCACCTGCTCGTCGCGCTTGCGGGCCACGTAGGCCTCGAACAGGCGCTCCAGCTCGTCGGTCCAGTTGCAGCACCACGGGTAGTGCTCGAGCAGCAGCGGGTGCAGCGCGGCCTGGCTGTTGATGAGCCGCGAGTAGATCGACAGGCAGGTGCCCTTGAGCGGAAAGCGGCTGCGCGCCTTGGCGAAGCCCAGCGCCTCGCGCACCTGAGCCATCAGGTCCTCGGCATCGCCGCGGTCGAGGATGGTGAAGCTTTCGGACAGGCCGATGTGGCGGGCGTAGTCGCGCACAAGCCGCGCGCCGATGCCATGGAAGGTGCCGGCCCAGGGCAGCACGGGCGCCCGGCTGCCCGGCGCGAGGCCCAGCGCGAGCTGCAGCTGCGCACCCACGCGCTGCGTCATCTCGGCCGCCGCGCGGCGCGAGAAGGTCAGCAGCAGCAGCCGCTGCGGATCGGCGCCGGCGAGCACCAGCCGCGCGACGCGCGCGGCCAGCGTCTTGGTCTTGCCGCTGCCGGCGCCGGCGATCACCAGCAGCGGCGCGGCCTGCGTGGGGTCACCGTCCAGGCCGTGCTCGACGGCGAGCCGCTGCGCGTCGTTGAGGGTGTCGAAGGGGTCGAGGCTGGGGGCGGCCAGGGCGTGCATGGACGGGCGGCGATCGGCGGGTACGGCGGTGCCGATGGCGCGTCTTGCGGTGGCCTGCGAGCCGCGGGTCGATCGGCTGTATGGAAAAACAGTATCTCATCCCGCGGCCGCGTGGAAGCGCAGGCCAGGTGGATCGCCGTCGTCCACTGGCTCTCAGGCATGCAGGGGATGGGGCTTGGCCGGGTCGATTCCGTACCGGCGAATCGCCTCGCTCACTCGGGTGGCGGGGATCACGCCGTCGTCGGCCAGCGCCTTCAAGGCCGCGATCGTCACCCAATGGCGGTCGACCTCGAAGAAGTGCCGCAGGGCGGCACGGGTATCGGAGCGGCCGAAGCCGTCGGTTCCCAGCACGACGTAACGCTGCGGCACGTAGGCGCGGATCTGCTCGGCCAGTGCTCGCACATAGTCGGTCGCGGCGACGACCGGCCCTCTGGCATCGCGCAGCAGTCGCGTCACGTGCGGCTCGCGCCGCGGCGCCTCGGGGTGCAGCAGATGCTCGCGCTCGGCAGCCTGGCCGTCGCGCGCCAGCTGCGTGAGGCTCGGAACGCCCCACAGGTCGGCCGCCACGCCCCAGTCATCGCGCAGCAGGTCGGCCGCGGCGATGACTTCGTTGAAGATCGTCCCCGCGCCCATGAGCTGGACGCGCGGCGCAGCGGCGTCGTCGGCCCCGGCCTTGCGAAAGGCATACATGCCCTTGAGGATGTCCGACGCGACGTGGTCGCCCTGCGGCATGGCCGGCTGGGCGTAGGGCTCGTTCATCACGGTGAGGTAGTAGAAGACGTCCTCCTGCTCGGCCACCATGCGGCGCAGGCCGTCCTGAACGATCACCGCCAGCTCGTAGGCGAACGCGGGGTCGTAGCTGATGCAGTTCGGCACCGCCGATGCCCACAGCAGCGAATGGCCGTCTTCGTGCTGCAGGCCCTCGCCGTTGATCGTCGTGCGGCCTGCGATGCCGCCGAGCAGGAAGCCGCGCGCGCGCATGTCGGCGGCGGCCCAGATCATGTCGCCCACGCGCTGGAAGCCGAACATCGAATAGAAGATGTAGAACGGCACCATGGCCTGGCCGTGCGTCGAATACGACGTGGCCGCCGCGATCCAATCGGCCATGCCGCCCGCTTCGCTGATGCCTTCCTGGAGGATCTGCCCGGTGGCGGACTCCTTGTAGAACGACAGCGAACCGGCGTCCTGCGGCACGTACTTCTGGCCGTCCTGGTTCCAGATGCCGACCTGACGGAACAAGCCCTCCATGCCGAAGGTGCGGGACTCGTCGGGCACGATCGGCACGATGCGCGGGCCCAGCACCGGGTCGCGCAGCAGCGTACCGAGGATGCGCACGAAGGCCATCGTGGTCGACATGCCTCGGCCCTCGGCAGTGGCTTCGAGAAGCGCGCCGAAGGTCGACAGCGCAGGCACGGCCAGCGACTCGGCCCCGCGGCGGCGCGCGGGCAGGTAGCCGCCCAGCGCCTCGCGGCGCGCGCGCATGTAGGCGAGCTCCTTCGAGTCGGCCGGCAGCTCGATGAAGGGCACGTCCTCGATCTTGTCGTCGGCGATCGGCAGGGCGTACTTGTCGCGCAGCGAGCGCAGCGCGTCGAGCTCCATCTTCTTTTGCTGGTGGTTGGCGTTGGACGCCTGGCCCTGCGGTCCCATGCCGTAGCCCTTGACGGTCTTGGCGAGGATGACGGTGGGTTGGTCGCCGCCGCGCGCCGCCTCGGCATAGGCCGCGAACACCTTCTCGGGATCGTGGCCGCCGCGCTGGAGGTTCCAGAGTTCGTCGTCGCTGTAGTCCGCCACCAGCGCCTTGAGCTCGGGCGTGTTGAAGAAATGCTCGCGCAGGTAGGCGCCGGACTTGGAGCGCAGCGTCTGGTACTCGCCGTCGACGACTTCCATCATCCGGCGCGACAGGGCGCCGGTGCGGTCGCGCTCGAACAGCCGGTCCCAGCCGCTGCCCCACAGCACCTTGATCACGCGCCAGCCGGCGCCGAGGAAGATCGACTCCAGCTCCTGCACGATCTTGCCGTTGCCGCGCACCGGGCCGTCGAGGCGCTGCAGGTTGGCGTTGACCACGAAGATCAGGTTGCCCAGGCGCTCGCGGCCAGCCATGCCGATCGCGCCCAGCGACTCGGGCTCGTCCATCTCGCCGTCGCCGAGGAAGACCCAGACCTTGCGGTCGTCGGTCTTGGCGATGCCGCGCGCCTGCAGGTACTTCATGAAGCGCGTCTGGTAGATCGCCATCAGCGGCCCCAAGCCCATCGAGACGGTCGGGAACTGCCAGAAGTCGGGCATCAGCCACGGATGAGGGTACGACGACAGGCCTTGTCCGCCGACTTCCTGGCGGAAGTTCTCGAGATGCTTCTCGCTTAAGCGGCCGAGCAGGAAGGCGCGCGCATAGATGCCGGGCGAGACGTGGCCCTGGACGAACACGAGATCGCCGCCGTGATGTGCCGTGGGCGCACGCCAGAAGTGGTTGAAACCCACGTCATAGAGCACCGCCGCCGAAGCGAACGACGCGATATGCCCGCCGACGTTGGTGGTCTTGCCGGCGCGCACCACCATGGCCATGGCGTTCCAGCGGGTGTAGGCGCGGATGCGCCGCTCGAGTTCGGCATCACCCGGCATGCGCGGCTGCCGCTCCAAGGGGAGCGTGTTGACATAGGGCGTGCCGGCCGCGTGCGGTCGCGACTGACCGTGCAGGCGCGCGTAGGCGATCTGCTGCTCGATGAGGTAATGCGCGCGTTGCGGCCCGGCGTGTTCGATGACGCCGCCGATCGCGTCGAGCCACTCGGCGGTCTCCTGGGGGTCCTCGTCGCGGGCGTCGAGGGGCGAATCGAGCGCAGCATCGTGCACGGCGTTCATGGGTGTTCCTGCAATGAATGGATGAAATGAAGGGTGCGGGGGCCGTGTCCGCCGGGGCGGCGCCGATGCTCCACAATCGCCGGCATCGGTCGGCAAGACCTCTCGCGGCAAGCCATGCGGCTCGCCGCCAGCCTGGGAGCGTGGGCATGCCTGCGGACCAAGTGCTGAGCTTCGGCCCCTTCCGGCTGATGCCGGGCCAGCGGCTGCTGATCGAAGGCGAGCGCCCGTTGCGGCTGGGCAGCCGCGCCTTCGACATCCTGGTCACGCTCGTCGAGCGTGCGGGGGAGGTCGTCTCCCAGGCCGAGCTGATGGCGCGCGTGTGGCCGCATGCCGTCGTCGATCCCGGCGCGCTGCGGGTCCATTTGTTCGGCTTGCGCAAGGCGCTGGGCGACGGCCGCGGCCAGCAGCGCTACATCGTCAACGTCCCCCAGCAAGGCTATTGCTTCGTCGCGCCGGTCGAGCGAACGAGCGCGCCGGCGCAGCCCGCGCCCGTCGAAGACCAGCCCGCGCGTCCGGGTCCGGTCGCCTTCGCTGCGGGGGCCATCGCGTCGTTGCCCGTCCTGCTGACCCGCGTCGTCGGGCGCGACGAGCTGGTCGGCGGCCTCGTGCGGGAACTGCCCTCGCGCCGTTGCGTGACCCTCGTCGGTGCCGGCGGCATCGGCAAGACCACGCTGGCGCTGGCCGTCGCGCATGGCCTGACCGGCCCGTTCGAGCAGCAGGTGCTGTTCGTCGGGCTGGCGCCGATCGAGGATCCGAAGCTGGTGGCCAATGCGCTGGCCTCGGCGATCGGCATCACCGCGCTGGCGTCCGACCCGGTGCGCGGCGTGTGTGCCTATCTGCGCGACAAGCGCATGCTGCTGGTGATCGACAACTGCGAGCACCTGATCGACCCGGTTTCCGAACTCGTGGAGCAGATCCTGGTCAGCGCACCCCAGGTCCATGTGCTGGCCACCAGCCGCGAGCCGCTGCGCATCCAGGGCGAGTGGGTGCAGCGCATCGGCGCGCTCGACGTGCCTCCGCCGGTGGTCGAGCTGGACGCTTCGGCGATGCAACGCTATCCGGCGCTGGAGCTGTTCATCGAGCGCGTGCGCTCCTGTCATGACGCCTTCGATCCCGCCGGCGCCGACCTGGCGACGATCGCCGAGATCTGTCGCGCGCTGGACGGCATTCCGCTGGCGATCGAGCTGGCCGCCGCCGGCGTCGAGCGGCTGGGCGTGCGCGGCGTCGCGGCCCATCTGGGCGATCGGCTGTCGCTGCTGACGCGCGGTCGGCGCACGGCGCTGCCGCGCCACCAGACGCTGCGCGCCGCGCTCGACTGGAGCTACGGCCTGCTCACGCCGACCGAACAGGCCATGCTGCGCAGCCTCTCGGTCTTTCGCGGCCGCTTCACGCTGGAGTCGGCGCTGGCCGTGTGTTCCGATCCGGCTGCGCAGGGCGCCACCGCCGAGGACTTGTTCAATCTGATGGCCAAGTCGCTGCTGTCGTCCGACATCGGCGGCGAGACGGTCCACTACTGGCTGCTGGAGACCACGCGCCAGTACGCCTCGCAGCTGCTGGCGGCCAGCGGCGAGGAAGCCCGGCTGGCGCGCCGCCACGCCGCGCACATGCTCGAACTCTCGGTCGAGTGCGACGCGCAACGGCAACGCGTGCCGACGGACGTCTGGCGCGCCGGCAATGCCTATCGGCTCGAGGACGTTCGCGCCGCCTTGCTGTGGTCCTTCGGGCCCACCGGCGACGCCGCCATCGGCATCGCGCTGGCGGCCGCCTCGGCGCCGCTGTGGTTCGCGCTGTCGCGCGTCGCCGAGTTCCTGCCGGTGGCCGAGCAGGCGCTGGCGGCGATGGTGCGCGAGGGCATCGCCGATCCGGCGCGCGAGATGGTGTTGTGCGAGGCCTACGGTCATTCGCTGTGGAACACGCGCGGCGCCGGAGAGGAGCAGTTCGAGCGCGCGTTCGAGATCGCGCAATCGCTCGGCTCCGACGCCAACTGCATGCGCGCGCTGTGGGGGCTCTGGCTGGCCGCCAACTCGCGCGGCGACTACCACCCCAGCGCGAGGCTGGCCGAGCGCTTCGGCGACTTCTCGGCCAAGGGGCCGGACGCCGCGCGTATCCTGCACCACCGCATGATGGCCGTGAGCCTGCATCACTGCGGCCGGCACGCGCAGGCGCGCGACCACTCGCGACAGGTGCTCGCGGCGCCGGTCACGCTCGCCGCGGCCGCCTTCAACAGCGCGGGCTTCCAGTTCGACCAGCTGGTCGCGGCGCACACTTCGCTGGCGCGCACCCATTGGCTGCTCGGCCAGCCGGATCAGGCCGTCGGCCATGTCCGCGAGGCGGTCGCGCGGGCCCACGGCATCGGCCATGTGATCTCGCTGGCCTTCGCGCTGGGCTTCGGCTGCACGCCGGTGATGTTCTGGGTCGGCGACTGGGACGAAGCCGAACGCTTCACGCAGATGCTCGAGCGGCGCACCGAGGAGTACTCCCTGCTGTACTGGCAGGTCTTCGCGGCCGGCTATCGCCTGCTTCACGAGCGCCACGACGGCCGCAGCACGGGAACGCTCGATGCGCTGGGCAACCCCGCGATCTTCGGCCAGTTGCGGGAAACGCTGTGCTCCATCGACGCGGGCCTGGCCGACGAGTCGGTGCTGCTGCGCGGCGAAACCGAGACCGCGGCGTGGTGCACGCCGGAGCTGTGGCGCATCCGCGCCGAACAGCGGCTTGCGCAGGGGTCGCGCGCACCGGCGAAGAAGCTGCTGCAACAGGCGATCGAGCTGGCGCAGCAGCAGCAGGCGCTGGCCTGGGAGCTGCGCTGCGCGACCAGCCTGGCGCGCCTGCATCGCGACGCCGGACAGCGCGCGCAGGGCCGCGCCGTGCTCGAGCCCGTGCTGGCGCGCTTCGACGAAGGCGCGGGCACGGCCGACGTGCGCGCCGCCGCCGAACTCCTGCGCGAGCTGGGCTGAGCGCTTCATCGCCGGCACGTCCGCGTGCCGTAGGCGGCCTCGAACATCGCGGCGGAGATGGGCACGCCCAGCGCATCGGCCGCGCCATCGACCACGAGCTGCGGCGCGGTGTCGCTGCTGGCTGCGGCCGACACGAGGAGGGCGCCGCGAAAGCGCGATCGCAGGCTGCGCAACCCGGCCGCAACCGCTTCCGGCAGCAAGCCAGGCCCAAGCGTGAAGTGAAGGTAGGCGATATCGAGTCCTGCCATCTGCTCCAGCGTCGCGGCCTCGTCGCGAGGCCAGGCGAGGTTCACGCCGACGCGCTGCGCGGGCCAGACCGCGAGCAGGGTTTCGGCGGCCGCGAGCAGCCACGAACCATCGGCTGAGGGGGCGAACAGCTCGACGCCATCGAAGCCCGCGTCGCTGGCGTTCTCGGCCGCATTGCGATAGGCGTCGAGCGCGGCGTCGAGCTCGTTGAGATCCGGCGAAGGGCCCGCGGGATGCGCGGCGTCGCACAGCTGGGCCAGCGTCATGCCGCCGCGCGCCGCGACGGCGGCGGTCACCTCGCGCCATTCGTTGACCTGCGCCGCGCTGCAAAGGCCCGCCATGGCGGCGCCGTCGTCCGTGGCCAATGACACCGTCGCCGGCATCAGCAGCAGCGCGCCGACGTGCGCCTGGTCCGGGAGCAAGTCGTGCAGCGACGACGGCGGCCCGGCATCGGGCTTGGCCGCCAGTACGAAGCGATGGGGCAGCGCGAACGCACCGAATCGCAGCGGCTGCAGCAAGGGGGAGGGCAAGGCGATCTTCATCGAGGGTCCTGGGCACCGTTCGGGCCGCATGCCCTCATGGTGGGCGTTGGCGGGCCTCGTTGCGAGTTAAGAGTCGTTAGGACCGAGCCGCGAATCGGCCCGAAAGCCCTAACAGCCCTAACAACAAACGACAAGCGACAACTCGCGCCTATCGGCCTCGCCGCCGAACATCAAACCAACAAAGCAGCGGCCACGACCGCAGGCCTCAACCCCGATGGAGACGGCGCGATGGACACGACGAACACGATGACGGCAGGCCTGACCGGCGGGACGCAGATTCCCTTGGGCGCCCATCTCGTCACCCCGCGTCGCGGCTACACGCACCACGGCATCTACGTCGGCAATGGCCGGGTCGTGCACTACATGGGCCTGTCGGTCGCCTGGCGCCGCGGCCCGGTCGCTGAAGTGACGCTTGAGCAGTTCGGCGCCGGTCGCGAGGTCTCGATCGAAGCCGAAGCCTGTGCCGCGTACACGCCGATCGAAGTGGTGCAACGCGCGCAATCGCGCGTCGGCGAAGACGCCTACGACATGCTGACCAACAACTGCGAGCACTTGTGCACCTGGTGTGCGCATGGCGTGTCGCGCAGCGCGCAGGTCGACCGGCTGCTCGCCTGGCCGCGCCGCATCGCGCAAGACGCCCTTTCGCTGTTCGGGACGGTGTTCGCAACGACGGCAGCGCGCCGCGCGTGACCAGCAGCTACAGGAGACACACCATGGACCGCCTCAAGACGCTGAGCATCTTCAAGGCCATCGCCGACCACGGCGGCTTCTCCCGCGCGGCCGAAGCGCTCGAGATGTCGCCCGCCCAGGTCACGCGCAGCGTGCACGACCTCGAGGCCGAACTGGGCGTGCAGCTGCTTCAGCGCACGACGCGCCGCGTCTCGCTGACGGGCATCGGCCAGGAGGTGCTGGAGCGCGCTCGCGGGCTGCTGGACCAGTACGAAGAGCTCGCCGACCTGAGCCGAGCCACCACCGGCGAGGCGAGCGGCTCGGTGCGCGTGCTGGCGCCGACCTTCGTGCGCCACCTGATCGCGCCGGTGCTGGCGCAGTACCGTGCGCGCTTTCCCAAGGTCGCGATCGACTTGCGCCTGAGCGATCGCGCGCCGGACCTGGTGGCCGAAGAGGCCGACCTGGCGCTGTGCCGGCAGCAGGACCTGCGTCCTTCGCTGGTCGCGCGGCCGATGGCGCAGATCGAGATGGGCGTTTTTGCCTCGACCGACTATCTTCGTCGCAAGGGCACACCGGCGCGTCCGGCGCAGCTGCTCGGGCACGACTGCCTGAGCGCCACGGCCCTTCATGCAGGAGAGGACTGGCGATTCACCGACGCCACGGGCGACACGTGCCAGGTGAGCGCGAAGGGCTGGCTCTGCATGAACGACCCCGCGATGCTGATGGAACTGGCGCTGCACGGCGCCGGCATCGCGCTGCTGCCGCTGTCGATGGCCGAGGACGCGGTCGCGCAAGGGCGGCTGGTGCGGGTGCTGCCGCAATGGCGGGCGGAGCCCCTGTCGCTGCAGCTGGTCTACCTCACGCGCCGCCATCAATCGATGGCCGTGCGCAAGCTGATCGACCACCTGGCCGAACACCTGAACGCCCCGGCCCAGCCTCGCCCGAGCCTGCGCCTGGTCTCCCACCGCGAAGAACACATGCACGGGCTGCATCTCGCCCGTGCCGGCGTCCTCGCGGCCGTCGCCGATGGGCAGCGCCAGCGCGCGGCCTGAAGCCCACACCCCCGCCCACGCCACGAAGGAAGAACACCATGGACTCACGTGACCCGAGCAGCGCCCCCTTGACCCGCCGCTCGCTGCTGCTGCAAGGCGCCTCGGCTGCCGCCGTCGCGGCACTGCATCCCGCGATCGTGCTGGCTCAATCGCCAGCGGAGGCGATCCGCCCGTTTCGCGTCCAGGTGCCGCAGGCGCAGCTGACCGACTTGCGCCAGCGCATTGCCGCGACCCGGTGGCCCGATGCCGAGACCGTGCCCGATCGCTCGCAAGGCGTGCAGCTTGCCAAGCTGCAGGCCCTCGTCACCTACTGGGGCCGCGGCTACGACTGGCGCAAGGCCGAAGCGAAGCTCAACGCGCTGCCGCAGTTCGTGACGAAGATCGACGGCCTGGACATCCATTTCATCCACGTGCGCTCGCGCCATCCGAACGCGATGCCGCTGGTGATGACGCACGGCTGGCCGGGCTCCGTCTTCGAGCTGCTCAAGACCATCGGGCCGCTGACCGATCCGACCGCGCACGGCGGCTCGGCCGACGACGCCTTCCACCTCGTGCTGCCGACGATCCCCGGCTTTGGCTTCTCCGAGAAGCCGCGCGGCACGGGCTGGAATCCCGACCGCGTCGGCCGCGCCTGGGACCAGCTGATGAAGCGCCTGGGCTATTCGCGCTACGTGGCACAAGGTGGCGACTGGGGCGCGATCATCTGCGACGCGATGGGCCGCCAGGCGCCCGAAGGGCTGGCCGGCATCCATGTCAACCGCGTCGAGCGCGGCACCACCTTCCCGCCGGAAGTCTCGATGGCGCTGCGCAGCGGCGAGCCCGCGCCGGCTCACCTGACGCCCGAGCAGCGCAAGGTCTTCGACGAGGCGCGCGAGTTCCTGAACAAGGGCTTCGGCTATGCGGCCATCATGAACACGCGCCCGCAGACGCTGGGCTACGGCCTGGCCGATTCGCCGGTCGGCCTGGCCGCGTGGTGCTACGACAAGATCGCCGACTGGGTGTTCACGCGCGGCGAGCCCGAGCGCTCGTTCAGCAACGACGAGATGCTCGACGACATCACGCTCTACTGGCTGACCAACACCGGCACCTCGAGCGCGCGCATCTACTGGGAAGCCGCGGCCGGCGCACCCAGCTCGGGCGGCGGCATCTCGATTCCGGCGGCGGTGACGGTCTTCCCCGGCGAGGTCTACAAGCCGCCCAAGGAGTGGGCGCAGCGCGCCTACCGCAACCTCGTCTACTACAACCAGGTGGACAAGGGCGGGCATTTCGCGGCCTGGGAAGAGCCGCAGCTGTTCAGCGCCGAAGTGCGCGCGGCGTTCCGCTCGCTGCGCTGATCCCTGACCGACGCATTCGACCCCGGCCGGAAGTGGCCGGAACGGGGTTTCCTTTGCCTTCGTTTTCCTGGAGAACACCCATGCCTCGCTCGTCCCTTCATCACCCGTACACGATGACCGCGGCGGCGGCGGCGCTGTGCGCCGCGTTCCTCGTCGCCGGCTGCGCGCCGGACAAGCCCGCGCCGGCCGCGGCCGCGCCGCAGGTCTCGGTGGTCCCCGCGCTCCAGCGCGAAGTCCAGGAGTTCGACGAGTTCACCGCGCGTCTCGAAGCTCCCGACACGGTCGAGATCCGCGCCCGCGTCGCCGGTGCCCTGCATGCGGTGCACTTTCGCGAAGGGCAGCTGGTCCGCAAGGGCGATGCGCTGTTCACGATCGATCCCCGGCCCTTCGCCGCCGAGGTGGCGCGTGCCGAGGCACAGGCCTCGAGCGCGCGCACGCAGGCCGAGCTGAGCAGGAGCGACCTGGCGCGAGCCGAGCGGCTGGTGGGCATCCAGGGCGTCAGCCAGCAGGAGGTCGAGCAGCTGCGCGCAGCGGCGAGCACGGCGCAGTCGGCCATCCAGGCCGCCGACGCCGCGCTGGCGCAGGCGCGGCTGAACCTCGAGTTCACGCGCATCACCGCGCCGGTTGCAGGCCGCACCTCGCGCGCCAACGTTACGCCGGGCAACCTGGTGGGCATCGGCGACCCGGTGCTGACCTCGGTGGTGTCGAACGACAAGGTCTATGCCTACTTCGACGCCAGCGAAGCGACCTACCTGAAGTACGCGCAGGCCGCGCGCGAGGGCACGCGCGCCTCCGGCCGCGAAACGGCTCATCCGGTCACGATGGCGCTGTCCGACGACAGCGGCTTCGTCCACCAGGGCCACATCGACTTCGTCGACAACCGGCTCAATCCGACCACCGGCACCATCCGCGGCCGCGCGGTGTTCGACAACAAGGAAGGCCACTTCACGCCGGGCCTGTTCGCGCGCGTGAAGCTGGTCGCAAGCGGCCTGTACCCGGCCACGCTGGTGCCCGAGCGCGCGATAACGACCGACCAGACGCGCAAGGTCGTGCTGGTCGTCGGCGCCGACAACGTCGTTTCTCAGCGCGAGGTCAAGCCCGGCGCGCTGATCGAGGGCATGCGCGTGGTGCAGGGCGTGAAGCCCGGCGAGCAGGTGATCGTCGAAGGCCTGCTGCGCGCCTCGCCCGGCGCGCCGGTGACGCCCAACCGCGTCGCGGTCGACGAGCGCGGCCTGCCCGTCACGGTCGCGAAGAACTGACGCCGCCAGGAAGACACCGCCATGGACATCTCCCGCTACTTCATCGAACGCCCGCGCTTCGCCGCGGTGCTGTCGATCTTCATCTTCCTCGTCGGCCTGCTGTCGATCTTCAAGCTGCCGGTGTCGGAGTACCCGGACGTCGCGCCGCCGCAGGTCGTCGTGCGCGCCAAGTTCCCGGGCGCGAACCCGCGCGTGGTCTCCGAGACGGTCGCCGCGCCGCTGGAGGAGCAGATCAACGGCGTCGACGACATGCTCTATTACCAGAGCCAGGCGACCGCCGACGGCAGCCTCACCCTGACGGTGACCTTTCGCATCGGCACCAGCCCCGAGCAGGCCGAAACGGCGGTGCAGAACCGCGTCAACCGCGCGCTGCCGCGCCTGCCCGAGGCGGTGCGCCAGATCGGCGTGACCACCGAGAAGCAGTCTCCGAACCTGACCATGGTCGTGCACATGACCAGTCCGGACGACAGCCGAGACACGCTCTACCTGCGCAACTACGCGCACCAACAGGTACGCGACGAGTTGCTTCGCATCCCCGGCATGGGTTCGGTGAGCTTCTTCGGCGGCGGCGACTACGCGATGCGCATCTGGCTCGATCCCGACAAGCTCGCTAGCCGCGACATGACCGCCGGCGACGTGGTGGCCGCGATCCGCGAGCAGAACGTGCAAGTCGCCGCCGGCGTGCTGGGCGGATCGCCGGCGCCCAAGGGCACCGACGTGCAGCTCGCGGTCAATGCGCAAGGCCGCCTGGTGAGCGAGGAGGAGTTCGCCGAGATCATCGTGCGCAACGACAGCGCCACCGGCGCGCTGGTGCGCGTGCGCGATGTCGGGCGCGTCGAGATCAGCGCCAACTCCTACGCGGTGGGCAGCCTGATCGACAACAAGGAAGCCGCCGCGATCGGCATCTTCCAGGCGCCGGGCTCCAACGCGCTCGAGATCTCCGAACAGGTGCGCGCGACGATGGACCGGCTGAAGGCCGACTTCCCGCAGGGCGTGGACTACCAGATCGTCTACGACCCGACGCGCTTCGTGCAGACCTCGATCGACAAGGTCGTGCAGACGCTGATCGAGGCCGTGCTGCTGGTGGTGCTGGTGGTGATCGTCTTCCTGCAGACCTGGCGCGCGTCGATCATCCCTTTGCTCGCGGTGCCGGTGTCGATCGTCGGCACCTTCGCGGTGCTGCTGCCGCTGGGCTACTCGATCAACACGCTGACGCTGTTCGGCCTGGTGCTGGCCATTGGCATCGTGGTCGACGATGCGATCGTCGTGGTCGAGAACGTCGAGCGCAACCTCGAGGACGGCCTGACGCCGCACGACGCGGCAGTCAAGGCGATGCGCGAGGTCAGCGGACCCATCATCGCCATTGCGCTGGTGCTGTGCGCGGTGTTCATCCCGCTGACGCTGGTGCCCGGCCTGTCGGGCCAGTTCTACAAGCAGTTCGCCGCGACGATCGCGATCTCGACGGTGATCTCGGCGATCAACTCGCTGACGCTCTCGCCCGCGCTGGCCGCCTTGCTGCTGCGCCCGCACGATGCGCCCAAGGACGCCGTCACGCGCGTGATGGACAAGCTGTTCGGCCGCTTCTTTCGCTGGTTCAACGGATTCTTCCTGCGTCGAAGCGAAGGCTACAGCCGCGGCGTCTCGGGCTTGCTCAAGCGCAAGTCGCTGTCGCTGGTCGTCTACGGCGTGCTGCTTGCGGCCACCGCGGTGCTGATGGCGCGCATCCCCAGCGGATTCGTGCCCGCGCCGGACAAGCAGTACCTGATCGGCATCGCCCAGCTGCCGGCCGGCGCGACGCGCGAGCGCACCGAGAACGTGCTCGCGGAGATGACCGACATCGCCCGCAAGGTCCCCGGCGTGGTCGGCGTGACCAGTTACCCGGGCCTGTCGATCGCCGGCTTCTCGGCCGCGCCGAACGAGGGCGTGATCTTCGTGCTGCTCGCGCCGTTCGAGCAGCGCCGCTCGAAGGCGTTGTCGAAGGACGCCATCCTGGCCAAGGTCAACGGCGAGCTGCAGGCCATCCAGGGCGCGCGCACCTTCGTCGTGCCGCCGCCTGCGGTCGACGGCCTGGGCAATGCCGGGGGCTTCAAGCTGCAGGTGCAGGACCGCACGGGGCAGGGCGAGCAGGCGCTGTTCGGCGCGGTGCGCGACACGCTGGGGCCGATCTACGCCGATCCGGATTCGGCGATCGGCACGCCCTACTCGAACTACGACATCAACGTGCCGCAGCTGTTCGCCAACGTCGACCGCAGCAAGGCCAAGCAGATGGGCGTGCCGCTGCAGAACATCTACGACACGCTGCAGATCAACCTCGGCTCGCTCTACGTCAACGACTTCAACCGCTTCGGCAAGACCTACCAGGTCATCGTGCAGGCCGACACGCCGCACCGCGCCGCGACGCAAGACAGCATCGTCGACCTGAAGACGCGCAACGAGCGCGGCGAAATGGTGCCGCTGGGCGCGCTGATGAGCGTCGAGCCGACCTTCGGCCCGACTCGCGTGACGCGCTACAACGGCTTCCCCTCGGCCGACATCAACGGCTCGGCCAGGCCCGGCGCGTCCAGCGGCGAGGCCGAGGCCGAGATCGAGCAGCTGCTCGCCAAGCTGCCGCGCGGCATGAGCTACGAATGGAGCGAGCTGTCCTACCAGGACCGGCTGACGCGCGACGTCACCGTGCCCGGCACCGACATCAAGGTTCCGACGCTCGCGGTCGTGCTGCTGCTGTCGGTGGTGCTGGTGGTGCTGGTGCTCGCGGCGCTGTACGAGAGCTGGAGCCTGCCGCTGTCGATCGTGCTGATCGTGCCGATGAGCATCCTGTCGGCGCTCGCGGGCGTGTGGGTGTCGCAGCTGCCGCCGTTCCACCAGGTGGGCGACCTCAACCTGTTCACCCAGGTCGCGCTCGTGGTGCTGGTCGGCCTGGCGTGCAAGAACGCGATCCTGATCGTCGAGTTCGCCAAGGAGCTCGAGGAGCGCGGCAAGTCCATCCTCGACGCGGTGATCGAGGCCTGTCGCCTGCGCCTGCGTCCGATCCTGATGACCTCGATCGCCTTCTGTGCCGGCGTGATCCCGCTGATCCTCGGCAGCGGCGCCGGCGCCGAGATGCGCCGCGCGATGGGCATCGCGGTGTTCTCCGGCATGGTCGGCGTGACGCTGTTCGGCATCTTCCTGACGCCGCTGTTCTACCTGCTGTTGCGCAAGAGCACCGCGAAGAAGCGCGCGCATGCCGCCGACCTGCGTCACCAGATCGACGCGGCCGCCCATCCCTTCCACCCCGGCGTGGACGACGCCGAGCAGCCCCAGACGGAGCGTGCGCAATGAAGACCCTTGTCACCCTGGCCGTCGTCGCGATGGTGGCCGCCTGTTCCACCGCGCCCGAGCACAAGCTCTACGAGCCCAAACTGGCCGCCGGCTTTGCCAACCAGCCGGACGACGCCGTGCAGGCCGAGCCCGGCGGCCGGTTCTGGCGCGGCTTCCACGACGACCAGCTCGACGCCCTGGTCGAGCGCGCACTGAAGGCCAACACCGAGCTGCGCATTGCCGGCGCCAACCTGCGCGAGGCCCGCGCGCTGTCGCGCCTCTCCGATGCGCAGCTGCTGCCGACCATCGGCGCGAGCGCGGGCGCGGGGCGCTCGCGCAGTGCCGGGCGATCGGACGAGGCCTATTCGCTCGGCTTCGACGTGAGCTGGGAGGCCGACCTGTTCGGTCGGCTCGACGGCGAACGCCGCGCCGCCGGCGCCGAGCTGCTGGCCGGTGAGGCGGGCCTGCAGTTCGCGCACCTGAGCGTCAGCGCCGAGGTGGCGCGCACGTATTTCGAGCTGCGCGGCCTGCAGGAGCGGCTGCGCGTGGCGCGCGCTTCGCTGCAGACGCAGCGCGCGGCGCTTGAACTGGTCGAGGGGCGTCACGCCGCAGGGCGGGGCACGGCCTTCGATGTCGAGCGCGCTCGCGCGCTGGTGCAGACGACGGCCGCCACCGTGCCCTCGCTCGAGGCCGCCGAACTGCGCGCACGCTACCGCCTGGCCGTGCTGTGCGGCGAGCCGCCGACGGCCTTCGATGCCCAGCTGAGCGAACCGAAGCCGCTGCCGGGCCTGCGCAGCGTGGCGCTCGGCGGCATCGGCTCGCCCGACAGCCTGCTGCGCCGTCGGCCCGACATCCGCGCGGTCGAGCAGCAGGCCGTCGCCGCGGCGGCGCGCGCCGGCGTCGCGCGCGCCGATCTGTTCCCGCGCGTCACGCTGGGCGGCAGCATCGGCCAGAACGCGCTCGGCCTCGGCAGCCTGGCCGACGGTGCGTCCTATGCCTACAGCCTTGGCGCGCGGCTGGCCTGGAACCTGATCGACTTCGGCCGCGTGCGCGCGCAGATCGCCGCGGCCGACGCGCGCGGCGAGGCCGCGGTGCTGGCTTACGAGCGAGCCGTCCTCGCCGCGCTGGAGGAGACCGAAGGCGTGCTGGCGGGCTACACCCGCAGCCAGCAGCAGGCCGAGTCGCTGCACGAGGCGGCACGCGCCGCCGAGAAGGCCGCGCTGATCGCACGCGAACGCTTTCGCGTCGGCGTGAGCGACTTCCTCGCGGTGCTCGACGCCGAGCGCGAGATGCTGGCCGCGCGCGACCAGCTGGCGCGGGCGCAGACCGATGCGGCGATCTCGCTGGTCGGCGTCTACAAGGCGCTCGCCGGCGGCCTGTCGGCAACCGCCGGCTGAACTCGAAACGCCGTGTCTCCACCGCATCGGCGGACACACGGCCACACGCACACCCCTGCGCCACGACACACCGCGGACAAGCCGTCCGGCTTCAATCCGCGCAACGACTTCGCGCCATAGCCCTCGAAAGGAAACGACCATGCGCTTCACCCCATCCTTGCTCTTCGTCGCGGCCCTGGCGGTCGGCACCGCCGCCCACGCACAGACCGCCGCCCACGCGCACGACGCCCCGCTGCCCTCGGCCTGGCAGACCGGCATCAAGCGCAGCGACCTGGTCAAGAAGGACCTGCATGCGCCGGGCATCGAGGTGATCCAGGCGCGCGTGGACATCGATCCCGGGGTCGCCTCGCCGCGTCATTCGCATCCGGGCGAGGAAGTCGCCTATGTCCTGGAAGGGAGCTTCGAGTACCAGCTCGAAGGGCGCGCGCCGATCGTGCTGAAGAAGGGCGAGTCGCTGTTTATTCCGGCCGGCGTACCGCACGTGGCCAGGAACGTCGGGACGGGCGTGGCCTCCGAGCTCGCGACCTACATCGTCAGGAAGGGCGCGGCGCTGGTCGTGCAGGAGTGATCGTCGCGCCTCGGCCGCCCCGGCGCGGCCGCATTCCAAACGGCGCCTCCTGGCGCCGTTGATCTTTGCAGTTCGTCGAATACCGCTTTGAGGCGCGCGGTCTGTATCCGCGGCCCACCGGTGCGGATACTGCCGCGGCACGCACACACCCGCGAGGGACCGCCATGAAGACGATCGACGAAACCACTGACCGCCCGCCCGCACACGGCGGCGCATCCAGCAGCCACCGCGGACTCCATGCCGTGCTGGCCGTCAGCAACTTCGCCCAGGGCCTGGGCGCCTTCGCGGTGATCGGCGCGCTGGCCTCGCTGATCCAGGAGCTGCAGGTTCCGGTTCACCAGGCGGGGCTGGTCGTCTCGCTCTACGCCGCCGTCTATGCCGTCGGCTCGCCGCTGCTCGTGGCCTGGTCGTCGCGCATCGGGCGGCGCACCGTGCTGGCGGCCGGGCTGCTGGTCATTGCCTTGGGCGCGCTCGTTGGCGTGCTGGCCCAAAGCTTCGGCGTGCTGCTCGCCGGCCGCGCGCTGATGGCCATCGGCGGCGGTCTGGTGACGCCCGTGGCCGGCGCGATCGGCGTTGCCACCTCGACGCCGCACAACCGCGGTCGCGTGCTGTCGACCGTGTTCGCGGGACTCACCATCGCGCAGGCCCTCGGTCTGCCGCTGGGCGCGTGGCTGGTCGGCGTGTCGGGCTTTCGGGCCACGTTCGTGGTCATCGCGGTGGCGTCCATCGCCGCCGCGGCCCTGGTCTGGCGCGCGGTGCCGCGCCAGCTCGCGACGACCTCGGCCGGGCTCAAGGCGCTCGGCTCCGTGCTGGTCGAGCCGCGGCTGGTGGCGGCCCTGTCGTTCATCGTGTTCTTCATCGGCGGCAACTTCGTCTTCCTCACCTACCTGACGCCCTTCCTCGAGAGCCGCTACCAGTTCCACGGCCACGCGCTGGCCGGCGTGCTGCTGCTGTACGGCCTGGGCGCGGTGGCCGGCAACGTGCTCGGCGGGCGCATGGCGGATCGGCTCGGTGCGGTGCCCACGCTCGTCGTGCTGTGCGCGGTGCAGCTGCTGGCCCTGCCTGCCTTGTCGCTGCTTTCGCTGGCGCCGTGGATCGCGGTGGCCCTGCTGGTGGTCTGGAGCGTGTTCGCCTGGTCGGTGCACGCAACGCAGCAGGCGCGTCTCGTCGCCCTCGACACGCCGCGCGCGCCGGTGCTGCTGGCCCTGCATTCCTCGGGCATCTACATCGGCGCCTCGGCCGGCTCGGCGATCGCGGGGCGCGTGCTCGAAGCCTATGGCGACCGCTGGCTCGGCCCGGCCGGCGCGGTGCTGATGCTGCTGGCCGCGGCCTCGCTGCTGCTCGTTTCCGTCATCGGCCGTGCCCGGCAGCCGGCCACGCGCGCCATCGCCGGGGCGCCGTCATGAACGACGCCGCGTGCAGCGAAAGCCTGGCGCACAACGCGCTGCGCCGTCGGCTGATCGACGATCGCTTCTTGCACGAAGGCGGCGCCGCGCTGCCCGGTGGCGCGCCCGTGCTCACGGAAGCGCAGCTCGCACAGTCGCTGGAGCGGGTGCTGGCCGGCCGTTCGCCGCAGGAGGACGTCCACGTCTTCGGCATCGGCTCCTTGATGTGGAACCCGGCCATCGACGCGGCCGGCGCCTGCGTCGCCTCGGTGCAGGGCTGGCATCGCAGCTTCTGCTTTCGTTCGCTGCTCGGGCGCGGCAGCGTCGAGCGCCCGGGCGTCATGCTGGCGCTGGATCGCGGCGGCAGCTGCCAAGGCATGCTGATCCGCATTGCCGCGGCCAAGGCGCCGTTGGAGCTGCGGCTGCTGTGGCGGCGCGAGATGGCGCTCGGCTCGTACGAGGCGCGCTGGGTGGGCGCGTGGGCGGACGGGCGCCGCGTCGCGGCCCTGGCCTTCGTGGCGAACCGCCGCTGCGAGCGCTACGTCGGTCGCATGCCGCTCGATGAGCTGGCGCACCTGGTCCGAACGGGCGAGGGCGTTCGCGGCAGCACGCGTGCCTACTTCGACGAGACCTGCGCGTCGCTGGCGCGCCTGGGCATCCGCGACGCCGGCATCGAGCGGCTGCGCGACGCGGTGCTGCGGGCCGACCGCGCCGCGCCTCAGCCGGCCCGCGACGCCGCGGGCTGATCGCCGGGCGGGAAGAGCGTCACGACCCAGTCGATGAAGACGCGCACCTTGCCGCTGAGGTGGCGATTGGGCGCATACATGACGTGAAGCGGCCGGTTGATCGCCTGCCCGTCGTCGAGCAGGCGCACCAGCCGGGACGTTTCCAGCGCCTCCTGCACGGCGTAGGAGGGCGCCTGGATGACCCCAAGGCCCACGACGCCGGCCTTCACGTAGGCGTTGACGTCGTTGACCACCAGCGCGTGATCGAAGACGAACTCCTGCTCGTCGCCGCCGGGCGTCGCGAACCAGAACGGCAGCGGCCGCGTGCCCCGCGCGGCGACCATGCCGATCGTCGGCAGCTTGGCGATGTCCTGCGGCAGCTGGGGCATGCCGTGCCGTTCGAGCAGCGGCGGTGCGGCGCAGGTGACGAACTGGAAACGACCGATGCGGCGCGCCACCATCGACTGCTCGCTCGGCTCGCCGGCGCGGATCGCGCAGTCGATGCCGTCGGCGACCAGGTCGGCATGCTTGGTCCCGATGCTGAACTCGACGCCGACGTCCGGGTACTGGCGATAGAACTCGTGCAGGCGGGGGATGAGGACCGACGTCGCGATCGCCGCCGCCGTCTCGACGCGGACCTTGCCCGAAGGCCGCCCCAGGGCCTGCCGGGTCGACGATTCGATGTCCTCCAGGTCCGCGAGCAGGCGCACCACGCGCTCGTAGTAGACGGCGCCTTCCGCGGTGACCGACACCGAGCGCGTCGTGCGATGGAGCAGGCGCATCTTCAGGTCCTCTTCGAGGCCCTGGATCAGGCGCGTGATCTTGGCGTTGGCCACGTCCAGCGTGTCCGCGGCCTTGGTGAACGAGCCGGCCTCGACCACGCGGACAAAGGCCTTCATCGCCTCGATGCGATCCATGCGTGACTCCGTGTGGCGAGGGCGCGCGGATTGTCTCAGCGACCCATTGTTGAAGGGTTGGCAATGAACATGTGCCGACGATGCCGTAGGTGCGCAGCGACCGGGCGCCTAGATTTTGATCACGACGCACGCCTTATGGAGCACCGCGATGTCCAGCACCCACCGCCACACGCAGGGCACCCGTTTCGAGATCCGGTACCCGTCGCTGTTCAGCGAGGGACGCGGCTACGCCTTCCCCTGCGACAAGCACGGCCGCGTCGACATGGACCGCCTGTCGGAGGCAGGGCGCCGCAACTTCCTCTTCGCGCGCGCCATGGTCGGGCGCGAGTTCGCCACGCCCGTGGTTCATGCGGCGTGAGCGCGGATCGCGGGCCGCGTTTCGTATGCACGTGTGTCGAGCGACGCGCCTGCAACGCTGCCATGCGATTCGGGGCGCCGGTTGACAAACCCCCGATACGAGCCACCGGCCCAATCACCTCAACGCGTTCGCACAGCCGCGCTGTCTTGCGAGGGCGTCATCCGATTCAGCGCTTTACCAAGGAACCCTCATGAAATTGCATCCGCTCATCGTTCTCGCCGCCCTGGCCTCGAGCCTCGCACCCGCCTTTGCCGAGGAACAGATCTTCGATTCGTCGCAGTGGCGTTCGACCAAGTCGCGCGCGGAAGTCATCGCGGACCTGGAGATCTACCGCGCGTCCGGCCTGGCCGAGCTGGAAAGCCGCGACAGCGTGGACTTCCCGGGCGACCGCTATGCCCAGGCCCGGCAGCGCTACCTGGCCCTGCGCCATTCGCCCAGCTTCGATTCGCGCGTGGTGGAGATCGCCCGCATGCGCGGCGAAGCGCCTCAGAACCTCGCGGGCACGTCCCGTCCGTAAGCCGTCGCTGCGGTTTCCAGGGATGAGGCGCGCGATGCACCGCTCGCCCATCCGTTTCGCGAGGAGCAGGCGATCATGTCGAACACGAACACGCTCGAACGACGCGGTTTCATCATCACCGCCGCCATGTCGCTCGCGGCCGCGTCGGTGGGGATGGGCCTGCCGCCCCCGGCGCGCGCGGCCGACGGCGGCCGACGCGTGGGCTCGGTCCAGCCGGGTACCCACACCGCGTTCCAGACACTGAAGCATGTCGATGCCGGCGTGCTGCGCATCGGCTATGCCGAGGCCGGCCCGGCCGACGGTCCGCCGGTGATCCTGCTGCACGGATGGCCCTACGACATCCACACCTACGTCGACGTGGCGCCGCTGCTGGCCGACGCCGGCTACCGGGTCATCGTGCCCTACCTGCGCGGCTACGGCAGCACGGCGTTCCGCTCGGCCGACACCGTGCGCAACGCGCAGCAGACGGCGGTCGCCTCCGACGTGATCGCGCTGATGGACGCGCTGCACATCGAGCGCGCCATCGTCGCCGGCTGCGACTGGGGCGCGCGCACGGCCTGCGTGGTCGCGGTCCTGTGGCCGGAGCGCGTGCGGGCGCTGGTCTCCGTCAGCGGCTACATCGTCGTCAACCGCGACACGCGCGGCGAGCCACTGCCGCCGGCCGGCGAGTTCGCGTGGTGGTACCAGTACTACTTCGCGACCGAGCGCGGCCGACAGGGCTACGAGCGCCACCGTCGCGCCTTCGCACGGCTGATCTGGCAGCAGGCCTCGCCGCAGTGGGCGTTCGACGACGCCACGTTCGAACGATCGGCACAGGCCTTCGACAACCCGGACCACGTCGCGATCGTGATGCACAACTATCGCTGGCGCATCGGCCAGGCCGAAGGCGAGCGGCAGTACGACCCGCTGGAGAGCCGCCTCGCCGGCGCGCCGAACATCGTCGTGCCGGCGATCACGCTGGAAGGCGACGCCAACGGCGCGCCGCATGCGCCGCCCGCGGCCTATGCCGGCAAGTTCTCCGGGCCCTACCTGCACCGCACGCTCACCGGCGGCGTCGGCCACAACTTGCCGCAGGAAGCGCCGGTGGCCTTCGCGCAGGCCGTCATCGACGCCGACGACCTGGCGCGAACGCGGCGCTGAGTAATGTCTTGTCGGCCGGCGCAGGCGATGTACACGCCGATACAGAGATCCTGGAAGCCGCCCGATCCGCCCCTACAACTCTCTACGTCATCCTCTTCTTCACCCCACCAGGAGCTCACCATGGCCCGAATCGACCAAGTCATCTACACCGGCAAGACCCACACCACCGGCGGGCGCGACGGCGCTGCGCGAAGCGACGACAACCGCCTGAACGTCAAGCTCACCGGCCCCGGCAGCAAGGGCGAGGGCACCAACCCCGAGCAGCTGTTCGCCGCCGGCTGGTCGGCCTGCTTCATCGGTGCGATGGGCAAGGCCGCGCGCACGATGAACCTCGCGCTGCCGGCCGAGACCGCGGTCGACGCCGAGATCGACCTCGGCAGCGGCGAGGGCGGCTATTCCCTGCAGGCGCGGCTGCACGTCAGCCTGCCGGGCCTCGATCGCGCGAGCGCGCAGGCCATCATCGAGACCGCGCACCAGACCTGCCCCTACTCGAAGGCCACGCGCGGCAACATCGACGTGAGCTTCACGCTGGCCTGAGGCCTCGCCCAAGGAAAGCGCCGCCGCCATGAGCTTGCACACGGATCCGGACGCCAGCCCTGCCGGTGAGCGCCTGCAGGCCTGGCGGCGCCTGCTGCCGCGCACGCTGTTCGCCCGCGTGGCCCTGATCATCGTGGTCGGGCTCGCGGTCGCGCAGCTGCTCGCCTACGTCTCGATCCGCTACGAGCGCGGCCTCGCGCTGCGCGAGCTGATGATGACGGGCATCGAGCGCGATATCGCCAGCTCGGTCGCGATCCTCGACCGCCTGCCGGCCGCGGAACGCCAGGACTGGCTCGACCGTCTCGAGCGCCGCAACTATCGCTTCGCGCTGGACGGGCCGGTCGAAGGGCCGGCACCGCAAGGCGCGATGCTGCAGCGGTTCGGCGAAGCGATCGCCAATGCGCTGCGTCCGTATCCGGTGCAGCGCATCGTTCAGGACGCGTCGATGCACGAGGCGCTGCTGATCCAGGTGCGCCTGGGCGACGGCAGCGATCTGGTGATCCATGCGCGGCGCGTCGAGATGCCGGTGTCGAACTGGGTCGTGTGGGTGCTCCTGGCGCAGCTGGCGGTGCTGGCCTTGTGCGGATGGATCGCCGTGCGACTCGTGACGCGACCGCTGGCCCAGCTGGCCGACGCGGCCGACCGCCTCGGCCCCGATCTCAAGGCCACCGCGCTCGACGAGCGCGGCCCCGCCGAAGTCTCGCGCGCGGCGCGCGCCTTCAATGCCATGCAGCGGCGCATCGCAGGCTACATGGACGAGCGCATCGAGATCCTCGCCGCGATCTCGCACGACCTGCAGACGCCGATCACGCGCATGCGCTTGCGCACCGAGCTGATGGACGCCACGCCCGAGCGCGACAAGTTCCGCCAGGACCTCGAGGCGATGCAGCGGCTCGTGAAAGAGGGCGTGACCTATGCGCGCGCGCTGCACGGTGCCGTGGAAGCGGCGGTGCGGCTCGATGTCGATGCGCTGCTCGAGAGCCTGGTCGACGACTACCTCGACACCGGCGCCCGGATCCGCATCGAAGGCCGCGCGGGCATCCCGCTGAAGACGCGTGCGCAGGCCCTGCGGCGCATCCTCGCCAACCTGGTCGACAACGCGGTGAAGTTCGGCAGCGATGTCGAGCTGAACGTGCAGGCACGCGGCGACCGCTTGCTCATCTCGGTGCTCGACGACGGACCCGGCATCCCGCCAGACCAGCTCGACGAGGTGCTCAAGCCCTTCTACCGGGTGGAAGGCTCGCGCAACCGCGACACCGGTGGCACCGGCCTGGGCCTGGCCATCGCGCATCAGCTCGCCGTGTCGATGGGCGCGCGCCTGTCGCTGCACAACCGGGCGCAAGGCGGTCTCGAGGCGCGGCTGGACCTGCCGGCCGCCTGAGCTCATTCACACCGGACCCGCACCATGAACCTCTCGCCGCTTTCGCGCCTGCTGCGCGCCTTCACGTCCCGCTCGTCCGCCGTGGTGGCGGCGATCGCCGCCTTGCTGGTCGCGATCGGCCATCTCGCGACTGCGGGCGGCCCCGAACTGGGCACGCCGGTCGTGCGTGCCTCAGGAGCTGCCATGCCTGCCTTGACCGGTGCCACCGGCTGGATCAACTCGCCCCCGATGACCACCGAGGACCTGCGCGGCAAGGTCGTGCTGGTCGACTTCTGGACCTACTCGTGCATCAACTGCCTGCGCACGCTGCCGCACATCAAGGCCTGGGCGCAGAAGTACAAGCCGCACGGGCTGGTGGTGCTGGGCGTGCATTCGCCCGAGTTCGACTTCGAGCGCAGCCAGGCCAACGTGCTGCGCGCCACGCGCGACCTGGGCATCGACTATCCGGTCGTGGTGGACAGCAACCATGCGCTGTGGCGCGCCTTCGGCACCTACGCCTGGCCGACGCTGCTGTTCGTCGACGCGCAAGGCCGCATCCGGCACCGCCAGCTCGGCGAGGGCGGCTATGAGAAGGCCGAGCGCGTGATCCAGCAGCTGCTGCGCGAGGCCGGCATGCCAGGCGTGCCCGACGACCTGGTCGCGCCGCAGGGCAAGGGCACGCAGGCGGCGCCGAGCCCGGTGCCGGCCGATTCCGGCGAGACCTACGTCGGCTATGCGCGCACGAGCGGCTTCACCGCCGCCGACGGCGGCATCCGGCAGGACCGCCCGCACACCTACGGCGGCGCGAAGTCGCTGCGCCTCGGCCAATGGACGCTGTCGGGCGCGTGGACCGTCGGCGCCGAGCACGCGGCGCTCGACCAGGCCGGCGGGCGCATCGCCTTGCGCTTTCGCGCGCGCGACCTGCACCTGGTGCTCGGCCCGCCGCAAGACGGCGGCCGGCCGGTTCGCTTTCGCGTTCGCATCGACGGCCAGCCGCCGCAAGGCGACCGCGGCACGGACGTCGACGCCGAGGGCTTCGGCCAGGTCGACGCACAGCGGCTTTACCAGCTCGTGCGGCAGTCCTCGGGCAGCGCCGAACGCCAGTTCGAGATCGAGTTCCTCGATCCCGGCGTGCGGGCCTACGCTTTCACCTTTGGCTGACTTGGGCTGAGAGACCGGCATGCAGCACGTGACCCCCGACCGCATCCTGCTCGTCGACGACGACCGCGAGATCCGGGACCTGCTCGTGACCTACCTGACGAAGAACGGCATGCAGGTGGTGGCGGTGCCGACCGGACGCCACATGCGCGCGGCGCTGGAGGAATCGGGTCCCTTCGACCTCGTGATCCTCGACCTGATGCTGCCCGGCGACGACGGCCTCGCGCTCACGCGCGACCTGCGCGCCGGCAAGCACAAGGCCACACCGATCCTGATGCTGACCGCGCGCGGCGACGAGGCCGACCGCATCCTCGGCCTCGAGATGGGCGCCGACGACTACCTCGCCAAGCCCTTCGCCGCGCGCGAGCTGCTGGCGCGCATCCGCTCGGTGCTGCGCAGGACGCGCATGCTGCCGCCCAACATGCGCTCGACCGACGAGGCGCCGGTGCTGGCCTTCGGCGATTGGCGGCTCGACACGATCGAGCGTCACCTCGTCGATGCCGAAGGCGTGGTCGTGTCGCTCAGCGGCGCCGAGTACCGGCTGCTGCGCGTCTTCGTGGACCACCCGCAGAAGGTGCTCAGCCGCGACCAGTTGCTGACCCGCACGCAAGGCCGCGAGGCCGAGCTCTTCGAGCGCTCGATCGATCTTCTCGTGAGCCGATTGCGCCAGCGCCTGCGCGACGACGCGCGCGAGCCGCGCTACATCAAGACGGTGCGCAGCGAGGGCTACGTGTTCTCGATGCAGGTGGAAGGGCAGGACCGATGAGCGCCGCGCTGCGCCGCGCCTGGTGCGCGGCCCTGTTCTTTGTCGCCGGCCTGGCCAGCGAACTGAGGTCGCCGCTGAACTGCCAGACGGTGCCGTCGCGCGGCAGCGCCGTGGCGCTGCGGCGCGATGCTCGGTGAGCAGCGCAACGCAGTCGGCGCGCAAGCGTCGACCGCCACGGCATGAGCCCCCGCCGGGGACTGCCTGCCGCGAAGGCCAGCACTATCCCTTTGCGAAGAGGCTTGTGCGGCGCTTCTGTTCGAAAAAGCACAGCTTCGCCTGCAAAGGCGCGGGCGTTCAGGCGGCGTAGCGCCTGTGCGCAGCCGAGCACCGCAGGGCTCGTGGCCCGCGCGCGCAGCGCGCCTCGACAACTGACTCGCCGCGTCTGTTCGAACGCAGTGAGCGTAGCGAACGAAGTGAGTTAGGCGGCGGGGCCCCGAGACCGAGGAGCGCAGGGCACCCTCGCGCAGCGAGGGCAAGCACCGAAGCGAAGCCGCCTGAGCGCCCGCGCCTTTGCTCCCCACGCTCGTCGCAGAGGCCAGCTCAACCGACCACACTAAGCCTTCGCGGCCGCCGCCTCCTCACGGCGCAGCTCCGTCACGGTGCGCCCGGCCACGCCCCAGTGGTCGGTGTCGACCTCGTCGATGACGACGAAGGTGTGCTCGGGCTTCTTGTTCAGCACGCGCACCATCAGGTCGGTGGCCTCGGCGATCAGCTGCTTCTTCTGATCCAGCGTGGTGCCTTCTCGGGTGATCTCGATGCGGATGTAGGGCATGGTGTTCTCCTCGTGTCGATGTGCCAGGGTCAGCTCACCACTTGCCCGAGCTCATGCCGCCGTCGACCGGCAGAACGATGCCGGTGGTGAAGGCTGCATCGCTCAGGTAGAGCACCGCGTCGGCGATCTCCTGCGTGGTCGCGATGCGTCCGGCCGGCTGCAGGGTGTTGAGGAAGCCGTGCAGATCCGGCGTGTACATCGGCGTGTCGACGATGCCCGGCGCGACCGCATTGACCTGGATGTTGTGCGGCGCCAGTTCGAGCGCCAGGGCCTTGGTGGCCTGGTTGATGCCGCCCTTGATGAGCACCGGCAGCAAGGCGGCCACGGCCTGGTTGGGCTGCAGCGCGATGCTCGCGGTGATGTTGATGATGCGGCCCGACTTGCGGCCGATCATGTGGCGCGCGGCGGCCTGCGACGGATAGACGAAGCCCAGCAGGTTGGTGTTCACCAGCGCCTCGACGTCCTGCGGCGTGTAGTCGACGAAGGCCTTGGGCACGAAGATGCCGGCGTTGTTGACCAGCACGTCCACCTGGCCGAAGCGCTCGACGGCGCGTTGCACCAGCGCCTCGCCGACGGCCGGGTCGGCGACGTCGCCGGCGACGCCGATGAAGTTGTCCGGCGAGCCCAGCGACTGGGCGGCCTGCTGCAGTCTTTCGGCGTTGCGGGCGTTGCCGACAACGTGGTCGCCGCGGGCGAGGAAGGCGCCGGCCAATGCCAGGCCGATGCCGCTGGAGGCGCCGGTGATGACGACGGTCTTGGGTTGGGTCTTCATGATGGGTTCCATTGCGAGGGTTGCTGAGACAGGCGGCCGTGACTGCCTGTTGGAACCAATCTATTTGCTGCGTCGGCATCAATAAATAGAATCGCAGCCACTTCAGTTGTGATGTGAAGTGTGGTCATGAATCGGCAGTTCGATGACGTGATGCTGGGCAGCCTGGAGCTGTTCTGCGTGGCTGCGGAGCAGGGCGGCTTCACCGCGGCCGCGGCCGCGACCGGCGTGACGCCGGGGGCGGTGAGCCGCACGGTGGCGCGGCTGGAGGAGCGCCTGGGGGTGCGCCTGTTCGTGCGCACGACGCGGCAGATCCGCCTGAGCGAGGCAGGCCAGGCCTACTACGCGCAATGCCGCCAGGCGCTCAACCAGCTCGTCGAGGCCGAACGCGAGGTCAGCGGACGCCAGGTCACGCCCAGCGGCCTGCTGCGCATCAGCGCGCCGACGACTTATGGCCACTACCGGCTGCTGCCGTTGCTGCCGGCGTTCCGGGCGCGCTATCCCGACATCCGCGTCGAGGTGCACGTCAGCAACCGCAACATCGATTTCGCGGCCGAGGGCTACGACCTC
Organism: Caldimonas sp. KR1-144; assembly: GCF_049446155.1. Taxonomy (NCBI): domain Bacteria; kingdom Pseudomonadati; phylum Pseudomonadota; class Betaproteobacteria; order Burkholderiales; family Sphaerotilaceae; genus Caldimonas; species Caldimonas sp. KR1-144. The sequence goes on from NZ_JBMSEE010000004.1 coordinate 206,840, forward strand.
GCGGTGCGCGTGCGCGCACAGGCTGACTCCACGCTCATCGCGCGCCATCTCGAGGACGCCGAGCTCGTGCTCGTGGCCGCGCCGGACTACCTGCGCCGGCATGGCGAGCCGCAAAGCCTGGCCGATCTGCGCACCCGCGAGTGCATCCAGTTCGAGCTGCCCAGCAGCGGCCGGACGATTCCTTGGCTGTTTCGCGAAGAGGGGCGCGATGTCGAGCTCGCGACGAGCGGCGGCTTCGCGTGCTCGGACGACGTGCTGGCCGGCGTCACGCTCGCGCGCCACGGCGCGGGCATCTTCCAGGCCTATCGCTTCGTCGTCGAGGAAGACCTGCGCGAAGGCCGGCTGGTCGAGCTGCTGCGGCCCTTCGGCGGGCGCTCGCGGCCTTTCAACCTCTTGTATCCGCAGCTGCGCTTCGTGCCTTTGCGGGTGCGCACCTTCGTGGACTTCCTGCTGAGCCAGCGCGCGGGTGGCGGTGCGAGGGCGCGCGCGCCGGCCTCATGAGCGGCATTCAGCGCGACGCGATGCGCGCCCCTGAGCCGGGGTCTTCGGCGAGCGCGTCGTCCTCGATGCGTTCGAGCAGGCAGGCGGCGGCGTCGGCACTCTCCGTGCCGCGCGTGCGCAGGTAGGACATCATTGCCGCGAGCGAATCGTCGCAAAGCTCGGCCGGCATCAGCACGCCGGTGGAGACCATCTCCTCGCGGGTGATGCTCCCGTCGCGGTCGTGGTCCATGCGTTCGAAGCTGGCCGCTTCGGACACGAGATGGCGGCCGTCCTCGTCGGTCGCGATGCCGGGCTTGAGGATCTCGTAGAAGGCCTTGAACTCGTCGCGGCTCATGCGCCGGTCGCTGTCGACGTCGATCTTGTCGAACGCCTTGCCGAGCATGCTGGGCAACGACGAGGGGCCGCCAACGGCGCTGGTCATGGGCAATCTCCTGCTTCGTGGGCCCGCGAGGTTCTCGCGGGCGCGCCGAAGGAGATCGCCCGATAAGCGCTCGAACTGCCCGCCAGCTGCGGCGATGAGCGGGCCGGGCGTGCGGGACGCACGCCCGGCCAGCGACGATCACTGCGCGGCGCGCACGGGCACTTCGTTGCCTGCCATGTCGATCATCTCGCCGCGCTGCTTGGCGATCGTCGTCACCAGGCGGTCGAAGTTGTTCGAGCTGCGCAGGCCTGCGTAGAGGCGCTTCGCATGCAGGTAGGCGGGGCTGGCGAACGCGACGTTGTCGTGGCGCTCGAGTTCGGCCAGGCCCGACACGCGGTAGATCTCCAGGTCGGCCAGGACTTCCGAGCGCGACTTGGTCGAGACGATCTTCGACGAATCGAAGATCTGTTCCTCCGCGAAGGCGGGCGACAAGCTGGCGGCGGCAACGGCGGCGAAGACGAGAGACTTGATGTTCATGACGAGTCCTTGAAAGAGGATTGATGCGCTTCGAAGGCGTCGGCGGGTAGGCCGATGCTTGCACTCAAGATCGTTGGCGCGCAATGGAATTGCAAGCGATCTAATATTTCGCTGGCGGCAATTGAGTGATTCACGGGCGGCGCCAATCGCGCCTGTCGGAGCGCCTCGACGGCCGAGGCTCGGGCCGATCATTCGCGATCGCGCAAAGACGATTTGCGACAAGAGCGCTAACTCGCGCGGCGGGCGGTGCCTAGAGTGACTGCATCGGCGCGTCATCGCGCATGCCTTGTCAGGAAACGTCCATGAGCACCCAGTCGCACCAGTCGCAACGCCATCAACCGGGTCGGATCGAGCGGATGCTCGCGCCGGCGAACGCGCTGCGGGCGGCCGCACTCTCGCTCGGGCTGGTGGCAATGGCCGCGGGCGCGGCCGTCGATGGCGAGCCCGCCCGCGCGGTCGACATCGGCTTCGTCGACATCGGCCCCGAGTTCCAGTTGCGCCGAATGCTCGTGCGCCCCGCGCAGCCGAAGGGCACGGTCCTCTTCCTGCACGGATTTCCCGAGACGCTGCACGCGTGGCGCGGCATCGCCGAGACGCTCGGCAAGGACTACGAGGTCCATGCCTTCGACTGGCCCGGATACGGCCAGTCTTCGCGCCCGCCGGTCGAGCGGTTCTCCTACGCGCCCAAGGACTACGCTGCGGTCCTGAAGGCCTACATCGAGACCTCGCGCATCGACACGTCGCGGCTCGTGATCTACGCGACGGATATCGGTGCGCTGCCGGCCCTGCTGCTCGCCCTGGACGAGCCCGGCATCGCCAGGAACATCGTCGTGGGCGACTTCGCGCCGTTCGACAGGCCGCAGCACATGTACGCGAGCCTGCAAAGCCTGAAGTCCAAGGCTTCGGCCGAGGCCACGCGCGCCCACATGAACAAGACGCGCGACGAGATCCTCGAGAACGCCTTCCGGCGCGGCCTGCCCGCGCACGAGCAGTTCGAGGTTTCGCAGGCGTTCAAGGACGACATGTTCGCCGGCTGGAACCGCACGGCGCTGACGAGCGCCGACGCCTTCCATCACTACTACTCGCACTTCACGCGCGACCAGAACCATCTCGAGGCCAACCTCCATCGCCTCAAGACGCCGGTGAAGGTCGTCTGGGGCGAGAAGGATCTCTACATCGACAAGGGCATGGGCATCGAGTTCGCCGAGCGAATCGGCGCGCGGCTCGAGGTTCTGCCAGGCATCGGGCACTACCCGCATCTGCAAAGCCCCCGGCAGGCGGTCGATGAAGTGCGCGGCCTGCTCGGCCGGTGAGGGCCCGCGGCCCCGTCTTGCTCCACCGCGCGGCGTCGCATGCCGTCGCGCGTGACCCATTCACTCAACTTCGGAGATGCTCATGACCCGCTCTCAACTCGGAACCGCCGTCGTCACCGGCGCCTCGACCGGCATCGGCGCGATCTACGCCGACCGCCTGGCGCGACGCGGCCACGACCTCATCCTCGTCGCGCGCAACGGCGCCCGGCTCGACCGCCTTGCCGAGGACCTGCGCGCCAGGACCGGCCGCACCGTGCGCACCATGCCCGCCGACCTGATCCGTCCGGTCGAGCTGCGCGCCGTCGAGGTGCTGTTGCGGCGCGAGCCGGACATCACGGTGCTGGTGAACAACGCCGGTGTCGGCGCGCTGATGCCGCTGCTGCAGTCCGACGTCGAGGACATGCAGCGCATGCTCGACCTCAACGTCAGTGCGCTGACGCGCCTGACGTATGCCGCCGCGCCGGTCTTCGCCAGCCGCGGTCGGGGCACGATCATCAACATCGCGTCGATCGTCGGCATCGCGCCCGAGATCCTCAACGGCGTCTACGGCGCCAGCAAGGCCTATGTGCTGGCGCTGAGCCAGTCGCTGCACCACGAGCTGCACGACAAGGGCGTGCGCATCCAGGCGGTGCTGCCGGGCGCCACGGCCACCGAGTTCTGGCTGGCGGCGGGCAATCCGGTCGAGAACCTGCCGCCCAGCATCGTGATGCAGGCCGACGCGATGGTCGACGCGGCGCTCGCCGGCCTGGACCGCGGCGAGGTCGTCACGATCCCCGGCCTGCACCAGGGCGAGAAGTGGGTCCAGTACGAGGCGCTGCGCAAGGAGTTGTCAGGGCTGTTCGGGCACTCGACGCCGGCACCGCGCTATCTCGAGCGCGAGGAAATCGCCTCCTGAGCAGCACCTTGCCGAGGCGCGCGCATGACCAGCTCGGCGAGCCGGTCGCAGGCGCGTTCGAGATGTTCCTTCGGCGCCGTCGCCACGCCGAGCAGCAGCCCCGAAGGCGCGCTCGCCGCCGACTCGTGCCAGACGGACAGCGGGGCGGGCGCGAGCCCGAAGGCAAAGGCCTCGCGCGATAGCGCGACATCGGCCACGCCGTGGGGCAGGCGAACGAGCGCCGCCAGGGCCGCGAGCTCGGCATCGAGACCGTGCTGCCGCAGGCTGCGCAGCAGCGCCTGCCCTTGCTCCAGGTACAGGCGCTTCGTGCGCCGCAGGTGCCGCAGGTAGTGGCCCTCGCGCATGAACTCGGCCATCGCCAGCTGTGCCGCCGGGCCGGGTGCCGGCGCGAGGCAGGCCGCCACCTCGGCGAACGGCTGCAGCAGGCTGTCGGGCGCGACGATGAAGCCCAGGCGCAGCTTCGGATTGATGGTCTTGCTGAACGAGCCGACATGGATCACGCGCCCGGCCTGGTCCTGCGAGGCGAGGGCAGGGGCCGCGCGCCCATGAAGCTGCAGCTCGCCCAGGTAGTCGTCCTCGATGATCCAGGCGCCGGTCTGCGCGGCCCAGTCCAGCAGACGCAAGCGCCGTTGAAGCGACAGCGTGCCGCCCAGCGGCGCCTGCTGTCCCGGCGTCACGACCACGAGCGCGGCATCGGGTGCATGGTGCATGCCGTGGTCGACATCCAGGCCCTGCGCATCGACGGGAACCGGCACCGGCGTCAAGCGAGCCAGTCTCAGGGCCTGCCGCGTGAACGGAAAGCCGGGGTCTTCCATCCAGGCGCGCCGACCTTCGAGCCCGAGCACGCGCAAGGCGACGCCGAGGCCGGCGCTGTAGCCGCCGGTGACGATGACCTGGTGCGCCGAGCAGCTCAAGCCGCGAGCGACGGCCAGGTAGGCCGCGATCTCGCGTCGCAGCTGCGCCTCGCCGCGCGGATCGGGATACAGCGGCGAGCCGCTCGTCTCGGCCAGCACGGCGCGCGTGCGAATGCGGTTCAGGAGCTTGGCGGGCAGGCCCTCGCGCGACGGGATGCCCATCTGGAAGATCGCCGGCCCGGCGATCATTTCCCGGTACATCGCCATGAACGGGCCCTCGTCGGGCGCGTCGTCGTGGCGACGTGAGACGGCAGGGCGCTGCGCCACGCGCGTGCCTGCCGATCGGGACGACACGACCAGCTGCGCGGCGCCGAGCTTCTCGTAGGCGACGCGGACCGTGCCGCGCGCGACGCCGAGCTGCGCCGCGAGGTCGAGCCACGAGGGCAGGCGAGCGCCGGCGCTCAAGACCTGTTGCTCGATGGCCTGGGCGATGCCCCGGTAGATCTGCTCGGACAGCGGCACCGCGGAGGCCTTGTCCACCTGCAGGCGCAGAACGTCGGGCATTGGTGGTACAGCGAAATGATGACTTCTTGGGTCTCCACTTTGCACCACGCTGCCCCAAGAATCCAGGAGGAAAGGAGCAGTTCAATGAGCATACGCAACCGCCTTCGGGCGCTCGGATTCGGCCTCGGCCTCGCCATCGGCATCGCCACCGCACTGCCGGTGGCCGCCCATGGCATTGAGGAGACCGTGAAGCCCAACTTCGAGCGTGCCATCACCAATCTTCCGGGCAAGTCGCTCGTCGCCGTTGAAGTGGAGTACCCGCCGGGCGCGGCCTCGCGGCCGCATGTGCACGCCAAGTCGGCGTTCATCTACGCGTACGTGGTGTCGGGTGCGATCGAGTCGCAGGTCAACGACGGTCCCAAGCGCGTGTACCGCGCCGGAGAAAGCTTCTTCGAAGAGCCCGGCGCCACCCACGCCGTGAGCCGCAACGCGAGCAAGACGCGGCCGGCAAAGCTGCTGGCCGTGTTCGTCGTCGATGCCGACGACACCGCGCTGACCACGCCCATCCATTGATCGCCACGAGGAGCATCGCCATGAGCAGACGTCTCGACTACAACAACATCGCGCCCGCCGGCATGAAGGCGCTGGGCAGCGTGTACGGCTACGTGCTGCAAAGCAGCCTGTCGCCGCTGCTGGTCGACCTGGTGTACCTGCGCATCTCGCAGATCAACAACTGCGCCTACTGCCTCGACATGCACACGCGCGATCTGCTGAAGAAGGGCGAGGCGATCGAGAAGCTGGCGCTGGTGCAGGCATGGAGGGAAGCCGGCGGCCTGTTCGACGAGCGCGAGCGTGCGGCGCTGGCCTGGGCCGAGTCGGTGACCCTGGTCGCGCAGACCGGCGTGCCCGACGATGCCTACGACGCGGCGCGAGTGGTGTTCGACGAACGCGAGCTGGTGGACCTGACGGTCGCGATCGGACTCATGAATGCCTACAACCGCATGGCGATCAGCTTTCGGAACACGCCGCAGGCGGCGTTGACGGCTTGAGAGGCTCCGGCTGGCTGCCCGCCCGCGCCTTCCAGCGTTCGGCCGTGGTGCGGAAAGTCTGCAAGCTCTGCCCGTACCAGGTGTCAAGACCCAGGTCGTCCATTCCCAATCGGCGCATGACCGCGGCGGACGCCGTGTTCTCGGGCCTGCAGACGGCATACAGCTGCGGCGCCGCGAGCGGCCCGAAGGCAAAGCCGGCCATCGCAACCGCGGCTTCACTGGCGAGGCCCTGGCGCCAGCGGTCTCGCCGCAGGCGCCAGCCGACCTCGAGCGGACAGCCAGGGTCGGGCGAGGGCGCTTCGGTGCGACGCAGGTTCTGGATGCAGCCGGCACCCACCAGCTCGCCGCTGGCGAGTTCAACGAAGCTCCACCATGAATAGCCGAACTCGCGCCAGCGTTCCCCAACGCGCTCGATGACGGTGAGCGTCTCTTCGCGCGTCTGGGGGCGGCCGGTGATGTAGCGCATGACCTCGGGGTCGAGTTCATCGCGTGCAGGCCGTCAACGTGCGACAAGTCAAAGGGCTCGAGGCGCAATCGCGCGGTGGTCAGGATGGTCATGGAAAGCTCCGGTGCCGTTTCAGATCCTGTGCCACTTCGCTCACCTGGGCCCTGAGCCACTGGTGCAGCGGATCGTTGCGGTATCTGACGTGCCAGGCCATCTCGACCGGAAAGCTGCCGAGATCGACCGGCGCCGGCACGACCTTCAGTCTCGCATCGTCGGCCAGGCGGCGGCAGATGAGGCTGGGCAGCGTCGCGCAGTAGTCGGTCACCGCAACCATCTCCGGGATCGCGAGGAAGTGCGTCACCGAGACGGCGACCTCGCGTCGCAAGCCCTGTCGCTCCAGGGCCTGAAACAGGCCGGCGCGCAGTCGGCCGGGCGGCAGCATGTTCACGTGCTTGAGCTGCTCGTACTGCTTGCGCGTGATCTTCTTGTCGACCTGCGGATGGTCGGACCGCACGATGCAGGCGAGGCCATCGTCCATCAGGTGCTGGACGATCAGGTTGTCCGGCGGCTCGACGATGCGCCCGAGCACCATGGCGGTCGTGCCGGACATCACGCCCGTCTCGGCGAGCTCGCTTCCGTAGGGCGTCAGGCGAAGCCGGATGCCGGGCGCGCGCTCGCGCAGGCTCGCCACGAGCGGCGGGATCAGCACGAACTCGACATAGCTGTTCGGCGCCACGGTGACCAACTGGCTGGCCTTTGCCGGATCGAACGCCTGCTGACCGCGAACCAGCTCGTCGATCGAGGCCAGCGCCGCGGCGATCACCGGTGCGAGCTCCTCGGCCTTGGGCGTGGGCTGCATTCCGTAGCGCTCGCGGATAAACAGCGGGTCCTGCAGCGTGGAGCGAAGACGCGTCAGCGCGTTCGACAACGCAGGCTGCGTGATGCCCAGCCGCTCGGCCGCGCGCGTCACGCTGCGCTCTTCCATCAAGACCAGGAAGACGGGCAGCAGGTTCAGGTCGTAGCGCATCCAGTCATCATCTACGGTGAATGTCTGGGATTCAACGGATAAATTGGATGAATCGTTCCGGGGCGTCCATCCTTGGGGCAGCGCAAGGGTCGAGACCCGCGCCACAACCCATCACGAAGGAGATCGAACCATGGCTCTCAAGGACCTTCTCCCCGGCAAGCTCGGCTTCGGCACCGCACCGCTGGGCAACATGTTTCGCGCCATTCCCGAGGCCGAGGCACGCGCGACGGTGGATGCCGCGTGGAACGACGGCATCCGCTACTTCGACAACGCACCGTTCTACGGCGCCGGCCTCGCGGAGATCCGCATGGGCGAAGCGCTCGCCGGGCGGCCGCGCGACGAGTACGTGATCAGCACCAAGGTCGGCCGCCTCATCCTCGACGAGGTGGAGGACGTGAGCGCGCGCGACCTCGGCGAGAAGGGCGACGTTTTCAAGCACGGCCGCCCCAACCGGATCGTCAACGACTACTCCGCCGACGCGACGCTGCGCTCCATCGAGGACAGCCTCAAGCGCCTGAAGACCGACCGCATCGAGATCGTCTGGGTTCACGATGTCGCCCAGGACTTCTATGGCGACGAATGGCTCGGCGTGTTCGAGAGCGCGCGCAAGGGCGCCTTCAAGACCCTTGACCGCTTGCGCGACGAGGGCGTGATCAAAGCCTGGGGCCTGGGCGTCAATCGCGTGGAGCCGATCGAACTGCTGCTCGGCCTCGAAGGCCCTCGGCCCGACGGCTTTTTGCTCGCGGGGCGCTACACGCTGCTCGATCACTCGCACGCCTTGCAGCGCGTGATGCCGCAGGTGCAAGAGCGCGGTCTGGGCATCGTCGTCGGCGGTCCCTACAGCTCAGGCGCGCTCGTCGGCGGCCCGAACTTCGAGTACGCACCGGCCACGCCGGAGATCCTGGGCAAGGTCGCACGCATCAAGGCCATCGCAGACCGCCACGGCGTCAGCATGAAGGCGGCCGGACTGCAGTTCGCGCTGGCCCATCCGGCCGTCGCGGCGGTCATCCCGGGCGCCAGCCAGCCCAGCCGCATCGCCGAGGATCGCGCTGCGCTCGATCTGGCGGTGCCGGCCGACTTCTGGCGCGAGATCCGTGCGGCCGGGCTCGTCGATGCGGCGGCGCCGCTGCCGGGGGAACGGTGAGCTTGATGGTGTTGACAGCGGCAGCGTCGGACGACTTCACGGGCGTAGTTCTGTTAGCCGACTGACGCCGGTGAGAACGCGGCACGGCCGCCTTTCGTTAACTTAACATAAGATACATTAGCGCCGGATTAGAGGTCGGCGATGGGCCATTGGCCGCAGCTCGGGCATCTCCGTTTCCCCCAAAGCACAGCAGCGTCACCGCCGCGCCAAGTGCCACGCTGTGCAGTGCTTTTCCCGCGTTCTTCCTGACTGCTTCCCAGACCATGCGCAGGCGGTCTTCCTTGGGCACGCCTGCAATTTCGCAGACCTCGTCTACGCGCTCGGGGCTCCATTGGCGCCGGCCGTGTATGAGGTCGCTCATGTGCTGAGGCCGGGCGCCTAGCAGCTCGGCGAGCTTGGCATAGGAGCCGGCTTTCGCCTTGGCGCGTTCGATAACTTCAGTGAATTGCATAGTTCCACCTCCGGTGGTACTGTGTGGCTTCCACTTTATGTGGTAGTGCCCTGGTCCCTGTACGGGCACACAGCGTACCCCAAAAAGGGTTAGTCACGTAGCGCAATCAAGGAGGCGCAACCATGCAATCACTGCTCCAAATCATCGCGGTCGGCGAACGTCGCACCGGTGTCTCGAAGACCAGCGGCAAGCCGTGGGAAATGCAGGAGGCCGAGTGCATCCTGCTCAACGACGACGGCACGCCCAACAAGGTCGGCGTCCTCAACGTGCCGCGCGAGCTGGTTGGCAAGGTGGCTGTGGGTACGTTCATCGGCTCCTTCGCGCTCGGCGCGAACTACAAGGATCGTCGGATCGAAGCGCAGCTGGTGGGCCTGCAGCCCTACGTGCAGGGCAAGACCCCTCCCCCGAATTCGCAGGCGGTCGCGAAGGCGTCGTCATGAGCACGCGCGCGCAGTCGTTGCTGGCCTACGCGACCGCGTGGCGGCAGTTCCCCCGGTCCCTCGACGCGCCGCATTGGCGCGCGATGGCGGCGCAGTACGCGCGTGACTTGATTGGTCGGGGCTGCTGATGCCTCCGCTCTCGCCGGTCCCCAGCGTGCCTGACGCGCTCGCCTTGGTCGCGCTGCTTCCTGCCTTCGCGTACGCCGGTCTCGTGGTTCTGCTGCCCCTGGCGTGGGCCTGGGAGGTCCTGATCGACGCGGCTGACTCGCGCCCGGATGCCGCGCCCTACGGGGCGGGGCCGTGTGGTGTTAGCCGCGTCACCTATCCGTCGCTGTACGGACTCGAAGTTCGAGAACTCGGGTGATTCCAGCCCCTCGGCCTGCGTGCAGGCCTTGGGGGTGCAATCCGCACCGCAACCTCAACGAAAGGGGTCTCTCATGTGGAAGAAAGTCGCTGGCGTGCTCGTGAGCGCGCCGCTGTTCGCAGCCCCGGCCTTCGCTGCCGTCCCGGCCGGCGTCACCACGGCGCTCGAATCGATCGGCACCGATGGCAGCACGGTGGCCACCACGATCCTGCTGGCTGTGGTCGCCATCTTCGCCATCAAGTTCCTGCGCAAGGGGCTGTGATGTTCCAGGTTGGCGCTGCCTGCTACGAATCCGCGTCTGCGGCGGCAGCAGCGCAGGCGTCAACCCAAGGCGGCTCCATCGTGATTCACGGTGGGGCCGCTTTCGTTGTGAGCGTCGATTCCGTCGCGGATGACTCGATCACGTACGCGCTTAACCCGGTGGCTGGCGGCGCAGCCACGGTGTTAGTCGCGCCGTTCACGCCGCAACCGTGCGGCCTGCTCACGTACGCGGACGGCCTTGATTTGGGCTGGAAAGTGGCGGCAGTGTGGGTCGGCGTGTGGGCGATTCGGTTTTTCCTGACGCGCCAGTTCGAGGGGGGCTTGCATGGCAACGCCTGAGTTCTGGGTGGTGTTCTTCGCGCTGGTGGGGGCAACGTGGCTGCTGTTGGACCGGTGAGCGCCCGGTGGTGCCTGGGGTGGGTGGTGTCGCTTGCTGCCTTGCTCGTGTCAGGGTTGGCGTACGCGTACGGCACGGTCCCTGGGTCCACGACAACGACGAACGTCTTCACCTACTTCAACGGCGCGAGCGGCGACACGTGGGAGACGCGCACGTGTCAGTCGACCAGTGCGGGCGGCACGGCGAGTTGTATGGCGGGGGGCAACTCGTGGGGCTGGTACACCCAGAACGCGGATGGCACGGGCTCGATTTACGTCTGCAATCAAGGGTCTCCTCAGCCGTTCCCTAACTGCCCTGGGTCCGTGCTGGGCGTGAGCGGAGCGGACAAGCCGACGACGTCGGGCACATGCCCATCGAACGCGACGTTGGCGAATGGGCAGTGCACCTGCAACGCGGGCTATCGGCCGGACTCGGCGGCTACGGCGTGCGAGGGGTACAGCTGCACGGCCGGCGCGTCTCTGACGCAAGGCGACTCGGTGTGGAGCGTGCCGACGATTGGCACGGCGGTTTGTTATGAGGGCTGCGGCGCGAGCGGCGTCATGTCGGCCGAGAACGACGGCAAGGCCTACGTCTGGGGCCCCTTCACGGCCGATGGTTCGATGTGCAACTCGGCGGGCAACGTGACGCCGGCGGCGTCGAGTGCGAGTGCGCCGGCACCTGCGGCATCTGAGCCCGGCACTTGCGTAGGCACCGTCTCGTACAACGGTGGGCCCGAGCAAACGATCAAGGTGCCGTGCGACTCGACGAAGACCACGGAGACGACGACGAAGTCAGACAGCTCCGGCAACACGACGACGACGGTCAAAGAGACCACGTGTACTGGCAACGTTTGCACAACGAAGGAGACGACGACAACGTCAGGACCCGGTGGCAGCGGCAGCAGCACGTCAACGACGACGGGGCCGAACAGCGGCGGTGGTTCCGGGTCTGGCGGTGGGAGTGGTGATGGCGAGGAGGAACAGCCCGGCGAGTGCGAGGAGAACCCGGAGCTTGCTGTTTGCAAGCCTCTCGGGGCTCTGGCACCGGAGCTTGTGCCCACGGTGCAGGTGCCGCTCGCCGTGTTGCCCACGAGCGGGTGGGGCGAAGGCTCCTACGCCTGCCCTGCAGACAAGGTGCTGTCACTCTCGATGGTGACGCTGACCGTGCCTTTCACGCTGCTGTGCCAAGCGGCGGACATGGCGCGGCCGTTCGTCGTTGGCATGGCGTGGTTTCTGGCCGCTGTGGCGTTCCTGGGCTTTGCTCGGAGGGACTGATGGATTCACTCGCAACGTGGCTTGCGTCGATCACGTGGCCGCTCGTCTCCCGTGTGCTGGTGGCGCTGGGCATCGGGTATCTCAGCTATACAGGTGCCGGCGAGGCGCTCGGCGCAGCGCTGCAGCACGCCAAATCGGCGTTCGGTGGCCTGCCCGGCGATATCGCCATGATCGTGGCGAAGTTCGGGTTCTTTGACTTCATGGCGATCACGAGCGGGGGCTTTGTGTCGGGCCTTGCGTGGATGCAGCTTAAGAAGCTTGCGGTACAGGTGAACCCATCATGAGCGCCGCGCTGCAGTCGTTGCTGGCGAGCATCCCTGAGGATGCGGCGACGGTCGCCGGCATCGTGCTCGGCGGCTACCTCGCAAGCTGGGCCATCGGCTTCCTGGTGCGCGCTGGCTTGCTGATGAGGCACAAGTGATCACGCTCATTACCGGGGCGCCCGGCGCCGGCAAGAGTGCAGCGCTCGTGCAGCTCCTGCAGGAGATTGCGAAGGGTCGCGCGATCTACGTTGACGGCGTGCCCGAGCTGCAGGTGCCGCACTTCGCGCTCGAGGATGCGGCGAAGTGGCATGAGGTCGTGCCTGATGGCGCTGCCGTGGTGATCGACGAGGTGCAGCGTGTGTGGCGCCCGCGTGGTCCCGGCCAGCGTGTCCCTGATGCGGTGGCTGCGCTGGAAACGCACCGCCATCGTGGCCTTGACTTCTTCATCGTTACGCAGGGCCCGAACCTCGTCGATAAGAACGTGCGCGCGTTGGTCGGCCGTCACGTGCACTTGCGTGATGTCGGCGTTCTCGGGCGGTGGTGGTACGAGTGGCCCGAGTGCAGCGAGAGCTTGGCGTGGCGCACCGCGCCATTGAAGAAGCGCTATCGGTTGCCGAAGGGTGTCTTCGGGCTCTACAAGAGCGCGTCGATGCACGTCAAGCCGATTCGGTCGTTCCCGTGGCAGCTCGGGGTGGCGGTGCTCGCGCTTGCGGGCGTGGCTGTGGGCGTGACGATGCTTTACCGGTCGTTCAGCACGAAGCTTGGGCCCGCGCCGTTGTCGAAGGCGCCTTCAGTGTCGGTGGCTGGGCAGTCGTCCGCGTCGGTTGCCAAGCAGGCAGTGCCGCAAGTGAAGGCGGGCAAAGAGCCGGTGCCGTTTGTTCTTGAGCTCAACCAGCGTTACCGACCTCGTCTCGCGCTTTGGTACCACACGGCCACGGTTTCGGACGGTGCGATTGAGTGGTGGGAAGGCGATGTGCTTCGGGAGCGATTGACCTTCTCGCAGATTCGGATGATGGGCACGCCGGTGGCGGTGGATCGGGGCGTGGCCATCGTTGGCTCGCAGTACGTGACTGCGTGGCCTCTCGTCGTTAGGGCGCAGGCCGCGCAGTCCCCGGGTGTCGCCGCGTCGGCGCAGACGTTGTGATGGCCTTTCCTCAAGGCAAGGGGTGCCCGTTGCGCAGCAATGGGCGGAGGGCCAAAGGCCCGGGAGCTGGGGCCGTCGTGTGGGTGCAGCGCGACCTGTTCGGCGGGCCTGAGGTTGCAATGCTGGCGCGGCCGGCGCGTCAGGCCCGACGTAGGAGGGCCGGCGCAGCCGGCCTAGATTTATCTCTAGGACACATCTCACCGCATAGGGCGTAGCGCCCAAAAGAAAGCCCCCGGCGGCTGTTCGCGCAGTCCCGGGGGCGTGATCGAGGCCTTAACCAAGGAGGAGCCCCGATGCTTCGCATTGTGGATGGCATGGTGTTCGAGGGCAAGCCGAGCCCGAATCGTTGGATCGTCACGACCCTGGATCTCGGGTCGGGCCATCGGGAGGCGTGCGTGCGACGCGCGATTGACTGGGAGCAATCGACCGAGCTTGATCCCGACTCGATTGCGGCGCAGGTGCTTCGCGGTGAGCGCGAAGACCCGAATGAGGCAGACAAGCGCGAAGCCAATGCGCGGCGTGCGGCTCGGCGCGCGAAAACTCGCGTCAGGCGGCTTTGCAAGGCGCAGGGGCTCGATACCCTGCTGACCCTCACCTATCGCGCGCTACAGACCGATCTGGAGCTGTGCAAGCGGCACTTTCAGCTGCTGGTGAAGCGGCTCAATCGCAAGCTCCAGGGCTTTTGCTACGTGGCTGCGTTTGAACAGCAAAAGCGCGGCGCGTGGCACGTTCATGTCTGCTGTCATCAGTTGCCCGCGCTGCTTGAGGCGCGCAACGGTGTGAAGGTCAAGAGCTGGAACGTGGTCCGCGCGATGTGGCGTGACATCGTGGGCGAGCTGGATGGCAACGTGGACTTCTCCGCGCGCCGCAAGCTGCTGCGCTCACCGGCCAAGTGCGCGGCCTATGTGTCGAAGTACGTGCTCAAGGCTTTTAACGAGGGCGACGATCACTCGAAGCGCTACCTTGCGTCGCGCTGCCCGATTCCTGAGGCGGTCCGAGAACAGATGATCGCCGAGGGCGTCGATGTGGCGGTGCTGCTGGGCATCGTCGCCGAGTGGTGCACCGAGGGCCGCGTCCTGGCAACGGCGTGGGCTGACCGCTTCGGCGAAACGGTGTTCTTCGCGGCCGAATCTCCCCCGCATTGAGGACGCGCGCCCTGCCCTGCCTTGGGTAGCGTGGGCAATAAAAAAGTGCCCCGCAGGGCACTTTACAAAACGCTGCTTAGCGCTTCTACGCGGTGGCTTCGCGGAGCCGCATCCAGCGCCTCAACGCTCGATACATTAGCGCATAATTGGACCATGCCGACCGGCCCTCAAGCCGCCGCACGCTCCTGGGCCGGCGCACTACGCACACGGAAGCGGCCCTCCAGGGCTCCCAGCGTCTCGACGATGCCCGTGTACTCGAGTTCGCCCATCGGCAGCATTGCCGCGCCGAAGAATCCTTGGCGGCGCATCTCCATGGCCTTGCTCGCGCAGCGGCTGCGTACCTCGTCCCAGAACGGGTGCGCAAAGCAATCCAATGCCTCGGTGAGCTTGCCCTCGTGCATTGCGAAGGCGGCGCAGCTGACCAGCGGCGGGCCGTCGAAGTAGCTCGTGCCGGTGTTCTGCCTGACCGGCATCAGCGGCATGTTGTGCGAGCCGCGCATGCCGCCGGCGACGTAATGGCCGTGCGCGTACGGCGCCAGCACTTCGCCGGTGGCCGGGAAGTTCATCTGCGTACGCACCAGCATCACCGGGTCGTCCTTGCCGGTGTACTTGCCGGCGATGTTGTGCAGCCGTGAGGTCGCCACCGCCACGGCCTGTTCGCCGGTCGCGCGCGCGTGGATCGATTCCACGACATAGCGCTCTGGATCGCGTAGCAGCGCGGCGATCGCGTGCAGGTCCTGAGGCGCTTCCAGTTCGATCACGCGGTCGCCTTGCGTGTGGTTCACGTCCATGATCGTGAAGCGAAAGCCCTGGCCCATCTTGGGCGACAGGATCAGCCCGGGCGTGTTCATCGGGTCGGCAAAGGCCAGGTACAGCGGTAGGTTGAACGCGCCGGGATCGGTCTTGTCGGCCGCGAAGAACAGGAAGGGCTCGTTGGGCCGCTCGTCCAAGTCCATCTCGGCCACCGCGGGCCCCATGCCGCGCACGTTGCCGGAGAAGGCGTTCTTCAGGAGATCCTGCCCGGCGCCGTAAAGTCCCTGCTCGCGGGCCACCGCCGTGCCGGCGACGAAGGCGTCCCACGCCAGCTGGTGGATGTCGGCGTGGCCGGCGCCGCGGCGATGGGTCATCACGATGGCGATGTCGTCGCCGGTGTGCGAGACGAAGTGGTCCAGCAGCAGGCCCCTGCCCTGTTGCGCGACGTGTTCGCGCACCGTGTCGATCAGGCGCTGCGATGGCGCGATGTGCCCGCCGATCGAGCCGATGTCCGCCTTGATCACCGAAAGCGTGGTCTTCATGGCATTTCCTTCACAGCATTTCCCGCGCAGCCGCATTTGCAGGCTAGGCGCTCGGGCGCGGGAGCGCTTGACCTGGCGCAAGTCACGCGGGTGGCGGAACCCTGCTGGCGATGCAGGCGAGCGCAAAGCCGACGCGCACGGTCGCCTTTGCCGGGCGGGCCGCCGCGGGCCGCGCGCAAAATCCGGGCGACCATGCCCTCGCCTATTTCTCGCCGCTCGTTGCTGTGCGCGCTCGCGGCATCGCCGCTCGCCACACGCGCGCAGGGGCCAGTGCTGCCGCAACTGAAGCCGCAACCGCAGCAGGCGCCGCGCGAACTCGCGTTCAGCCACCTGCACACCGGCGAGCGCCTGCGCGTGACGTATTTCGACGCCGGCAGCTACGTGGACGACGCGCTCGCGGCGGTGAACCGGCTGCTGCGCGACTTCCGCAGCGGCGAGGTGGGGACGATCGATCCGCGGCTGCTCGACGTGCTGCACGCGCTGGCCCTGGGCAGCGGCACGCGCGCGCCGTTCGAGGTCATCTCGGGCTACCGCTGTCGCGCCACCAATGAGGCGCTGCGCCGCCGCAGTGACGGCGTGGCGTCGACCAGCCTGCACATGAGCGGCCAGGCCATCGACATCCGTCTTGCGGATGTGCCGCTGGCCACGCTGCGCAACAAGGCGCTGGCGCTGCGCGCCGGCGGCGTGGGCTACTACCCGGCGTCCGATTTCGTGCACGTCGACACCGGCCGCGTGCGCGCCTGGTAGCGCTGCCGCAAGCGCCGTCGGCACACCGTCAGTGCGGCGCCGAGAGCGCGCGCGTCAGCCGCGCGTCGTGGCCGTAGATGTCGTCGGCGAAGTGCAGCGTGCCGTCGGGCATCGCGACCGCCGTCACGTAGAACAGCAGCACCGGGATCGGCCGCGCGAGGGCCACGCGCTCGGTGCGCGACGAGGCCATCGCGGCGTCGATGCGCTCGCGCGGCCAGGCCTCGGGCGCGTCGCGCAGCACCCAGTGGGCAAGCTCGGCGGGGTCTTGCACGCGCACGCAGCCGTGGCTGAAGTCGCGGCGCGTGCGCTCGAAGAGCGCCGTCGCGGGCGTGTCGTGCATGTACACGTCGTCGTCGTTGGGAAAGACGAACTTCACGCGGCCGAGCGCGTTGCGCGGACCGGGGCGCTGGCGCAGGCGCAGTGCGCCATCGGCCAGCAGGGCCAGGTTCTCGGGCGTCGGCTCCACCGCGTTCGCGTCGTCGCCGGCGCCGCGCACGATTTCCATCGCCTCGCGCTCCAGATAGCGCGCATCGCGCGCGATGGCCGGCAGCAGCTCCTTGCGCACGATCGAGCGCGGCACGTTCCAGTAGGGCCGGAAGACAACCTCGCGCATCTGACGCAGCAGCACCGGCGTCGGCGTGCGCAGCGCGCGCCCGACGACCACGCCCATCGACAAGCTCGGCGTACCGGGCTCGACCGCCCACAGACGGAACATTGGAATGTTGATCGCGACGAAGCGCTGCCCCGTCAGCGGCGGCAGCCATCGCAGGCGCTCCATCGCCAGCTCGATCTGGCGCACGCGCGCGGCCAGCGGCATGCGCAGCGCCGCCTGCGTGGCGCGGCCGAGCACGCCGTCGGGCGCAAGGCCGTGGCGCGCCTGGAAGCGTGTCACGGCCTCGCTCAACGCGGTGTCGTAAACAGGGGCGCCCTCGTCCGCTTGCGTATCGTCGAGGTCGCCGAGCGCGCGCAGGCGCCGGCGCAGTGCGGCGGCAGCGGCGTACGAATCGCCTTCGCGCACAGAGGGGCCGGCCGGTAGCCCGGCGTCGTGCTGGTTGTCGAGCTGGGCGGCGAGCAGGCGGTAGCGCGCCAGCAGCGCGCGCAGGCTGCGGTATTGGGGCAGGTCGGGCGCCAGGTCTGCGGCCGTCTCGCGCAGCCGGTGCGTGCGCAGCGCCTGCGCGAGGCGCTCGGCGAAGTCGATGTCCTGACCGCGCGCATCGATGCGAAAGCCCAGCGCGCGCGCATCGACGCGGCCGGCGTGCAGGTGCCGCAGGTAGCGCAGCATCTGGCGCGTGAGCTCGGCATCGAAGGCCGCACCCTCGCCCGCCGCCACGCGGTAGTCGGCCGGATCGAGCCCGTCGGAGGCGGCCTCGGCCAGCAGCGACAGCGCGTCGCGCGCCTCGGCGTTAGGCCGCTGCGCGGCGTCCAGCCATGCGCCGGGCTCGGCCCGCGCCGCGCTCCACGCGCATAAACATGTCAACCACAGGGCACACAGCGTTGCCGCGCGCATCGCATCTCCTCGGCACGACGGATCGCCATTGTTGGGTGCGCTCGACGCGCGCCTGCTTGAGCCGGCTCAAGCGAGGGCTTCGGCGCGGGCAAGGGCAATGCCCTGCGCACCCGACGCGCGTGCAAGCGGCGCGCGCTTGCGTCACGATCGGGGCATGGAAACGCTCTGGCTGGCGGTGCGCCTGTTGTTGCTGCTCGGCGTCGCCAACACGGCGCCCATCGCGGCCAAGCGCTGGCTCGGGCCGCGGTGGAGCCGGCCAGTGGACGGCGGCCTGGTGTTCGTCGACGGCCGGCCGCTGTTGGGGCCGTCCAAGACGTGGCGCGGCGTGGCCGCGGCCGTGATCGCCGGCGCTCTGGCCGCACCGCTGCTGGGCCTGGCGCCGTGGATCGGTGCCGTGATCGGCGCGGCCGCCATGGCCGGCGACGCCTTGTCGAGCTTCATCAAGCGCCGCCTCGGCATCGCTTCGAGCGGGCGCGCGACGGGCCTGGACCAGATCCCCGAGGCGCTGCTACCGCTGCTGGCGGTGCAGCAGCCGCTGGCGCTCTCGCCCGCGCTGATCGCGGGCGTCACCCTCGCCTTCTTCGCGCTGGAGCTGCCGATCGCGCGCTGGTCGTACCGGCGCGGGCTGCGTGATCGACCTTACTGAGCCGGCACCCAGCGCGCACCGGGCCGCGCCGGATCACTGCGCTGGCAATGCCAGCCGGTGCAGCGTGACCTCGGGCCGGCAGTTCAGGCGCACGTCGACGATCGAAGTGCCGCAGCCCACCGAGGTGTAGCCGAGCATCGCACCGAATCGCCACGGCCCGCGCGCGTAGGCGCGCGGCGCCTTCGAATCGGTGAGGACCGGCACGCCGCCCGGAAGGCAGATCTGGCCGCCGTGCGTGTGCCCGCACAGCATCAGGCTGAAGCCGCAGTGCGCCGCATGGCGGTAGGCCTCGGGCGTGTGCGACAGCAAGACGGCGCAAGCCCCGCCCGGGATGCCGTCGGCCGCCTTGTGATAACCCTGCGTGCGGAAGTAGTGCGCGTCATCGATGCCGGCCAGGTGGATCGACGCAGCGCCGCGCTCGATGCGCACCGACTCGTTCATCAGTACGCGAATGCCCATCGCCTCCATGGGCGGCACCATGCGGATCGTGTCGTGGTTGCCGAGCACCGCATAGACGCGCTCGCCGAGCAGCGGGCGCAGGCGCGCCAGCGCATCCATGGCCGGCGCGTGCGGACCTGCCGTGTGGAAGCGGTAGTCGCCCGTCAGCACGCAGGCGTCGAATGCCAGACCGCGCAGACGCTCGATCAGGCGCTCGACGAAGGCCTCGCTCACGTCGAGGTGCAGGTCGCTCAGATGCAGCAGCGTGTAGCCCTCGAAGGCCGGCGGCAGGTTCGCCAGCGCGGCCTCGTGGCGCCTGATCTCGATGCGCAGCGCGTTGCGCCGCCCACGGCCGTGCAGGCCACTGATAACGAGCAGTGCGCGCAGCAGCGCGTGCACGGGAAGCCAGTTCTCCAGGTGGAAGAAGTGCGTGCCGCGGCGGAACACCTGCAATTCGTGCTCGCCCTCGATCGCGAGCCGGTGGCGCAGATGCGCGCGGCCGATGCGCGTCTCCAGCGCGACGAGCGCGCCGCGCTCCTCCTCGGTGAAATCGGACAGACGCATGGGCAAGGCCGCATGACGACGGGGAAAAGCATCATGCCAGCGCGCCCGGGACGCATCGCGACCCGGCCGGCGACCGGCCGGCCGGCAAGGAAAGCAGGTTTCCCCACACCAAGTGTCAAGGACTCCCTACGCGCGCCCGATCAAGCCGGGCCGGCGCGCCGACGACATTGAAGCCATGGTCGCCACGCGCTCGCACGAGCCCATGAACGAGATGTCACCGCAGCCGATGAAGCCCGGCGCCGCCGCGGCGCCGAACCGCCCTGACCTGCCATTTCGCGAGGCGCTGGTGGTCGACGCCAACCCGGCCTCGCGGACCGCCCTCTCGGCGATGCTGCGCGACCTCGGTTGTGCCGAGGTCGTGCAGGCGCAGCGGGCGCAGGATGCCCGTCGCACGCTGGAGTTCAGGCGCTTCGACGTGGTGATCTGCGAGTACCACTTCCCGGGTGAACCGATGTCCGGCCAGGACCTGATGGACGACCTGCGCCTGGCCAACCTGCTGCCGCTGTCCACCGTGGTGGTGATGATCTCCAGCGAGGCGTGCTACGCCAACGTCGCCGAGGCGGCCGAGGCCGCGCTCGACGCCTACCTCATCAAGCCGCACACGGAACAGGCGTTGCTCGATCGGCTGGAGCGGTCGCGGCAGCGCAAGCAGGCGCTCAAGCCCATCATCGATGCGGTCGAGCGCGGCGAGTACGAGCCCGCCGCGCAGCTGTGCGAGCAGCACTGCGCGCAGCGCGCTGCGCACTGGATCAACGCGGCGCGCATCGGCGCCGAACTGTGGCTGCGGCTCGGGCGCGCGCAGCAGGCGCAGACGATGTTCGAGCTCATCCTCGCGGCCCGTGCGCTGCCGTGGGCGCGCATGGGCATTGCGCGCTCGGAGTACCAGGCCGGCGGCGTCATGCAGGCACGCCGCACCTTGGAAAGCCTGATCGCCGACCAGCCCGGTTATGCCGACGCCTACGACGTGATGGGCCGCGTGCTGCTCGACCAAGGCGAGCCACAGGCCGCCTTGCAGGCCCTGAGGCGCGCGAGCAGCCTGACGCCGGGCTGCGTGGCGCGCCTGCTCAAGCTGGGCTTGCTGGCCTTCTATCACGGCGACCGGCACGAGGCGGCCGACGCCTTGCAGCGTGCCGCGGCGCTGGGCATGAACTCCAAGGTCTTCGACCTGCAGGGCCTGGTGATGCTGGGCACGCTGCAGTTCGACCAGGGCGATCGCCGCGGACTGCTGCAGTCGATGCGCGCTTTGTCGCGACACGTCGAGATGCAGCCCGAAAGCCCGCGGCTGCGCCGTTTCCTTTCCACGCTGACCGCCTACCGCCTGCTGCTCGATCGGCAGGTCGGCGATGCGCTGCGCGTGCTGCGCGAGGACGGGCGCGACGCGCTCGAGCCGGACTTCGACTTCGAGGCCGCGTGCAATCTGCTGGGCGTGATGGCGCGCCTGGTGGCGCGCGAGGTGCGGCTCGATGACTTGCCCGAGCGCACCACGGTCCTGGCCGATCGCTTTGCTGCATCGCGAGCGACCTGCGACCTGCTGTGCGCAGCGGCGCTGGAGCGCGCAGACATGGCACCGTTCATCCGCCAGCGCTACCAGGGCATCCGCGAACAGGCCGAGGCCGCGGTCTCGAACACCTTGGCCGGCGATCCGACGCGGGCCGTGGGCTCGCTGCTCGAAGGCGCGCAGCGCACGCTCAACGCCCGCCTGCTCGACCTCGCCGCGCACACGCTCGATCGCCATCGCGACGAGGTCGCCGGTGCGGCCGATCTTCAGCAGCGCATCGACGCCCTCAATGCGCGCTATCGCAGCTACGGCGCCCAGGTACAGCTGGCGCCATGGCGCCCACCCGGCGTTGCCGCCCCGCGCGAAGCGGACGGTCGGCGGCCTGCGGCACCTGCGAGGGGAGCAAGGTGAGCGAAGCCTGGGCCGGCGGCATGAACGCCGGCGCTTGCCTCACTCCTCGTCGGGCTGCGCGTCGACCGACGCGTCGAACTCGGCCGCCGCGCCGCGCAGCGGCAACGGCTTGTCGAGCGGCCGGCAGATGCGCCGCTGCAGGCGCGCGAGCCGGTCCGAGCACTCGACGGCGCGCAGCACCGCCTCGGGATTCATCATCAAGGCAAAGGGATCGGAAACCGCGGAAACCGGCGCGAGGCTGAGCTGATCCATGACGGGTGCCTTTCGCGGCCGCTGGTCTCGCCCGGCGGGCTGATCCATGACCGTGAATTGACTTTAGGGACGCGAACCAAGACCTGCAGTCGGCGCGTCTCCAGACCGTGCCTCGGAAAATGCCCTACAAGCGCGTCGGGACGGCTCGCCTCAGCGCGGCTGCAGCTTGTCGGCCAGCCATTCGCGACCCGAGGCGCGCGCGGCATCGGCGGCGGTGCCGCCGTCGCGGTCGGTCGCGCTGCGGTCGGCGCCGTTGCGCAACAGGAGCTCGACCAGTTCCTCGTTGCCGTAGCGCGCGGCCTGCATCAACGGCGTGCGACCGTTCGGCGAACGTGCGTCGACGGCCGCGCCGCTTGACAGCAGCAGGCGCGCGACAGCGAGCTGGTTGCCCGAGGCGGCATAGTGCAGCGGCGTCCAGCCCGGCCGGTCGACGGCCGCGCCCCGCGCGATCAGCACTTCGCAGACCGGCACGTGACCGCGCATCGCGGCCCACATCAGCGCTGTTTCGTTGGCGCTGTTGCGTACGTTTGGATCGAGTCGAGCGTCTTTGGCCAGCGCCAGCGCAACGTCATCGGACTCGGTCCGCAGGGCGCGGATGATCGCCGGCTGCCCGCTCTCGTCGCGCGCATTGGCGTCGAAGCCGCGGTCGATCAGCTCGATGACGGCGGCCGCGTCGTTGCGCACCACCGCGCGAAAGAACTGCTCGTACGACCCCGCGTTGGCAGAGCCAATAAATCCAAATAAGACAATGAGATAGGCGATATATCTCATGTTCTTTATGAGCTCAGTCGCGGCCGCCCGACACCGCCGGCGCCACGCCGAACAAGCGCTCGAAGTTGACGCTGGTCTGCGCCGCGATCGTCTCGACCGGCAGGCCCTTCAGCTGCGCGATCTGCGCCGCCACATGCGGCACGTAGGCGGGCTGGTTGGTCTTGCCGCGGTAGGGCACCGGCGCGAGATAGGGGCTGTCGGTCTCGATCAGGCAGCGGTCAAGCGGCACCTCGCGCGCGACCTCGCGCAAGTCGGCGGCGTTCTTGAAGGTCAGGATGCCGGAAAACGAGATCATGAAGCCGAGCTCGAGCGCGGCGCGCGCCACCTCGCGCGTCTCGGTGAAGCAATGGAACACGCCGCTCACCTGGCCGGCGCCCTCCTCGCGCAGGATGGCCAGCGTGTCTTCGGAAGCGCTGCGGGTATGGATCACCAGCGGCAGGCCGGTCGCGCGCGCGGCGCGGATGTGCACGCGAAAGCGCTCGCGCTGCCACGCCATGTCGGCGACGCTGCGCTCGCCGAGGCGGTAGTAGTCGAGCCCGGTCTCGCCGAGCGCCACGACCTTGGGCCGCTTCGACAGCGACACCAGCTCGTCGACGCTCGGCTCGCGCACGCCTTCATTGTCGGGATGCACGCCAACGGTCGCCCAGAGGTTGGGGTGCGCGGCGGCCAGCGCCTGGACCTGGTCGGCCTCTTCCAGCGTGGTGCAGATCGACAGGGCCCGGTCGACGCCGGCGTCGGCCATGGCGGCAAGCACGCGCGGCAGGTCGCTCGCCAGCTCGGGAAATGTCAGGTGGCAGTGGGAATCGACGTACATCTCGGGCAGCGAAGGCGCGCGGCGCGCGCCGCGGCCCGGGGCATCAGATCGTCTGGGTCGGCTTGGTCGACGAGATCGTCGTGCCCAGGATCTCCTCGATCTTGAGCTTGAGCAGCCGGGTCTTCTCGTCGGTCGGGAAACGCACGCCGACACCCTGGGTGCGGCCGCCCGAGGCATTGGCCGGGGTGATCCAGCCGACCTTGCCGGCCACCGGATAGCGCTGCGGGTCGTCGGGCAGCGACAGGAGCAGGTAGATGTCGTCGCCGAGCTTGTACTCGCGCGTGGTCGGCACGAACAGGCCGCCTTCGCCGAACAGCGGGATGTAGGCCGCGTACAGCGCGCCCTTCTCGCGGAACACGAGCTGGATCACGCTAGGCCGCGCGGCGCCCGCGGCGGCGCCTGCAGTCCCCGCGCCGGTGGCCGCGCCAGGTACGGTCGCGGCGGCGGCGCGCGTCGTCAGTTCGCTCATGGGCGCAGTGTAGCCAAGACCCTCGGGCCGGCGGCGATCGCGCTGCCGCCGCTGCGGCCGAACAACGCTCGGCGCGCCTGGCCGACGAGGGCCTCCGCGGCGAGATCGGCCTTCCAGGGATGCTCGGCATGCCGCGCCGCCTGGCGCAGGCGCTGGCCCCAGGCGGTCAGGCGCAGCAGGTCGCCGTCCGCAGGCACGGCATCGGCGGGAAAGAAACGCGGCGGTGCCCCGCTGGCGCGGCGCAGTGCGTCGTCGCACAGCTTGCCGAGCGATTCGACCAGCAGCGGCAGCGGCCAGTCGGCCGCGAACGACCAGCGGCCGGCACGCACCTCGGCCGGCAACGCGCGCCACGACGCGGCCGTCACGCCCAGCGCGTGCAGATCGAGCGCGGCCTGCGGCCGACCGCCCGCCGCGGCGAGCAGCACGTCGGGCTCGGGCACGCCCTGCTGCGCGAGCCAGTCTCGGGCCGCGGCGGCCGGTGGCAGCGACAACTGCAGGCCCTGGCAGCGGCTGCGTACCGTGGGCAGCAGACGCGCCGGCGCCGCGCTCGACAGCACGAAGCGCACCCGTCCCGGCGGTTCCTCGAGCGTCTTCAGCAGCGTGTTGGCAGTGACGTGGTTCATGCGCTCGGCGGGATGGATCACCAGCAGCTTGGCACCGCCGCGCGCGGCGGTCTGCTGCGTGAAGGCGATCGCCGCTCGCATCGCGTCGATGCGGATCTCCTTGCTGGGCTTCGCGCCCTTGCCGCCCTCGCCGGCTTCGGATTCGTCGCCCAGGCGCCAGCCGAGCGGCTCCTGCAGCGCCTCGGGCAGCAGCACGCAGAGATCGGGATGGGTGCGCGCGGCGATCAGCCGGCAGCTGGCGCACTCGCCGCAGGCGGGCGCGTCGACGGCGCGATGCGGGGCCTCGCACAGCCAGGCCGACGCGAGCGCGATCGCCAGCTCGAACTGCCCCACGCCGGCCGGTCCGTGCAGCAGCACGGCGTGGCCGCGCACGTTGGCCAAGGCCTGCGCGAGCGGCGCGTCGAGCCATTTGGGAGTGGGGATCGCCATGAACCGACTACCAGCCGCGCGCCGCGAGCTCGGCGTCGATCTGCTGCGCCACCGCCTCGCGCGGCGCATCGGCGTCGATGCGCACGAAGCGGCCCGGCGCAGCCGCCGCGCGCTGCGCGTAGCCCTCGCGCACACGGGTGAAGAAGGCGGCGTCCAGGCGCTCGAAGCGGTCGGGCGTGCGTGCGGCGGCCAGCCGCTGGGCGGCGACCTCGGGCGCGAGGTCGAACCACAGCGTCAGGTCGGGCTGGCGTAGCTGCGGGCCGTGGCGCTGCACCCATTGCTCCAGCGTCTCGAGCACGCCGAGGTCGAAGCCGCGGCCGGCGCCCTGGTAGGCGAAGGTGGCGTCGGTGAAGCGGTCGCACAGGACGACCGCGCCGCGCGCCAGCGCCGGCTCGATGACTTGTTGAAGATGGTCGCGCCGCGCGGCGAAGATCAGCAGCGCCTCGGTCAGCGCGTCCATCGGCCGGTGCAGGACCATCTCGCGCAGCGACTCGGCCAGGGGCGTGCCGCCCGGCTCGCGCGTGCGCACCACCTCGAGCCCGCGCGCGCGCCAGCGCTCGGCCACGGCGTCGATGTGGCTCGACTTGCCGGCGCCGTCGATGCCTTCGAAGGTGACGAATCGGCCGGTGTTCACTTGGATCCGTTCTGGTTGCGCTGGTATCGGTTCACCGCGCGATTGTGCTGGTCCAGCGTCTCGCTGAACTCGCTGCTGCCGTCGCCGCGCGAAACGAAGTACAGCGCCTTGGTCGGATCGGGCCGCATCACCGCCAGCAGCGAGGCCTTGCCCGGCATCGCGATCGGCGTCGGCGGCAGGCCGGCGCGCGTGTAGGTGTTGTAGGGGCCGTCGGCCAGCAGGTCACGCTTGCGCAGGTTGCCGTCGAAGGCGGTGCCCAGGCCGTAGATCACGCTCGGGTCGGTCTGCAGCGGCATGCCGATGCGCAGGCGGTTCAGGAACACCGCGGCGACCTTGCCGCGGTCGGCCTCGCGTCCGGTCTCCTTCTCGACGATCGATGCCAGCACCAGGGCCTCGTCGGCGCTCTTGAGCGGCGAGTCGGCCGGGCGCAGCGGCCACAGCTCGTCGATGCGGTGCTGCATCGCGCGCAGCGCGCGCCTGAGCACCGCGACGTCGCTCGTGCCCTTGCTGTAGGCGTAGGTGTCGGGAAAGAAGCGGCCTTCGGGCGGCACGCCCGGCGCGCCCAGCGCGGCCATCAGCTCGGCGTCGCTCATCGCGGCGGTGGTCGGCGACAAGGCCTCGGCCTTGGCGAGCGCGGCGCGGAACTGGCGGAAGGTCCAGCCTTCTATCAGTTTCACAGTGGCCAGGGTTTCGTCGCCGAGCACCATCTTGCGCAGCAGGTCGGCCGGCGTCGTGCCGGCGCCGATCTCGTAGCTGCCGGCGCGGATCTGCCGCGCCTGGCCCGACCAGCGGAACCATTCGTACAGCAGCCACGGCGACGTGCGCACGCCCGCAGCGACCCAGGCCTGGGCCACGCCGCGCGGCGAGGTGCCGGCTTCGATCGAGACTTCGACGGTGTCGCTCGCAAGCGCGAGCGGCTGGCGTGTCCACCACCAGGCAGCGGCGGCCAGCGCCGCGGCACACAGGATGATCAGGACCAGGGCGCGTGACAGCCAGCGCCTCATCGGACGCGCGCCGGGGTCCATGCCCCGGCCGTGAGTGGTGACGACATCGGCTGATGATAATCAGCGCATGACCCTGTCTTCCCCTGCCAAGGATGCGGCCGCCGGGCTCGACGGCATCGCGCGGCTGTCGCACACCGGCGTAATCGCCGTCGCCGGCGCCGACGGCCCGAGCTTCCTCCACAGCCAGCTCAGCAACGACTTCGACCGCCTCGACGCCGCGCGCGCGCGCCTGGCGGCCTACTGCTCGCCCAAGGGCCGCATGCTCGCGAGCCTGATCGGCCTGCGCCGCGATGCCGACACGCTGTGGCTCGTGCTGCGCGCCGACCTGCTGGCGCCGACGCTCAAGCGCCTGTCGATGTTCGTGCTGCGCGCGAAGGCCAAGCTGACCGACGCGAGCGCGAGTCTCGCCGTGCTGGGCCTGACCGGCCCGAGCGCGCGCGCCGCGCTGGGCGACGCCGCCGGCGCCCTGCCCGTGTGGGGGCAGCTTGAACGCGGCGATGCGCGCGTCGTGCGCCTGCCCGACGGCGCCGGACAGCCGCGCTTCCTGTGGATCGGCCCGAACGCCGAGGCCGGCGCGCTGGCGGCGGCGCATCCGGCCCTGCCGCTCGCGCACTGGGACTGGCTCGAGGTCGCCAGCGGCGTTGCGCCGGTCGTCGCCGCGACGGTCGAGCAGTTCGTGCCGCAGATGCTGAACTACGAGCTGGTCGGCGGCGTGAACTTCCAGAAGGGCTGTTATCCGGGCCAGGAGATCGTCGCGCGCAGCCAGTACCGCGGCACGCTCAAGCGCCGTGCGCAGCGCGTCGACGGCCCCGCCGAGATGATGCCCGGGCAGGAGGTGTTCTGGTCCGGCGATCCCGGCCAGCCCAGTGGCCTGGTCGCCGCCGCCGCGCCGCAGCCCGACGGCGCCGGCTTCAGCGCGCTGGTCGAGCTCAAGCTCGCCGCGCTGGCCGGCGGCACGTTGCACCTGGGCGCGCCGGACGGCCCGGCGCTGACCCTGGGCACCCTTCCCTACGCGATGCCGGCCGCCGATGCCGCAGCCTGAGTCGCACGCCGACGCGGCGGCCACGGAGCTCTATGTCTACTACCGCGCGCCGACGGCGGTCGATGAGTCGCTGGCGTTAGCCATCGGCGCGGCGCAGCGCGGCCTCGAGGCGCGGCACGCCGGCCTGCAATCGAGGTTGCTGCGCCGGCCCGAGCCCACGACCGGACAGACGACCTGGATGGAAACCTACCGGCATGCCGAAGGCGTCGATGCCGCGCTCGAGGCGGCCATCGACGCCGCTGCGCAGTCCGCGTTGCAGGGCCTGGGCGCCGGCGAGCGCCATGTCGAGCGCTTCGCGCCATGTGTCTCGTAGCGCTGGCCGTCGGCGCCAGCGGGCGCTTTCCCTTCGTGCTGGCATCCAATCGCGACGAGTTCTACGACCGCGACGCCGCACCGCTCGACTGGTGGACGCCCGAGGGCGGTTCGGTCGAGCTGCTGGGCGGGCGCGACCTGCGCGCCGGCGGCACCTGGCTCGGGCTTTCGGCCGCCGGCCGGCTCGCCTTCGTCACCAATGTGCGCGACCCTTCGTCGCTGGACCCGACCGCGCGGTCGCGCGGCGAGCTGGTGACGCGATGGATCGAGGGCGACCCCGCCGCCGACGCACGCGGCTGGTGGTCGGGCTTCGATCCCAGCCGCTACAACGGCTTCAATCTGATCGCTGGCGACGCCGCGCGCGGCGAGCTGTTCTGGGCCGGCCGCGACCGCCACGGCGCGCACGGCCCGGTGCCGCTGGCGCGCGGCATCCATGGTGTCTCGAATGCCGCGCTCGACACGCCGTGGCCGAAGGTGAAGCGGCTCAAGTCGCGCCTGTCGGAGGCGATGTCCTCGGCCGTCGAGCTCGATGCGTTGGCCGCTTCGCTGTTCGAGGCGCTGGCCGATGCCCGCATCGCGCCCGACGCCGAGCTGCCCCGCACCGGCGTGCCGCAGGAGGTCGAGCGCTGGTTGTCGGCTGCCTTCATCCGCTCGCCCGACGGCCGCTACGGCACGCGCTGTTCCACGCTGGTGATCACCGAGCGCGGCGCCGACGGTCTGGCGACGCACGTGATCGAACGCAGCCACGCGCCCGGCACGCCGGCCGAGCGCCACATGACGATCGGCGCCTGGCCCGAGCCTCAGGCCGGCGCCGAGCGCAGGCCGTAGGCCTTGCCGTCGAGGAACAGGAACTCGACGCGGATCACCGGCGGCCCCTGCTCGCCCGGGCTGGCGTAGCCGACCAGCGAGATCGGGTCGCCGACCTTGGGCGCGCGCACCTGCCAGGCCTCCATGCGAAACAGCGGCGCGAGCTCGATGGTCCAGCGCGGCACGCTGCGCTTGGGCAGCTCGGCCTTGGACAGGATGGACGGCGCATCGACGCTGGCGCTTTGCGGCGGGACCGTGCGCCGAGCCAGATCGGCAGGCAGCGCGAGGCCGGCCTTGGGCTCGACTGCGATCGATGCGTGCGGGTTGCCCCAGCTCACGCTGGCGACCTTGCCCTCGAGGTACAGCGGGCGCGATGTATCGAAACCGCTCCAGCCGTGATGGGCCAGCACGGGGTGCGAGCGCAGCGCGGGCACCGCGAAGCCGGCGGCGAACTTGATGTAGGAACGACGCTTGAGTTGCAGCATGACAGGCACTCCGCGGCCACCGAAGCCGCAACCCTAGCGCAGCGCGGCCGCGCCGTCAGCCGGGTTCGCCAAGCAACCTCAGCAGCAACTCGACGCGGGCCTGCCACGGCGTCATCGACACCGTCTTGAAGCCGCCCTCGCCCGCCGCGATGGCCGGACCGCGCGCGACGCGGCTGCAGACCAGCACGACAACGCCGCGCGACTGCGCCCGTGCCAGCGCAGTCTCGAGGCCGCCGTGCAAGCTCGCGTTGCCCGTGCCGGCGACCACCAGCCCGCGCAGCGGCCGGCTGTGCTGGGCCAGCAGCGCGTCGACGATCGCGCCGTCCGCCCCGGCGTGGCTGGCAACGATCTCCACGCGCGGCCAGCGCGAAGCCTCGCGCCCGATGCGCGCCAGGCCCAGCGGCTCGCCGGCCGGCGGACAGGCCGCATGCCAGATCACGCGCCCGGCGGCGACGCTCGCCAGCGGCCCGGCATCGCCTGCGTCGAAGGCGTCCAGCGCGTAGGTGTGCGTCTTGCGCAGGCCGGCAACGGGCCAGACCCTGCCGGCCACGACCGCGAGCACGCCGTGCGCGCCGGGCTGCGAGGCCACGGTCACGGCATCGAGCAGGTTCTGCGGGCCGTCCGCCTGGATCGATGTGGCCGGCCGCATGGCCGCGGTGAAGACGACCGGCTTGCCAGCCGGCGCCAGCACGCGCGCCACCAGCCAGGCGGTCTCCTCGAGCGTGTCGGTGCCGTGCGTGACGACGATGCCTTGCACCTCGCCGCGCTCGAGGTGGTGCGCGATGCGCGCGGCGATCGCCTGCCAGGCCTCGATGCCCATGTCCTTGCTATCGACCTGAGCCGCCTGCTCCGACTCGATCGGCCACGCGGCCAGGGCCGGCACGCCGGCGATCAGCTCCGCGATGCCGCGTTGCGCGGCGCGGTAGCCCACGGCGTCGGTGGCCTGCCCGGCCGTGCCGGCAATCGTGCCGCCGGTGCCGATGACGACGAGGCGCTTCGCGGGCGAAGCAACGGAAGGGCTTGGCAGGTTCATCGAAGCTGGATAAAAATACAGATACTGGATAAATCGCCAGCCGCCTCACAGGCAAGCCGGCCAAACACCATGGATGACGCGCCCAAGCTCACCGCCCGCCAGCAGCAGATCCTCGAGCTGATCGAAAGCACGATCGAGCGCACCGGCGCACCGCCGACGCGCGCCGAGATCGCCGCCGAGCTGGGCTTTCGTTCGCCCAATGCGGCCGAGGAGCATCTGCAGGCCTTGGCGCGCAAGGGTGTGATCGAACTGGTCGGCGGCACGTCGCGCGGCATCCGTCTGCAGTCTGACACATTGCGCTCGCTGCACGCCTCGCGCCTCTCGGGCCTGGGCCGCCAGTTCGCGCTGCCGCTGCCCAGTCTCGCGCAGCTCGCGTTGCCGCTGGTCGGCCGCGTTGCGGCCGGCAGCCCGCTGCTCGCGCAAGAACACATCGACCAGACCTACAACGTCGAAGCCAGCCTGTTCCCGCGCAAGCCCGACTTCCTGCTCAAGGTGCGCGGCATGAGCATGCGCGACGCCGGCATCCTCGACGGCGACCTGCTCGCGGTGCAGCGCGCGCGCGAGGCCAAGAACGGCCAGATCGTCGTCGCGCGGCTCGGCGACGAGGTCACGGTCAAGCGCTTTCGCCGCACCAAGTCGGGCATCGAGCTGATCCCCGAGAACCCCGACTTCGAGGTGATCCATGTCACCGAGAACAGCGGGCCGTTCGAGCTCGAGGGCCTGGCCGTGGGCCTGATCCGCAACACCATGCTGATGTGAGCCCGCGATGAAAGCCGCCACCGCGCAGGATTGCCAGCGCCTCGAGCAGATCCCCAACATCGGGCGCTCGCTGGCGGCAGATCTGCGGCGCATCGGCATCGAAAGGCCGGCGGACCTGCGCGGGCGCGACGGCTTTGCGCTCTATGAAGCCCTGTGCGCCGCCACCGGCCAGCGCCAGGACCCGTGCGTGCTCGACACCTTTCTCGCCGCCACCGACTTCATGGCCGGTGCGCCGGCCAAACCCTGGTGGGACTACACGGCCGCGCGCAAAGCGAAGTGGGGGCAGGTTCGCGAACTGCCTCACGGCGCACTGCGAAAACCGGTCCACGGCAGCGGCTGACTTCCGGTTCTCTCTTTCCCGGCCGCCCGCGGGTGGCGGGCATGGGCGCACAAGACCGGCGCCCTTCCCGCGGTGCGGCCTTCGCAACCAATCCTGCCGAGCCTCGTTCAGGAGATTCGGACATGATGATCACGACCCTCACGGCGTCGATCGCGATGCACCAGTACCACGCTTGGTGGCAGCCGGTGCAGCGCTGGTTGCGCGGCGCCCTTCAGCGTCCGCAGGCGCAGACCGACGTTGCTGGGCAGCCCGCGCCGGCATGCATCCGCGTGCGGCATCGCGCGGCGTTTGCCGGCCGCTCGCCGGCTGCGGTGCGACCGGCTGCCCTGACGCCCTTCGTGAGCCGCAAGGCCGAGGCGCCACGCCGCCGGGCCTTCGTGCGCTTCGATCCCAGCGACCACCGTCGCGCGGTGATCGGCGGCTCGTTCGCCGAGGTCTGCGCCGCACTCGAGCGGCTGGAGGCGCAGAGCCACTGAGCTCGCAATCCACCAGGAACGACAAAGGGGCGCCGTGGCGCCCCGTTTCTTTTCCCATGCCACCGCAAGGCGGCGAGGCTCAACCCATGTGCAGGCCGCCATTGCAGGAGAAATCGGCGCCGGTCGTGAAGCCGGACTCATCGCTCGCCAGCCAGGCGACGATCGAGGCGATCTCCTCCGGCGTGCCCAGGCGCTTGACCGGGATGGTCGCGATGATCTTGTCGAGCACGTCCTGGCGGATCGCCTTGACCATGTCGGTGGCGATGTAGCCCGGGCTGATGGTGTTCACGGTCACGCCCTTGCTGGCCACTTCCTGCGCCAGGGCCATCGTGAAGCCATGCATGCCGGCCTTGGCCGCCGAGTAGTTGGTCTGGCCGAACTGGCCCTTCTCGCCGTTGACCGAGCTGATGTTGATGACGCGGCCCCAGCCCTTGTCGAGCATGCCGTCGATCACCTGCTTGGTGACGTTGAACATGCTGTCCAGGTTGGTCGACATCACCGCGTCCCAGTCGGCCTTGCTCATCTTGCGGAACTGGCCGTCGCGCGTGATGCCGGCGTTGTTGACCAGCACGTCCACTGTGCCGTGCTCGGCCTTGACCTTTTCGAAGGCCTCGACGGTCGAGTCCCAGTCGGCCACGTTGCCGACCGAGGCGAAAAACTCGTAGCCCAGGGCCTTCTGCTCGTCGAGCCACTTCTTGAAGTCCCGGCTCGGGCCGCAGCCGGCGATGACCTTGAAGCCCTCCTTGTGCAGACGCTGGCACATCGAGGTGCCGATGCCGCCCATGCCTCCAGTCACGTAGGCCAGCTTGCCTTTTCCTGCGCTCATGTCTCTTGCTCCCGTCGTTGTCTCAACTGCAGTGGTGTCTGCGTCTGTAGGCTGACCGGCCGATGTCGGCCGGTCAAGCGGGTTCGCACCGAGTCAGCGCTCGACCGTCAGCGCCACGCCCATGCCGCCGCCAATGCACAGCGAGGCGATGCCCTTCTTCGCGTCGCGGCGCTGCATCTCGTGCAGCAGCGTCACGAGGATGCGGCAGCCCGAGGCGCCGATCGGGTGGCCGATCGCGATCGCGCCGCCGTTGACGTTGACCTTGCTGGTGTCCCAGCCCATCTCGTTGTTGACCGCGCAGGCCTGGGCCGCGAAGGCCTCGTTGATCTCGAGCAGGTCCAGGTCGGCCGCCTTCCAGCCCGCCCGCTTGAGCGCCATCGTCGAGGCCGGCACCGGGCCCATGCCCATGTAGGCGGGGTCGAGGCCGGCGCTCGCGTACGAGGCGATGCGCGCCAGCGGCTTGAGGCCGAGCCTGTCGGCCGTGGCCGCGCTCATCACCACCACGCCGGCCGCGCCGTCATTGATGCCCGAGGCATTGCCCGCGGTCACGCCGCCGGCCTTGTCGAAGGCCGGCTTCAGGCCCGCCAGCGCTTCGGCCGTGCTCTTGCGATTGATGAACTCGTCGGCCGCGAAGACGATTGGCTCGCCCTTTTTCTGCGGGATCGTGAAGGGCACGATCTCGTCCTTGAACCTGCCGGCGTCCTGCGCCGCGGCGGCCTTCTGCTGCGAGGCCAGCGCGAGCGCATCCTGCTGCTCGCGCGTGATGCCGTACTTCTTGGCCACGTTCTCGGCCGTGATGCCCATGTGGTACTGGTTGTAGACGTCCCACAGGCCGTCGGTGATCATGGTGTCGACCATCTTCCAGTCGCCCATGCGCTGGCCTTCGCGCGAGCCAAGCAGCGCATGCGGCGCCAGGCTCATGCTCTCCTGGCCGCCGGCGATCACGATCTCGGCGTCGCCGTCGCGCACCGCCTGTGCGGCCAACATCACGGCCTTGAGGCCCGAGCCGCAGACGACGTTGATCGTCATCGCCGGCACGGCGTGCGGCAGGCCCGCCTTGATCGTCGCCTGACGCGCCGGGTTCTGGCCGCTGGCGGCCGTGAGGACCTGGCCCAGGATCACCTGGCTAACCTGGTCAGGCTGCAGCTTCGCGCGCTGCAGCAGCGACTGGATGACCGCCGAGCCCAGCTCCGGGGCCGGCGTCTTGGCCAGCGTGCCCCCGAACTTGCCGACGGCGGTACGGGCGGCGGCGACGATGACGATCTCGGTGCTCATGGCGGACTCCTTGCGATGACGGCGAACGGGGCGGATGAAAACGGTTGTACTGCGGGTTTGCGACGTGCTGGTTTCAGGCGCGCTGCTTGACGTAGCGGCCGGGCGCCGGCTCGATGGCCTTGTGGCTGCGGTCGCCGTAGCCGCGCGGCGCGGCAATCGGCTTGCCCGACAGCGGCTTGAGCCAGGCATACCAGGCCGGCCACCAGCTGCCCGGATGCTCGGTGGCCAGCGCCAGCCAGTCATCGGCCTGCGCCGGCAGGCTCTTGCCGATCCAGTGGCTGCGCTTGCCGGGCTTGGGCGGGTTGATGACGCCGGCGATGTGGCCGGAGGCGCCCAGCACGAACTGCAGCGGGCCGGAAAGCACGCGCGTGTTCGCGTAGGCGCTCTTCCACGGCACGATGTGGTCTTCGCGCGAGGCGTAGATGAAGGTCGGCACGCCGATCTTGCGCAGGTCGACCGCCTCGCCGCAGACGGTCAGCTTGCCCGGCACGACGAGGTTGTTCTCCAGATAGGTGTTGCGCAGGTACCAGCAGTACATGGGCCCCGGCAGGTTGGTCGAGTCGGAGTTCCAGTACAGCAGGTCGAACGGCGGCGGCGTCTCGCCCTTGAGGTAGTTGCCGACCACGTAGTTCCAGACCAGGTCGTTGGGGCGCAGGAAGCTGAAGGTCGCGGCAAGCTCGCCGCCCTTGAGCAGGCCGCGCTGGCCGATCGCGGCTTCGCGCATCGAGACCATCGCCTCGTCGACGAAGAGGTCCAGCACGCCGGTGTCGCTGAAGTCGAGGAACGAGGTCAGCAAGGTCATGCTCGCGGCCGGCTTCTCGCCGCGCGCCGCCAGCACCGCCAATGCGGTCGCGAGGATCGTGCCGCCGATGCAAAAGCCCAGGGTGTTGATGCGCTCTTGCTTCGTGATCGCGCGCACCTCGTCGATCGCGCGGATCGCCGCGTCCTCGATGTAATCGTCCCAGGTCCGCTCGCCGAGCGACTCGTCGGCGTTGACCCAGCTCAGCATGAAGACGCGGTGGCCCTGCTCGACCGCGTGCCGAACGAAGGAGTTCTGCGGCTGCAGGTCGAGGATGTAGAACTTGTTGATGCAAGGCGGCACGATCAACAGCGGCCGCTCGTGCACCTGCGTGGTCAGCGGCTTGTACTCGACGAGCTGGATCAGCTCGTTCTCGAACACCACCGCGCCCTCGGTCGTCGCGACGTTGCGGCCGACCTCGAACAGGCTCTCGTCGGTTTGCGACATGTGGCCCTGGCGGATGTCCTGCCACAGGTGCTGCAGGCCCTGGGCGATGCTCTCGCCGCGCGTCTCGATGGCCTTGCGCTGCGCTTCGGGGTTGAGCGCAAGGTAGTTCGACGGCGAGACCGCGTCGATCCACTGCTGAACCGCGAAGCGGATGCGCGCGCGCGTCTTTTCGTCGGCCTGCACCGCTTCGGCCAGTTGCAGCAGCGTGCGCGCGTTGAGCAGGTACATGCCGGCCGTGAAGGCGCTGGCCGGATTGCGCGACCAGTCGTCACCGGCGAAGCGGCGGTCGGCCGGCTTGGCTGGCGCCCCAGCGGACGTGCCGGCGGTCTGGTTCCACAGCGCGGCGGCATCGCGCAGGTAGTCTTGCTGCAGCGTCGGCAGCAGGTCTGAGGGCAGCGTGACGCCCGACATCGAGCGCAGCATCTGAGCCCAGCCTTCGCTGAGAGCGTTCATGGGGTTGGGGGCGTCGTCGGCCATCGTCTCCTCGCTGCGCGGGTCTCCAGCAACGTCCGTGCCGCCTGCCGCCCGCGTCTGGCTCGTGATGCATTATGGGCGCCTTGAACGGGGCGACCTTGCCTCGGCGCAAACCCCCGTAGCGAACCCGACGACAGCGATGTACCTGGTGGCGATCGCGTGGCTCTATGTCGCGCTGATGATGGCCGTGGCCGAGGCCACGAGCCCGGTGGGCACCGTGCTCGGTGCCGCGTTCACGTTTTTGCTCTATGGCCTCGGGCCCGTGGCGCTGGTGATGTACCTTTTGGGAACACCGGCGCGGCGCAAGCGACAGCGCGCCGCCGAGGCCGCAGCTTCGGCGGCCTCAGCCGCGGCGCCAGATGGCGGCGGCGAGCCGCCCGCTGTTGCCGAAGACGGGGCGGTCGCGCCGAAACGAGAAGAAGCGTGACGGGTCGCCGACCGTGCACCAGCTGCCGCCACTGACCCGCGTCAGCCCCAGCGCCGCGAGTCGGTCGCGCGCCAGGCCCGGCAGGTCGGCCAGCCACTTGCCGGGCTGACCGGCGCGAGCCGCGAAGCGCGGGTGCGGCCGGGCCGCCTCGGCGCCAAAGCCCGCCAGCACGTCGGCGCCGACCTCGAATTCGTTCGGACCGATGCATGGCCCCAGCCAGGCCTCGATGTCGCGCGGCGCCGCACCGCTGCGTTCGCACAGCGCCGCCACCGTCGCCTCGAGCACGCCAGCCGCGAGGCCGCGCCAACCGGCATGCGCGGCCGCGACCGCGCGGCCCTCTGGCGCCGCGAACAGCACGGGCAGGCAGTCGGCCACCTGGATCACACAGGCCACGCCGGTCTCGCTGGTCACGCAGGCATCGGCTTCGTGAGTCGGCGCGCTCGCGTCGGCCGGCGTCAGCGGCACGACTCGCGTGCCATGCACCTGCTGGAGCCACACGGCCGCGCCGCCCAGCGCGGCCGCGAAGCGGCGGCGGTTCTCGACCACCGCCTGCGGGTCGTCGCCGACCGCGCTGCCGAGGTTGAGGCTTTCGAACGGCCCGCGGCTCACGCCGCCGGCGCGCGTGCTCATCAAGGCGCCAACGTTCGCGGTGGCGAACGCGGGCCGGATCCAGTCCTCGTGCATGGCCCTCAGGCCTCGGCGTCGGGGCAGGCCGAGGGCTGGGCCTGCTGGAACGCGGGCAGCGCCATGCAGGCCTCGAACACGCGCATCACGGTCGGCACGTGGTCCAGCCGGCAGGCGAAGCGCTGTGCATTGAAGACCTGCGGCACCAGCACGCAATCGGCCATCGTCGGCGCATCGCCGTGGCAAAAGCGCCCGGTCCCGGGCTCGCCGGCCAGCCGCCGCTCGAAGGCCGCGAGGCCGTGCTCGACCCAATGGCGGTACCAGCCGTTCTTGGCGTCCTCGGCGACGCCGAGTTCGCGCACCAGGTAGCGCAGCACGCGCAGGTTGTTGAGCGGGTGGATCTCGCAGGCGATGTCGAGCGCGAGCGAGCGAACGCGCGCCCGGCCGAGCGCGTCGCGCGGCAGCAGCGCGGGATCGGGACGGGTCTCGTCGAGGTACTCGATGATGGCCAGCGACTGGCCGATCAGCGCATCGCCGTCGCGCAGCGCCGGCACCAGGTGCGTGGCCGACAGCGCGCCGAAGGCCTCGCCGAACTGCTCGTTCTTCGCCAGATGGACCGGGCGGTAGGCGTAGTCCAGGCCCTTGAGGGCCAGCGCGATGCGCACGCGAAACGAGGCCGACGACCGGAAATAGTTGTAGAGCTCCATCGCGCCGGCGTCTTGCTGGTTCATCAGGCCACCTTCAGCGCCAGCGGCGCCAGGCCCTCGACGCGCGCTTCGAGCACGTCGCCGCGCACGACGGCGGCCACGCCCTCGGGCGTGCCGGTGAAGATCAGGTCGCCGGGCGCCAGCGTCCAGGCGGCCGACAGGTGCTCGATGATCTCGGCCACGTTCCAGATCATCTTGTCGATGCGGCTGGCCTGGCGCGGCTGGCCGTTGACGCGCAGCTCGATCGCCGCGCTGGCGATGCCCGGCACCTGCGCCGCGGGCGTCAGCGCGCCGATCGGCGCCGACGCGTCGAAGCCCTTGGAAATGCTCCACGGCCGCCCCGCCTTCTTGGCCTGCGCCTGCAGGTCGCGACGGGTCATGTCCAGGCCGACCGCATAGCCCCACACATGCGAGAGCGCCTGTGCCGCCGGGATGTTGGCGCCGCCCTGCCCGATCGCGACCACGAGCTCGACCTCGTGATGGAAGTCGGCCGTCAGCGTGGGATAAGGCAGCGTGCCGGTCTGGCCTTCAGCCACCGGCACGACCGCGTCGGCCGGCTTCATGAAGAAGAACGGCGCCTCGCGGCCCGTGCCGCCCATCTCGATCTGGTGTTCGGCGTAGTTGCGGCCGACGCAGTAGATGCGGCGCACCGGAAAGGCGTCCGCGCTGCCGCGCACGGGAACGAGCGGTGTCGCGCAAGCGGAGATCACGAGGCTCATGGCGTCAACGTCAGGGTACTGATGAAGCTGAAAATGATGCCACGCAACAGGCCCTAAACTGTCTCGATGTTCTTCGAGCCGCGCCCCATCAAGCACTGCCGTGTCTGCGGTTCGCCGGCGGCGTACCGGGTTCCGGCCGACGACAACCGCGAGCGCGCGACCTGCACGAACTGCGGCACGATCCACTACGAGAACCCGATCAACGTGGTCGGCACGCTGCCGGTGTGGGGCGAGCACGTGCTGCTGTGCAAGCGCGCGATCGAGCCGCGCTACGGCCTGTGGACGCTGCCCGCGGGCTTTCTCGAGCTGGGCGAGACCATCGAGCAAGGCGCCTTGCGCGAGACCGACGAGGAAGCCGGCGCGCGCGTGCGGCTGGCGGGCCTGTACACGGTGATGAACGTGGTCAAGGTCGGCCAGGTCCACCTGTTCTTCCGCGCCGAGCTGCTCGACACGCAGTTCGATCCGGGCCCGGAAAGCCTGGAGGTGCGGCTGTTCCAGGAGCACGAGATTCCCTGGGACGAACTCGCGTTCAGGACCGTGCGCGAGACGCTGCACCGCTACTTCGAGGATCGCCGGCGCGGCGCATTCGGCGTGCACCTGGCCGACATCGGCTGACTACAGCGCCGGCGCCGGCGCGCTGCCCAGCACGGCCTCGATCGCCATCCCGATCGCCAGCAGCTTCTGGTCGCTGCCCAGGGGGCCGTCCAGCTCCAGTCCGACCGGCAGGCCGTCGGCTGTCATGCCTGCGAACAGGCTCAGGCCCGGGATGCCGGCGTTGCTGCCGGGATCGGTGTTGCGGATGTAGGCGCCGAACTCGTCGACCGCGGGGCCGCCGTTGATCGACACGGTCGACGAGCCGTTGACCTGGTCGATCGCGACCGCCGGCAAGACCGTGGTGGGGAACATCGCCGCATCGAGCGCGTGGTCGCTGAAGTAGGCCGCGTACAGCGCTTGCATTGCCGGCCGATGGACCTGCATCGCGTCGGGGTAGGCGGCGCCGAACGCGTCGGCCAGGATCGCGCCGAACGCGCCCTTCACGTCGGGGCTCGCGACACCCGCGGCGATGTCGGCCAGCGTGATGCCGCTGACGCCGGTGGCCGCCAGGTAGGCGGGAATGTCGGCAATCGGCTCGTGCAGTGCCACCTGGAATGACACCTGGTCGTTGAGGTCGAACAGCCCACTCAGATCGACCTCGACGAACACCACGCCCGCCGCCGCGAGCCTGCTTCTCCCTGCGATCATCACCGCCGCCACCTGCGTGTCCAAGCCGGTCCAGAAACTCGCCGGGATGCCGATGCGCAGGCCCTGGAGTCCGATCGGCGCCGCCACGGCGCGACCGGTGATCGCCGCGTCGAGCAAGGCCAGATCGGCCACGGTCCGGGCCATCGGCCCGATGGTGTCGCGCGTGTGGCTGATGGGCACCACCGCGCCGGCGTCGTCGTAGCGTCGCTGCGCGCCGCCGTTGCCGACCGATGGCCGCAGGCCGGCGATGCCGCACAGCGCGGCCGGCACGCGCGTCGAGCCGCCGGTGTCGGTTCCCAGCCCGGCCGGCGCGATGCGTGCCGCAATCGCCGCGGCGGTGCCGCCCGACGAGCCGCCGGGGATGCGGCTGGTGTCGTACGGATTCTTCACCGCGCCGGCGAACGAGGTCAGATTGGTGCTGGTGATGCCGAACGCCAGCTCGTGCAGGTTGGCCTTGCCCAGCACGATCGCGCCGGCATCGATCAGCCTCTGCAGCGAAGGCGCGTTGGCCGCGGGCCGCACGTCGCGCAAGGCGCTGGTGCCGCCGGTGGTCGGCAAGCCGGCCGTGTTGATGTTGTCCTTGACGAGGATCGGCAGCCCGGCCAGCGGCGGCAAGGCGGCGCCGGCCGCGCGCTGCGTGTCGATCGCCCGAGCGGCCGCCAGCGCGGCGTCGGCGTCGAGCACGATCAAGGCATTCAGCGCGCTCTGCGACTGCGCGCGCGCGATCAGCGTCGTCATGTACGCCTCGGCTGACAAGCGGCCGCTGCGCATCGCGTCGAGGGCCTGCGCCGCCGTCAAGGCGAGTTGTTCGTCGGCAGGCATTGGGGTGGTCGCATCGCCGTCGCCGCCGCAGGCGGCCAGGCCGGTGGCGATCAAGGGGGACGAGGCGAGCGCGCCCCAGCGCTGGAGAAAGCCGCGGCGAGAACGTGAGATGGGCATGGAGGTGTCTCGGGTCGGGTCACGGCCCTGCCGGATGACGGGCCGCTGCCATCGTCGAAGTCCACCTCGTGCGCGGACATCCTCATGATCGAGGAGGCCTGCTGATCAGCCGCCCAGCCGGCGCGCGAGCATGACCCGGTTCGCGACGCCCAGCTTGCGAAAGGCGTTGTCGAGATGGGTGCGCACCGTCGTCACCGAGATCGCGAGTCGCTGCGCGATGGCCTTGTCGGTGAGTCCCTGCGCGACCAGCCGGGCGACGTGGCCTTCGCGCGGGCTCAAGCGCGCCAGTGCCGCCGATTCGTCGCCGCATGCGGGCGATGACGGGCCGCTTGGCGCCTCGTGCGGCGCATCGCCGCGCGCGATCCGGCAGCGCAGCAGCGCGGCTGTCAGGGCCGGACGGACCAGGTCCAGCAGCTGTGCATCGTCACGCGAAAAGTCCTCGCGCCGGCGGTCGCGCCAGATGCGCATGTCGCCGATGTTCTGGTCGCCCGCCCAGGCGTAGAGATTGATGCCCCAGTACAGACCGTCGCGGGCCAGGAAGTCGTTGAAGAACTCGGTGCGCTTGAGCTCTGCCTGGCGCATCACGTCGTTCACGCGCACCGCCCGGCGGTGCTGCTGCAGGCGCAGCGTGATCGGATCGTGAAACTGGTAGTAGCGCTCGTAGCGCACCAGGTTGGCGGGGTCCATGTTGATGCTCAGGCCCATGTCGAAGCGCCCTGCCCCGGCATCCCACACGTAGCTGGCGTAGTGCTGCGCATTCAGCAGCTCCAGCATGTAGCGGCCCAGCTGGGCACGCACTTCGGCCTCGGTGTGCGGTTCGGCCAGCGTGGCCATGATGCGGCCGAGCAGGTCGGCCTGATAGGCGTTCAGGTACACGGGCCGTGCCTTGCAGGGACTATGCCTGCGGGCCCAGCATGCGCCTGGGATCGACCCAACGGTCGAATTCCTCCGCGCTGATGCCGCCGACCTCGATCGCCGCGTCGCGCAGGCTGCCGCCGGTGCGGTGCGCATGCTTGGCGATCTTCGCCGCGCGGTCGTAGCCGATGTGCGGCGCGAGCGCCGTCACCAGCATCAGCGAGCGCTGCACCAGGTCGTCGACGCGATGCGCGTCGACCTCGATGCCCACCACGCAGTGACGCGCGAAGCTTTGCATCGCATCGGACAGCAGGCGCAGGCTGTCGAGCACGTCGTGCGCGATCAGCGGCTTGTAGACATTGAGCTCGAAATGACCCTGGCTGGCTGCGAAGCCGATCGCCGCGTCGTGGCCCATGACCTGCGCGCACACCATCGTCAGCGCCTCGACCTGGGTCGGGTTGACCTTGCCCGGCATGATCGAGCTGCCAGGCTCGTTCTCCGGCAGGCGCAGTTCCCCGAACCCGGCGCGCGGGCCGCTGCCCATCAGGCGGATGTCGTTGGCGATCTTGGTCAGCGCCACGGCCAGCGCCTTCAGCGCCCCGTGGAAGAGGACCAGCGCCTCGTGCCCGGCCATCGCCGCGAACAGGTTGCCGGCCGGGCGCAGCGGTACGCCCAGCCGCTCGGCGAGCGCCTTCGCGACGCGCGCGCCGAACTCGGGATGCGTGTTGAGCCCGGTGCCGACCGCGGTGCCGCCGATCGCCAGCGACTGCACCGCCGGCAGCGCGGCCTCGATCGCCGCTTCGCAGATCGCCAGCTGCGCCGCGTAGCCGGAGAACTCCTGACCCAGCGTCACCGGCGTCGCGTCCTGCAGGTGCGTGCGGCCGATCTTCACCACGTCGGCGAAGGCGCTCGCCTTGGCCTCCAGCGCGCTGCGCAGTTCGCGCAGCGCCGGCAGCAGGCGTTGCGGCGCGGCGCAGGCCACCGCGACGTGCATCGCGGTCGGGAACACGTCGTTCGACGACTGGCCGAGGTTGACGTCGTCGTTGGGATGCACGAGCCGGCCGGCGCCGATCGGCCCGCCCAGCGATTGCGAGGCCAGGTTGGCGACGACCTCGTTGGCGTTCATGTTGCTCTGCGTGCCGGAGCCCGTCTGCCAGACCGACAGCGGGAACTCGGCGTCGAACTCGCCCTGGGCCACGCGTTCGGCAGCAGCGGCGATCGCCTCGGCGCGCTTCGCATCGAGTCGGCCCAGCTGCGCGTTGACCTTGGCCGCCGCCCACTTGATCCACGCCAGCGCATGCACGATCTCGGTCGGCATGCGCTGATCGCCGATCGCGAAGAAGCGCAGGCTGCGCGCGGTCTGCGCCGCCCACAAGGCCTGCGCCGGCACCTCGATCGGGCCGAAGCTGTCGGTTTCGGTGCGCACTTCGCTCATCGGTGGACCTTCGTGAAGAGACGATGACCTTGCATCGGTGGCGAGCGATGCAACCCCCTGTTCGCGCGGGCCGCGTGCCCTGGCGCCAACACTGCGGCAACGGGATGTAAGCCGTTAACAGTTTGCCAACTATTCACCCCGACGCCACCTGGACGAGCGGAAAGAATCCGCCCCACGTTCCGGCGTCGCGAACCCGGATCGTGCCGCGCCCGGCGTCGCCGCAATGGCGGCGTGGAGATGCAGGCGGGTCGTCGAACCCACACAAAGAAAACGCGGCACGGGCGGAGGGAGCCTGTCGTTCTGGTCGGCCGCAAGGCCGGCCGCAAGGCGCCTCTAGGAGGATGTATGTCGTTTGGCCTATCGGGCGCGCTGCAGCGCGGCACCGGTTTCCTGCGCCGCTTCGGTGCAGCCGCTTCGGGCGGCTGGATCGTGCGCGAGGAGGCGATCATGGGCACGGCCATCCGCGTCGAGCTCTGGTGCGAGGACCGCTCGCAAGGCGAAGCCGCGGCCGAGGCGGTGATCGCCGAGATGCACCGCATCGACCGCCGGTTCAGCCCTCACAAGCCGGACTCGGAACTGTCGATCGTCAACCGCGAGGCCGGCCGCCATGCGGTGGCGCTGAGCACCGAGATGCAGATGCTCGTCGAGCGCGCGATCGGCTTCTCGCAACTGTCCGGCGGCGCCTTCGACATCACCTACGCCGGCGTCGGCCGGCTCTACGACTACCGCGCCGGTGTCGCGCCTGACGACCAGGCTGTCGCGCGGGCGCGCCCCTCGATCGGCTGGCGCCACCTGCAGCTCGACCGCCTGGCCGGCACGCTGCGCTTCGCCCGCGAGGACGTGCGCATCGACCTCGGCGGCTTCGCCAAGGGGCATGCGGTCGACAACGCGATCGCCCTGCTCAAGCGCGCCGGCATCCGCCATGCCCTCGTCGCGGCCGGCGGCGACAGCCACGTGATGGGCGAGCGTCAGGGCCGGCCCTGGACCATCGCGGTGCGCGACCCGCGGCGCGAGAACGAGGTCGTCGCGGTGCTGCCACTCGAGGACACATCGATCTCCACCTCCGGCGACTACGAGCGCTTCTTCGAACGCGACGGCGTGCGCCACCACCACCTGATCGATCCGCGCACCGGCCGCTCGCCGCGCGAAGTGACCAGCGTGACCATCCTGGCCCCCGACGGCCTGACCAGCGAGGCGCTGTCCAAGAGCGTCTTCGTGCTCGGCGTCGAGCAGGGCCTGCGGCTGGTCGAGGCCACGCCCGGCGTGGATGCGATCGTCGTCGACGCACAAGGCCGCCTGCACCGCAGCAGCGGGCTGCTCGACGCGCGCCCGAACACCTGAGCTCCAGAACAAGGAGACGAACGTGAACCCAAGCACCTTCTTGTCCCTGCATCGCGTCGTGGCGGCCGGCGGCCTCGCGGCCGCGATCGCACTGGCGCTGGCCGCCTGTTCCGGCAGCGGCGACAGCGGCTCCGACACCGTCGCGGTGGCCGGCGACGTGCCGATCGCCTACGTGAAGCGCTCGACCGCGATCGGCATCAACCCGACCAACGGCGCGCCGAGCGCCGAGGGGGGCGACCTGATGCTGCGAGAGAAGTCATCGCCGAGCGCGCCCGAGCACAACCTCACCGCGCGCTTCACGATGGGCGTCGGCGACGCGTCGGACCCCGAGGTCTCGTACGACGGCAAGAAGATCGTCTTCGCGATGCGCTGCCCCACCACCAACGACGTGCAGATCGACGGCGCGCCGGCCTGCACCGGGCGTTGGAACATCTGGGAGTACGACATGTCGGCCGGCGGCGGCTTCACGAACGGCACGTTCCGCCGCCTCACCGCCTCGACCACCGACGACGACGTCGACCCCGCCTACCTGCCGGCCGGTCGCGGCTTCGTGTTCTCGTCGAACCGGCAGACCGCCACGCGCGAGAACCAGGCGCTGGGCCAGACCTACTACGCGCTCGACGAGTACGAGCGCGAGCGCGTGTTCAACCTGCACACGATGGATGCGCAAGGCGGCGCCATCACGCAGATCTCCGTCAACCAGAGCCATGACCGCAACCCCGTCGTGCGGCCCAACGGCGACATCATGTTCTCGCGCTGGGAGCACGTGGGCCCGCGCAACCGCTTCGCGATCTTCCGCGTCAAGCCCGACGGCACCGACATGTTCGTGCTCTACGGCGCGCACAGCCCGGGCAACAGCTTCCTGCACCCGCGCGACATGGACCCGAA
This sequence comes from Caldimonas sp. KR1-144, assembly GCF_049446155.1. Lineage (NCBI taxonomy): Bacteria > Pseudomonadati > Pseudomonadota > Betaproteobacteria > Burkholderiales > Sphaerotilaceae > Caldimonas > Caldimonas sp. KR1-144. The sequence goes on from NZ_JBMSEE010000004.1 coordinate 251,542, forward strand.
CGGCAAGTACGCCGGCTTCGTGTCCTCGGACCTGATGGCGCTGTCGCGTACGCAGGAAGGCGGCTCGCTGATGTTCATCGACGTCGCCAACTACTCCGAGCAGAACACGCCGGCCAACACCACGGTGCCCGGCGCCGGCGGCCAGAGCGAGGTGACGGCGCAGGCGCTCAACCAGGACCGCGGCTTGTCGATGTACGGCCGCGTCACTTCGCCTTTCCCGCTGTGGGACGGCAGCGACCGCGTGCTGGTCGCCTACCGCCCCTGCGAGGTCACGCGCAGCGGCAACGTCGTGCCCTGCGCGACGCTCACGCAAGCCGAGATCCAGCGCCTGAGCGACGAGGACCGCAGCGAAGCGGAGATCGAGGCCGACGAGCTGCAGGACAACGCGCCTGCGGCCTACGCGATCTACATGTTCGACCCGGCCAAGCAGACCTGGCTGATCGTCGCCGCGCCGCCTTCGGGCTTCATGTACACCGACCCGGTCGCGCTGCAGCCGCGGCCCGAGCCGAGCACGCCGGAGTCGTCGAGCATCGATCCGGTGCTCGCAGCGCAAGGCCTGGCACTGATCGAGGTGCGCAGCGTCTACGACACCGACGGCCTCGAGCGCATGGGCGAGCCGGCGCTGGCCGCCGCCGACCTGCCGGCCGGCTGCACGGTGGGCATCGCCAAGACGGGCCCGAGCGATCCGCTCGACACGCGCGCGCAGGTGGCCGATCTGCTGCGCATCAAGGACCCGGCCAATGCGGCCTACGGCTGCGCCCCGGCGCGCTTCGTGCGCGCGATCCGCGCCGTTGCGCCGCCGTCCAACGCGATGGGCGTGCGCGACTCGATCGGCGAGACCGACTTCGAGCAGCAGCAGATCCTCGGCTACGCGCCGGTCGAACCGGACGGCTCGTTCAAGCTGCACGTGCCGGCCGACGTGCCGCTGGCGCTGTCCATCGTCGACCCCAAGGGCCGCGCGATCCAGACCCACCTGAACTGGATCCAGGTGCGCCCGGGCGAGCGCCGCACCTGCGACGGCTGCCACAGCCCGCGCCGCGGCGCCGCGCTCAACAGCGGCTCGGTGGTCAACACGATGCCGACCTCGTTGCGCGCGTCGCTGACCAGCCAGCACCAGTCGGGCGAAACCATGGCCAGCCTGCGCACGCGCCTGGACCCGGCGGCGCTCAAGCTGATCGCCGACATGGTCTACACCGACATCTGGGCCGACACCGCGCAGGCCGGCGTGACGGCGCGCGCGCCGATCGCGGTGCGCTACACCGGCAACGCCAACCCGGCCGACGACCTCGCGACCGCGGTGCCGGGCGCCGGCGTCATCAACTACCCGCAGCACATCCAGCCGCTGTGGACGCGCGCGCGCGGCCCGGGCGGCGCGAACACCTGCGTCAACTGCCACGCCGACAGCGCCAAGCTGGACCTGCGCGCCACCATCAGCGGCACCGGGCGCCTGATCTCGTACGAGGAGCTGCTGATGGGCGATCCGGTCATCGACCCGGCGACCGGCCAGCCGCAGATCCGCGTGCGCGAAGGCGTGCCCGAGCTCGTGCGCGGCCCGGCCCTGGTCGACACCGGCGCGGGCAATGCGGCGGGCATCACGCGCTCGAGCCGGCTCGGCGAGATCCTGTTCGGCGAGACGCTCAAGGCCGGCGCCGACGCGCTGGCGGCCCACCCCAACCCGCCGGCCACGGCGCCCAACCACGCCAGCTTGCTCAATGCGGCCGAGCGGCGCCTCGTCACCGAGTGGATGGACCTCGGCGGCCAGTACTACAACAACCCGTTCGAAGGCGGCGCGCGCCAGGTCGTCACGCTCAGCCAGGCCACGTTCGAGGCGCAGGTGCTGCCGACGCTGCGCACGAGCTGCGTGAACTGCCATTCGCCGATCGGCAACAGCGGCGCGCTGTCGGGCGGCTCGACCTCGTTCGCGAACAACCGCTTCATCCTGACCGGCGATGCCGAGGGCGACTACAACGTCACGCTGTCGATGATCTCGAACACCTGCGACCCGGCCGCCAACCGGCTGCTGCAGCGTCCGTCGACCATCCCGCACCCGGCCGGCGCGACCGGCCAGACCGTCGCGGTGCTGCCGCCCGCCAGCGCCGGCTACACCTCGATCGCCAACTGGATCCGAACTGGATGTCCCACGCCATGACCTCGCGCGCCCTGGCCCGCTCGGCGCTCGCGGCCGGCCTCGCCGTTGCGGCGCTGGCCGGCTGCGGCGGCGGCTCCAACCCGATCGACAACCCGCCGACGGTCGAGAACCCGCCGGTCGGCGGCAGCAGCTCGAAGCTCTCGTTCGCCTACTTCCAGAAGTGCGTCAACCCGATCCTGCTGGCGCAGCTGCAGACCAACATCAACGGCCAGGTCTCGGTCAACAGCTGCGCGAGCGGCGGCTGCCACAGCAGCAGCACCGGCACCGGCGGCGCGCTGCGCGTCGATGCGGCCGCGCAGGCGGTCGACCTGTCGAACGCGGCGAACACGCCTGACGTCGTGCGTCAGACCGACATGTACAAGAACTTCTATTCGTCGCAGGGCGTGACGCTGCCGGGCAGCCCCGACCAGAGCCGCCTGCTGCTCAAGCCCCTGGTCCAGGGCGTGCTTCACGGTGGCGGCCTGATCTTCGTCGATGCCAACGACCCCAATGCCAAGACCTTCCGCTACTGGATCAACCGCCCGATGCCGCAAGGCCAGGACGAGTTCAGCACGGCGGCCAACAGCATGTTCACGCCGCCCGATCCCCTGACCGGCACCTGCAACGTCGAATGAGCCGCGCGACCCCATCCCTGCTCGCGGCGCTGCTGCCCGCCTTCATTGCCGTCGCCTTGTTCGCCGGCGCGCCCGCCGCGCGTGCGGCCGACGACGCGCCGGCCGTCGAGCGCCTGACCGTCGCCGACCCCTACCTCGAGATGCGCACCGGCCCGGGGCGCGGCTACCCGGTCTTCCACGTCGCCGCGCGCGGCGAGGCGGTCGTGGTGCTGCTGCGCTTCACCGACTGGTTCAAGGTGCGCACCGACAACGGCAAGGAGGGCTGGGTGCAGCGCGCGCAGCTCGAGGCCACGCTGACCGAAGCCGGCGCCGCCAAGAGCTTTCGCGACATGCTGCTCGACGACTACCTGCACCGCCGCCTCGAGCTCGGCGGCGCGTGGGGGCGCTTCAAGTCGGAGCCGATGCTCAAGATCTTCACTGCCTACCGGCTGAGCGAAACGCTGAGCCTCGAGGCCACGCTGGGCCAGGTGCAAGGCACGTACTCGGGCACTGACTTCTGGCACGTCAACCTCAACGTCGAGCCCTGGTCCGACCAGCGCTGGTCGCCGTTCGCCGGCATCGGCTTCGGGCGCATGAAGAACGTGCCCAACCTGAGCCTGGTCGACGCGACCACCACCAACGCCAATACCGGCAACGCGACCGTCGGCCTGCGCTACTACCTCACCGACCGCTTCGTGCTGCGTGCCGACTGGACGCTGCACACCGCCTTCATCGGCGACAACCGCTCCTCGGAGTTCCGCGCCGTCACGGCCGGGCTCTCGTTCTTCTTCTAACGATCCCTCGTCATGCGAATCGCCCTGCCCTTGCTCGCCTCGCTGGCGACGCTGCTCGCCGCCGCGCCGCTGGCCGCCCAGACCACCCCCGCGCCCGCGAACGAGCAGGTCGTCGTGCCCGACGTGGCGCGGCGCGACATCAAGCTGCCCAAGTACCCGTCCAAGGACTTCGAGGTCGCCGCCTTTACCGGCACCTATGCGACCGAGAACTTCGGCGCCAGCTGGGTCTACGGCATCAAGCTCGGCTACCACATCACCGAGGACTTCTTCGTGCAGGCCGCGCTCGCGCAGACCAAGGTCAGCGACGAGAGCTTCCGCCAGATCCTGCCCGGCGGCGTGTTCACCGACGACTCCGAGAAGCTCAGCTACTACAACCTCTCGGTCGGCTACAACATCCTGCCCGGCGAGGTCTTCCTCGGCACCCGGCGCGCGCTACCGATGGCGCTGTACCTGATCGCCGGCGTCGGCAGCACCGACTTCAACGAACAGACGCGCCAGACCTTCAACGTCGGCTTCGGCGCACGCGTGTTCCTGGCCGACAAGCTCTCGGTGCAGGTCGACCTGCGCGACCACATCTTCTCGCTCGACCTGCTCGGCAAGCGCCAGAGCACGCAGAACCTCGAGCTGACGGCCGGCCTTTCCTACTTCTTCTGACCAGGGCGACGCATGGGCACCCGCATCCAACTCCTCGCGCGCTGGCTCGCGGCCGCCGGCCTCGCGCTGGCCGCGACGCTCGCCGGCGCGACCGTCAAGCCGTCGAGCGCCGCGCCAGACTTCACGCTGCGCGCGGCCGACGGCCAGAACCTGCGGCTGCAGGAGCAGCGCGGCCAGGTCGTGCTGCTGAACTTCTGGGCCACCTGGTGCGCGCCGTGCCGTCAGGAGATGCCGCACCTGAACCGCCTGCACGAGAAGTACCGCAGCGCCGGCCTGCAGCTGTGGGGCGTCAACGTCGACGACGACCCGCGCACCGCGATGGCCACCGCCGCCAAGCTGGGCGTGCGCTTCACCGTGCTGCTCGACGCCGCCAAGCAGGTCGTCAAGCTCTACGACCTCGAAGGCATGCCGGCCACCGTGCTGATCGACCGCGACGGCCGCGTGCGCTACGTGCACCGCGGCTACCGCGAAGGCTACGAAGCGGCCTACGAGCAGCAGATCCGCGAGCTCCTCAAGGAATGAACGCGATGCGACTTCATCTCCTGGCCGGACTGGGCGCCGCGGTGCTGGCTGCGGGCTGCGCGCCGATCCAGCCCTGGGTCAAGCCTTACGAGCGAGAGCGCCTGGCCGATCCGGCGATGCAGCTGTCCGGGACCGCGCTGGGCGACAAGCACCGCGAGCATGTGCTGACGGTGCGCGAGGCCGCGCGTGGCGCGACCGGCGTGCAAGGAGGCGGCTGTGGCTGCAACTGACCGCGCTTTCGGCCGCATGTTCGCGCGCGTCGCCACCGCCCTCGTGCACGGCCTGGGGGCGCTGGCCGGCCTGCTGTTCGGCCAGCAGGCGCGCGCGGTGGACCTGCCCGGCGACAAGGCCGAGGCCATGCTCCACGCCTACGACGGCGGCGGCGTGCGCGCCAACGGCCCGGCCTTCCTGGTGCGCAAGAGCATCGCGGACCGTGTCTCGCTGAACGGCTCGTACTACGTCGACATGGTGAGCAATGCCTCGATCGACGTGGTCACCACGGCCAGCCCGTTCAAGGAGACGCGCAACGCTTACGAGGTCGGCGCGGACTACGCGGTGCGCGACACGCTGATGTCGCTCAAGCTCTCGCGCAGCGACGAGCCCGACTACAAATCCGACAGCCTCGGCGCCGACATCTCGCAGGAGGTGTTCGGCGGCATGACGACCGTGAGCCTGGGCTTCTCGCGCGGCTCCGACGACGTCTACAAGAAGAACGAGCCGGGCTTCCACGACACCGTCACGCGCTGGCAGTACCGCCTGGGCGTGACGCAGATCCTCACGCCGCGCCTGCTCGCCAGCGCGAACTTCGAGGCGGTCTCGGAAGACGGCTTCCTCGGCAGCCCCTACCGCGTCGCGCGCGTGTTCGGCGCGGCGGTGCCGGAGCGCAACCCGCGCGCGCGCACCAGCCGCGCGCTGCAGCTGCGCGCCGTCTGGGACATGGGCTCGCAGGACGCGCTCGCCGGCGGCTACCGCTACTTCTGGGACACCTGGGACGTCCGCGCCCACACCTTCGAGGTCGAGTACCGGCGCCACGTCGCGCCCGGCTGGCTGGCCAGCGCGCACCTGCGCTACCACGCGCAGGACGCGGCGCTGTTCTACAGCGACAACGCGACGGTCGAGACCACCTACATCTCGCGCAACCGCCAGCTCAGCAAGTTCAACGACGTGGCGATCGGCGCCAAGGCCACCTACACCTTTGCGAGCGCGCCCGGCCGCTACGAACTGCAGGCCCACGCGAACTACGAGTACCTGCGCTTCGACTTCGACAACTTCACCGACCTGCGCAGCGGCAAGGCCTACGCGTTCAACGCGCATGTCCTCCAGCTGCTGGTGACTGCCAGCTTTTAAGACGAGACCGGCCATGAAGTTCGACACCCTTCGCCGCACTCTTGCCGCGGCCCTGCTCGCCGCGGCGCTGCCGCTGGCGCAAGCGCAGACGGCTGCCGCCGCGCTCGACGCCCGCGTGCAAGACCTCAAGAGCGACGTGCTGCAGCTCAACCGCGACCTGCTCGTGCTCGAGGAAGAGCTGCTGTTCCCGGCCAACACCCAGGTCGCGCTGTTCGTCTCGATGGACGTCGGCAAGATGTTCTCGCTCGACTCGGTGCAGATCCGCCTGGACGACAAGATCGTCGCGAACTACCTCTACACGCCGCTCGAAGTGCAGGCCCTGCACCGTGGCGGCGTGCAGCGCATCTACGTCGGCAACCTCAAGACCGGCACGCACGAGCTGGTGGCCTACTTCATCGGCCAGGGCCCGCACGTGCGCGACTACAAGCGCGGCGCGACCGTCAAGTTCGACAAGGGCAGCGAGCCCAAGTACATCGAGCTGCAGATCAAGGACTCGCAGGCCAAGCTGCAGCCCGAGTTCGACGTGAAGATCTGGCAGTGATCGGGTCGTGATGCGTTTGAGGCAGTTCTCTTCGATCGCCGCGGCGGCGCTGCTCGCCGCCTGCGGCGTCGCGTTCGCGGCCCAGCCGGCGCCCGCCGGCAAGCCGGTGGTCGATCCGCACTACGGCGACGCGCTGTTCTTCTTCTTCCAGGAGCGCTACTTCACCTCGGTGACGAACCTGATGGTGTCGCAGCACTTCGAGCGCATGCCCAGCCACGTCGACGACGCCGAGGTGCTGCGCGGCGGCCTGCTGCTGTCCTACGGCCTGCACCGCGAGGCCGGGCAGATCTTCGAGCGCCTCGCCGCCACGACCACCGCGCCGGCGGTGCGCGACCGCGCCTGGTTCTACCTCGCCAAGATCCGCTACCAGCGCGGCCTGGTCGACGAAGCGCACGCCGCGCTGCAACGCATCGGCGACGCGCTGCCCAAGAGCTTTGCCGAAGAGCGCGCGCTGCTGCACGCGAACGTGCTGATGGCGCGCGGCGACTACGCCGGTGCGTCCGCGCTGCTGTCCTCGCTCCAGCTGCCCGAGGCCAGCCCCTACGTGCGCTTCAACCTCGGCGTGGCCCAGGTGCGCTCGGGCGACGCGGCCGGCGGCTCGGCCCTGCTCGATGCGCTCGGCCGCGCGCCCACGCCGGCCGGCGCCAACGCCGACGAGTTCCGCACGCTGCGCGACCGCGCCAACGTCGCGCTCGGCTTCGCCGCGCTGCAGGACAACCGGCCCGAGGACGCGCGGGTCGCGCTCGAGCGCGTGCGCCTCGAAGGCCTGCACTCGAACAAGGCCTTGCTCGGCTTCGGCTGGGCCGCGGCCGCGATGAAGAACCCCAAGCAGGCGCTGGTGCCCTGGACCGAGCTCGCCGCTCGCGACCCGAGCGACGCCGCGGTGCTCGAAGCGCGCATCGCCGTGCCCTATGCGCTCGCCGAGCTGGGCGCCTTTGGCCAGGCGCTGGCGCGCTACAACGAGGCGCTCGAGGCCTTCGGCCAGGAGCGCATCCGGCTGGACGAATCGATCGGCGCCATCCGCGCCGGCAAGCTGCTCGACGGCCTCGCCGAGCGCAACCCGGGCGAGGAGATGGGCTGGTTCTGGACGCTGCGCGAGCTGCCCGAGATGCCGCACGCCTCGCACCTGAGCGCGGTGCTGGCCGGCCACGCCTTCCAGGAGGCCTTCAAGAACTACCGCGACCTGCGCTTCCTCGAGAAGAACCTGGCCGAGTGGCAGGAGCGCCTGGGCACCTTCGATGACATGCTGGCCAACCGCCGCCAGGCCTTCGGCGAGCGCCTGCCCAAGGTGCGCGAGCCCTCGCGCAGCGCGGGCCTGGCCGCCATGCAGCAGCGCCGCGACGCGCTCGCGGCCGAGCTCGAGAAGGCGGCCGAGGCCGGCGATGGCGTCGCCTTCGCCGACGAGCGCGAACGCGGGCTGGCCGAGCGTCTGCAGCGCTCGCGCGAGGCCCTGCAGCGCATCGGCGCCGACCCGTCGGTGGCCGACGCGGCCGAGCGCCTGCGTCGCGCCCAGGGCGCCCTCGCCTGGCAGCTCGCCCGCGAACTGCCGGCGCGCGCATGGGAAGCGAAGAAGGCGCTGCGCGACGCGGATGCCACGCTGGCCGAGGCCAAGGGCCACGAGCAGGCGCTGTTGCAGGCCGAGCGCGACGAGCCGGCGCGGTTCGCGCGCTTTGCGGAACGCATCCAGGCGCTGCGTTCGCGGCTGGCCGCGCTGTCGCCGCGCGTGACCGCGCTGGTGCAGGAGCAGCGGCGCGAGGCGCAGGAGATCGCCGTGGCCGAACTGTCCGGCCAGAAGGAGCGCCTCGCCGGCTACGAGACGCAGGCGCGCTTCGCGGTCGCGCAGATCCAGGACCGTGCGCTGCAGGCGCGCGCCGGCAACGAGGAGGCCGACCGTGCCAAGCGCTGAGTCGCTTTTCGCCAAGCGAGTGCTGGTCGTGCTGGTGGCCGCCAGCCTCGGCGCCTGTGCCGGCGGCAAGCGCGCCGCCCGCACGGACGAGCCGCCGACGCTCAAGACGCTGGCCTCGCGCAGGGTCGACGTCGGCCCCGACCCCGGCGTCCAAGGCGGCCCCGACCAGGCCATCGCGGCGTACAAGAAGTTCCTCGAGGTTTCGCCCAAGGCGCCGCAGCGTGCCGAGGCGATGCGCCGTCTCGGCGATCTGGAGATGGACAGCGTCGACGAGCGCCAGGTCGCCGGCACGGCCACCGGCACCGCGAGCGACTACCGCGCGGCGATCGCCCGCTACCAGGACTACCTGCGCCAGTTTCCCAACGACCCGGGCAACGACCGCGTGCTCTACCAGCTCTCGCGGGCGCAGGAGCAAGGCGGCGATCTCGAGGCTGCGCTGAAGACGCTCGACCGGCTGGTCGGCAGCTATCCGAAGACCGCCTATCGGGACGAGGCGCAGTTCCGCCGCGGCGAGCTGCTGTTCGCGACGCGCGACTACACGCGCGCCGAGCAGGCCTACACCACCGTGCTGGCCGGAGAGACGGACCGCTTGCGTGACCGCGCGCTCTACATGCAGGGCTGGTCGCAGTTCAAGCAGGGCAAGCTCGAGGAAGGCCTGCGCGCGTTCTTCGGCGTGCTCGATCTCAAGATCGCCCACCGCGAAGGCGAAGGCGGGCTCGAGACGCTCGAAGGACTCTCGCGCGCCGACCGCGAGCTGGTCGAGGACACGTTTCGCGTCACCAGCCTGAGCCTGGCCAATCTGCAAGGCGCGGCGTCGATCGCGCCCTACGTCGACAGCGACGAGCGCCGCAGCTACGAATTCCGCGTCTACGAGCAGCTCGGCGAGCTCTACCTCAAGCAAGAGCGCGTCAAGGACGCTGCCGACACCTTCGGCGCGTTCGCGCGGCTGCGTCCGCTGCATGCGCAGGCGCCGCAGCTGCAGGCGCGCGTGATCGAGATCTACCAGCGCAACGGCTTCGCCAACCTCGCACTCGACGCGAAGAAGGACTACGTCACCCGCTACGGCGTGGACAGCGAATTCCGCCGCGCCAACGAGGCCGGCTGGGAACGCGCGCAGCCGCTGGTGAAGACGCACCTGGCCGAGCTGGCGCAGCACTACCACGCGAGCGCGCAGAAATCGAAGTCGAGCGCCGACTACCAGGAAGCGGTCAAGTGGTACCGCGCCTCGCTGGCCTCGTTCCCCGACGACGCCGACGCGCCCAAGGCCAACTTCCTGCTCGCCGAGCTGCTGTTCGAGGACGGCCAGTTCGCCGACGCGGCCCAGGAGTACGAGAAGACCGCCTACGGCTATCCGGCCGGCGCGCGCAGCGCCGACGCCGGCTACGCCGCCCTGCTCGCCTTTGCCAACCAGGAAAAGCGCGTCGACGCGGCGCAGCGCGAGCCGCTGCAGCGCGCAGGCGTCGACAGCGCGCTGCGCTTCGCGTCGACCTTTCCGGCCGATCCGCGCGCGAGCATGGTGCTGACCAACAGCGCCGAGAAGCTGTTCGCGCTGAAGGATGGCGAGCGCGCCGTGTCGGTCGCGCAGCAGGTGCTGGCGCTGAATCCGCCCGCGCCGGCGGCGCAACGGCGCGTCGCGTGGACCGTCGTCGCGCACACCGCCTTCGAGCGCAACGATTTCGCCGCCGCCGAGAAGGCTTACGGCGAGGTACTGGCCCTGGTGCCCGAGAAGGACGCCGGGCGCGGCGAGCTGACCGAGCGCCTGGCGGCGTCGGTCTACCGGCAGGGCGAGGCCGCGCGCAGCGCCGGCAATGCGCCCGAGGCGGTGAAGCACTTCGAGCGCGTCGCCGCCGTCGCGCCGAACTCGGCCGTGCGCGCGACCGCGCAGTACGACGCCGCGGCCGCGCTGATCGGCATGAAGGACTGGCCGGCCGCGACCAAGCTGCTGGAAGACTTCCGCACACGCTTTCCCAAGCACGCGCTGCAGGACGACGTGACGACCAAGCTGGCCGTCGCCTACACCGAACAGCGGCAGTGGAGCGCCGCGGCCGCCGAGTACGAGCGCATCGCCGCCGCCAAGTCGGACCCGGCGATCGTCGGTGCGGCCGTCTGGCAGGCCGCCGAGCTCCACGAGAAGGCCAACGCGCGGCCCGCCGCGACCAAGGCCTACGAGCGCTACCTGAAGCAGCACGCCCCCACGCTCGACACCGGCCTCGAGGCGCGCCTGCGCCTGGCCCAACTCGCCAAGGCCGACGGCAACAAGGCCCGCGAGCTCGCGCTGATGAAGGAGATCGCCGAGGCCGATCGGCGCGCCGGTGCGCAACGCACCGACCGCAGCCGCTTCCTCGGCGCGAGCGCGACGCTGGCGCTGGCCGAGCCCGCGCTCGAGGCCTACCGCAAGGTCGAGCTCGTCGAGCCGCTGGCCCGCCAGCTCAAGCTCAAGAAGCAGAAGATGGAAGACGCGCTCAAGGCCTACGCGGCTGCGGCCGACTACGGCGTCGCCGAGGTCACCACCGCCTCGACCTTCCACACCGCCGCGCTCTACCAGGACTTCGGGCGCGCGATGCTGAAGTCCGAGCGCCCGAAGAAGCTCTCCAAGCTCGAGCTCGAGCAGTACAACGTGCTGCTCGAGGAACAGGCCTTCCCGTTCGAGGAGAAGGCCACCGAGCTGCACGAGACCAACGCCAGGCGCGCCGCCACCGGCCTGTACGACGAGTGGGTGCAAAAGAGTTTCAAGGCCCTGGCCGAGCTGCGCCCGGTGCGCTACGGCAAGAACGAGCGCAGCGAAGGAGCGATCGATGCGATCCGCTGAGCTGACGACGATCGCCGTGCTCGCGCTGGCCGTGGCCGGTTGCGGCGCGATGGCGCCGAAGAGCGAGGTCCCGGCCGCTGCCGCGCCCGTCGCCGCCGCATCGGCGCCGGACAGCCATGCCTCGGCGCCGGCGCCGGTGAACCCTCAGGCCCAGCGCGCCTTCGACGAGGCCCGCCAGGCGCTCGCCGCCGGCCGTCGTGCCGAGGCCGAGCGCGGCTTCCAGGCGCTGGCCAAGGCCTATCCGGACCTGGGCGGACCGCACGCCAACCTCGGCCTGCTGTACCGCCAGGCCGGCAAGCTGCCCGAGGCGCTCGGCGAGCTCGAAACCGCCGTGCGCCTGAGCCCGCAGCAGCCGCTGTACTTCAACCAGCTCGGCATCGCGTACCGCCACGCCGGCAAGTTCGAGCAGGCGCGCACGGCCTACGAGCGCGCGCTCGAACTCGACGCCGGCTACGCCGACGCGACCCTCAACCTCGGCATCCTCGAGGACCTCTACTTCGGCAACGGCGCGCGCGCGCTGGCGCTCTACGAGCGCTATCAGACCCTCGTGCCGGCGCCCGACGCGATGGTCACCAAGTGGGTCGCCGACCTGAAGAACCGCAAGGTCACGGCCGCGCAGGCCGTGGCCCAGACACAAACCCAGTCGCCCACCCAGACGAGAAAGGAGCGCGAATGAAGCCGCTGCACATCGTCTGCCTCGCCGCCGTGCTCGCGCCGGCAGCTCATGCGCAAGACCGCGCCGACATCGACCGCACGCAGATCATCGGCAGCCGCGAGCTGCCCAAGGTGCTCTACATCGTGCCCTGGAAGAAGCCGCAGGCCGGCGACCTGGCCGGCCGGCCGATGCAAAGCGTGCTCGACGAGGCGCTCGCGCCGATCGACCGCGACGTGTTCCGACGCCAGCTGCGCTACGACGCGCAGCTCAACCCCAACGCGACGCCGGCGCCCGCGCCGGCTCGCTGAACTTCGTTCTCGTTCCTTTCCCTCGACCCACCGCCGCTCCTGGAGCCACCGACATGAACGCATTCCAAACGGCCGTGAAGTTCTTCCAGGACTGCGGCCTCTTCATCTATCCCAGCCTGCTGATCATGACGCTCGGCCTCGCGATCGCGATTGAGCGCTTCGTGTTCCTGAACAAGGCGCGCAACCAGAACCGCAAGGTCTGGGAGCAGGTGCTGCCCATGCTGCAAGGCGGCCAGTTCAAGGAGGTCTGGAACGTGACCTCGAAGTCCGACGCCGCGATCGGCAAGATCGTCAACTACGGCCTGCAGCGCATGCAAAGCGCCGGCGGGCGCCGCGAGGACATCGACCACGCGATGGAAGAAGGCATGATGGAAATCGTGCCGCGCCTGGAGAAGCGCACGCACTACATCGCGACCTTCGCCAACGTGATCACGCTGGTGGGCCTGCTGGGCACCATCATCGGCCTCATCAAGGGCTTCACCGCGGTGGCCCAGGTCAACCCGGCCGAGAAGGCCGAGATGCTGTCGGCCTCCATCTCGATCGCGATGAACAACACCGCGTTCGCGCTGATGGTCGCGATCCCCTTCCTGCTGATCCATTCGTTCCTGCAGGCCAAGACCAGCGAGATCGTCGACGGCCTCGAGGCCGCCAAGATCAGCTTCCTGAACCTGGTGCAGCGCCTGCGCTCGGAGCAGTCGTCCGGCGCCGCGCGTTGATGCGCGTGTCTTCCTTCTTCGCCACAACGGCCGTGGAGCCCTGACATGCGCGTACGACGCTTGCGCAAGGAAGCTGCCCACCTCGAGATCACCGCGTTCATCAACCTGATCGTGGTGCTGGTGCCCTTCCTGCTTTCGACCGCGGTGTTCACTCGCCTGGCGGTCATCGACCTCACCCTGCCTGCGCAGAACAGCGGCGTCGAACAGCTCAAGGCCGACAAGCTGCAGCTCGAGATCGTGCTGCGCCACGATGCGCTCGAGGTTGGCGACCGCATCGGTGGCCTGATCGACCGCATCCCCAACAACAGCGCCGGCGGCTACGACCTGAAGACGCTGCAGGCCCTGATGCTGCAGCTCAAGCAGCGCTTCCCCGACGAGCAGGCCGCCAGCGTGCTGGCCGCGCCCGACACGCCCTACGACACGCTGGTGCAGGTGATGGACGCGGTGCGCGGCACCTATGCCACCGAGGGCCCGAAGATCGTGCGCACGGCGCTGTTCCCGAACATCTCGATCGGCGATGCGCCGGTCTCGGCGGCCGCGAAGCCGGGGGCCAAGCCATGAGCAACCTCACCCCGATCCAGAAGCGCGCGGCGCGCAAGAACCGCAACCAGACGATGGTGGACATGAACCTCGTGTCCCTCATCGACGTGTTCACGATCCTGATCTTCTTCCTGCTGTCGTCGGCGGCGGGCGTCGAGCTGATCACCAGCCCCAAGGCGGTCAAGCTGCCCGAGTCGACCACCGACACCACGCCCAAGCAGACCGTCGTCGTCACGGTGACCGACGCCGACATCCTGGTCGAAGGCCGGCTCGTCGCCTCGGTGCAGCAGGTGCTCGCCACCGAGGGCGACGTGATCGCGCCGCTGAAGGCCGAGCTCGAGCTGCTCGGCAAGCGCGAGGCGGTGCTCGAAGCCAACAAGGCCGAGGCCCGCGCGATCACGATCATGGGCGACAAGAACATCCCCTACCGCCTGCTGCGCAAGGTGATGGTCAGCGGCTCGCAGGCCGGCTACAGCGACGTGTCGTTCGCGGTGCGGCGAAAGGATGGGCTATGAGCCTGACGCCGAGCCGCCTCAAGTCGGGCGAACTCCCCCTTGGGGGGAAGGCGCGCAGCGCCAAGGGGGCGCCAATGACCCTGACGCCGAGCCGCCTCAAGTCGGGCGAACTCCCCCTTGGGGGGAAGGCGCGCAGCGCCAAGGGGGGCGTATGACCGCGCTGGCCGTTTCGTTTCATGAGCGCGTTCTGCCCTGGGCCACGCCGTTCGAGGACGACGCGCGCTTTCGCAAGGTCCTGCGCTGGCTGCTGGGCCTGGTCGCGGCGCTGTGCCTGCTGATGCTGTTCATGCCCAAGCCGCAGATCGACCGCGAGCAGCCGCAGGCGCTGCCGCCGCCGATGGCCAAGCTGCTGATCGAGCAGGCGGCGCCGGCGCCGCTGCCCGTGCCGAAGGCGGAGCCGGCCAAGCCGGTCAACGCCGCGCAGGCGCCCGAGACGCCGGCCAAGCCGACCGAGGTCGCGGCCAACAAGCCCGACCCCAAGCGGCCCGAGCCGCCCAAGGGTGCGGTCGCGCCCGAGGCGCGCAACCCGCAGCCGAACAAGCCGCCCGGCGAGGCGATGCTCGACAACGCGCGCAAGAAGGCGGCCGGCGTCGGCCTGCTCGCGGCGTCGGACCAGCTGGCAGAGCTGCGCGGCGCGCCGGTCGCGGTGCAGCTCAAGCAGGACATCAAGCCGGGGCCGGGCGTGGGTACCGGCGTGGGCGTGGGCGTCGGCGCGGGAACCGATCCCGGCACGCCGTCGCGCGCGATGATCACGTCGAACGCCGGCGGCGGCTCGGGCGGCATCAACACCGCGGCCTACAGCCGCAATACCGGCGGCGGCGGCCTCGCGGGCCGTGCGACCACGCTCGTCGAAGGTGTGGCCGGCGGCGGCGGTGGCGGAGGCTACGGTGGCGGCGGCGTGCGCGGCGGCACCGGCAAGGGCGACGGCACCGGCGTTGGCGGCGGCGGCTCCGGCGGCACGCTGACCAAGGGCGGCTCCGGCAAGGCTTCGCGCTCGATCGAGGAGATCAAGCTCGTCTTCGAGCGCAACAAGGGCGCGATCTACGCGATCTACAACCGCGCGCTGCGCGACGATCCGGCGCTGCAGGGCAAGGTCGTGCTCGAGCTCAAGATCGCGCCGGGCGGCAATGTCGTCGACTGCCGCATCGTCTCCAGCGAGCTCAAGGCGGCCGAGCTGGAGCAGAAGCTGCTCGCGCGCATCCGCCAGTTCGACTTCGGCGCCAAGGACGTCGACACCATGGTCGTGAGCTGGCCGGTGGATTTCCTGCCGTCGTGACGATGGCCGAGGCGGTCTTGCCGATGACGCTGCCGACGCTGCGCCTGCACGACGTCGCGTGCCGGCGCGGCGGCCGTTGGCTCTTCAAGGCGCTCGGCTTCGAGCTTGCGCCCGGCGAACTGCTGTGGCTGCGCGGGCGCAACGGCAGCGGCAAGAGCAGCCTGCTGCGCCTGGTGACCGGTCTCGCGCGGCCCGATGCCGGCAGCCTGCGCTGGGGCGACGAGGACGTGCGCGACAGCGCGCGCTTTCGCCGCGACCTGAGCTACCTCGCGCATGTCAACGCACTCAAGGCGCCGCTCGACGCGATGGCCTCGCTGGCCTTCCTGGCGCGCTGTCACGGTCGCGGCGCCTCGGTGGCGGCGCTGACGGCCGCGCTCGATCGGCTGGGCCTGGCGGGCCATCGCGATGCACCGATCGGTCGCCTGTCCGAAGGCCAGCGCCGCCGCGTCGCGTTGGCGCGCCTGGCGCTCGACGAGCGCCCCGGCCTGTGGGTGCTCGACGAGCCCTTCGACGCGCTCGATGCCGACGGCTGCGAGCGCCTCGCCGCGCTGCTGCACGAGCACCGCGCGCGCGGCGGCAGCGTGCTGCTGACCAGCCACGCGGCGCAGCCGCTCGAGGCCCTGGCGCCGCGCGCGCTCGACCTCGAGGCCTTTGCCTGAGAAGCTGAAAGGCGACGCTGCGATGGCCGGCTTCGGATTCACGGTGCTGCGGCGCGAGCTCAGCCTCGCGCGGCGTCGCCCGGTCGACGCGCTGCTGCCGCTGGGCTTCTTCGTTGTCGCGGTCAGCCTGTTTCCGCTCGGCGTCGGGCCTGACCCGCAGACGCTGCGCCAGATCGCGCCCGGCGTCGTCTGGGCCTGCGTGGTGCTGGCCGCGATGCTGTCGGCACGCCCGCTCTACGCCGGCGACCACGAGGACGGCTCGCTCGACCAGTTGCTGCTGTGCGGCCAGCCGGCGGTCGTGCTGGCCGCGGCCAAGGCCTGTGCGCACTGGCTGCAAAGCGGCGTGCCGCTCGTGCTGGCCGCGCCGGTCGCAGGCCTTCTGTTCGGCCTGCCGCTCGACGCGACGCTGGCGCTCGCGGCGTCGCTTGCGATCGGCACGCCGGTGCTGAGCCTGCTCGGCGGCTTTGGTGCGGCGCTGACGCTGGGGCTGCGCAGCGCCGGCATGCTGATCGTGCTGATCGTGCTGCCGCTGGCGATGCCGGCGCTGGTGTTCGGCGCCGGCGCGGCCGCGGCGGTCGATGGTGGCCAGTCGGCCGCGGCGCATCTGGCGCTGCTCGGCGCCATGCTGATCGCCAGCGTGCTGTTCGCGCTGCCGGCCACCGCGGCCGCGCTGCGCCTGGCGGCGGAGTGATGCGATGAGCTGGACCCGCCTCGCTTCTCCGTCGCGCTTCTACCGGGCGGCCGGTGCCTGGCTTCCGTGGCTGTGGAGCGCGGCCGCGCTGCTCTCGGCCGCGGGCCTGTACGTCGGCTTCGTGCTCGCGCCGGTCGATGCCGTGCAGGGCGAGGCCTACCGCATCCTCTACGTCCACGTGCCGGCGGCATGGATGTCGATGCTGGTGTACCTGGCGATGGCTTCGTGGGCGGCCATCGGCTGGGCCTTCAACGCGCGCATGGCGGCGGTGTTGTCGCGCGCGCTCGCGCCGACCGGCGCGCTTTTCACCGCGATCGCGCTGCTGAGCGGCGCGCTGTGGGGGCGCCCGACCTGGGGCACGTGGTGGGTGTGGGACGCGCGCCTGACGTCGGAACTGATCCTGTTGCTGCTCTATCTCGGCGTGATCGCGCTGGGGAACGCCTTCGACAGTGCCTTCGACGACGCGCGCCGCGGCGACCGCGCCGCCGCGCTGCTCGCGGTGGTCGGCGCGATCAACGTGCCGATCATCTACGGCTCGGTCTACTGGTGGAACACGCTGCACCAGGGCGCGACGATCCGGCTGAACGCCGCGCCGACGATCGATGCGCCGATGCTGCTGGGCCTGCTGCTCGTGACGCTGGGCTTCTGGGCCTATGCGATCGCGGCCGCGCTGGCGCGTGCGCGGGCGGTGCTGATCGAGCGCGAGTCCGAGGCGCAGTGGGTTCGCGCGCTCACGGGGGCGAGCGCGTGAGCGGGCTCGGCGATCACCTGGCCTACGTCGTGGGCGCCTACGGGGTGACGGCGCTGCTGATGCTGGTCGAGCCGCTGCTGGGCACGCTGCGCCATCGCCGCGCGCTGCGGCGCGCCCGCGAGGCCGAGTGAGATGCGCGCCGGACGAAGACGCCTGGCCCTCGCCGCGTGCGTGCTGTGCGCGATCGGCGTCGCCGTCGGCCTGGTGCTCTACGCGCTGAACAGCAACCTGGTGTTCTTCTACTCGCCCTCGCAGGTGGCCGCGAACGAGGCGCCGGCGCAGCGCGTGTTTCGCATCGGCGGCCTGGTCGAGCGCGGCAGCGTGCGCAGCGACGGCCTCGATGTCGCCTTCGTCGTCACCGACACCGCGCATTCGGTCGCGGTGCGCTTTCGCGGCGTGCTGCCCGATCTGTTCCAGGAGGGCCGCGGCGTGGTCGCGCAGGGCCGGCTCGCGGCCGACGGCGTATTCCTCGCGCACGAGGTGCTGGCCAAGCACGACGAGACCTACACCGCGCCGGCGGCGGCCCGCGCGCTGAAGGCGGCGGAGGCCAGGCCTTGATCGCGGCGATCGGCCATGGCGCGCTGTGGCTGGCGCTGCTCGCGGCGCTGCTGCTGGGCAGCCTGCCGCTGGCCGGCGCCGCGCGTTCGCGCGCGGCCTGGATGCGTGCCGCGCGGCCGCTCGCCATGGCGCACGCGGCGCTGCTCGCGCTCGCGTTCGCGAGCCTGGTCGCGGCCCTGGTGCAGCTCGATTTCTCGCTGGCCTACGTCGTCGCCCACGCGCACCAGGCGCTGCCGCGGGCCTATCGCGTCGCGGCGGCCTGGGGCGGCCACGAGGGCTCGATGCTGCTGTGGGTGCTGATGCTCGCCGGCTGGACGCTCGCCGTCGCGCTGCGCCCCGGCGCGCTGCCCGCCGCGATGCATGCGCGCACGCTGGCGGTGCTGGGCTGGGTCGGCGCGGGCTTCGCGCTGTTCCTGCTGCTCACCTCGGACCCGTTCGCGCCGTCGGTCGGCGCGCCGCGCGACGGCCGCGACCTCAACCCGCTGCTGCAAGACGCCGGCATGCTGCTGCATCCGCCGCTGCTCTACATGGGCTATGTCGGCTTCGCGGTCGCGTTCGCGTTCGCCGTGGCCGCGCTGATCGGCGGCCAGGCCGACGCGGCCTGGGCACGCTGGACGCGGCCGTGGACCACCACCGCCTGGGCCTTTCTGACGCTGGGCATCGCGCTGGGCAGCTGGTGGGCCTACGGCGAACTCGGCTGGGGCGGCTGGTGGTTCTGGGACCCGGTCGAGAACGCCTCGCTGATGCCGTGGCTGGCCGGCACGGCGCTGATCCATTCGCTCGCGGTGACCGAGAAGCGCGGCGCGCTCACCGCCTGGACGCTGCTGCTCGCGCTGCTGGCGTTCGCGCTGTCGCTGCTCGGCGCCTTCCTCGTGCGCTCGGGCGTGCTGAGCTCGGTGCATGCCTTCG
The DNA here is from genome assembly GCF_049446155.1 of Caldimonas sp. KR1-144. Lineage (NCBI taxonomy): Bacteria > Pseudomonadati > Pseudomonadota > Betaproteobacteria > Burkholderiales > Sphaerotilaceae > Caldimonas > Caldimonas sp. KR1-144. The sequence goes on from NZ_JBMSEE010000004.1 coordinate 270,435, forward strand.
CCAGCGATCCGGCGCGCGGGCTGTTCATCCTGGTGCTGCTGGCGGCGCTGATCGGCCCGGCGCTCGCGCTCTACGCCTGGCGCGCGCCGCGCCTGGCCGCCGGCGGGCGTTTCGACGCGGTCTCGCGCGAATCGGTGCTGCTGCTCAACAACGTGCTGCTGCTCGTCGCCGCCGCCTCGGTGCTGCTGGGCACGCTGTATCCGCTGGCGCTCGATGCCTTCGGGCTCGCCGCGGTGTCGGTCGGCCCGCCCTACTTCGAGACCTTGCTGCTGCCGCTGTTTGCCGCACTCGCAGTGCTGCTGGGCATCGGCCCGCTGGCGAAGTGGAAGCGCGCCGATCTGCCGGCGCTGTGGCAGCGGCTGCGCTGGGCCGCGCTGGCCGCGCTGCTGGCGGGGCTGTCGGCCGCGGTGGTGGCCGAACGGCTGTCGATCGGCGCCGCGCTGGGCGTCGCGCTCGCGCTGTGGATCGCCGCCGGCATCGCGATCGACGCACGCGCCACGCCGCGACCGGCCCGCGCGCAGTGGGGCATGTGGCTCGCGCACCTCGGCGTCGCGGCGTTCGCGCTGGGCATGGCGCTGGCTGGTGGCGAGCAGCAGCGCGACGTGCGCCTGGCGGTCGGCGAGTCGGTCGAGCTCGGCGGCCTGCGCTTCACGTTCTGGGGCGTGCGCCCGCTCGCCGGACCCAACTTCGAGGGCGTGCAAGGGCTCGTCGAGGTCGCGAGCGGGGAACGATCGCTCGCGCGCCTGCTGCCCGAAAAGCGCGTCTACCGCGTGCAGCGCCAGCCGATGACGGAGGCGGCCATCGACGCTGGCCTTGCGCGCGACCTCTACGTCTCGCTCGGCCAGCCGCTCGCCGGCGGCGCATGGACGCTGCGCCTGGCGGTCAAGCCCTTCGTGCGCTGGATCTGGGGCGGCTGCGCGCTGATGGCCCTGGGCGGCCTCGTCGCGGCCAGCGACCGGCGTTATCGCCGCGGCGCGCGGCGCGACGCGGCCTTGGCGCCGGCCGCCGTGCTGGAGCCGTCGGCGTGAGGCGCTTCTGGCTGCCGCTGCTGGCGTTCGCGGCACTCGTCGCGCTGCTCGCCGCCGCGCTGTGGCGCCCGCCAGCGCCGCCCGGCGGCGCGGCGATGGTCGGCCAACCCGCGCCCACCTTGCGGCTGGCGCGGCTCGACGCGCCGCAGCGCTCGCTCGGCCGCGACGACCTGCTCGGGCGGCCGTGGGTGCTCAACGTGTGGGCCTCGTGGTGCGCGCCGTGCCGGCAGGAGATGCCGGCGCTGAAGGCATTGGCCGCGACCGGCCACGTGCCCGTGGTCGGGCTGAACCACAAGGACGAAGCGGCGCAGGCATCCGCCTGGCTGGCGCGCGAGGGCGACCCGTTCGTCGCGAACTTGGTCGATGCGGACGGCCACGCCGGCCTCGAATGGGGCGTGGTCGCAGTGCCCGAGACCTTCGTGATCGACCGCGACGGCATCGTGCGCTTCAAGCACAGCGGCGTGCTGACCGAGGCGCTGGTGCGCGAACGTCTGCTGCCGCTGCTGGAGAGCCTGGGTGGCTAGCCGGCGCTGGCCATGGCTCGGCGTGCCGCTGCTGTGGCTGGTGCTGGCGGCCGGCGTGATCGCGGCCGGCGTGCAGGCGGCAACGACGCCGGCCGACGCCGAGCTCGAGGCGCGCATGCTCGCGCTGACGGCCCAGATGCGCTGCCTCGTCTGCCAGAACGACTCGGTGGCCCATTCGAGCGCGCCGCTGGCGGCCGACCTGCGGCGCGACGTGCTCGAGCGCCTGCATCGCGGCGAAGACGAGGCGCAGATCGCCGCGGCGCTGCGCCAGCGCTACGGCGACGCCCTCTTCTACCGGCCGCCGCTGCGTACCGGCACGCTGCTGCTGTGGCTGGCGCCGGCCGTGCTGCTCATCGCCGGCCTGGGCGCGTGGGCCGGCGTGCTGCGACGCCGGGCGCGGCCGGGCCCGCCAGGCGCGCCCGACAGCGGCTTGTGAGCGCCGTCCTACAGCCCGTCACGTCTCCCTCCCACTGTCGCGGCGCGCCGATGCGCCTAGGCTTGTCCTCACAGGCAGCCGCACCGTGCGTGCTGTCCGCCATGTCGAGGAGAGCCACATGCTGCATTACGCCATCGTCTTCTTCGTGATCGCGCTGATCGCGGCCTTGTTCGGCTTCGGCGGCATTGCCGCCGGGGCGGCGGGCATCGCCCAGATCCTGTTCGTGGTGTTCCTGGTGCTGGCCATCGCCAGCTTCATCATCAACGCCTTCCGCGGCAGATAGCGCCCGCGCACCGAGGAGCAAGCCATGAGAACCACTGTCGCCACCCAGGCGCCCAACGGGGTGCTGGGCCAGCTGCCCTCGGCCAGCGTCGACCTGATGCATCGCGCAGGCGATGCCGTGCGCGACGAGGCCCGGGCACTGAGCACGCGCACCCAGCAGTACGTGCAGGACGAGCCGCTGAAGTCGCTGATGATCGCCACCGCCTTCGGTGCGATGCTGACCGGCTTGATCGCCCTGGGCGCGCTGATGATGCGCCGCCACTGATGAAACCCTGCAACCCCGCCGAAGGGCTGGCGCGGGCGCCGCGTGTCGGAGCTGTCCTACACGGCGCCCGCCCGCGTCCGCCATAGACTCCTCACCGGTTCGATTCCTGAATGCAATCTCCCGGCCGGTGTCATGACAGCGCTCCAAGCCTTCATCGTCGAAGACAACCAGGTGATCCGCGAAAACCTCGCGGCGGCGCTGGAGGAGCTGGTCCCGCTGCAGGTGGTCGGGCAGGCCGAGGACGTGCCCAGCGCGCTCGGCTGGCTCGATTCGGGCCATCCCTGCGACGTGGTCATCATCGACGTCTTCCTGCGCGAAGGCTCGGGCATCGACCTTCTGCGTGCGCTCGCGCAGCGCGAGCACCGCGCCGAGCGTGTCGTGCTGACCAACTACGCCACGCCGGACATCCGCCGCCGCTGCCTTGAACTTGGCGCCAGCCAGGTGTTCGACAAGTCCTCGGACATCGAGGCGCTGGTGGCCTACTGTGCGCAACTGGCCCGGCCCAACTGAATTGAATGGCCGCGCCGCACCGAGGGCTACTGGATCAGCCCGTTTTTCAAGGCGTAGTAGGTCAGGTCGCTGTTGCTTTCGAGCTTGAGTTTCTCGAGCACGCGTGCCCTATAGGTGCTGACGGTCTTGACGCTCAGGCACATGCTGTCGGCAATGTGGCTGACCGTCTCGCCCTGCGCCAGGCGCAGGAACACCTGCAGCTCGCGCTCGCTGAGCGCCTCGTGGGGCGGCCGGTCGCCGCCGGCGGCCATGCCGTCGACCAGCAACTCGGCGACCTCGGGCGTCACGTAGCGCCGCCCGAGGGCCAGGGTGCGGATCGCCGTGGCGATCTCCTCCGGGTCGCACTCCTTGTTCAGGTAGCCGCTGGCGCCCTGGCGCAGCAGCGTCACCGCGTAGTGCGCCTGCGGAAAGCCGCTGAGGATCAGCACCGGCAGATCGGGCCGGCGCGCCTTGATGGCCGCCAGCGCGTCGATGCCGTTCTGGTCGGGCATCGAGATGTCGAGCAGCAGCACGTCGATCTCGCCTCCGCGCACGAGCTCGAGCGCGTCGCGGCCGTTGGCGCCCTCGCCGGTGACGCGAAAGTCCACCTGCTCCGAAAGGAACTGGCGCAATCCGGTGCGCACAATGGCGTGATCGTCGACGATGCCGATGCGGATCATGGCTGCGAGGAACGGAGCATGGATCGTGCAAAGCAGTGTACGGCGCCACCCGGAGCGCGGCATGGCGGGCTTGCCTGAGCGGCTTCGGCGCCTGACGCGCAGCCGGCTCGCCGCGCCGATCGCGCTGGCGTTCGCGGTGATCGTCGTGACGATCAACGAGATCGGCTACCAGCGGGTGCGCGAGTCGACCCAGGCACGCGACGAGGCCTTGCAGGTGCGAGTGGTCGTCAACCGCCTGCGCCTGCTGGTGGCCGACGCCGAGTCGGCGCAGCGCGGCTTCCTGCTGACGCAGCGCGACGACTACAAGGAGCCCTATTCGGTCAACCTCGGCGAGCTGCTCGCGGTGATCGAGCGCGTGAAGGTCCTGGCCGCGCAGCGGCCTGCACACCGCGAGTCGCTGGAGATGCTGGCGGCGGCGGCGGAAAAGAAGCTCGACGAGATGCGCGAGGTGATCCGGCTGGTCGAGGCGGGGCAGCGCGACAACGCGCTGTCGCTCCTGCTGACCGACATCGGCCGCGAGCAGATGGTGGTCATCGACCGACTCGTCGCGCAGGTGGCGGCGGCCGAGACCGCCGCCTTCACGGCCGCCGGCGAGCAGCGCGACCGCGCGATGATGATCGGGCGCGTCGGCATCGCGGTGCTGGTGCTGCTGTGCCTGGCGGCGGTGTTCACCGCGCTGCGGCTGGCGCACGAGCGCGAGCGCGAGCGCCTCGAGCGCCAGGCCGAGCTGCAGGGCGAGCGCGACAAGCTGGAAAGCGAGGTCGAAAGCCGCACGCGCGAACTCACCGAACTGGCGAACCACTTGCAGACGGTGCGCGAGGACGAGCGCAGCCACCTCGCACGCGAACTTCACGACGAGCTCGGTGGCCTGCTGACGGCCGCCAAGCTCGATGTCGCGCGGGTCAAGAACCGCCTCGGCCCGGCCACATCGCCCGAGGTCGCCGAGCGCCTGGCGCACCTGGTGAAGTCGCTCGATGCCGGCATCGCGCTCAAGCGGCGCATCATCGAAGACCTGCGGCCCTCCTCGCTCAGCAACCTCGGGCTGAACCCGGCGCTGCAGATCCTGTGCGCGGAGTTCGCCAAGCGCAGCGAGATCCAGGTGGACACGCGGCTGGACGAGGTCCGCCTGCCGCCCAACCGCGCCCTGTCGGTCTACCGGCTCGTGCAAGAGGCGCTGACCAACGTGGCCAAGTATGCGCAGGCGCGCCGCGTCGAGGTGAGCCTCGAGGCCGCCGACGGCCGCGTGGTGGTGCGCGTGACGGACGACGGCCGCGGCTTCGACACCGCCGGCCTGCGATCCGGCGGACACGGCCTGGCCGGCATGCGCTTTCGCATGCGCTCGGCCGGCGGCGCGATGGTGCTGTCATCAGCACCCGGACGCGGCACCGTCATCGAGGCGACGCTGCCGCTGTCCTGAGCGCGGGGTGCGGTCCAGTCCTACATGCGCGGTCGATCGCGGCCGACACGGCGCGGTGACGCGCCCCCCTAGAGTGAACCCAAGGGTGTCGATGCCGATGCCCGGCCGCGAGGCCCCCGGGTCCGCGGTGCGCGCGGGACGAAGGTGGGCCGTCCTGGCGCGTCGGAAGGATTCGCTTCGCCCGCCGAGGAGAGGTTCAATGAACTGGGATCGCATCGAAGGCAACTGGAAGCAGCTCAAGGGCAAGGCCCTCGAGCAGTGGGGGCGCTTGACCAATGACGACCTCGACGTCGTTGCGGGGCGCCGGGACCTGCTGGCCGGCAAGATCCAGGAGCGCTACGGCGTCGCCAAGGACGAGGCCGAGCGCCAGATCTCGGCGTGGGAAGACAGCGCCTCGGACGACTGGTTCAACGGGGCTCGCCGTTGAGGCCTGAGGCTTCGTCAGCCTGAGCACCCGTCTTGAATTGCGGCCGGCCGCCACCGCGAGGTGCGCGGCCGGTTTGCGTTGTGCCGGCCGTGGGCTTTGGCCGCTGCGGCGTTCGCCGGACGCACACGGCCTGTCAGCGCCGTCCGACACGGCAAACCGTTGGGCGCCGACCTGCGCCGCGACGGGCCGCACCTATCGTTTCTTCATCGCCGCAGCGCGGCGTCAACCGAAGGAGTGATCGATGAACGCACGAACCACGTCTCGTCCGCTGACGGCACTGAGCGCCGTGGCGGCGCTGCTGGCGGCCACGACGCTGGGCGCCTGCAACCGTGCCGACGACTCGCGCACCGCCGGCGAACGGGTCGACTCCGCGACCGCTTCTGCCGAACGCAAGATGGACGACGCCCGCCAGGAAGCCAATCAGGCGGCCGGCGAGATCAAGAGCGAGGCCAAGCAGGCGGCGAACGACATCAAGAGCTCGGTGAGCGACGCCACGATCACGGCGTCGGTCAACGCCAAGCTCGCGGCCGACAAGGAGCTCAGCGCACTGCGCATCAATGTCGACACGTCCGACGGCCGCGTGGCCCTGCGCGGCACGGCGCCGAACCTGGCCGCGCGCGACCGCGCGACGCAGATCGCGGCCGCGGTCGAGGGCGTCCGCAGCGTCGACAACCAGCTGCAGATCAGGTCGAGCTGAAGGCACGCCGAAGGAGATCGCGCATGAACGACCACCGCACCGCGGCGCCTCAGCGCCTGGCCCTTGACGAGACCGCCCTCAGCGCGGCCCGCCAGGATGTCTTCGACGGAGCCGTCACCCCGACCTACGGACCGTGGCGCGATGACATCCTCCAGCTGCTCAATGACGCCTTGGCCACGGAGCTGGTGTGCGTCCTGCGCTATCGCCGCCACCATTTCACCGCCGTGGGCCTGGAGTCGCCCAAGATCGCCGAGGAGTTCCTCGTGCATGCCAACGAGGAACTCGCGCACGCCGACCGCATCGCGCGGCGCATCGTGCAGCTGGGCGGCGAGCCCGACTTCCAGCCGAACTCGCTGCTCGAGCGCAGCCACGCCGGCTACGACGAGTCGCGCCAGCTCGAATCGATGATCCGCTCCAACCTCGTGGCCGAGCGCGTGGCGGTCGAGAGCTATCGCCAGATGGTCCAGCTGCTGGCGGACAAGGATCCGACCACGCGCCGCCTGATCGAGGACGTGCTGGCCGAGGAAGAGCGGCACGCCGACGAACTGCGCGACTGGCTCGACCGTTGAGAACCTGTGTCACCTTGAGAAGGAGATTGCCATGAAAGCACGCATCCTGATGGCCGCGATCGTCTCGGCCGCTTCGCTGATCACCCTGCCCGCCTGTACCGTGATGCGCGACCAGCAGACCGCCGGCGCCTACGTCGACGACGCGGTCGTGACCTCGCGCGTGAAGGCCAAGTTCGCCGAGGACAAGACCGTCAGCGCGATGGCGATCAGCGTCGAGACGCTCAATGGCGTGGTGCAGCTCTCGGGCTTCGCCAAGAGCAACGACGAACGGATGATGGCCGAGAAGCTGGCACGTTCGACCTCGGGTGTGGTTGCGGTGCGCAACGACATCATCGTGCGCAGCTGAGCGAACTTCCGCTTTCGCTCGAAGGCCCGGCGACGGCAAGTCGCCGGGCCTTTTTCATCGCGCCTTGTAATCCGCTCGCCCAGCGTCGGCCTTGATCCGGCGCAAGCCGGCGCGAACGCGCGCGGCGACTACTCCTTGCGAACGATGGCCGGCGTGGCGCCATCGTTCTTGCGCCGCGCGGCGCGGGCCCCACCGAAGGATGTTCGCTGCGCTGCTCGACGGCGAAAGTGAGGCATCCGTGGAAAGGAAGCCTCATGGCCTCGCCATCTGCCCGACCGTCCCGCCAAGCCTGGAGCGTGCTCATCGTCAGCACGCTGGCGTTCACCGTCTGCTTCATGGTGTGGATGATGTTCGGCGTCATCGGCATCCCGCTGAAGCAGTCGCTGGGCCTCAACGCGACGCAGTTCGGGCTGCTCACCGCCACGCCGGTGCTGACCGGCTCGCTGATCCGCGTACCGCTGGGCATCTGGACCGACAAGTACGGCGGACGCGTCGTGATGACGCTGCTGATGGCGGCCACCGTGCCGGCCATCTGGCTGATGGCCTATGCCACCGAGTACTGGCAGTTTCTCGCCATCGGCCTGTTCGTCGGCCTGGCCGGCGGCTCGTTTTCGGTCGGCACGCCCTACGTCGCGCGCTGGTTCCCCAAGCAGCGCCAGGGCATGGCGATGGGCGTCTACGGCGCGGGCAACTCGGGCTCGGCGGTCAACAAGTTCGTCGCGCCGGCGCTGCTCGTCGCCTTTGGCTGGACCATGGTGCCCAAGGTCTATGCCGCGGTGATGCTGGGCGCGACGATCCTGTTCTGGCTGTTCAGCCACCACGATCCCAAGCATCTGGTGCCGAGCAACACGCGCTTCGTCGACCAGCTGCGCATGCTGAAGGATCCCCGGGTCCTCAAGTACTGCCAGTACTACAGCATCGTGTTCGGCGGCTACGTCGCGCTCGCGCTGTGGATGGTGCAGTACTACGTCGGCGAGTACGGCCTGGACATCCGCGCCGCGGCGCTGCTGGCGGCGTGCTTCTCGCTGCCCGGCGGCGTGCTGCGTGCGGTCGGCGGCGTGCTGTCGGACAAGTACGGCGCCCACAAGGTCACCTGGTGGGTGATGTGGGTGAGCTGGATCTGCCTGTTCCTGCTGTCCTACCCGCAGACCGCGTTCACCGTGACCACGGTCAACGGCCCGGCGAGCTTCACGGTGGGCCTCAACGTCTACGCCTTCACGGCGCTGATGGCGGTGCTGGGCGTGGCCTGGGCCTTCGGCAAGGCCAGCGTGTTCAAGTACATCGGTGACGAGTACCCGCACAGCATCGGCACCGTCAGCGGCATCGTCGGCCTGGCCGGCGGGCTCGGCGGCTTCGTGCTGCCGATCATGTTCGGCGCCCTGCTCGACCTGACAGGCATTCGCTCCAGCGCCTTCATGCTGATGTACGGCGTGGTCTGGGTCTCGCTGATCTGGATGTACTGGACCGAGGTGCGCAAGACCGAAGTCATCGGCCCGCATGCGGCCCCCTCGCCCCTGGTGCGCGCCTGAAGCGCATCGCTTCCCCCGAAGGTGAACTCATGACCTCCCGCTCCCTGGCCGCCCAGGCCGGTCGCACGCTGACCGTCTGGACGCCCGAAGACAAGGCCTTCTGGCAGCAGCAAGGCGAAGCCATCGCCAAGCTCAACCTGTGGATCTCGGTGCCGGCGCTGTTCGTGTCGTTCGCCGTGTGGCAGGTCTGGAGCGTGGTCGCCGTCAGCCTGCCCGGCCTGGGCTTCAAGTACTCGACCAACCAGCTGTTCTGGCTGGCCGCGGCGCCGGCGCTGTCGGGCGCGACGCTGCGCATCTTCTACTCCTTCATGATCCCGCTGGTGGGCGGGCGGCGATGGACGGCGATCTCGACCGCCTCGCTGCTGATCCCGGCGCTGGGCATCGGCTTCGCGGTGCAGGACAACACCACTTCGTACCCGACGATGCTGGTGCTGGCGCTGCTGTGCGGCCTGGGCGGAGGCAACTTCAGCTCCAGCATGGCCAACATCAGCTACTTCTTCCCCAAGGACCGCAAGGGCTCGGCGCTGGGCGTCAACGCGGGGCTGGGCAACCTGGGCGTGTCGGTCGTGCAGTTCCTGAGCCCGATCGTCGTCACGGTCGGCGTGCTGGGCGTGTTCGGCGGCGAGGCGCAGACCATCGTCAAGAACGGCCAGGCCACCCAGGTCTGGATGCAGAACGCCGCCTTCATCTGGGTGCCGTGGATCGCGATCACCTCGATCGCCGCCTGGTTCGCGATGAACGATGTGGCCGACGCCAAGGCATCCTTCGCCGCGCAGGCCGAGATCTTCGTGCGCAAGCACAACTGGCTGATGTGCGTGCTGTACCTCGGCACCTTCGGCTCCTTCATCGGCTTCGCGGCGGGCTTTCCGCTCCTGATCAAGAGCCAGTTTCCGCAGGTCAACCCGCTCGCCTATGCCTGGCTCGGCCCGCTGGTCGGCGCGCTGGTGCGGCCCTTCGGCGGCTGGCTGTCCGACAAGCTCGGCGGCGCGCGCGTGACGCTGTGGGACTTCTGGCTGCTGGCCGCGGGCGTGCTCGGCGTCCTGTACTTCCTGCCCAAGGGCGCGGGCACCTACGCGCTGGGCTTCGGGCCCGTCGACGGCAGCTTCGCGGGCTTCTTCGCGAGCTTCCTGGTCCTGTTCGTCGCCACCGGCATCGGCAACGGCTCCACCTTCCGGATGATCCCGGTGATCTTCAACACGCTCAAGCAGCGCGAAGCGCGCGCCACCGACGCGGCCGCCAAGGCCCAGGCGCTCAAGGAAGGCACCGTGCTCGGCGCGGCGGCGGTCGGCTTCGCCGGCGCCTTCGGCGCCTACGGCGGCTTCTTCATCCCCAAGAGCTACGGCACCTCGATCACTGCCACCGGCGGCCCCGAGGCCGCGCTGTGGGTCTTCTTCGCCTTCTACCTGGCCTGCGTCGCGATCACGTGGTGGTTCTATGCCCGCCGCGACGCCGAGATGCCCTGCTGACCCGACAAGGAAGAACCAGACATGAGCCACTTCCTCGACCGCCTGACGCACTTCACGCTGCCCAAGGAGAACTTTGCCGACGGGCATGGCGTGACCACCGGCGAAGACCGCACCTGGGAGGACGCCTACCGCAACCGCTGGGCGCACGACAAGATCGTGCGCAGCACGCACGGCGTGAACTGCACCGGCAGCTGCTCCTGGAAGATCTACGTCAAGGGCGGCATCGTCACCTGGGAAACCCAGCAGACCGACTACCCGCGCACCCGAGCCGACCTGCCGAACCACGAGCCGCGCGGCTGCGCCCGCGGCGCCTCGTACTCGTGGTACCTCTACAGCGCCAACCGCGTGAAGTACCCGATGGTGCGCGCCCGCCTGCTCGAGCGCTGGCGCGCCGCGCTCAAGCTCGCCAGGTCGCCGGTCGACGCCTGGGCGAGCATCGTCGAGAACCCGCAGGCGCGGCGCGACTACCAGCAGGTGCGCGGCATGGGCGGCTTCGCGCGCAGCAGCTGGGACGAGGTCAACCAGCTCATCGCCGCGGCCAACGTCTACACGATCAAGCAGCACGGGCCGGACCGCATCATCGGCTTCTCGCCGATCCCGGCGATGAGCATGGTGAGCTACGCCGCGGGCAGCCGCTACCTGAGCCTGATCGGCGGCGTGTGCATGAGCTTCTACGACTGGTACTGCGACCTGCCGCCGGCCAGCCCGCAGATCTGGGGCGAGCAGACCGACGTGCCCGAGTCGGCCGACTGGTACAACTCGAACTACATCATCGCCTGGGGCAGCAACGTCCCGCAGACGCGCACGCCCGACGCGCACTTCTTCACCGAGGTCCGCTACAAGGGCGCCAAGACGGTGGCGGTGACGCCCGACTACTCCGAGGTCGCCAAGCTCGCCGACCTGTGGCTGCATCCCAAGCAGGGCACCGACGCCGCGCTCGCGATGGCGATGGGCCACGTGGCCTTCAAGGAGTTCTATTTCGACAAGCGCAGCGCGTACTTCGACGACTACGCGCGCCGCTACACCGACCTGCCGCTGCTGCTGACGCTCGAGGAGAAGACGCTGCCCGACGGCCGCAAGACCCTCGTGCCGGGCCGCTACCTGCGCGCCAGCGACTTCAACGGCAAGCTCGGCCAGGTCAACCATCCCGAGTGGAAGACCGTGGCCTTCGACACCGCGGGGCGCGCGGTGCTGCCCAACGGCTCGATCGGGTTCCGCTGGGGCCCCGACGGGCGCGCCGACGCCGGCAAATGGAACCTCGAGGCCAAGGAGGCCCGCCACGGCGCCGACGTGAGGCTCAAGCTCTCGGTGCTGGAAGACGGCGAGCAGGCGCACGAGGTCGTCGATGTCGCGTTCCCCTACTTCGCCGGCGCCGAGGTGCCGCACTTCCAGGCCAGTCCGCAGCAAGGCGGCGAGATCCACCTCGCCCGCGTGCCGGCGGTGCACCTGCGCCTGGGCAAGGCCGGCGAGGAGCGTCACGCGCTGGTGGCGACCGTGTTCGACCTGCAGGCGGCGCAGTACGGCATCGACCGCGGCCTGGGCAGCGGGGCTGCGAGCTATGACGACGACGCGCCCTACACGCCGGCCTGGCAGGAGCGCATCACCGGCGTGCCGCGCGCGCAGGTGATCACCGTCGCGCGCGAGTTCGCCGCCAACGCCGACAAGACGCAGGGCAAGTCGATGGTGATCATCGGCGCGGCGATGAACCACTGGTACCACGCCGACATGAACTACCGCGGCGTGATCAACCTGCTGATGCTGTGCGGCTGCATCGGCCAAAGCGGCGGCGGCTGGGCGCACTACGTGGGTCAGGAGAAGCTGCGCCCGCAGACCGGCTGGACCGCGCTCGCCTTCGCGCTCGACTGGGTCCGCCCGCCGCGCCAGCAAAACAGCACCAGCTTCTTCTACGCCCACACCGACCAGTGGCGCTACGAGCGCCTGGGCGTCGACGAGATCCTCTCGCCGCTGGCCGACAAGGCCGCGTTCGGCGGCAGCCTGATCGACTACAACGTGCGCGCCGAGCGCATGGGCTGGCTGCCGAGCGCGCCGCAGATGAAGACCAACCCGCTGCAGCTGGTGAAGGACGCGCACGCGGCGGGCATGGACCCGAAGGACTACGTGGTCCGCGGCCTGAAGGACGGCACGCTGCAGATGAGTTGCGAGGACCCGGACGCGCCCGAGAACTGGCCGCGCAACATGTTCGTCTGGCGCAGCAACCTGCTGGGCTCCAGCGGCAAGGGCCACGAGTACTTCTGCAAGCACCTGCTGGGCACCGAGAACGGCGTTCAAGGCAAGGACCTGGGCCCCGACGATGCCAAGCCGGGCGAGGTCAAGTGGCACGACAAGGCCCCCGAAGGCAAGCTCGACCTGCTGGTCACGCTCGACTTCCGCATGAGCACGACCTGCCTGTACAGCGACATCGTGCTGCCCACGGCCAGCTGGTACGAGAAGAACGACCTCAACACCAGCGATATGCACCCCTTCATCCACCCGCTGTCGGCGGCGGTGGACCCGGTGTGGCAGTCACGCTCCGACTGGGAGATCTACAAGGGCTTCGCGCGCGCCTTCAGCGAGGTCTGCCGCGGCCACCTCGGCGTCGAGAAGGAGGTCGTGCTCACGCCGTTGATGCACGACACGCCGGGCGAGCTGGCGCAGCCTTTCGAGGTGCGCGAGTGGAAGAAGGGCCAGTGCGATCTGGTGCCCGGCAAGACCGCGCCGCAGATCGCGGTGGTCGAGCGCGACTATCCGGCGGTCTACGAACGCTTCACCTCGCTCGGACCGCTGATGGCCAAGGTGGGCAACGGCGGCAAGGGCATCGCCTGGAACACGCAGACCGAGGTCAAGCAGCTCGGCGAACTCAACGGCACCGACGCCGCCGGCCGCCCGCGCATCGTGACCGACATCGACGCCTGCGAGGTCATCCTGCAGCTCGCGCCGGAGACCAACGGCCACGTCGCGGTCAAGGCCTGGGAAGCCTTGAGCAAGGCCACCGGCCGCGAGCACGCGCATCTGGCGCTGCACCGCGAGGACGAGAAGATCCGCTACCGCGACGTGCAGGCGCAGCCGCGCAAGATCATCAGCAGTCCCACGTGGTCGGGCCTGGAGAGCGAAAAGGTCTCCTACAACGCCGGCTACACCAACGTGCACGAGCTGATCCCCTGGCGCACGCTGACCGGGCGCCAGCAGTTCTACCAGGACCACCCCTGGATGATCGCCTTCGGCGAGGGCTTCTCGAGCTACCGCCCGCCGGTGGACCTGAAGGCCACCGCCGAGATGCTGCAGCGCAAGCCCAACGGCCACAAGGAAGTGGTGCTGAACTTCATCACGCCGCACCAGAAGTGGGGCATCCACAGCACCTACTCCGACAACCTGATCATGCTTACGCTCAACCGCGGCGGGCCGGTGATCTGGCTCAGCGAGGACGACGCGCGCGAGGCCGGCATCGAGGACAACGACTGGGTCGAGCTGTTCAACGTCAACGGCGCGATCGCCGCGCGCGCGGTGGTCAGCCAGCGCGTGAAGCCAGGCATGACCCTCATGTACCACGCGCAGGAAAAGATCATCAACACGCCCGGCTCGCAGATCACCGGCGTGCGCGGCGGCATCCACAACTCGGTGACGCGCATCGTCACCAAGCCGACCCACATGATCGGCGGCTACGCGCAGCTCTCGTACGGCTTCAACTACTACGGAACCATCGGCACGAACCGCGACGAGTTCGTGGTGGTGCGCAAGATGAGCAAGGTCGACTGGCTCGACACGCCGCGCGACGACCACCTGGCGAAGGCGTACCAGTCTCAAGGAGAGAACCCATGAGCGGGCTTGCTCCCTCTCCCGCGCGCGGGAGAGGGCTGGGGTGAGGGCCGTGCGCGGGCCGTCCCGAACCCTCACCCCCACCCTCTCCCGCCAGGCGGGAGAGGGAGTCATCCGAATCGGAGCCAAGCAATGAAAGTACGCGCACAGATCGGCATGGTGCTCAACCTCGACAAGTGCATCGGCTGCCACACCTGCAGCGTGACCTGCAAGAACGTGTGGACCAGCCGTCCGGGCGTGGAGTACGCCTGGTTCAACAACGTCGAGACCAAGCCGGGCATCGGCTATCCCAAGGAGTGGGAGAACCAGGACAAGTGGAACGGCGGCTGGGTCCGCAAGAAGGACGGCTCGATCGAGCCGCGCCAGGGTGGCAAGTGGAAGCTGCTGATGCGCCTGTTCGCCAACCCCAACCTGCCCGAGATCGACGACTACTACGAGCCCTTCACCTTCGACTACGACCACCTGCAGTCGGCGCCGGAGATGAGGGCCGCGCCCACCGCGCGCCCGCGCAGCCTGATCACCGGCCAGCGCATGGAGAAGATCGAGTGGGGCCCGAACTGGGAAGAGATCCTGGGCGGCGAGTTCTCCAAGCGCTCGAAGGACCGCAACTTCGAAGACATCCAGAAGGACATCTACGGCCAGTTCGAGAACACCTTCATGATGTACCTGCCGCGCCTGTGCGAGCACTGCCTCAACCCGGCGTGCGTGGCCTCGTGCCCGAGCGGCAGCATCTACAAGCGCGAGGAAGACGGCATCGTCCTGATCGACCAGGACAAGTGCCGCGGCTGGCGCATGTGCGTCTCGGGCTGCCCGTACAAGAAGATCTACTACAACTGGAAGAGCGGCAAGGCCGAGAAGTGCATCTTCTGCTATCCGCGCATCGAGGCGGGCCAACCCACCGTGTGCTCGGAGACCTGCGTCGGGCGCATCCGCTACCTCGGCGTGCTGCTCTACGACGCCGACCGCATCGCGCAAGCCGCCAGCGTCGAGAAGGACACTGACCTCTACCCGGCGCAGCTCGACTGCTTCCTCGACCCGCATGACCCGGCCGTGATCGAGCAGGCGCGCCGCGATGGCGTGCCCGACAACTGGCTCGAAGCCGCCAAGACCAGCCCGGTGTGGAAGATGGCCGTGCAGTGGAAGGTCGCCCTGCCGCTGCACCCCGAATACCGCACGCTGCCGATGGTCTGGTACGTGCCCCCGCTGTCGCCGATCACCGCCGCGGCCAACGCCGGCCACGTCAGCGCCAACGGCGAGATCCCCGACGTGCGCCAGCTGCGCATTCCGGTCAAGTACCTCGCCAACCTGCTGACCGCGGGCGACACGCAGCCGGTCGAGCGCGCGCTCGAACGCATGCTCGCGATGCGTGCCTACCAGCGCGCCAAGCATGTCGACGGCGCGGCCAACCGCGCTGCGATCGAGCAGGTCGGCATCAGCGAGGCCGAGGTCGAGGAGATGTACCGCGTGATGGCCATCGCCAACTACGAGGACCGCTTCGTCATCCCGACCACGCACCGCGAGTACGCCGAGAACGCCTTCAACGTGCGCGGCGGCTGCGGATTCTCGTTCGGCAACGGCTGCAGCGAAGGCACGACCGAGACCAGCCTGTTCGGCAGCGAGAAGAAGCGGACCATTCCCATCAAGGCGGAGATCTGAACCATGCCCTTGCTCAACTCTCCCCGCCGCATGAGCCATAGCCTGCGCGCGCTCGCCTGGCTGCTGCGCTATCCCGACGACGAGATGCGCGCCGCGCTGCCTGCGCTGAGCGAGGCGCTGCACGACGAGCGCGCGCTGATCGCCGGGCGCCTGGTCGAGCTCGACGACCTGATCGACCGCCTCGCCCATGCGCCGGCGCTGCGCGCCGAGTCCGACTACGTCGAGCTGTTCGACCGCGGCCGGCGGACCGCCTTGCACCTGTTCGAGCACGTGCACGGCGACAGCCGCGAGCGCGGCCAGGCCATGGTCGACCTGGCGCAGACCTACGAGCGCGCCGGCCTGCTGCTCGCGCCCGGCGAGCTGCCCGACTACCTGCCGGTGGTGCTCGAGTTCGCCAGCACGCAGCCGCAGGCCGAGGCGCGCGAGTTCCTGCGCGAGACCGCGCACATCGTGCGTGCGCTGTTCACGGCGCTGCTCGAGCGGCGCAGCGCCTACGCGAGCGTGGCCGCCGCGGTGCTCGACCTCGCGGGCGAACGCTGCGACAAGGTGACGCTTCCCGAAGAGCCCAGCCTCGACGAGAGCTGGGCCGAGCCCGAGGCCTTCGGCGGCTGCTCGACCCAGGGCCAGTCGCGTCCGGGCCAGCCGCAGCCGATTCGCGTCGTGCGGCCGCAGCCTGCGGCCACGCGCAGCGCCGCCTGACAAGGAGCCACGATGAATGCGCTCAACAACTTCCTGTTCGTCGTCTACCCCTACATCTGCCTCGCGGTGTTCCTGATGGGCAGCCTGGCGCGCTTCGACCGCGACCAGTACACGTGGAAAAGCGACTCCTCGCAGCTCCTGCGCGGGCGCAGCCTCAAGTGGGCCAGCAACCTGTTCCACGCAGGCATCCTGTTCCTGTTCGTCGGCCACACGGTCGGCATGCTGACCCCGCATGGGCTCTACGAGCACTTCATCACGCCGGCGCAAAAGCAGCTGCTGGCGGTGGTGGCCGGCGGCGTGGCGGGCACGATCTGCTTCATCGGCCTGACGGGCCTGATCTGGCGCCGCGTCAGCGATGCGCGGGTGCGGCTCACGAGCCACCGCACCGACCTCGCCATCTTGCTGATCCTGTGGCTGCAGTTGAGCCTCGGCCTGATCACCCTGCCCTATTCGCTGTCTCACAGCGACGGCTCGGTGATGCTGATCCTGTCCGACTGGGCGCAGCGCATCGTCACGCTCAATCCCGACGCCAGCGCGCTCGCCGCGATCGCCTGGCCCTACAAGGTCCACATGGTGCTGGGCATGACGATCTTCCTGCTGTTCCCGTTCAGCCGGCTGGTGCACGTGTGGAGCGGCCTGGCCTCGGTGGCCTACCTGCTGCGGCCGTACCAGATCGTGCGCTCGCGCCGGCTGAACCTGCCGGCCGAGCGCCGCCCTGCCGCCGGGCAGGCGCACAAGCCTGCCGCACGGCAGCCCGAAACGACTCGCGCGCCACTGCTGGGGGCACAGCGCGCGACGCAAAGGGGGCACCAATGAACGCCGCCGCGATCAACGGCGTTCCGATCGCCGCGGCCCACGAACTGCTCGACAGCGAGCGCCTGCGCCAGCGGGCCCACCTCGAACTGCTGCGCCAGGAGGCGATCGCGCAGGGGCTGCTGGCCGCCGCCGACCCGGCGCCGCGCGACGAGGCGATCAGCGAAGCCGCGAGTGCCGCGATCGAGGCCTTGCTCGAGCGCGAGCTGCCGCGCCCGGTCGCGGATGACGAGGCCTGCCGCCGCTACCACGCCGCCCACGCGCAGCGCTATGCGCACGGCGAGCGCGTGCGCGTGCGCCACGTGCTGTTCGCGGTCACGCCGGGGGTCGACGTGAGCGCGCTGCGCACTCGCGCCGAAGCCTGCCTGATCGACCTGCGCGCGCGCAGCCGCGAGGAGATCGCCGCGGCCGGCGGCGGTGGCGACCGCTTCGCCGACGCCGCCGCTCGGTGGTCCAACTGCCCCAGTGGCGCCCAAGGCGGCGACCTGGGCTGGCTGCGCCGCGAGGACTGCGCGCCGGAGTTCGCGCACGAGGTGTTCGCGCACAGCGAGATCGGCGTGCTGCCGCGCCTGGTGCACAGCCGCTTCGGCCTGCACGTGGTGGAGGTGCTCGCCCGCGAGGCGGGACGCCAGCGCGCCTTCGAGGAAGTGCAGGCCGAGGTTCGGCTCGCGCTCGAGCGCCAGGCCTTTGCGACCGCGCTGCGCCAGTACCTGCAGCGCCTGGCCGCTGCCGCCTGCGTGGAAGGCGTCGATCTCGACGGCAACGAATCGCCGTTGCAGCAGTAGCGCATTGCGCCATGCCAGACGAGCTGATCGAGCGGCTGAGGCGCTTCCACGACGACGCGTTTCCGAAGTACCGCTCTCATTTCCGCCTGCTGGTCGACGACGGCCAGCATCCGCTGACCCTGTTCATCGGCTGCAGCGACTCGCGACTCGTGCCCTACCTGCTCACCGGCGCGCAGCCGGGCGAGCTGTTCCTGGTGCGCAACGTCGGCGCCTTCGTGCCGCCGCACGATCAGTCGCAAGGTTTCCACGGCACCGCGGCGGCGATCGAGTTCGCGGTGCTCAACCTCGATGTGCACCGCATCGTCGTGTGCGGCCACAGCCACTGCGGTGCGATCCGCGCGCTCTACGGCGACGTGGCGCCGCAGGCGCGGCACCTGGCGCAATGGCTCGAGCTGGGCCGCGAGGCCGCATTGCCGGTTGCCGATCCGGGGCCCGAGGTCCTGCGGCGCACCGAGCAGCGCGCCGTCGTGCTACAGCTCGAACGGCTGATGGACTACCCGATGGTGCGCGAGCGCGTCGAGGCCGGCCGATTGAGCCTCCACGGCTGGCACTACGTCATCGAGGACGGCGAAGTGCATGTCTTCGACGTCGTGCGCGGCGGCTTCGTGCCGGCCTCGCAGTCCGAGCACGCCGGCACGGGTCCGTACCGCGTGAGCGACCCCGGCGCCAACGCGGACTTGCTCGACGCGAGCGGCGTGCCCTGCGGCCTTTGAATTGTGCCGACGGCCGTGTTTCGAGCCGCGTTGTCGGCGAGGTTTGGCCCACGTCAAGGACAGCAGCGCCGCGGCGAACTACGGTTGCGGCAATCGTCTTTCGAAGCTCTCGCCATGCCCACGAACCCTCTCTTCGACCTGCTGGCCGCGCGCCAGCTCGCACCCTTGCGCCTTGGCGGGCGCACGCTGCTGCCCATCGTGCAAGGCGGCATGGGCGTGGGCGTGTCGGCGCACCGGCTGGCCGGCAGCGTCGCGGCGCACGGCGCCGTGGGCACGATCTCCTCGGTCGACCTGCGTCGCCACCACCCGGACCTGCTGGCGCGCAGCCGCGAGCTCGGCCCGGGGCCCGAGAAGAAGCGCGTGATCGACGCCGCGAACCTCGAGGCGCTGCAGCGCGAGATCGCCGCGGCGCGCAAGCTGTCGCAAGGTCGCGGTCTGCTCGCGGTCAACGTGATGCGTGCGGTCGGCGAGTACGCCCCCTCGGTGCGCACCGCGCTCGAGGCCGGCATCGACGCGGTGGTCGTCGGCGCGGGGCTGCCGCTGGACCTGCCCGAGCTCGCGCGCGAGCATCCGAGGGCGCTGCTGGTGCCGATCCTGTCCGACGCGCGCGGCGTCGCGCTGGTGGTCAAGAAGTGGGAGCGGCGCCAGCGCCTGCCCGATGCGATCGTGATCGAGCATCCGGGTCTGGCCGGCGGCCACCTCGGCGCGGCCAAGGTCGATGACCTGCGCGATCCGCGCTTCGACTTCGAACGCGTGATTCCGCAGACGATCGAGTTCCTGCGCAGCGCCGGCATCGAGCGCGAGGTGCCGCTGATCGCCGCCGGCGGCGTGCGCCGCTTCGAGGACATCGCGCGGCTGCAGTCGCTCGGCGCCGCGGCGGTGCAGCTCGGCACGCCCTTCGTGGCCACTGAGGAATGCGATGCCGATCCGGTCTTCAAGCGCGTGCTCGCCGAGGCGCGCGACGAGGACCTGGTCGAGTTCGTCAGCGTCGCCGGCCTGCCCGCGCGCGCGGTGCGCACGCCGTGGCTGGAGCGCTACCTGCAGGCGCTGCCGCGGCTGCAGGCCACGGTCCATGCGAAGTCGCGCTGCACGCTGGCGTTCGACTGCCTCGCGCAATGCGGGCTGCGCGACGGCCTGATCGGATGGGGCCAGTTCTGCATCGACCGCCAGCTGGCCGCCGCGCTGCGCGGCGACCTGGCCAAGGGCCTGTTCTTCCGCGGCACCGGTGAGCTGCCGTTCGGCAGGCAGATCGCGAGCGTGCGCCAGCTGATCGAGCGGCTGCTCACGCCCGGCGTTGCACTGGGCACGCCGGCCGCCGCTTGAAGGAATGCAGCGATGAGCACGATCCCGGTCCACGCCGCCGGCGCCGCGGATGGCCGCTGGCACGTCGCCCGCGTGGCCAGCGCCCCGCATCGACTGGGCTTCTTCGCCGCGGCCGTGCTGATGGCCGCCACCGCGCTGTGGTGGACGCTGGCGCTGGCCGCACGCCACGCCGGCTGGCACTGGCCCTGGTCCGTGCCGCCGGCCGCCGCGCATGGGCTGGCGATGTCGCTGGGCTTCATGCCGATGTTCATCGTCGGCTTTGCCTTCACCGCCGGTCCGCGCTGGCTGGGTCTGCCCGAGGTGCCGGCGGCGCGACTGCTGTTCGGCGTGAGCGGCTATGCGGGCGGCTGGCTGCTCGCGCTGGCGGGCTTCGCGTTCGAGCCGAGGCTGGCGGCGGCGGGCATGGCGAGCGCCGCGCTCGCCTGGACGACGCTGGGGCTGCGCTTCGCGCGCCTGGTGCGCCAAAGCCGCGCGCCGGACCGCCTGCATGCCAAGGCCGTGCTCGCGGCCGGCAGCGTCGGCGCACTGGCGATGGCGCTGGGCGCCTGGTCCGTCGGCGCCGGCGATGCCACGCTGGCACGCGTCGCGGCGCAGCTGGCGCTGTGGGGCTTTCTCGCGCCGACCTTCGCGATCGTTTCGCACCGCATGATCCCGTTCTTCACCGCGAGCGCCTTGCCCTTGCTGGACGCATGGCGGCCGACCTGGCTGCTGTGGGCCATGCTGGCGGCGCTGGCCGCCAGTGCCTGCGGCGCAATCGCGGCGCTGCTGTGGTGGCCGCTGCCCCGCGCCGCGCACCTGGCGCTGGCCGCCCTGCAGTGGCCGGCGGCGGCCCTGCTGCTGTGGCTCGCGCTGCGCTGGGGCCTGGTGCAAAGCCTGCGCATCCGCCTGCTGGCAATGCTGCACGGCGGCTTCCTCTGGTTCGGCCTCGCGCTCGCGCTGGCCGGTGCCGAGAACCTGCGCGCCTTCGCGTGGCCCGGGCTGCCTTCGCTCGGCCTGGCGCCGCTGCACGCGCTGACCATGGGCTATCTGGGCGCGACCCTGATCGCGATGGTCACGCGCGTCGCCGCCGGCCACAGCGGCCGACCGCTGGCGGCGGACAACGTCGCCTGGACGCTGTACCTCGTGCTGCAGGCGGCCACGGTGCTGCGCGTGGGCGCCGAGCTGTGGCCGCAGGCCGCGGCGACGCTGCTCATGGCCGCCGCGCTGTGCTGGAGCGCCGCCTGTGCCGGCTGGGCCTGGCGCTACGGCGGCTGGCTGGGCCGCCCGCGCGTCGATGGCCGCGCCGGTTGATCAGAAAGGAAATGCCATGCACGTCAAGCGCATCCTCGTGCCGGTCGACGGCAATGAACTCACCGACAAGGCCATCGAGCACAGCCTGTCGCTGGCCCGGCAGCTTGGCGCGGCGGTCACGGCCTTCGTCGCCGAACCGCTGCCGCCGCTGCCGGCGACGCCACGCCTGAAGGCGCTGATGGACAACGAGAACGCCTGGTACGACGCGGCGGCGGCCTCCCACGCCCGTCCGCTGCTCAGCCGCTTCGAAGCCGCCGCGCGCGCCGCGGGCGTGCCCTTCGAAGGCGTCTTCGACCAGGTGCCCCGGGTCGACCAGGCCATCATCGCAGCGGCCGAATCGCATGGCTGCGACATGATCGTGATGGTCACGCACGGCCGCGGCGCGTTCGGCGAGTTCCTGTTCGGATCGCAGACCAAGGCCGTGCTGGCGGGCAGCAAGCTGCCGCTGCTCGTGCTGCACTGAGGCGGCCATGGTGCACATCGCCGAACCGGGCGAACCGCGCGCCCCGCGGGCGCTGCTTCAACGCGAGCCGGCGGTGGGCTTTGCCCAGCCGTTCGAGATGCTGCAGGCCTGCCACGAGCGCGTGCATCGCATGCTGCGCTTGCTCACGCTGCTGGCCGGTCACCTCGAAAGCCACGGCGTGGACGCGGGCGCGGTGGGCGCCGCGCGCGACGTGATGCGCTATTTCGACATCGCCGCGCCGGCCCACCACGAGGACGAGGAGCGCCACGTGATCCCCTGGCTCGCGGCCCACGGCCGTGCCGCGCTTGCGCAGCGGCTGGTGCGCGAGCACCGCCGCATGGAAAGCGAGTGGCAGGCGATCCGCCGCGACCTGGCCCGCATCGCGGCGGGCGTTTGGCATGCTGGCCACGCGCCCGGCCAGCGGCAGCGCTGGGAAGCCTTTGCCACGCTGTACGAGCGACACATCGTGGCCGAGGAGCGGCAGGCCTATCCGCTCGTGCAGGCCCACGGCAGCGCCGAGGCGCTGCGTCGCATGGGCGACGAGATGGCGGCGCGCCGCGGCTTGCCGCAGCCCTGAGCCGACGCGGCAGGCCGCCTCAGTGCCGCCGGCGCCAGGCGAGCGCACCGGCCGCCATGGCCGCGGCGATCAGCAGCAAGGCCCAGGCATTGCCCTCGGCACCGCGCGCGCCACGCCGGATCGACGGCACCACCGGCCAGGCGCAGCAGCAGCGAGCCGTGCAGCAGCGCCAGCGGCGCATAGAACCAGGGGCCGAACTCGACCTTCACGCGCGCCAGCGCCGGCAGGATCACGGGCGCATGGCCCATCACCATGCTCAGCACGAAGCCGATGCCCAGGCCATGCAGCGCTGCATCGCGCGCTGCAAAGGCACCGGCGGCCAGCGCGACCCAGGCCAGGCCCGCGACAGCCAGCCACGCATAGCCGGCCAGCAGGCACACCGCCATGTAGCGGCTGAGCCCCTGCGCATGCACGGTGCGCCGTGCGATGTCGTGGCGCATCAGCCAGAACGACAGCGCCGCGCCAAAGCCCATGCCGCCCGCCGCCGGTGCGACGGCCGACAGCGCGGCGCCAGCCAGCAGCGCCGCGACGATGGCGAAGAACGTGGCCAGCGCGCCGGGACGGCGGCGCAGCAGGCGCGTTATCTCCAGGCGTTCGGCAGCGATCGTCAGCGCCAGGAAGGCGAACCAGCACGAGAGCGTCGCGGGACCGGCTTCGCCCGCGGCGAAACCGAGGTTGCCTGCCAGCCAGGCCAGCGCGGCGACCAGCAGCAAGACCGTGTGAGCCTGCCGCTGGCGGCGCACGATCGCGACGTTGACCGCGACGAAGGCGATGCCCGCGACAACCAGCAGCGCCTGCCCCGCCGTCACGCGGCCCGCCAGCAGGCACGGCCCGGCAAGCGCGGCCGCGAGCGGCGCAGTGAACGCGAGACGCCGCTTGACCGCGACCGCGCGCTCGAGGCCGATCACGCTGCCGAAGAAGACGCCGATCATCAGCGCCGCGTGGAACGGCACCGCCTGCGCGAGCCAGCTGCCCGCGACCACCGGAGCGCCGGCGCGCCACAGGCCGCCGACGATGCCGGCCGCCAGGCTGGTCGCGACGGCGGCGCCGACCAGCAGGCGCAGCGCGATGGCCGCGCCTACCACTGCAGGAAGCGCCGCGCGCGCTCGCTCAGGCGTTCGGGCGTCCATGCCGGCTCCCAGGCGAGCTCGACCTCGATCTCGCGGCCCTCAGGCATGGTGCACCCGAGTTCGGCGTGGATGTCGTCGACGACGACGTCGGCCACCGGGCAGGCGGCCGAGGTCATCGTGATGCGCACGTGGATGCGTTGCGGCGTGATCGTGACGCCGTAGACCAGCCCCACGTCGACGATGCTGAGCGCGACCTCGGGGTCGATCACGCGCGACAGCGCGGCGCCGACGGCCTCGCGCAGCTCGGGCGGGCCTTCGTAGGGAAAGGGGCTGGACGTCGTCATGGCAGCGGCACGTGGATGCGCGCGACGGGCCGCCCCGGCCGCAGCAGCACGCCGAGCGCGGGCTGCTCGTGTACCAGGTCCTCGAGCGTGCAGTCGTCGAGCACCGCGTAGAACGCGTCGACGGCGCGACCCAGCGCGTCGCGCAGCCGGCATTGGCGCGCGATGCGGCACGCGCCCGGCGCATCGCCGAAGCACTGCGCCGGCATCGCGGCGCCTTCGGTCAGCCGCACCACCTGACCGACGACGATGGCCTGCGGCTCGCGCGCGAGCTCCAGCCCGCCGCCGTTGCCGCGCACGTTGTGCAGCAGCCCGTTCCTGCCGAGGAAGTGCGCGACCTTGGTCAGATGGTTCTCCTTCACATCGAAGACGGCGGCGATCTCTGCGATCGTCGCGCGGCGCTGCGGCTGCGCGGCCAGGTAGATCAGCACGCGCAGCGCGTAGTCGGTGAAGGCGGTGAGTTTCATTGGCGCTGCGGCAGGCCGCGGCATACGGGAGCGATGCAGCGTAAAGGTGCAGATGCGATGCAGCTTTGACGGCGATCAAGGCGCTCGCCCCGCCCACGCAGACGCCGATTGACGCGTCGCAAGCCGGCGACGCGGCACGCCGCCTACATTGCCGGCGATGCACAAGCTTCTGCGCACCGCGCCGCTGTCGGCCAAGCTCGGCATCATCGGCGCCGCGCTGCTCGCGTTGGCGCTTGGTTCGATCGCGCTGACGCTGTGGGTGACGTGGCAGCTCGAAGGCGGCGCTGCCGCCGTCAACGAGGCGGGACGGCTGCGCATGCAGACCTGGCGCCTGGCGCAGGGGGTGGGCAGCGGCGACGCCGCGCGCCACGCGGAGCTCGTTCGGCAGTACGAGGCCACGCTCGAGCTGCTCGGCAGCGGCGATCCGGCGCGGCCGCTGTTTGTGCCGCGCGACGCCCTCACCC
The DNA here is from genome assembly GCF_049446155.1 of Caldimonas sp. KR1-144. NCBI lineage: Bacteria > Pseudomonadati > Pseudomonadota > Betaproteobacteria > Burkholderiales > Sphaerotilaceae > Caldimonas > Caldimonas sp. KR1-144. Next base: position 295,064 of record NZ_JBMSEE010000004.1, read on the forward strand.
GCGCCGCCTTCGGGCAGGTCCGCGAGCGCTGGGCTGCGCTGCGCGGCGACTGGCAGTCGGGCACGGCGCCGTCGAACGCGCAGGCGGCCGCGCGGGCCGAACACATGGTCGCCGCCGTCGATGCCTTCGTCGATGCGATCGAGCACCGGCTGGCGCGCTGGACCACGCTGCTGACGCTGTTCCAGCTCGGCCTGATGGCGCTGGCCATCGCCGGCGGCGTGACGCTGCTCTACGCCGCCTACCTGTTCGTCTTCAATCCGCTGGCGCGGCTGCAGGCCGGCCTGGCGCGCATCGAGGCCGGCGACCTCGGCGCGCGCGTCGACGTGGCCAGCCACGACGAATTCGGCCACCTGTCGCAAAGCTTCAACCGCATGGCGGCCACGCTGCAGGGCTTCTACCGCGACCTCGAGGACAAGGTGCGCCGCAAGACCGAGACCTTGCGCGCCGAGCGCGAGCGGCTCGCGCTGCTGTACGACGCCAGCGCCTTCGTCGGTCGCGCCGCCAATCTGCAGGCCCTGGCCGAAGGCCTGGCCGGGCGCATGCGCCGGGCCGTGCACGCCGATGCGGCGATGCTGCGCTGGCGCGACGGCCAGCACGGCGAGCACGTGCTGCTGGCTTCCGAGGGCGTGCCTGCGGGCCTGCTCGAGCATGAACGCTGCCTGTCCGACGGCGGCTGCCACTGCGTCAGCGAGCCGCAGACGAGCGCGGTGCGCAGCATCCCGATTCGCGCCGCCGACGCAGGTGCGCCGACGCCTTGCGAGCGCTTCGGCTTCGATCGCATGGTGGCCGTGCCGGTGCGCCTGCACGAGCAATCGCTGGGCGAGGTCAACCTGCTGTTCCGCGGCAACGGCGCAGCGCTCGCGAGCGAAGACCTGCAGCTGCTCGAAAGCCTGGCGAGCCACTTTGCCAGCGGCATGGAAGGACTGCGTGCGGCCGCGCTCGAGCGCGAGGCCGCGGTGGCCGAGGAGCGCAGCCTGATCGCGCGCGAGCTCCACGACTCGATCGCCCAGGGGCTGGCATTCATGAAGATCCAGGTGCAGCTGCTGCGCCGCGCACTCGAGCGCGGCGAGGCCGCGCTGGCCCTGGGCACCGTCGACGAGATCGATGCCGGCGTGCGCGAGAGCACGGCCGACGTGCGCGAGCTGCTGCTGCACTTTCGCACCCGCACCAACGGCGACGACATCGTGCCGGCGCTCAAGACCACGCTGCAGAAGTTCCACCACCAGACCGGCCTGGAGACGCACATCGACGTCCACGGCCGCGGCGTGCCGCTCGCGCCCGATGTCCAGGTGCAGCTGCTGCATGTGGTGCAGGAAGCGCTGTCGAACGTGCGCAAGCACGCCGGTGCAACCAAGGTCTGGCTCGACGTTCAGCAGCAACCGAACTGGCGCATCGAGGTGCGCGACGACGGTCTCGGCTTCGATACCGGCACCGATGCGCAGCCCGACGAGACGCATGTCGGCCTGCGCATCATGAGCGAGCGCGCTGCCGGCATCGGCGCACAGGTGCATGTGCGTTCCGCGCCGGGCGCGGGCACTCGCGTCGTCGTCTCGCTGCCCGAGCGCGAAGCGCAGGCCGCGTGAAGAAGGAGCGAGTCCATGAGCGATGCGATCAAGGTCATGGTGGTCGACGACCACACGCTCTTTCGGCGCGGGCTGACCGCGCTGCTGGTCAGCGACGGCCGATTCGAGGTCGTGGCCGAGGCCGGCGACGCCGCGAAGGCGCAGCAGCTCGCGGCGCAGCTGCGCCCGCAGGTCATGCTGCTGGACAACCACCTGCCCGGCGCGCGCGGCGTCGACGCCTTGCCCGATCTGCTGCGCGCCGCCCCGGGCATGCGCATCCTGATGCTGACCATGAGCGAGGACGAGCGCGACCTCGCCGACGCGATGCGCGCCGGCGCGTCAGGCTACCTGCTGAAGACCTCCGACAGCGACGAGCTGGGCGACGCGATCGAGCGCGCCGCGCGCGGTCAGTCCAGCGTGAGCGCGGCGATGACGGCCAAGCTGGCGGCGGCCTTCCAGTTCACGGCCGCCGCGTCGGCGCAGGCCGAGCCCGCCGTGCCGGCGCATGCGATCGACAGCCTGTCGGCGCGCGAGCGCGAGATCCTCGAGCTGATCGCCGCGGGCCGGAGCAACAAGGAGATTGCGCGCGAACTGGCGATCGCCGAGACCACGGTCAAGATCCACGTGCAGCACATCCTGCGCAAGCTGCAGCTCAGCTCGCGCGTGCAGGCCGCGGTGGTGGCGGCGACCTACCGCGCCAGCGCCTGACCCGGCGCCGGCGTCGGCGTCGATCATCGACAAAGCCTCAATGGCCGCCGCAGCTGCCGCAGCAATTGCCATCGGCGTGCGCTGCGGCGAGCTTGGTGATGCGAACGCGCCAGACTTCGGGCCCGCGCTCGAGATAGTCCCAGGCGAACTGTCCGGGCTTCTCGGCCTGCATCTGGTGGTACAGCGGCTTGGGATCGTGGTCGTTGACGAGCTCCAGCGTCTCGCCGCCGCCCAGGCTGCGGAAGGTGTTGAAGATCAGCGGATGGCGCTCGCGCGGCGCGATCTCGCGCACGTCGATCTTGGTGCCGTAGTTGGTCAGGGTCATGGCTGCTCGCTCCTGCGACTGAAGATGCATTTCGGATGCAGCAATGTAGGAAGCCAGCGGCGCGGGCGTTCTGACGCAGGTCAAGCTCGAAACGAAAGCAGACCCGAAACGAAAAAAGCCCGGTGTCTTTCGACACCGGGCTTGCTCGTTCTTGGTCGGGACGGCGGGATTCGAACTCGCGACCCCTTGCACCCCATGCAAGTGCGCTACCAGGCTGCGCTACGCCCCGAAGAAGCGCGCATTATAGCCGCAGGATTCATGCGCTTCGCGCTGCGGCGCCCTCGCGATCACACGGCGAGCAGGCCGCGAATCGAGATCAGTTCTTCGCGGATCGGCGCCCACGGGTCACCTTCGACGCCGGCCGAAACCGAGGTGCGGGCGGCCGGGGCCGGCGAGTCCTTCTTCAGCAGCGCGACGGCCATCGTCGCGTCGTCTTCGACCAGCGCTTCGTCATCGCCTTCGGGTGGCAGCGCGGCGCCGGCCGGCACGCGCATCGGGGACTCCGCGAGCCGGTTGCGCGCGCCGCTGATCGTGAAGCCCTGGTCGTACAGCAGCTCGCGGATGCGACGGATCAGCAGCACCTCGTGGTGCTGGTAGTAGCGCCGGTTGCCGCGGCGCTTCATCGGCTTGAGCTGGGTGAACTCCTGTTCCCAGTAGCGCAGCACGTAGGGCTTCACGCCACACAGCTCGCTGACCTCACCGATCGTGAAATAGCGCTTGGCTGGGATGGGCGGCAGCGCTTTTTCCATTGGAAATCAATGAGGTGTGGGGGTTTTGTTCAGACTTTACTCGAAGTCGTCGCCGTTGGGGATCTCGCCTTGCACCAGGGCCTTGAGCTTGTGGCTGGCATGAAACGTCACCACGTTGCGTGCCTTGATGGGGATCGCTTCGCCCGTTCGCGGGTTGCGGCCCGGGCGCGGTGCCTTGCGGCGGATCTGGAAGTTTCCGAAGCCCGAGAGCTTGGCGTCATTGCCCGCCACGAGCTGCTCGTGCAGCAGCTCGAAGAAGGCTTCGACCATGTCCTTGGACTCGCGCTTGTTGAGGCCCAGGCGCTCGAACAGCAGCTCGGCGAGCTCCGCCTTGGTCAGCGTCGGCGTTTCGAGCGTCGGGAGGATGACTCGGTCCATGTCTTGGCTCATCGTCTTCCGGAGTTGGTCGGATCAGCCGCGCAGGCGCACGCCCAGCGTGCTACTAAGGTGTGTCACCACGGCCTGCACGGCCGCATCGATGCGCTCGTCGGTCAGCGTCGCCTGCTCGTCGAGCAGCTCGAGGCGCACGGCGAGGCTGCGTTCACCGGCGGCGATCTCGGCCGTCGGCGTCTTCGGGCGGTAGACGTCGAACAGTAGCGCGTCGCGCACCAGGCCGTCGGTCGGCGCGGCTTTCACGGCGGCGATCAGTGCGTCATGCGTCACGCCCTCGCCGGCAATCAGCGCGAGGTCGCGCGTCACCGGCAGCTGGCGCGGCACCGGCGTGGCCTGCGGCAGGCGGCCGCGCATCAGCGCTTCGGCGTCGAGCTCGAAGACGATCGGTGCGCTCGGCAGCTCGTAGGCCTGGCGCCAGCGCGGATGCAGCTCGCCGACGTGGCCGATCGTCACGCCGTCCAGCTCGATGCGCGCGCTGCGCCCCGGGTGCAGGGCCGGATGCTCGGCGGCGGCGAAGCGCGCGACGCGCGGCGCCAGCAGCGCCTCGATGTCGCCCTTGACGTCGTAGAAGTCGACCGCGCGCTCGGGCTGGCCCCATTGCAGCTCCGCGGCCGGCCCGGCGGCCAGGCCGGCCAGGCGCAGCGGCTGTGCGATGCCGGCGACCGTGGCGTCGCTTTCGAGCACCGAGGCATCGCGCAGGAACACCTTGCCGAGCTCGAACACGCGCACGCGCTGGGCCTTGCGGGCCAGGTTGTAGCGCAGCACCTGGACCAGGCTGCCGATGAGGCTGGTGCGCATCACGTCGAGCTGGCTGGCGATCGGGTTGAGCAGCTTGATCGGGTTGTCGCAGCCGGCGAGCTCGCGTTCCCAGCGCGCGTCGACGAAGCTGTAGTTCAGCGTCTCCTGGTAGCCCAGTCCGGCCAGCGCATGGCGCAGCACGTGCGGCGAGCGGCGCGCCTCCGCACCTACGCGCGCGGTCACCGGCGCCAGCGGCGGGGTGCCCGGCAGCCTGGGATAGCCCAGCACGCGGATGACTTCTTCGATCAGGTCTTCCTCGATCGAGATGTCGAAGCGGTTGCTCGGCGGCGTGACGGTCAGGCTGCCATCGGCTTCGGTGAAGGCCAGGCCCAGGCGGCGGAACACCTCCGCACACTGCGCCTGCGTGACCGGCATGCCGATCACCTTGCTTGCCCGCGCGACGCGCATCGTCACCGGCTGCGGCTTGGGCAGGTTGACGACGTGGTCGTCCATCGGGCCGGCCTCCCCGCCGCAGATCTGCTGCACGAGCGCGGTGATGCGCTCGATGTGCTCGACGGTGAGCGCCGGGTCGACGCCGCGCTCGAAGCGGTGGCCGGCGTCGGTCGAGAAGTTGTAGCGGCGCGAGCGACCCATCACCGCCTTGGGCCACCAGAACGCGGCTTCGACGTAGATGTTGCGCGTGTCGTCCGAGACCGCGGTCGACTGCCCGCCCATGATGCCGGCCAGCGACTCGACCCTGCCGTCGCCATCGGCGATCACGCCGACCTGCTCGTCGACCGTGATGGTGTTGCCGTTGAGCAGCTCGAGCGACTCGCCCGCGCGGCCCCAGCGCACGACGAGGCCGCCGTGGATCTTGTCGAGGTCGAAGATGTGCGACGGGCGGCCGAACTCGAACATCACGTAGTTCGAAATGTCGACCAGCGCGCTCACCGAGCGCTGGCCGCAGCGCGCGAGGCGCTCGACCATCCAGGCCGGCGTGGCGGCCTTGGGGTTCACGCCGCGCACCACGCGGCCCGAGAAGCGGCCGCACAGGTCAGGAGCCTCGACGCGCACTGGCAGCTTGGCGTCGTGCTTCGGCGCGACGGGCGGGAAGGCCGGCGTCGACAGCGGCGCGCCGGTGAGCGCGGCGACGTCGCGGGCGATGCCGTAGACGCTCAGCGCATGCGCGAGGTTGGGCGTGAGCTTGAGCGTGAACAGCGTGTCGTCGAGCGCGAGGTGCTCGCGGATGTTGCGACCCACCGGCGCGTCGTCGGCCAGGATCAGCAGGCCGCCGTGGTCGTCGGAGAGCTTGAGTTCCCGCGCCGAGCACAGCATGCCCTGGCTCTCGACGCCACGCAGCTTGCCGAGCTTGATGCGAAACGGCTCGCCGCCCTCTTCGGCGGGCGGCAGTTCGGCGCCGACGAGCGCGCACGGCACCTTGATGCCCGCTCGCACGTTGGGCGCGCCGCAGACGATGTTGAGCACAGCGCCGGTGCCTGCGTCGACCTGGCAGACGTTCAGGCGGTCCGCGCCCGGGTGCTTCTCGACCGAGAGCACCTTGGCGACGACGACCTGCGAGAACGGAGGCGCCACCGGGCGCAGCTCCTCGACCTCGAGGCCGGACATCGTGAGCAGCTCGGCCAGTTCGGCGGTGGACAGGGGCGGGTTGCAGAAGTCGCGCAACCAGGACTCGGGGAATTGCATGGTGCTTGTCTTGGAAAACCGTTCGGGGCTGTTTCTTCGCGCGCGTCAGGCGAACTGGCGCAGGAAGCGCAGGTCGCCGTCGAAGAACAGGCGCAAGTCATTGACGCCGTAGCGCAGCATCGCGAGCCGGTCGATGCCCGAGCCGAACGCGAAGCCGATGTAGCGCTCGGGATCGAGCCCCATGTTGCGGATCACCTGCGGGTGCACCTGGCCGGAGCCGGAGACCTCGAGCCAGCGCCCGGCCAGCGGGCCGGTGGCGAACTTCATGTCGATCTCGGCGCTCGGCTCGGTGAACGGGAAGTAGCTCGGCCGGAAGCGGATCTCGAGGTCCTTGGTCTCGAAGAAGGCCTGGATGAAATCGACGTAGACCGCCTTCAGGTCCTTGAAGCTGATGTTCTCGCCGACCCACAGGCCCTCGACCTGGTGGAACATCGGCGAGTGGGTCGCGTCACTGTCGACCCGGTAGGTGCGGCCCGGCGCGATCACGCGGATCTCGGGCATCGGCAGGCCGGCGTCGAGCAGGTGCTTGTGGCGCTTGACGTGCTGGACCGCGTAGCGGATCTGCATCGGGCTGGTGTGGGTGCGCAGCACGTAGCCGCCTTCGACGTAGAAGGTGTCGTGCATCGAACGCGCGGGATGGTCCTGCGGCGTGTTCAACGCGGTGAAGTTGAACCAGTCGGCCTCGATCTCCGGGCCGTCGGCGACGTCGAAGCCCATCGAGCCGAAGATCTGCTCGATGCGCTCCATCGCGCGCGTGACCGGGTGCAGACCGCCCTGCCCTGGCGTGCGGCCGGGCAGCGTGACGTCGAGCGCCTCGGCGCGCAGCTGCTGCGCGAGCTCGGCGTCGGCCAGGGCTTGTCGGCGCGCATTGAGCGCGGCCTCGACCTGCTGCTTGGCCTCGTTGATGCGCGCGCCTTGTGCCTTCTTCTCCTCGGGCGCAAGCGCCGCCAGGCCCTTGAGCAGCTCGGTCAGGCGACCGCTCTTGCCGAGAAAGCGGGCCTTGGCGTTCTCGAGTTCGGCCGGCGTCGGCGCGGCGTCGAACGCGGCGGCGGCATCGGCGACCAGCGTGGCGAGCGAGGAGACGGTGTCGTTCATTGGGGGATCAAGCGGGGAAACAAAAAAAGGCCTGCACTCGGTGCAGGCCTTCTCGCATGAGGCCGGGGCCGCCGTCGCGGACGGCACCGGGAATCGGGATGAACCGAAATCAGGCGAGCTGGGCCTTCACCTTGTCGACGATGCTGCTAAAGGCAGCGATGTCGTTCACGGCCATGTCGGCGAGAACCTTGCGGTCGATCTCGATCTGGGCCTTCTTCAGGCCCGCCATGAAGCGGCTGTAGGTGACGCCGAAGCTGCGCGACGCGGCGTTGATGCGGGCGATCCACAGACGGCGGAACACGCGCTTCTTGGCACGGCGGTCACGGTAGGCATATTGACCCGCCTTCATCACCGCCTGCTTGGCGATGCGATAGACGTTCTTGCGGCGGCCGCGGAAGCCCTTGGCGAGGGCCAGGATCTTCTTGTGGCGGGCGCGGGCGGTGACACCACGTTTGACGCGAGGCATGTCTTGCTCCTTCTACGAGTGGGGACCCCGGCTTACAGGCCGGCGAACGGCAGCATCTGGGCCATGTGGCCCATGTTGGTCTCGTGCACGTTGGCCGAGCCACGCAGATGGCGCTTGTTCTTGGTGGTCTTCTTCGTGAGGATGTGACGCTTGAACGCCTGACCGCGCTTGACGGTGCCACCCGGACGAACGCGGAACCGCTTGGCCGCGCTCTTCTTGGTCTTCATCTTGGGCATGACTGCTCCTTCTTCGTCGTTCCCGCAGGCGCCGCGAACCGTTCGCGGACTTGGGGGCCTGCCGGGCACTGGCTCCGGGCGGCGGCGACCAACCGCCGCCCGGGCATCTTGTCCGCCACGAGCCTTGCGGCTCGCGGCGCTGAATCACTTCTTCTTCTTCGGGGCCAGCACCATGATCATCTGGCGCCCTTCGAGCTTGGGCATGTTCTCGACGACCGACACCTCGGTCAGGTCGTCCCGCACGCGTTCCAGGAGGCGCATGCCCAACTCCTGGTGCGTGATCTCGCGGCCGCGGAAGCGCAACGTGACCTTGCCCTTGTCGCCCTCTTCCAGGAAGCGGCGCAGGTTGCGCAGCTTGATCTGGTAGTCACCTTCGTCGGTGCCGGGGCGGAACTTGACTTCCTTGATCTCGATGACGTGCTGCTTGGCCTTGGCCTCTGCCGCGCGCTTCTGCTCCTGGTACTTGAACTTGCCGTAGTCCATCAGGCGGCAGACCGGCGGGTTCGCGGTGGCCGAGATCTCGACGAGATCGACGTCCGCCTCGCCGGCGAGGCGCAATGCTTCCTGGATCGACACGATGCCCAGCGGCTCGTTGTCCGGCCCGTTGAGGCGCACCTCCGGAGCCATGATCTCGCGGTTCAGCCGATGCTTGCGCTCGTCATTGCGAATGCGACGTTCAAAGAAGTTAGCGATGGTCGGTTTCCTTCCGAGCCGTGAGGCTCAATACTCATCTTCACGCGCCTGGGACGACCAAGGCGCGACGGGGAAAAGACTCCACGTCACGCCTTGCTGGCGATGTCACCGGTGATCCTTTGGATGAAGGCTTCCAGGGGCATCGCACCGAGGTCCTGGTTGCCCCGGGCGCGCACCGCAACGGCCCCGGACGCCTTCTCCTTGTCGCCAACGACCAGGAGGTACGGGACCTTTTGCAACGAATGCTCGCGGATTTTATACGTGATTTTCTCGTTCCGCAAATCGGCGCTCGCTCTAACTCCTTGTTTTTGAAGCGTTTTCGCGATCTGAGTAACGGTATCGGCCTGCGCGTCGGTGATGCTCATGACCACCACCTGCGTCGGCGCCAGCCACGCCGGCAAGGCGCCGGCATGCTGCTCGATCAGGATGCCGATGAATCGCTCCAGACTGCCCACGATGGCGCGGTGCAGCATCACCGGTGCGTGCCGGGAGCCGTCCTCGGCGACGTACTCGGCATCGAGCCGCCCGGGAAGCGAGAAGTCGACCTGCATCGTGCCGCACTGCCACTGTCGGCCGATCGCGTCCTTGAGCGTGTACTCGATCTTGGGGCCGTAGAAGGCGCCGTCGCCCGGCGAGATCTGGAACTCGCAACCGGAGCGGCGCAGGCTTTCCATCAGCGCGTGCTCGGCCTTGTCCCAGACCTCGTCCGAGCCGATGCGCGCGGCCGGGCGCGTGGCGACCTTGTAGATGATGTCGGTGAAGCCGAAGTCCTTGTAGACCTTCTGCAGCAGCGCCGTGTAGGCCACGCACTCGTCGAGGATCATGTCCTCGGTGCAGAAGATGTGGCCGTCGTCTTGCGTGAAGCCGCGCACGCGCATGATGCCGTGCAGGCCGCCCGTGGGCTCGTTGCGGTGGCACTGGCCGAACTCGCCGTAGCGCAGCGGCAGGTCGCGGTAGCTCTTGATGCCCTGCTTGTAGATGAGGATGTGGCCCGGGCAGTTCATCGGCTTGAGGGCGTAGTCGCGCTTCTCGCTCTCGGTCGTGAACATGTTCTCCCGGTACTTGTCCCAGTGGCCGGTCTTCTCCCACAGCGACTTGTCCAGGATCTGCGGTCCCTTGACCTCCTGGTAGCCGTTGTCGCGGTAGACGGCGCGCATGTACTGCTCGACCTGCTGCCAGACCGTCCAGCCCTTGGGGTGCCAGAACACCAGGCCGGGCGCGTGCTCGTCCATGTGGAAGAGATCGAGCTCGCGGCCAAGCTTGCGGTGGTCGCGCTTCTCGGCTTCTTCCAGGCGCACGAGGTATTGCTGCAGCTCCTCCTTCGTCGCCCAGGCGGTGCCGTAGACGCGCTGGAGCATCTCGTTGCGGTGGTCGCCGCGCCAGTAGGCGCCGGCCACCTTCATCAGCTTGAAATGCTTGAGCTTGCCCGTGCTCGGCACGTGCGGGCCGCGGCACAGGTCCTCGAAGGCGCCTTCGCGGTACAGCGAGACGTCCTCGTTGGCCGGGATGCTGGCGATGATCTCGGCCTTGTAGTGCTCGCCCAAACCCTTGAAGTAGGCCACGGCCTCGTCGCGCGGCAGCACGCGGCGTTCGACCTTCTCATCCTTCTTCGCCAGCTCGGACATCTTGGCCTCGATGGCCGCCAGGTCCTCGGGCGTGAAGGGACGCTTGTAGGAGAAGTCGTAGTAGAAGCCGTCTTCGATCACCGGACCGATCGTCACCTGCGCCTCGGGAAACAGCTCCTTGACCGCGTAGGCCAGCAGGTGCGCCGTCGAGTGGCGGATCATCTCCAGGCCGGCGGGATCCTTGTCGGTCACGATGGCCAGCGGCGTGTCGGACTCGATGCGATAGCTCGTGTCGACGAGCCGCGCGCCCTCGCCCGCGCCGATGCGCCCGCCGAGCGCGGCCTTGGCGAGGCCGGCGCCGATCGAGGCGGCTACCTCGGCGACGGTCACCGGGCCGGGGAACTCGCGCCGGGAACCGTCGGGAAGCGTGATCGAAACCATGGAAGACCTCTTCGTGGAAAACAAAAAAGCGCGGGGGTGAGCCGCGCTTTGAGGGATCGAGTGCGAACGTCTGGGCGTTCGGGCGTGATCAGACCGCGGGGCGTCGAACCTCACTGAAGGGGGTCGAAGTTCGCGGTGTCATAACCCGTGCTGCCTTTCTCGCTCTTGGTTCGTTGCTCGATCGAAGGCCCGGATGTTACCAGCCGGGCCTTGCCCTCGAGGTCAGCCATGCTTGGCGTCGAAGAACTGTTCGTCTTCCGTGGAGCCCTTGAGCGCCGCGGTCGAGGCTTCCTTCTCGATCGTCGTGGTCACGGCGTCGAAGTAGCCGGTGCCGACCTCGCGCTGGTGCTTCACCGCGGTGAAGCCCTTCTCCGCGGCGGCGAACTCGGCTTCCTGCAGCTCGACGAAGGCGCTCATCTGGTTGCGGGCGTAGCCGTGCGCCAGGTTGAACATCGAGTAGTTCAGGCTGTGGAAGCCGGCCAGCGTGATGAACTGGAACTTGTAGCCCATCGCGCCGAGCTCGCGCTGGAACTTGGCGATCGTCGCGTCGTCGAGGTTCTTCTTCCAGTTGAACGACGGCGAGCAGTTGTACGACAGCAGCTTGCCCGGGAACTTGGCGTGGATCGCCTCGGCGAACTTCTTCGCGTAGGCCAGGTCCGGCTTGCCGGTCTCGCACCAGATCATGTCGGCGTACGGCGCATAGGCCAGGCCGCGCGAGACGGCCTGCTCGAGGCCCGGCTTGGTGCGGTAGAAGCCTTCGACGGTGCGCTCGCCCGTGCAGAACGGCTTGTCGTTGTCGTCGACGTCGCTGGTGACCAGGTCGGCCGCCTCGGCGTCGGTGCGTGCGACCAGGACGGTCGGCGTGCCCATCACGTCGGCCGCGAGGCGCGCGGCGACCAGCTTGGAGACCGCGTCACGCGTGGGCACCAGCACCTTGCCGCCCATGTGGCCGCACTTCTTCACCGAGGCCAGCTGGTCCTCGAAGTGCACGCCGGCCGCGCCCGCCTCGATCATGGCCTTCATGAGCTCGAAGGCGTTGAGCACGCCGCCGAAGCCGGCTTCCGCGTCGGCCACGATCGGCGCGAAGAAGTCGATGTCGTTCTTGCCCTCCGACCACTGGATCTGGTCGGCGCGCTGGAAGGTCGCGTTGATCTTCTTGACGACCTTGGGCACCGAGTCCACCGAGTACAGCGACTGGTCCGGATACATCTCGCCGTTGCTGTTGGCGTCGCCGGCGACCTGCCAGCCGGACAGGTAAATCGCCTTGAGGCCCGCCTTGACCTGCTGCATCGCCTGGTTGCCGGTCAGCGCCCCCAGCGCGTTGACGAAGGGCTCGGTGTTGACCAGGTTCCACAGCTTCTCGGCGCCGCGCTTGGCGAGCGTGTGCTCGATGGCGACCGAGCCGCGCAGGCGGACGACGTCGGCGGCGCTGTAGCCGCGCTTGATGCCTTTCCAGCGCGGGTTCTCGGCCCAGTCCTTCTCGAGGGCGGCGGCTTGCTGTTCGCGGGTCGGTTGGCTCATGGCAGGACTCCTGGTGTGTGAGCGGGTGGATCGAAAGCGAAAAACCTGGGCTCAAGATTAGCGGCGTGCCTGCCGATCGGAAAGACTTATGTCTTATAGAAGACTGAAAGTTGTTTTGTTTTAAATCAACAACTTAGCGCTTACGTTTCTCAATAAGAAATGCCGTCTTTCGCAATGGGAAAACTTGACGCAATGCAGCACGCGAAGGTTTCATATTGCGGCATGTCTTTGTTGAGTCATGAAATCGCGCCGACGAAGCTTGCGTCTCAGCGCCGCTGCGCCAGCCAGGCGCGCGCGGCCAGCGCCAGCCGCATGCGCCGCGACGAGGCCGGATGGCTGCGCCAGGCCTCTTCCATGCGCTGGGCGGCCGTGCGCAGCGGCGCGCGCGCATAGAGCCCGCACACCAGCAGCAGCGCCAGCGCGGTCAGCGGGGCGCGCAGCGCGAGCCGCGCCGGCTGCGTGTGCGCCAGCGCCGGATCGACGAGCGCGGCCTGCAGGCCCGGCGCCTCGGCGAGTCGCAGGTAGCGCAGCCGTGTCTCGGTCGCCAGCAGCCGCAGGTAGCCCTCGCGCAGCGACGACAGCTGCTCCATGCCCGGCGTCGCGCCTGGCAGCGGCGCGACCGGCGCGGCGCCGGGCTCGTCAATCATCTGCTCGCCTGCGACGCTGCCGCCGCGCCCGAGGCTGCGCGGATCGACCTGCAGCACTTCCTGCGCGTCCCACTGGCCGACCTGGTGCCCGCTCGGGTCGAGCTTGGGGATCGGCATCAGCGCATCGCCGCCGACGCCGACGATCAGCCCGGCCACCGCGCCCGGCTCGCCGTCGAAGCTCGGCCGGTAGCGCGGGCTGACGGGCGGCGCCTCGTGGCCGTCGGTGATGAACACCAGCGCCGGGCGGCCCGGCAGCGCCGCGGCGACCTTGAGGCCGCTGTACAAGCCCTTCGCGACCTCGCTGTTGCCGCTCCACGCCATGCGGTGGTCGACGTGCGTGACGAGGCTCTTCAGCTCGCGGTAGTTGTCGCAGACCTCGACCGGCGCGAGCAGCAGGAAGCTGCGGTACTCGGTGAACACGCCGACGCCAACGCGCGAGCCGCACGGCAGCTCGGGCAGCACCGCCTGCACGAGCTGGCGCGCCTTGGCCAGGCGCGAGACGGCGCCCGGCTGGCCGGTCTCGCCGCCGCTCCATTGGTCGGCCACCGCCATGCTTTGCGTGATGTCGAACACCAGCAGCAGCTCGATCTGCCGCCGGCTGCCGGGCACCGACGGGTTCCACCACGCCAGCGCCACCAGCGCAGCGGCCGCGGCCAGCGCCAGACGCGAGGCATGGCGCCGCGCCACGCCGGCCAGCGTGCCGCGCCACGCGCGAAGACGTTGCCGCTGGTTCATGGCAGGCCCTGCGAGACGCCGCGCATCGTCGTCGCCGCGCGTTCGGCGTCCTGCGGCGGCTCCGAGGGCGCGGTGTCGGCGGGCTCCGGGTCCGGCTGCAGGCGCTGCGCGCGTTCGAGGTTGTAGCGCGCGTCCCAGTCGTCCGGCCGCTGGCGCAGCACCGAGCGATAGGTCTCCTTGGCCAGCTCGATCAGCGCAATCGCCTGGCCCGGCTGCGTCGACTCGCGCAGCGCGATGGCCTGGCGCATCAGCAGGTTGGCGCTGTTGTAGCGCGCCGCGGCGCCGAGCTCCGGGTCGTCGTAGAGGCTGCGCCAGCGCGCGAGCGCGGCCTCGTCGCGGCCGGACTTGGCCAGAAGCGAAGCCTGCGCGAAGCGCCATTGCGGCGGTCGGCCGTCGTTCAGCCAGTCGGCCGACGCGGGCTGCGACGCCGCCGACGCGCCCGGCGCGGGCGCGATCACTTCCAGCACGCGGCCAGCGACGATGCGCTCGTTCATCGCGCGCTTGGCCTCCAGCCGCTGCCAGGCAGCGCCGGCCGCCAGCGCGGTGACGACCAGCAGCGCGACGATCCAGCGCGTGCGCCGCACCAGCAGACTGGCGCGGCGCGGCGGTGCGCTGGCGGCAAGGCGGCTCAGCGCCATCGCTCGACCTCCAGCAACCGTGCCGCGCCGAGCAGCAGCAAGGCCGCCAGCGCGACCGCGAGGCACGGGCCGTCGAGCTGGCGGCGCGGCACCGTGTCGGGATAGGTGATCGGCAGGTTCTCGAGCCGGTTCAGGTCGTCGACCGCACGCTGCAGCGCTTGCGGGTTCTCGGCCTCGTAGGCACGGTACGGCACGCCCAGGCCCTGGAAGTAGCGATGCAGAAAGTACTCCGGCACCGTGTCGGCCTGGTCGGGCGGGGTGTCGCGGTCGGCCAGCAGCCCGGGGCTGCGCAGCGAGCGGATGTAGATCCAGTACAGCGAGACGCGCAGCCGCCGCATCTGCTGCGCAAGGCGATCGCGCAGGTCGGGGTCGAGGTGGTCGCCGCCGTCGGAGACCAGCAGCAGGATGCGCGAGCCGGTGTAGGCGCGGTCCTCGAAGAAGCGCAGGCCCTCCTGCAGCGCGAGGCCGATGTCGGTCTCCGACAGCCCGCGCCCGACTTCGCCGGCGGCAATGGCGGCCTGGATCGCCTCGGGCTTCTGGGTGAAGTCGAGCACGCGGATCGGCAGCGTGCTGAACACCACCATGCCGAAGCGGTCGGTGCTGCGCTGCGCGGCAAAGTCGGCCAGTACGCGGCGCGCGGCCTGGCCCTTGGTCTGCCCCGCGCGCTGGCCCTCGCGCCCGGCGATGGCTTCGAGCTCGCTGGAGGGTCGGTAGTGGGGGTGGTAGGTGCCGCCCGAGGTGCCTCGCAGCCCCGCGTTGATGAAGGCCTGGTCCATGCTGCGGCTGCGGTCGAGCAGCAGCACGACCTCGGCGCCCTGCCCGTGCCGCTCGACCTCGTGCTCGGGGCGAAACGGCCCCGCCAGGGCGATCACCAGCGCGCCGATCGCGACCATGCCCAGCATGCGCAGCGCGCACTCGAGCGCGCCCGAGGCCGGATCGAGCGGCCAGCCGTGCAGGCTGCCGGCGCGCAACGGCGTGGCCAGCAGCTGCGTCAGCGGCAGCAGCGCCAGCGGCAAGGCCAGCAGGGCCAGCGGCTGGTCGAACCCGAGGGTGAAGGGCGTGCCCATTGCCGTCAGGCCATGGCCTCGGGGCGCGACGCGCCGCCGCGTTCGGCCTCACGCAGCCGCGCGGCGAAGGCTCGCAGCGTCGTCGCGTCGATGCGCGCGCGCGCAGCGCCGTCGGGCGCGAAGAACTGCGTGCGCGAGGCGCTGTAGAAGCGCGCGATCTCGTCGGACAGCGGCGCCATCCAGCGCACGCTGCGCGCATGCGCCGCGACGTCGGAGGCCATCAGCACGCGCCGCGCCTGCGTGTCGAAGGCCTCGTGGAGCGCGCGGCAGGCAGCCTCGATCTGTGCCGGCGTCGCGCCCTCGCGCGGCAGCATGCGCCGCAGGCGCCGCTCGGCGCGCGCGAACGGGCGCCGATGCGCCAGCCACCAGGCGCTGCCCAGCGGCCACAGCAGCAGCCAGCCGAGCAGCACGGCCGCGGCGCTCGCGCAGACCGCGAGCGTGACGCGCTCGGCGCGCATGTCGATCGGCGGCGCCTCGTGGTCCGGGCGCAGCAGGCCCAGGCCGGTGCGCGGCGATGGCTCATCCTGCGTGATCGGCGCAACCACCAGCGGCCAGGCGTCGACGCGCAGCGTCTGTGCCCGTGCGCCGCCGACGAAGCTGAGCTCGATCGGCGGCAGCTCCAGCACGCGCGGCGCCGTGGGTGCCAGGAACACCTGGTAGCGAAGCCGCAGGCGCTGTTCGCGCGCGCCCGGCTCACCCTCGCGATCGATGCGCAGCAGCTCGATCGCACCGCCGGGCCGGCCCGCGGCCGGCAGCGACGCGTCGTCCAGGCGCAGGCCGGGCGGCACTTGCAGGCGCACGACGCGCTCGACGACATCGCCGACGCGCCAGCCAAACGCGCGCTCGTCCTCGACGCGGTGGTCGAGCTGCAGCGGCTCGGCCAGCGCAAGGGTCACGGCCGGCACGGCCAGCGCCGCGAGGCATGCCAGGCGTCGTGCGGCCTTGCTGAACACGGCGCTTCGCATCGCTTCAACCCGAGACGAAATACGCCGTGACCGCCTCGGCGCGAAAGCCCTGTTCGAGGAACAGCGGCCGCAGCCGATGCTCACGCAGCTGCGCCTGCAAGTGCGCGCGCGAGCGCGCCTGCAGGTCGGCCCAGCGCGCGCGCAGCGCCGGTCGCGACCACAGCAGGCGGCGCTCTCCGGTCTCCGGGTCGCGCGCCCAGGCCAGTGCGTGGCCGAGGGCGCCGCCGTCGGGCAGCGCGTACTCGGCCTCGTCGCGGATCACCACCGGCACCACCTCGTGCATCGCCAGCGAGTCGAGCACGCGCTCGAGCAGGGCCGCGCCGAAATGGAAGTCGGAGGCGAGGAACACCAGCGCGCGCGTGCGGCGCAGATGGCGGTGAGCGAGCGCCAGGCCTTGCGCGCCGTGCGCACGGGCCGCGTCGAGGCCGCCGCGGTCGGCCAGCCGGCGCAGGCGGTCGCCGAGGTCGAGACCGGCGCCGCGTGCGCGCGTCAGCGGCAGGAGCAGGTCTTCGCGGATGCCGCGGTCGCAGCCGACAAAGCCGAAGGCGTCGCCGTGGCGCGCGGCCGAGTACGCCAGCGCCCGTGCGAAGTCGCCCAGCACGTCGAGCTTGCGGCGCGCGCCCTCGAAGGCCATCGACGCGGACAGGTCGGCGATCAGGTAGACCGGCACCGTCATGCGCTGCGAATGCACGCGCACCAGCCACTGCTCGTGCGGATCGCGCAGGCTGGCGCGCAGGTCGATGCGGCGCGCATCGGGCGCGTCTTGAAGTGGCAGATGGCCGCGGAATTCGAAGCCGGTCTCGCCGCGGCTGCTGCGATGGGCGCCCGGGAAATGGCCGGCCGCCGGGCGCAGCGTGCGGTAGTGGAACTCCTGCAGGGCCGTCATGGTGCGGGAACGTGCGCCAGGATGCCGTGCATCAGCGCCGGTGCGAGCTCGTCGCGTCGCAGCTCGTGCACCGGTTGGAAGCACAGGCGGTGCGAGATCACCTCGGAGAACACCGCCCTCACGTCCTCCGGCACGACATGGTCGCGCCCGGCCAGCCATGCCGCCACGCGTGCCGCGCGCAGCAGGTAGCTCATCCCGCGCGGGCTTGCGCCGGCCAGGATCACCGAGGCGGTGTCGACGTCGCCGAGGTCGATGCCGAAGTCCTGCGGCAACACCGTCGCGTGCCACAGCCGCAGCACGTAGTCCTGCAGCGCCGTCGAGGCCTGCACGCCCTGCTGGATCGCTTCGGCGATGTCGCCGAGCTGCTCGACCGGCACCAGCGCCTCGGGGAGCGATCCGACCAGGCGGTCGACATCGTGGAAGCGCGTGTCGAACACCAGCGCGCGGCGCGCCGCGTCGTCGGCCGGCGGGTCGATCGCGATCTCCATCATGAAGCGGTCGCGCGCGGCCGAGGCGATCTCGAAGGTCTCCTCGCGCTCGACGCGGTTGCGGTCGGCGAACACCTGCAGATGCGGAAAGCGCCATTCGCGGTTGAAGGCGCTGACGCTCTTTTCGGCCATCACGCGCAACAGCAGCGCATGCACCTGCGGGCGCGCGCGGTTGATCTCGTTGAAGAAGAAGATCGAGAGGTCCTCGCCCTCGCGCGTGAGGGGCCCGGGCTCGACCGCCGGGCGGCCCTCGGCGGTGATGTAGGTGTGGTACAGCAGATCGCCCGGCATCAGGTCGACCGTGCCCTCGATGCGTCCGAACCGCCCGCCCAGCACCTGCGCGAACGCGCGCAGCAGCGTGGTCTTGCCGACCCCCACGTCGCCTTGCAGCAGCACGTGGCCGCGCGCGAAGGTGGCGATCGTGATCAGCCGGATTGCGCGCGCCTGGCCGACCATCGCGCGGCCGACCGCCTCCTCGATCGCCAGCGCCCTCGGCCGCCAGCTCGCCAGCAGCCCGTCGATTCCTCGATCCATGCGCGCTCCGATGCCTGCACTGGCGGCAAGCATGGCCGCAAGCGCGGCATGCGGCAAGCCCCGTCAGACCTCGAGTGCCGTCGTGCGCTTGACGGTGCGAAGCACCAGCATCGAGTTCGAGCGCAGCACCCCCGGCAGCCGCATCAGAACGTGGGTATGGAAGCGCTCCAGATCCTCGGCGTCCCGGTACGTGAAGCGGATCAGGTAGTCGTTGGTGCCCGCGACGTAGAAGCAGTCGAGGATGGACGGGATGTCGAGCACCGCGCGCTCGAAAGCCTCGATCGCCGGCGTGGTCAGGCGCTCGAGGTTGACGATGGTGTAGCTGGTGCCGGGCTGGCCGATCGCCTTCTGGCTGACCAGGGCGACGTAGCGGTCGATGATGCCCTCGTCCTCCAACGCCTTGACGCGCCTGAGGCACGCCGAGGGCGACAGATGAACGCGCTGCGAGAGCTCCAGGTTGGACAGGCGTCCGTCGGCCTGCAACTCGCGAAGGATCGAGCGGTCGATCGCGTCCATTTCGACATCGGATTGCGATCGATTCCGGCTGCTCGGCATTTTGTTCGACTCCACGACAACTTCTTCGAACTTTATTCGAAGAACCCGGGTCTGCCCCAGGCGATTGCGCAACCACATTGCGCGCGCGGCTCACTAGACTGCCAACAATCGCACGAACAAGACCGGCCGCCCCGCGGCACGCCGAAACGCCATGAGAACCGAGCTCGACGCCTACTGGATGCCCTTCACGGCCAACCGCCAGTTCAAGAAGGCGCCGCGGCTTCTGTCGCGCGCCGAAGGCATGTACTACTGGACCGACGATGGCCGCCAGGTGCTCGACGGCGTGGCCGGCCTGTGGTGCGTGAACGCCGGCCATGCGCGGCCGAAGATCGTCCGGGCCATCCAGCAGCAGGCCGGCGAGATGGACTACGCGCCGCCGTTCCAGATGGGCCACCCCAAGGCCTTCGAACTGGCGCAGCGCCTGGTGCAGCTCACGCCGAAGGGCATCGACAAGGTCTTCTACACGAACTCGGGTTCGGAGTCGGTCGAGACCGCGCTCAAGATGGCGCTGGCCTACCACCGCGTGCGCGGCGAGGGTCATCGCACCCGCCTGATCGGCCGCGAGCGCGGCTACCACGGCGTCAACTTCGGCGGCATCTCGGTCGGCGGCATGGTCGCCAACCGCAAGATGTTCGGCTCGCTGCTGGCCGGCGTCGACCACATCCGCCACACGCACGACCCGGCGCGCAACGCCTTCACGGTCGGCCAGCCGGCGCACGGCGCCGAGATCGCCGACGACCTCGAGCGCCTGTGCGCGCTGCACGACCCGAGCACGATCGCTGCCGTCATCGTGGAGCCGATCGCCGGTTCGACCGGCGTGCTGATCCCGCCGGCGGGCTACCTGCAGCGTCTGCGCGAGATCTGCGACAAGCACGGCATCTTGCTGATCTTCGACGAGGTCATCACCGGCTTCGGGCGCACCGGCGCGCCTTTCGCGGCCGAGCGCTTCGGCGTCACGCCCGACCTGATGACGGTGGCCAAGGGCATCACCAACGGCTGCGTGCCGATGGGCGCGGTGTTCGCCAAGGGCTCGATCTACGACGCCTTCATGAACGGCCCCGAGCACCTGATCGAGTTCTTCCACGGCTACACCTACTCGGCGCACCCGCTGGCCTGCGCGGCCGGCCTGGCGACGCTGGACACCTATGCCGAGGAAGGCCTGCTGACGCGCGCGGCCGAACTCGAAGGCTATTTCGCCGAGGCGCTGCACTCGCTCAAGGGCGAGCCCAACGTGATCGACATCCGCAACACCGGCCTTGTGGGCGGCATCGAACTCGCACCCCTCGCCAACGAACCGGCCAAGCGCGCCTTCGGCGTCTTCCTCGACTGCTGGGAGCAAGGCGTGCTGATCCGCACCACAGGCGACACGATTGCGCTGTCGCCGCCGCTCATCATCGAACGCCCGCAGATCGATCGCATCGTCGACACGCTGCGTGCGGCCATCCGTCGCGCTGCCTGAGCCGACGCACCGAACAGCCACCATCCGAACCACCGAGGGCCTGCCTAGCGCATACCGTATGAGTCTTCTTCGAGCCGACCAGGAACTCACCCGCCAGTCGTACTACGCCGCCACCGCGCCGCGCGAGCAAGGCTTTGCGCCGCTCGAAGGCTCCCGGCGCTGCGACGTGGCCATCGTCGGCGGAGGACTCGCCGGGCTGTCGGCGGCGATCGAACTGGCCGATCGCGGCTTCTCGGTCGCGCTGCTCGAGGCGCGCGAAGTCGGCTGGGGTGCGTCGGGGCGCAACGGCGGCCAGGCGATCCACGGCCTGGCCTGCGACCAGGAGACCATCGAATCGCAGCTCGGCCTCGACGAGGCCAGGCGCGTGTGGGGCATGTCGATCGAGGCGCTGGATCTCATCCGCGCGCGCATCGAGCGTTTCGGCATCGACTGCGACTGGCAGGACGGCTACCTCGGCGTCGCCGTCAACGACAAGAAGGCGCGTGATCTGCGCGAGTGGCGCGACCGCATCGAAAGCGTCTACGGCTATCCACTCGAATGGTTCGGCCGCGACGCGGTCTCGCGCTGGATCGCCAGCCCGCGCTACGTGGCCGGTCTGCACGACGCGCGCTCGGGCCACCTGCATCCGCTGAAGTACAGCCTGGGCCTCGCGCGCGCCGCAGCCGCGCTGGGCGTGACGATCCACGAGCACTCCCCGGTCACCGCGCTCGAGCACGGCGCCACGGCGTCGGCGCCGTGCACGGTGCGCACCGCGCGAGGCAGCGTCACCGCCGACCAGGTGCTGCTGGCCGGCAACGTCTACCTGCCCGAGTTCGGGCCGCAGGTCGCCAGCGGGCTCGACGCGCGCATCATGCCCGTCGGCACCTACATCGTCTGCTCCGAGCCGCTCGGCGAGGAGCGCTGCCGCGCGCTGATCCCTTCGCGCTCGGCGGTGTGCGACACGAACTTCGTGCTCGACTACTTCCGCCCGACGCGCGACCACCGCCTGCTCTACGGCGGGCGCGTGAGCTACTCGACCGTCACGCCGATGAACGTCGCCGAGAGCATGCGCCGCCGCATGGTCGGCACCTTCCCGCAGCTCGCCGACGCGAAGATCGAGTACGCGTGGGGCGGCTTCGTCGACATCTCGATGAACCGCGCGCCCGATTTCGGGCGATTGCCCGCGCCCGGTGCGCGCGAGAGCGGCGCTGGTGCGTCGAGCGCCGTGTCGAACGTCTATTACCTGCAGGGCTTCTCGGGCCACGGCCTGGCGCTCACCGGCCTGGCCGGCCGCCTCGTCGCCGAGGCCATGGCCGGCGACGCGAGCCGCTTCGACACCTTTGCGCGCATCCGCCACCGGGCGTTCCCGGGCGGGCGTCTGCTGCGTACGCCGGCGCTCGTGCTCGGCATGGCCTACTACCGACTGAGGGACGTGCTGTGATGCAGCGTGGCATGTCACTTGCACTGACCTTGTGCGCACAGCCCAATGCGACCGGCGCGCTTCGCGTCGCGCAGCAAGCCACATGAACGCCCTCGCCTCCTCCCCATCGCCGGCACGCCCTGTCGTGCTGGTCCCGGCCTGCAACCGGCAGATCGGCCACCACCCCTACCACGTCGCCGGCCAGAAATACATCGACGCCGTGCGGCTCGCAGGCTGCCTGCCGCTGGTCGTGCCCTCGGCTCAGGCGCACGAGATCGACGAGCTGCTCGACCTTGCCGACGGCGTGTTCCTCACCGGCTCTCCGTCCAACGTGCATCCGCGCCACTTCGACGAGGTCGTGCGCGACCCGAGCTTGCCGCTTGACACGTTGCGCGACGACTGGACGCTGCCGCTGATCCCGCGCGCGATCGAGCGCGGCATCCCGCTGTTCGCGATCTGCCGCGGTTTCCAGGAAGCCAACGTCGCGCTGGGTGGTGCGCTGCATCAGGCGGTGCAGGAGCAGCCGGGCCTGATGGATCACCGCGCCAAGGAGGATGCACCGGTCGAGGAGCAGTACGGCTTCGCGCATGCGGTGCACGTCGAGCCGGGCGGCCTGCTCGAGACGCTGCTCGGCAGCACCGAGTTCCAGGTCAACAGCGTGCACGGCCAGGGCATCAAGCGGCTGGCAAACGGCCTGCGCGTCGAGGCGCGCGCGCCCGATGGCCTTGTGGAGGCCTTCAGCCTGCCGGACGCGCCGAACTTCAACCTCGCGGTGCAGTGGCACCCCGAGTGGCAGGCCAGGTCCAACCCCATCTCGGTCAAGCTGCTGCGCGCCTTCGGCGACGCGTGCCGCACTTTCCGCGAGCGCAATCGCGAGACCGTGCGCGAGCGCCCTCGAGTCCCCTAGGTCGTCGTCGCCGACGGGCACCGGGCCCGCGACGAATCGCGTCGATGCGCGTCCCGCGCAGAGACCGGCACAACCTGACAGGTGACTTATGGTGGTCCGCGACAACTTCACATTCAGCGAACTCGAGCAGTGGCTCAATGAGCGGCGGGTGACCGAGATCGAGTGCCTCGTGCCCGATCTCACCGGCGTCGCGCGCGGCAAGATCCTGCCGCGCGAGAAATTCACCGAAGACCGCGGCATGCGGCTGCCCGAGGCCGTGGTCGCGATGGGCGTGACGGGCGAGTTCCCCGAGGAGGGGCCCTACTACGACGTCATCAGCCCCAACGACATGGACATGCACCTGCGGCCCGACCCGTCGACGGTGCGCATCGTGCCGTGGGCGGTCGATCCGACCGCGCAGGTGATCCACGACTGCTACGACCGCAACGGCCAGCTCGTGCCCTATGCGCCGCGCTCGGTGCTGCGCCGCGTGTGCGACCTCTTCGCCGGCCAGGGCTGGGACCCGGTGGTCGCGCCCGAGCTGGAGTTCTACCTGGTGGCGCGCAATACCGACCCGGACATGCCGCTCAAGCCGCCGATCGGGCGCAGCGGCCGCAGCGAGACCTCGCGCCAGGCCTACTCGATCGACGCGGTCAACGAGTTCGACCCGCTGTTCGAGGACGTCTACGACTACTGCGAGAAGATGGGCCTGAACGTGGACACGCTGATCCACGAGATCGGCGCCGGGCAGATGGAGATCAACTTCTTCCACGCCCATCCGCTGAACCTGGCCGACGAGGTGTTCTTCTTCAAGCGCACGCTGCGCGAAGCCGCGCTGCGCCACGACATGTTCGCGACCTTCATGGCCAAACCGATCGCCGGCGAGCCGGGCAGCGCGATGCACGTGCACCAGAGCCTGGTCAACAAGGCCACCGGCCGCAACCTGTTCTCCAACGAGGACGGCACGCCGAGCAAGGAGTTCTACTGGTACATCGGCGGGCTGCAGAAGCACGTGCCGGCCGCGATGGCGATCTTCGCGCCCTACGTCAACAGCTACCGCCGCCTGGCACGCAACACCGCGGCGCCGATCAACATCCAGTGGGGCACGGACAACCGCACCGTGGGCATCCGCTCGCCGGTGGCCGGCCCGGCGTCGCGGCGCATCGAGAACCGCGTGATCGGCGCCGACGCCAATCCCTACGTCGCGCTCGCGGCCACGCTGGCCTGCGGCTGGCTGGGCATCAAGAACCAGATCGAGCCGACGCCCGAATGCAAGGGCGACGCCTATCTCGGCGACTACCAGCTGCCGCGCAGCCTGGGCGAGGCGCTCGAGCTGCTGCGCAAGGACAAGGACCTCGCCAGCGTGCTCGGCGAGGACTTCGTCACCGTCTACACCGAGGTCAAGGAGACCGAGTACGCGGAGTTCATGAAGGTCATCTCGCCGTGGGAGCGCGAGCACCTTCTGCTCCACGTCTGAGTTCCTGCCTCTCACCGCCATCGAAAGACCCGACATGAATGCCGTTCTCTCGCCCAAGGCGACGGGCCGCACCACGCAAGAGTGGCAGCGCGCCGACGCCCAGCATTTCCTGCACCCCTTCACCGATTTCGGTGCGCTCGCCAAGAAGGGCTCGCGCATCATCACGCACGCCGAGAACATCTACCTGTGGGACAGCGAGGGCCACAAGATCCTCGACGCGATGAGCGGCCTGTGGTGCGTCAACGTCGGCTACGGCCAGCAGGCGCTGATCGACGCGGCGACCCGCCAGCTCAAGGAGCTGCCCTTCTACAACGCCTTCTTCCAGACCGCCACGCCGCCGGCGATCGAGCTCGCCGAGCTGCTGGCCGAGGTGACGCCCGCGCAGTTCAAGCACGTGTTCTTCTCGGGCTCGGGCTCGGAGGGCAACGACACCGTCGTGCGCATGGTCCGCCGCTACTGGGACATCCTCGGGCAGCCCGAGCGCCAGGTCATCATCAGCCGCAAGAACGCCTACCACGGCTCGACGATGGCTGGCGCCTCGCTCGGCGGCATGAGCTACATGCACGCACAAGGCGGGCTGCCGATTCCGGGCATCGTGCACATCGAGCAGCCGCACTGGTTCGAGAACGGCAAGTCCATGAGCCGCGCCGAGTTCGGCAAGGTCGCCGCCGGCTGGCTCGAGGACAAGATCCTCGAAGTCGGCCCCGACAAGGTGGCCGCCTTCATCGGCGAGCCGATCCAGGGCGCCGGCGGCGTGATCGTGCCGCCCGAGACCTACTGGCCGGCGGTGCAGGCCATCTGCGACAAGTACGGCATCTTGCTCGTCTCCGACGAGGTGATCTGCGGCTTCGGGCGCACCGGCAACTGGTGGGGCTGCGAGACCATGGGCACCAAGCCCGACCTGATGACCTTCGCCAAGGGCGTGACCTCGGGCTACGTGCCGCTGGGCGGCGTGATGGTCGGCGAGCGCGTCGCCAAGGTGCTGATCGAGCAAGGCGGCGACTTCAACCACGGCTACACCTACTCGGGTCATCCGGTGGCCTGCGCGGTCGCGATCGCCAACATCAAGCTGATCCGCGAGCTGAAGCTCGTCGAGCATGTGCGCGACGACGTCGGCCCGTATCTTGCTGAACAGTTCAAGACGCTGGAGGCTCATCCGCTCGTCGGCGAAGTGCAGACCGTCGGCCTGATGGGCGCGGTGCAGCTGGTCAAGAACAAGGCCTTGCTCGCGCCCTTCGCGCCCGAACTCGAAGTCGGCATGGTGTGCCGCGGCCACTGTTTCGGCAACGGTCTGATCATGCGCGCGGTCGGCGACCGCATGATCATCGCGCCGCCGCTGGTGATCACGCGCGCGCAGATCGACGAGATGATGGCCCTGGTGCGTCGCGCGCTCGACCTGACCCTGGCCGACGTCAAGGCCAAGGGTTGGCTCTGACGTCCAAGAGATTCGATTTCCGTTGACCTTTGTGCCCGTGTTCGAACCCCTCGGAGGATTCACGATGAAGCTCAAGTCGCTGCACCGAACCGCCGGTGTCCTGGCAGCCCTGGCCGCCGCGTGTCTGATGGCCGCCCAGCCCGCGGCTGCGCAGGAGGAGAAGGTCCTCAACGTCTACAACTGGTCGGACTACATCGCCGAAGACACGCTCGCGAACTTCGAGAAGGAAACGGGCATCAAGGTCCGCTACGACAACTTCGACAACAACGAGATCGTCCACGCCAAGCTGGTGGCGGGCAAGACCGGCTACGACGTCGTCGTGCCCTCCTCGTACTGGGCCAAGCTGCAGGCCGACGGCGGCCTCTTGATGAAGCTCGACAAGAGCAAGCTGCCCAACTGGAAGAACCTCGACCCGGCGCTGCTGGCCCAGCTGGCCAAGCTGGACCCGGGCAACCAGTACCAGGTCAACTGGCTGTGGGGCTACACCACGGTCGGCATCAACGTCGACAAGGTCAAGGCAGCGCTGGGCAGCACGCCGATGCCGGACAACGTCTGGGACCTCGTCTTCAAGCCCGAGTACATCTCCAAGCTCAAGAGCTGCGGCGTGAGCTTCCTCGACTCGGCCACCGAGGTCGTGCCGGCCGCGCTGCACTACCTCGGCAAGCCGGCCTACTCGCGCAACCAGGCCGACTACGCGGCGGTGGCGCCGCTGCTCAAGAGCATCCGCCCCTACGTGACGCTGTTCAGCTCCTCGGGCTACATCAATGACATGGCCAACGGTTCGATCTGCCTGGCGCTGGGCTGGTCGGGCGACATCAACATCGCACGCCAGCGCGCCATCGACGGCAAGACCGGCCAGAAGATCGAGGCGCTGATTCCCAAGACCGGCGGGCTGCTGTTCTTCGACGTGATGGTGATCCCGGCCGACGCGCCGCATCCCGAGAACGCGCACGCGTTCATCAACTACATCATGAAGCCCGAGGTCCACGCGAGCCTCACCAACAAGGTCTTCTACGCGAACCCGAACAAGGAGTCGCGCAAGTTCATCAAGCCCGAGGTCGCGAGCAACCCGACGGTGTTCCCGAGCGACGCGGACATGGCCAAGATGGCCGCGCCGGACGCGATCAACAACGACCTGCGCCGCACGATGACGCGGCTGTACACCTCGTTCAAGACCGGCCTGTGATCGCACGGGCCCGCGGTCGGGCCCGGCACACGGCACTGCATTTCCTGGCGCGGCGCGAAAGGCGCCCGGCGCGCGGCCGGCGCACGCCGCGCGAGGAAGGGTTTCGGAGATGTTTGAGATGAGTTCGAGCAGCGCTTCGGCGTACCTGCAGATCGTGGACGTCGTCAAGGACTTCGGCGGCGGCGCCGTCGCGGTCAACCACGTGAGCATCGACATCGCCAAGGGCGAGATCTTCGCGCTGCTCGGCTCGTCGGGCTGCGGCAAGACCACGCTGCTGCGCATGCTGGCCGGCTTCGAGACGCCGACCTCGGGTCGCATCGTGCTCAACGGCCAGGACCTCGCCGGCCTGCCGCCCTACGAGCGGCCGATCAACATGATGTTCCAGTCCTACGCGCTGTTCCCGCACCTCACGGTGTGGGACAACATCGCCTTCGGGCTGCGCCGCGACGGCATGGCGAAGGACGCCGTCGCGCAGCGTGTGGAGCAGATGCTCAAGCTCGTGCAGCTGGGCAAGTACGCCAAGCGCAAGCCGCACCAGCTCTCCGGCGGCCAGCAGCAGCGCGTCGCGCTTGCGCGCAGCCTCGCCAAGCGTCCGCAGCTGCTGCTGCTCGACGAGCCGCTGGGCGCGCTCGACAAGAAGCTGCGCGAGGAAACGCAGATCGAGCTGGTCAACATCATCGAGGAGGTCGGCGTGACCTGCGTGATGGTCACGCACGACCAGGAAGAGGCGATGACCATGGCTTCGCGCATCGCGGTGATGAGCGAGGGCAAGATCCTGCAGGTCGGCGCACCGAGCGAGATCTACGAGACGCCGGCCACGCGCTTCGTCGCCGACTTCATCGGCAACGTCAACCTGATGGACGGCACGCTTGCCGAGGACCATGCCGACCACGTGATCGTGCAGTGCGGCGACTGCAGCCACTACGTCGGCCACGGCATCACCGGCACCGAGGGCATGCCGGTGTCGGTGGCGGTGCGGCCCGAGAAGATTCGCCTGACGCGCCGCGCGCCGGAAGGCGAGTTCGCGCCGCACAACCGCGTCGAAGGCAAGGTGCGCGACATCGCCTACTTCGGCAGCTTCACGGTCTACCACCTGCAGACCCACGGCGGACGCGTGCTCAAGATCAGCCAGAGCAACCACGAGCGCCACCCCGAGGACCAGCTGACCTGGGACGACACCGCGTGGGCCAGCTGGACGCCCTCGTCGCAGGTCGTCCTGACGCAGTGAGGACGAAGCCGTGAGCGCCAAGGCGAACTCCATGCCCGCAATGGCCGCCCTGCCCGGCAGCTCGGCCAACGCGCTGCGCGCGCCGCGCTGGTGGCGCGGGCGCAGCGCCGTGATCGGCCTGCCCTACGTCTGGCTGCTGCTGTTCTTCCTCGCTCCGTTCCTGATCGTCGCGAAGATCAGCATCTCCGAGATGGACATCGTGACGGTCAAGGACCTGATCGCGATCCAGGACGGCGTGGCCACGCTGACGCTGAAGTTCAGCAACTACATCTTCATCACGCAGGACTCGCTGTACTTCAATGCGTACGTGCGCAGCCTCAAGTACGCGGCGGTCACGACCGTGCTGTGCCTCGCGATCGGCTATCCGTTCGCCTACTTCATGGCGCGCGCCAAGGCCGCATTGCAGCCGACGCTGCTGATGCTGGTGATGCTGCCGTTCTGGACCTCGTTCCTGCTGCGCGTCTACGCCTGGAAGGGCCTGCTGGGCGAGAACGGCTGGATCGCCAACATCATCGAGTTCCTGCACGTCGACATGCTGCTGGTAGCGGCGGGGCTGATCCCCGCGGCCGGCAAGCTGATGAACACGCCGTTCTCGCTCGTGGTGGGCATGGTCTACACCTACCTGCCCTTCATGATCCTGCCGCTGTACGCGACGCTGTCCAAGCTCGATCTGCGCCTGCTCGAAGCCGCCGCCGACCTCGGCGCGACGCCGTGGACCGCGTTCTGGAAGATCACCGTGCCGCTGTCCAAGGCGGGGATCATCGCCGGCTCGATGCTGGTCTTCATTCCCTGCGTCGGCGAGTACGTGATCCCCGAGCTGCTCGGCGGCCCCGAGACGCAGATGATCGGCCGCGTGCTGTGGGACGAGTTCTTCAGCAACAACGACTGGCCGATGGCCTCGACCGTTGCGGTCGTGATGATCCTGCTGATCCTGGTGCCGCTGGCGATCTTCAACCGCTACCAGGCCGAGGCCCAGGAGGTGCGCAAATGAGCGCGGCTGCCGTGACGCGACGTTCGCGCGCCTGGTTCGACCAGCGCTTCGCCAGCCGCTTCGGCCGCGGCTGGCTGGCCGCGGGCTTCGTGTTCCTGTACCTGCCGATCGTCTCGCTGGTCGTCTACTCGTTCAACGACTCGCCGCTGCCCAGCATCTGGAACCGCTTCACGCTGAAGTGGTATGTCGCGCTGGTCAGCGACCGCGAGATGCTGGCCGGCCTTGGCTTAAGCCTGCAGGTGGCCTTCCTCACCGCCTGCGGCTCGGTGGTGCTCGGCACGCTGGCCGCCTTCGCGTTGGTCAAGTACCGCCGCTTCACCGGCCGCACGCTGTTCTCGGGCATGGTCAATGCGCCGCTCGTGATGCCGGAAGTGATCGTCGGCCTGTCGCTGCTTTTGTTCCTCGTCTCGGTGCAGCGCCTGTTCGGCTTTCCCGAGCGCGGAATGATGACCATCTGGCTCGGCCACCTGCTGCTGGGCATGGCCTACGCCACGGTGATCATCCAGGCGCGCCTGATCGACCTGAACCCTTCTCTTGAAGAAGCGGCCATGGACCTCGGCGCGAGGCCCGCGCAGGTCTTCATGCTCGTCACGCTGCCGATGATCGCGCAGTCGCTGGCTTCGGCGTGGCTGCTGACCTTCACGCTGTCGCTCGACGACGTCGTGCTCTCGGCCTTTCTCTCGGGCCCGGGTGCGACCACGATGCCGCTGGTGATCTTCTCGCGCGCCAGGCTGGGCCTGAACCCTTCGGTCAACGCGATGGCGACCGTGATCATCGCGCTGGTCGCGATCGGCACGATCACCGCCAGCTACCTCATCGCCCGCGCCGAGCGCGAGCGCCAGCGCGCGATCGCGCAGGCGCAGCGCGGCGGCTGATTCCCTTTCCCTGTTCAAGCGTCCCCCTGATCGATCCAGACAAAGCAACCCCCGACCTTCTTCAAGAGGAGCGAACACCCATGAGAACCTGGAAACTCAGCGCCGTCGCGGTGGCGGTCGCTGCCGCCTTCCCCGGCCTTGCGCAGGCGCAGGCGGCGAGCGCCGATGCCGTGCTCAAGGAACTGCAGGACCTGAAGGCGCGCGTGCTCGAGCTCGAGAAGAAGCTCAAGGAAGCCGAGGCCAAGCCGGCAGCGGCCGGTGGCCCGGCGGGCAGCGCCCAATGGGGCATGACGCCCGAGCAGGTGCAGGAGTTCAACCGCATCGCGGTGAAGACCGAAGCCACCGAAGACAACCTCGAGATGTGGGGCATGAAGGGCCTGACGATCTCGGGCTACATCGAGCCGGTGTACATCTACAACAAGCGGCAGGACCGCGCCGGCTTCCAGTTCCTCAACTCGCAGGACGATGGCTACTTCTACGACACCTCGTACATGGGCGCCGCGGTGATCGACTTCACCAAGGAGACCGACAGCGGCACCCGGTGGAAGCTGACCCTTTCGCCGCAGCGCGGCGTCGGCGAGCTGATCGGCGCCGGTCCGGTGCAGGAGGCCACGGTGTCGATCCCGCTATCTGACTTGCAGACCCGCCTGGTCGTCGGCCAAATGCCGGACTGGTCGGGCTACGAGTACCAGCAGCCGACGCTGAACCCCTTCACCACCCACAACCTGCTGTTCGACCTGACGCTGCCGACCGGCTACACGGGCGTCGGCGTCGATATCACGCGCGGCAAATGGTGGAGCCGCGCGATGCTCGCCAACGTCAACAACACCCGCAACAACCAGGGCGACAAGGCGCCGGCGCTGGTCTACCGCGTCGACTACTCGAAGGGCGAGTTCAACGGATTCGGCTTCGCCGGCCTGCACGGCAAGACCACCAACTTCAATCTCTGCGCCGACGACGACTGCGCCGAGTTCGAGAAGACGACTACCCATCTGTTCGAAATCGACGGCTACTTCATCCGCGGCGATTGGACCGTGCAGGGCCAGTTCAGCTACGGCAAGCAGAAGCAGGCGGCGATTACCCCGGCGCTCGACGCCGACGGCAATCCGGTGTTCCGGGATGCCGAGTGGTTCGGCGTATCGGGCCTGGTGGGCTACAACATCACGCCGCGCCTGCAGCTGCTGGCGCGCGCCGACTACATCAACAACGACAAGAACGGTGGCGGCCTGTTCGGCTACACCGGCTACTGGCCTGAGTTCGGCGTCGACGGGGCATTCGGCGACTACCGTAACGGTGTCGGTCCGGACGGCAATCTCGACTGCGGCAACGACCCGAGCCTCGCCGGCTGCAGCAAGGGCGCCAACCGCTACGCCCTGACGTTCGGCATGAAGTATGCGTTCAACCAGAATACGACCTTCAAGGCCGAGTACCGCTTCGACGGAGCGAACAAGGCGGTGTTCTACGACGTGAAGGACGGCACCTACGCGAAGAAGAACCATCTGCTGGGCGCGTCGGTGGTGGTGTTCTTCTGATCTCTGCGCAAGGCCGCGACAAGCCCTCACCCATGCCCTCTCCCGCGCGCGGGAGAGGGAGCAAGACAGTCCGGCGCATGCAGAGCACGCCCTCTCCCGCCTGCGGGAGAGGGTTGGGGTGAGGGCAACGTCCACCTCCTGATCCAGGACATCCCGGCCATCCGTCTCCCCCCGTTCCAGCCCCACGCGATCATGAGCCCGAAGGAGGCTTCGCGATGACCACTTCCGCATCCACTCCCATCGACTGGCGCGCCCGCGCTGCCGCGGCGCGCTTCGACGGCCGCGCCCTCATCGGCGGCAAGCGCGTCGCCGCGCAAACCGGCGAGACCTTCGATCGCGTCTCGCCGATCGACGGCCGCGTCTTCGCCCAGGCCGCGCGCGGCCGCGCAGCCGACATCGACGCCGCCGTCGCCAGCGCGCGCGCCGCCTTCGCCGACGGCCGCTGGGCCGGCAAGGCGCCGGCCGCGCGCAAGCGCATCCTGATGAAGTTCTCGGAGCTCATCCAGAAGCACAAGGACGAACTCGCGCTGACCGAGACCCTGGACATGGGCAAGCCCATCCAGTACTCGCTCAGCGTCGACGTGGGCTCGACCGCGCGCACCATCGCCTGGTATGCCGAGGCGATCGACAAGGTCTACGACGAGATCGCGCCCACGCCGGCTTCGGCGCTGGCGCTGATCACGCGCGAGCCGATGGGCGTGATCGGCTGCATCGTGCCCTGGAACTACCCGATGATCATGGCCGCGTGGAAGCTCGGCCCCGCGCTCGCGACCGGCAACTCGGTGGTGCTCAAGCCCAGCGAGAAGAGCCCGCTGACCGCCCTGCGCCTCGCCGAGCTGGCGCTCGAGGCCGGCGTTCCCGAGGGCGTGTTCAACGTCGTGCCCGGCTTCGGCCACGAGGCCGGCGAGGCGCTCGCGCTGCACATGGACGTCGACGCGATCGGCTTCACCGGCTCCACGCGCGTGGGCCGGCGCATGATGGAGTACGCGAGCCGCAGCAACCTCAAGCGCGTCTACAACGAGCTCGGCGGCAAGAGCGCCTTCCTCGTCTTCCCCGACTTCGACGACCTCGACCGCTGCGCGCAGACGCTTGCCGGCAGCATCTTCTTCAACCAGGGCGAGAGCTGCAACGCGCCCTCGCGCCTGTTCGTGCACGAGAGCATCGCCGACGACTTTGCCAAGAAGCTCGCCGCCGAGGCGCCGAAGTACCAGCCGGGCGATCCACTCGACGCCAGGACCGTGATGGGCGCGCTGGTCGACGACACCCAGCTCAAGACCGTGCTCGGCTACATCGGCGCCGGCCACGAGGAAGGCGCCAAGGCCATCGCCGGCGGTCGCCAGGCGCGCAGCGAGAGCGGCGGCTACTACGTCGAGCCGACCATCTTCGACGGCGTTCGCAACGACATGAAGATCGCGCGCGAGGAGATCTTCGGCCCGGTGCTGTCGATCATCCGCTTCAAGGACGAGGCCGAGGCAATCCGCATGGCCAACGACTCGTCCTACGGCCTGCAGGCCAGCGTCTGGTCCAGCCACATCGACCGCGCGCACCGCGTCGCGCGTGCGTTGCAGGCCGGCACGGTGCACGTGAACCAGTACGACGAGGACGACATCACCGTGCCCTTCGGCGGCGTCAAGCAAAGCGGCAATGGCCGCGACAAGTCGCTGCACGCGCTCGAGAAGTACACCGAACTCAAGACCACCTGGATCCGCATCAACGCGTGATCACGGCGTGGCGGCCCCCATGCTGAGGACCCGGCCATGAACCACTCTCTCAACGAGCAACTGCTCGCCCGCAAGGCCGCCGCCACGCCGCGCGGCGTCGGCGTGATGGCAGGCTTTTTCGCCGACCGCGCCGACGGCGCGCTGCTGTGGGACGTCGAGGGCACGCGCTACATCGACTTCGCCGGCGGCATCGCGGTGATGAACGTCGGCCACTGCCACCCCAAGATCATCGCGGCGGTCGACGCTCAGCTGCAGCGCTTCTCGCACACCTGCTACCAGGTCGTGCCCTACGAGAGCTACATCGCGCTGGCCGAGAAGCTCAACCGGCTCACGCCCGGCACCCACGCGAAGAAGACCGCCTTCTTCTCCACCGGCGCCGAGGCCGTCGAGAACGCCGTCAAGATCGCGCGCGCCTACACCAAGCGCTCGGGCGTGATCGCCTTCGGCGGCGCCTTCCACGGCCGCTCGATGTTCGCGGTCGCGCTGACCGGCAAGGTCGTGCCCTACAAGGTCGGATTCGGGCCCTTCCCGCCCGAGATCTACCACGCGCCCTTCCCGGCCGAAGGCGCTGACCTGGAGGACGTGAAGAAGGCCGTCTCGCACATCTTCAAGACCGAGATCGAGCCCAGCCGCGTCGCGGCGATCATCTTCGAGCCGGTGCAAGGCGAAGGCGGCTTCAACGTGATCTCGGCCGAGGCGCTGAAGTGGCTGCGCGCGCTGTGCGACGAGCACGGCATCGTGCTGATCGCCGACGAGGTGCAGACCGGCTTCGGCCGCACCGGCAAGCTCTTCGCGATGGAGCACTTCCTCGAGCGCACCGGCGCCGTGCCCGACCTGATGACGATCGCCAAGTCGCTCGCCGCCGGCGTGCCGCTGTCGGCCGTGACCGGCAAGGCCGAGATCATGGATGCGCCGGCGCCGGGCGGCCTGGGCGGTACCTATGCCGGCAATCCGCTGGCGATCGCCGCCGCGCATGCGGTGATCGACGTGATGAAGGACGAGCAGCTGCCCGAGCGCGGCGCCAAGCTCGGCGATCGGCTCAAGGCCAGGCTCGACGCATTGCGCACCGAGGTGCCGCAGATCGCCGACGTGCGCGGCCTGGGCGCGATGGTCGCGGTCGAGTTCAACACGGCCGACGGCGCCGCGCCCGATGCCGACTTCACCAAGCGCGTGCAGGCCAAGGCGCTCGAGCGCAAGCTCATCTTGCTGACCTGCGGCGTCAACGCCAACGTCGTGCGCTTCCTCTACCCGCTGTCGATCGACGAGGCGGTATTCGACGAGGCGCTGGGCATCCTGGTCGATTCGGTTCGCGCCGCGAAGAACGCATGACGCTCGATTCAGGCTACATCGAGGCCACGCGCGAGTCGCTGGCCAGCCAGGGCATCCACACGCTGCTGGTGCAGTTCACCGACTTGCACGGCGTCGCCAAGGGCAAGTTCGTGCCGCTCGGCCAGCTCGGCACCGTGCTCTCCGAAGGCGCGGGCTTCGCGGGTCCGTCGATCTGGGGCACCGGGCTCGCCCGCACCGGAGCGCGCAGCGAGTACTACGCGCGCGGCGACGCCCGCACGCTGCAGCCGCTGCCGTGGATGCCGGGGGTGGCGCGCATCGTCGGCGACGGCTTCGTCGCCGGCGAGCCCTTCGACGCCTGCCCGCGCCAGGTGCTGCGCCGCCAGACCGCACGGCTGGCCGAGCGCGGCTGGACGCTTGCCACCGGCATCGAGCCCGAGTTCTTCCTGCTCAAGCGGGAAGGCGCACGCTTCGTGCCCTTCGACGACGAAGACCGGCTCGACAAGCCCAGCTACGACCTCAAGAGCCTGCCGCGCCAGCTCGGCTTCCTGCAGGCGCTGCGCGCGGCGCTCGAGGCCTCGGGCCTGACGGTGCTGCAGATCGACCACGAGGACGCGCACGGCCAGTACGAGCTCAACTTCCTGCACGACGAGGCCTTGCGCAGCGCCGACCACCTGATGTTGTTCAAGCTCGCCGCGCATGCGCTGGCGGAGGAACGCGGCGCGGTGTTCTCGATGATGCCCAAGCCCTTCGCCAACCAGCCGGGCAGCGGGCTGCACTTCCACGTCTCGCTGTGGCACGACGGGCACGCGCTTTTCGAGGGCGCGGGCGGCATGCCGCTGTCGCCGCATGCGCAGCATTTCATCGCGGGCGTCTTGCACCACAGCGCCGCGCTCAGCGCGCTGGCCTCCCCCACCGTCAACAGCTACAAGCGTCTGGTGGTGGGCGAATCGCTCTCGGGCACGACCTGGGCGCCGGCCTTCGTGGCGCACGGGCCGAACAACCGCACGGCGCTGGTGCGCACGCTCAACGGCCGCTTCGAGTGGCGCACGCCGGACGCCGCGGCCAACCCCTATCTCGCGACGGCCGGCCTGATCGCGGCCGGCCTGGACGGCATCGATCGGCGCCTCGAGCTGCCGCCGGCCTGCAGCGACGACCTGTTCGTGATGGCGCCGGCCGAGATCGCGCGCCGCGGCATCGGCCTGCTGCCGCAGTCCCTCGGCGAAGCCGTCGACGCGCTGGAGGCCAGCGAGCTCATGCAGGCCGCGCTGGGCGAGACGCTGCACCGCGAGTTCGTGCGGCTCAAGCGCGCCGAGTGGATCGAGTACGCGCGCCACGTCAGCGACTGGGAACACCAGCGCTACGCGGCCACTTTCTGAGCCGGCGTGCCGCGCGTTCCCTTCGTCGCCTACCTGTGCCTGGCCGCCAGCATGTCGCTGGTGGGCAGTTATGTCGGCCTCTCGAAGCTGCTGGTCGCGGTGTTCCCGGTGTTCCTGCTGGCGTGGCTACGCTTCGGCATCGCGGCGGTCGCGATGGCGCACTGGGTGCGGCGCGCGCCGGGCGAGGCGCTTCTCTCGCCGCACGACCGCGTGCTGCTGTTCTGGGAGAGCTTCCTCGGCAACTTCCTGTTCTCGGTGTGCATGCTGTTCGGCGTGAAGCTCACGTCGGCGCTGGCCGCGGGCGTCACGATGGCGGCGATTCCGGCGGTGGTCGCTCTGCTGTCGCGCGCCTTCCTGAAGGAGCGCATCACGCGGCCGCAGGCCGCGGGCATCGCCTGCGCGGTGGCCGGCATTGCGCTGCTGGCGCTGGGCGGCGCCGGCCATGCGGGTGACGGCGCGGCAGCGGGCGGCAACAGCATGCTCGGCCAGGTCCTGCTGATCGGCGCCGTGGTCTGCGAGGCGAGCTACGTCGTGATCGGCAAGCGGCTCGCGGCCAACGTGTCGCCCAAGCGCATCAGCGCACTGGTCAACCTGTGGGGCCTGGCGCTGGTGACGCCGCTGGGCGTCTGGCAGGCCGGGTCGTTCGACTTCGCGGCCGTCACGCCGGCCACCTGGGGACTGCTGCTGTTCTATGCATTGGCCGCGAGCATGATCACCGTGTGGCTGTGGATGACCGGGCTGCGCCACGTGCCGGCGGCTTCGGCCGGGGTGTTCACGGTGATGCTGCCGGTGACCGCCGCCGCGATCGGCGTGGTTTTCCTCGGCGAGCGCTTCGGCAGCGCGCACGCGGTGGCTTTCGCGTTCGCGCTGGCGGGGGTGGTGCTGGCCACGCGGCCGGGGCGCCGCGTGGCCGAGGCCGGCGCTTAGCGGCTGCGCGAGCGCGCAGACGTCTTGGCGGCCGGCGCGGCACCACCGCCTTGCAGCCCTTCGGACATGCCGATCAGCACACCGCTGACCAGCGCCGAATAGCTTTCCAGCAGCGCCTGCGTGGCCTTGAGGCCAAGCGCGCGGCTCTCGCGCATCGCGTCGCGCGCCTGCGCCATGACCTCCTCCACCGTCGCGTTCGCCTGCCCGCCGACGGCCGTGCCCTTGAGCTTCATCGCCTCGAGCACCTGGCCCCAGGAGGCCTGCACCGGCGCACCGGCGGAGTCGGCCGCCTTGCTGACCGTGGCGAAGAACATGTCTTCCATCTTTTCCAGGTCGGCCAGCGCGCCCTTGAGCTGCTTTTCCTGCAGGTCGATGCCCTGGCCGACGAACTGCGCCAGCGCCTTGCGGTTGGCCTCCACCGCCTGCAAAAGCGC
Organism: Caldimonas sp. KR1-144; assembly: GCF_049446155.1. Taxonomy (NCBI): domain Bacteria; kingdom Pseudomonadati; phylum Pseudomonadota; class Betaproteobacteria; order Burkholderiales; family Sphaerotilaceae; genus Caldimonas; species Caldimonas sp. KR1-144. The sequence continues at coordinate 331,991 of NZ_JBMSEE010000004.1, forward strand.
GCCGTCCATGCCGGCGAAGGCCTTGGCGAGCAGCGCCTCGGCGTCGACCGCGGCGTTCTGCGCGGCACCCATCGAGGCGGCTTCGGTCACCGTCTTGACGACGCCGCGGATGTTCTTGAGCGTGAGTTCGCGGCCCTGCAGCGCGCGCAGCGTCGCCTCGCCGACCGCCTTGCGCAAGGCCTCGCCCTGCTTGGCGGTGGCCTGCGAGAACATCTGGATCAGGGCTTCCTGGTCGATTCCCGACTTGCTCATGCGCGACTCCTTGCGTTGTGGATGGATTGGCATTGCCGCCACCCGCGAGGGTACGCGCGCCGCGCCAAAACGGCGAGCGCGAACGCGTCCGATCAGCCGGTCGAGGTTTCGGCCAGCACCTGGCGCAGCGCCTCGGCGGCTTGCTGCTGCAGCGCGCGCGGCGAGGCCTCGCGCTGGCGATGGTCGCTCCACAGCTGGCGCCAGCGGCGCGCGCCGGGCACGCCGTTCCACAGCCCCATGGCATGCCGCATGGCGCTCATCCACGGCGCGCCGGCGTCGTGCAGCTGCTGCAGATAGCCGATCCAGGCGTCTTCGGCCGCGGCGCGCGAGGCGGCCGTGGCGGGCGCTTCTGCACCGAAGAAGCGCCGGTCCCAGGCGCTCATCGACCACGGTTCGTGGTATGCGTGGCGGCCGACCATCACGCCATCGACGTGCCGCAGGTGCTCGTCGATCGCCGCGTCGTCGGCGACGCCGCCGTTGAGCACGATCGTGAAGTCGGGGAAGTCGCGCTTGAGGCGATAGACCGTCTCGTAGCGCAGCGGCGGGATCTCGCGGTTCTCCTTCGGCGACAGGCCCTTGAGCCAGGCATTGCGCGCATGCACGACGAACACGCGGCAGCCGCCCTCGGCGACGGTGCCGATGAAGTCGCGCACGAAGTCGTAGCTCTCGGTCTTGTCGATGCCGATGCGGTGCTTCACCGTGACCGGGATGCTCACCGCGTCGACCATGGCCTTGACGCCGTCGCGCACCAGCTCGGGCTCGGCCATCAGGCAGGCGCCGAACGCGCCGCGCTGCACGCGCTCGCTCGGGCAGCCGCAGTTGAGGTTGATCTCGTCGTAGCCCCAGTCCTCGCCGAGCTTGGCGCACACCGCCAGGTCGGCCGGCTCGCTGCCGCCCAGCTGCAGCGCGACTGGATGCTCGATCTCGCCGAAGTCCAGGTGACGCGGTCGGTCGCCGTGGATCAGCGCGCCGGTGGTCACCATCTCGGTGTACAGGCGGGTGTGGCGGCTCAGCAGGCGATGGAAATGGCGGCAGTGGCGGTCGGTCCAGTCCATCATCGGCGCGACGGACAGGCGCCACGGCGAATGCGCCGCCGGGGGCGTGAGGGTCATGGCCGAATTATCGGCGGGGCTGCGCGCGCGCCGCATGCGCAGGTCTTTTGCGCGCGGCTCAGTCCTCGGGCGGCGCGTCCAGCCCCGGGAACAGCACCTCGGTGAAACCGAACTTCGTGAAGTCGCGTACCCGCATCGGATAGAGCTTGCCGATCAGGTGATCGCACTCGTGCTGCACCACGCGGGCGTGAAAGCCCTCGGCGTCGCGGTCGATCGGCTCGCCCTGGGGGTCGAAGCCGGTGTAGCGGATCTTCGACCAGCGCGGCACCATCGCGCGCAGGCCGGGCACCGAGAGGCAGCCTTCCCAGCCCTCTTCCTCGTCTTCGGCCAGCGGCGTGATGGTCGGGTTGATCAGCACCGTGCGAGGCACCGCCGGCGCATCGGGGTAGCGCTCGTTCTTCGTGAAGCCGAAGATCACCACCTGCAGGTCGACACCGATCTGCGGAGCGGCGAGGCCGGCGCCGTGGGCGGCTTCCATGGTGTCGAACAGGTCCTGCACCAGGGCGTGAAGCACGGGGGTGTCGAAGGCTTCGACCGGCTTGGCGACGCGCAGCAAGCGTTCGTCGCCCATCTTGAGAATCTGGCGGATGGTCACGGCAATCTCTCGCGCGAGCCGGTGAAGAGGGCCCGCAGGAGCGGAGATTAGCCGCGACGGCCGTCGCACGCTCGCCCTGGCCTCGCGCGCGTGGTCCAGTCACTTCGTGCGTGGCACGTGCAGCACGCAGCAGGTGACGTAGGTGTCGTACCACTCGTCGGCATTCATCGGCGGGTACGGGTCCTGCGCCAGGTTCGCTGTCTTGGCCGGCAGGCTCGCCTTGCCCTCATCGCGGCGCCACAAATGGACTGAGACGTCGAACGCGTAGTCGCTCTGGCTGCTGCCGGTGACGTACAGGGCCACGGCCTGGTTCGCGTCGAGCCGCACCGGAAGGTCGTCGATCACCAGCGTGCGCGCACTGGACAGCCAACGCCGGTGATAGCGCTCGACGACCCAACCCCAGTCTTCCGTTCGCAGCGGGCACTGGATCACGCCGCCATGGCGACGACCGGGCGTCAAGGCCTCCAGCTCCAAGGCGCGAACCAACTGGATCATGAAGCGATCCTTCAGCGCGGCCTCTGCCTGGATGGTATGGACGCTTGCGCGCACCCGATCCATCAGGCTCTCGGCTTCAGTCAAGGCCTGCTGCAACTCGTCTTCGTCGAACTTGGCGGGTGCCTGGCTCATCGGTTCGAGTCGGTCGATCATGAGCGCACAGTTCCTCAGCAAGCCGTCATCCGCCTTCAGCTGCTTGCCCAGCGCGATCAGCTCCTTGATGTCGTCGAGGAAGTAGGCGGCCGCGGCGCCGTAGCCCTCGTTGCCGATCTTGTTCAGTTGCGCTTCGGTCAACAAGGCACTGGTCGCCTGGCCGCCGGAGGGCATCATGGCGCCGGTGGACGGTTGCGGTTGCGACGCACGGACGCGATCAAGGACCTGTTTGCGATTCAGCCGTTTCCTGCGCGGACCCGTCACCGGCCCTTCGATCCACCGCACCAGCTGATCCAGCGACCACGTCTGCAGCGTCTCGCGATCGGGCATGCCTTGCGCAGGCTGCATCGGATGGGCACCCGCCGTCGCCTGCCGCTGCGCGTCGGCGATGAGTGCCTGGGTCTGCTGCCGCTGGCCGTTGGCCATCCATTCGCGCCATTGCCTCAACGCAGCTCGGGTGCTGGCGGTGTTCGGTCCCAGGTCTGCGCCGGCATCGACCGCCGCGATGGTCTCGCGGATCAGCACCTCGTCCTCGAGCTGGTTCAGGTTCATGGCGAGCGTGAAAACCGTATGGGACACGTCTTCGGCCGCACAGCGCGGGTTCGCGGCCGCCGTCTTCAAGCCCTGGCGCACGGCCCAGTACTTGTTCCCCCACGGCAGGTTGATCCTCGCGTCGTTGTAGCAGCGCTCCAATGCCACGAACACATCGGTCCGCTTGGTGTCGATCAGGTGACCGGCGAAGTTGGACATCTCGGCGAGTTCGCTCGGCTGAGACGAGCAAAGCGCGACACGTCCGATGACGCTGATCGCCGTTTGATGGTCGGGCTCACACTTTGCCGTCGCATCGATGAGCCGCTTGAGGAGCAGGCGCAGTCGCGCCAGCTCCTTGCTTGCGGTGGGTGGTTGAACGACGAGCTGGTCGCGCAGCGCGCTACAGAAGGCATTGACGGTGAAGCTGCGGTTGATGTCCGGCAGCAAGATCCCCACGCTCTTCAGGCGCGCGATCATCGCGGCGATGCCCGACTTGTCGTCGCTGGGCAGCTTGTCGTCGAACTCGGCATCGACGGACTTCTCGATGTCCTCGATCTTGGCCTTGTAGCCGGCGCCATGCCGATTGAAGAAGGCCAGGCTCATCTGGATCGCGTAATCCCAATGCTCCTCGGGCACCTCCTTCAAGATGGCGAAGGTCTTCTGCACAAAGCTGTTTCGCTGGTCCTTGTTCTGAAACGTCGTCGAAGCCAGGGTCATCACGGACCGGCCCTTGGCCTGTCGCGTCGTATCCGAGGTTGCGGGCGTCTGCGTGAAGTCCCATTCCGGGAAATTGAGGATCGGCAACGCGAAGGTGATCCATCCATACATGCTGCGGTCCTTTCCCCGAGAGAGCTGATGCACGCCGTGCCGATGGCGGGCTGCCTCGGCAGTGTGCGCAGCCGCCGGATCAACCGCTTGACCTTCTCATGAGGAATCGCTGACCTTGTTCGGCCAGCACTCGGCAAGGTCCGCGCCGCCGGTCGCCGGACCGGCGCGGACTCGCTCATGGCGTGAGACCGGCGCTAGACGCGTTCGAGCAAAGCGCGCAAGCCTTGCTCGTCGATCACCATGACACCCAGCTCGCGCGCCTTGTCGAGCTTGCTGCCGGCTTCGGCGCCGGCCACGACGCAGTGCGTCTTCTTCGACACCGAGCCGGCCACCTTGCCGCCGGCCGCCTCGATCAGCTCCTTGGCTTCCTCGCGGCTGAGCGTCGGCAGCGTGCCGGTCAGCACGAAGGTCTGGCCGGCCAGGGGCTTGGGCGTGCGGTCGGCCTCGCCGTCGTGTTCGGCCCAGGTGATGCCGGCGGCGCGCAGCTGCTCGACGACCTCGCGGTTGTGCGGCTGGTCGAAGAAGGTGCGGATGCTCTGCGCGACGATCGGGCCGACGTCGGGCACCTCGAGCAGCTGCGCAATGCTTGCGTCGAGCACGCGGTCGAGCGATCCGAAATGGCGCGCGAGATCCTTGGCCGTGGCCTCGCCGACGTGGCGCACGCCGAGCGAATAGAGAAAGCGCGCCAGCGTCGTCTGCTTGCTCTTCTCCAGCCCCGCGATCAGGTTGACCGCGCTCTTTTCGCCCATGCGCTCCAGCTCCACAAGCTTGGCGACGCCGAGCTTGTAGAGCTCAGGCAGCGTGCGCACGATGCCGTGATCGACGAGTTGCTCGACCAGCTTGTCGCCCAGGCCCTCGATGTCCATCGCGCGGCGCTGCGCGAAATGCAGAATCGCCTGCTTGCGCTGCGCGGCGCAGAACAGGCCGCCGGTGCAGCGCCAGTCGGCCTCGCCTTCCTCGCGCACGATGTCGCTGCCGCACACCGGGCAGCGGCCCTTCAGGCGCTGGTAGAGATCGAACGGCGCGCTCACCTCGGCCGGCCGGCGCTCCAGCACCACGCCCACCACCTCGGGAATCACGTCGCCGGCGCGCCGCACGATCACCGTGTCGCCGATGCGCACGTCCTTGCGGCGCGTCTCGTCCTCGTTGTGCAGCGTCGCGTTGCTGACCGTGGTGCCGCCGACGAACACCGGCTCCAGCTTGGCCACCGGCGTGAGCTTGCCGGTGCGCCCGACCTGGATGTCGATGTCGCGCACCACCGTCATCTGCTCCTGCGCCGGGTACTTGTGCGCCACCGCCCAGCGCGGCTCGCGCGTCACGAAGCCCAGGCGTCTTTGCAGCGCGAGGTCGTCGACCTTGTAGACCACGCCGTCGATGTCGAACGGCAGCGCGTCGCGCCTGGCGCCGATCGCGCGGTGGTACTCGACCAGGCCGTCGGCGCCCTTCACGACCTGGCGCTCGCGATTGACCGGCAGGCCCATCGCTTCCAGCGCGTCCATCGTCTTCGAATGCGTGGCCGGCTGGTCCCAGCCCTGCACCTCGCCCAGACCGTAGGCGAAGAAGCTCAGTGGCCGCTTCGCCGCGATCGCCGGGTCCAGCTGGCGCACCGCGCCGGCCGCAGCGTTGCGCGGATTGACGAAGGTCTTCTCGTTCTTGTGGCCCTGCGCGATCAGTTCGCGCTGGCGCTCGTTGAGCACCTCGAAGTCGTCGCGCCGGATGTAGACCTCGCCGCGCACCTCGAGCACCGGCGCGTCGCAGCCCGCAAGCCGCAGCGGGATCTGGTTGACCGTGCGGAGGTTCTGCGTCACATCCTCGCCGGTCTCGCCGTCGCCGCGCGTCGCGGCCTGCACCAGCACGCCGTGCTCGTAGCGCAGGTTGATCGCCAGGCCGTCGAACTTGAGTTCGCAGGCGTAGGCGATCGGCGGCGCGTCGGCCGCCAGGCCCAGCTCGCGGCGCACGCGCGCGTCGAACGCCACGGCACCCGAGTCCTCGGTGTCGGTCTCGGTACGGATGCTGAGCATCGGCACCGCGTGGCGCACCGGTGTGAAGCCGTCGAGCACGCGGCCCAGGACGCGCTGCGTCGGTGAATCGGGCGTGCGCAGCTCGGGATGGGCCTCCTCGATCGCCTGCAGTTCCTGGAACAGGCGGTCGTACTCGGCGTCCGGGATCTCCGGCTCGTCGAGCACGTAGTAGCGGTGGGCATGGTGGTGCAGCGCAGCACGCAGTTCGGCGGCGCGCTCGGCGGGCGATCGGTCGTCTTGTCGTGACATGCGCGGATTCTCGGTCAGTGCACAGGTCTTCTCGGGCATGGGATAGTCGCGCGGCCTTCAGCGGGCCGTTGAGCAACAGGAGCGAGCGCAGCATGGACGACGACGATTTCGACCTCATCACGCTCGGCGCCGGCTCGGGCGGCGTGGCGGCGTCGCGCCGCGCGGCAGCCCACGGCGCGCGCGTCGCGATCATCGAGGCCGGGCGCGTCGGCGGCACCTGCGTGCTGCGCGGCTGCGTGCCCAAGAAGCTGCTGATGTACGCGGCGCAGTACGGCGACGCGCTTCGCGAGGCCAGCGGGTACGGCTGGGTCACGGGCGACGCGGCGGGTTTCGAGATGGCGCGCTGGCAGGCCGCCAAGACCGCCGAGACCGCGCGGCTGGAACAGATCTACCGCGACCTGCTGGCCGCAAGCGGCGTGACGCTGATCGAAGGCCGCGCCCGGCTCGCGGGGCCGGGCGTGGTCGAGGTCGGCGGCCGGCGCCTGCGTGCAAAGCAGGTGCTGATCGCCACCGGCAGCGCGCCGGTGCGCGACAGCATCCCGGGCATCGAAGCCTGCGCGACCTCGGACGACCTGCTCGACCTGCAATCGTTGCCTGGTCACGCGGCCGTGGTGGGCGGCGGCTACATCGCGCTCGAGTTCGCGAGCATGCTGTCGCGCCTGGGCGTGCAGGTGAGCCTGTTCTATCGCGACCGCCTGCCGCTGCGCGGCTTCGATGAAGACCTTCGCCAGCGCGCCGCCGCCGCGCTGCAGGCCGCGGGCATTGATCTTCACCCGCGCTGCGCGCCGGTGCGCGTTGCGCGTGCGGGCGACGCCTTCTTGCTGATCGCGCCGGACGAGCGCGTGCGCGAGTTCCCGTTCGTGCTCAACGCCACCGGCCGGCGAGCCAACACGCACGACCTCGGGCTGGAGACGGTGGGCGTGATGGCCGATGCCTTCGGCGCGTTGCCGGTCGACGCCCATCTGCGTACCGCGGCGCCCGGCGTGTTCGCGATAGGCGACGTCACCAACCGCCGCAACCTCACGCCGGTGGCGATCGCCGAGGGCCGTGCGCTGGCCGACACGCTGTTCGGCGGGCAGGACCGGCGCATCGACCTCGAGCACGTCGCCAGCGCCGTCTTCATGCTGCCGCCGATCGGCACGATCGGCCCCGGCGAGAGCGAGCTGGTCGCTCGGGGCCGTTCGCTGCGCGTGTTCGAGGCCGACTTCCGCCCGATGCGCCAGACCTTCTTCGGCGGCCAGGAACGCAGCTACATGAAGCTTCTGGTCGACGCGGCCGACGACCGCGTGCTCGCGGTCCACATGCTCGGCGCCGACGCGCCGGAGATCGTGCAAAGCCTCGCGGTCGCGCTGAGCGCCGGCGCCACCAAGGCCGACTTCGACCGCACGATGGCCGTGCATCCGACGGCGGCGGAGGAGTTCGTGCTGATGAGGGAGCCGTCGCGCCGCGTCGGGCCTGGTCTCAGCTGAACAGCCGCCTTGCGGCTGCCGAACCGGCAGCCAGCTCGCGCGCGGCGAGCGCCGCGTACAGCTGCTCCAGCGCCTGCCCCACCGCCGGGAACGCCTGCGGGCTGAACGGCTGGCCCTGGTCGTCGAACAGCGCGGCGTCCAGCGCCAGCGCGAGCGCCTCGCCGGCGGCACACCAGGCGGCGAACGGGTTCTGTTCGGCCGGCGTCTGCGGCACGTCGAAGGCCAGCGTCAACTCGCGCACCGCGCTGCGGCTGGGGTCTTCGGCCAGCGCGGCCTGCGCGTCGAACGACAAGGTCAGCACCGGCGGCGCGCCCTCCTCGCTGCCGGGCAGCACCAGCCGGCCCGGCAGCGCGCCCGGCACGAAGCCGTGGCGCGCGGCGTGCTGCTGCACATAGCCCGGGCTCCAGGCCGCGCCGCGGCTCACCAGGCGCAGCGCGAGCTGCGCGTCGTGCTGGCCGGCAAAGGCGTCGAGCTCGCGCGCGCGGGCCACCGCCTGCAGCATGTCCTCGCCGATCTCGCTGCGCGCCTGCAGGCTTTCGGCGAAGGCCTCGACCTTCTGCACGAACTCCGAGTACTCGATCTCGTTCATCGCGCCGCCGCGGTTGGCCAGTTGCAGCCCGGCCTGGAACTCGCGGTACACGGCGCCGGGGCGCGGCGCCTCCCAGTCGCCGGAGGCGCTGTTGCGGCCTTCGATCAGCAGCGGTTTGGTGCCAGCGCGGCGCGTGGCCGGCAGGTGCGCGATGACCTGCTCGCCGCTGGCCGGCGATTCCGGATGCAGCAGCGCGATGACGTCGATCAGCGCATCGAGCCGCGGGCCGGCGTGACGCCGGCCCGCCAGGGTTGCGCGCGGCAGCGCCGGCTCCTCGTCGGACAACGTCATCAGCGCCGCGGGCGCGGTTTCGGCCGTGTCGTCGTCGGCAAGCAAGGAGGGCTCGAGCCGCTCGGTCGGCTCGGTGTTCGGCTCCACGGGCGGCGGCATGACCTCGTCTTGCGCGCGCTTGACCTCGCTGCGTCGCGACTGCCAGGCGCCGTGCGCCACCACGCCCGCGAGCGTGAGCCCGCCAAGCACCGCGAGCCACAACTGAAGACTGCTCATCGGCGCGGCTCCTTGCGGCGGCTCAGGCGGCGCCGGGCCGCTCCCAAGCCGACTGCGCCCCCTCGAGGGGCAGCGAACGAAGGGAGCGTGGGGGCCGACATCTCAGGCCGCCTGCGCCATCGAGACGGCGGCGTCCATGTCGACCGCGACGATGCGCGAGACGCCCTGTTCCTGCATCGTCACGCCGATCAGCTGCTTGGCCATCTCCATCGCGATCTTGTTGTGCGAGATGAAGAGGAACTGCGTGCCTTCGCTCATCTTGGTGACCAGGCGCGCATAGCGCTCGGTGTTGGCGTCGTCGAGCGGCGCGTCCACTTCGTCGAGCAGGCAGAACGGCGCCGGGTTGAGCTGGAAGATCGCGAACACCAGCGCGATCGCGGTGAGCGCCTTCTCGCCGCCCGACAGCAGGTGGATCGTGCTGTTCTTCTTGCCTGGCGGCTGGGCCATCACCTGCACGCCGGCGTCGAGGATCTCGTCGCCCGTCATCACGAGCTTGGCCTGGCCGCCGCCGAAGAGGCTGGGGAACATCTGGCCGAAGTGCGTGTTGACGGTCTCGAAGGTGGCCTTGAGCAGGTCGCGGGTTTGGAGATCGATCTTGTGGATCGCGTTCTCGAGCGTGTGGATCGCATCGTTGAGGTCGGCGTTCTGCGCGTCGAGGAAGGTCTTGCGCTCGCGCGCGGCGGTGAGCTCGTCGAGCGCGGCGAGGTTGACCGCGCCCAGCGCCGCGATCTCGCGGTTGATGCGGTCGATCTCGGTCTGCAGGCCGTAGAGCTTGACGCCGCCTTCCTCGATGCCCTTGGCGAGCGCTTCGAGGTCGACCTCGGCGGCCGTGAGCTGCTCCATGTACTGCGCGCCGCCGAGCGACGCGGCCTGCTGCTCGAGCTGCAGCTTGGTGATCTGCTCGCGCAGCGGATCGAGGCTGCGCTCGAAGGCCAGGCGCTGCTCGTCGGCCGCGCGCAGCTGCGCGGAGAGCTCGTCGTAGCGGCTGCGCTGCGCGGCCAGGGCCTGCTCGCGCTCCATCTTGAGCGCCAGGGCTTCCTGCAGACCGGCCTGCGCGGCGGCATCGGTCAGCACGGTGAGCTCCTCGCGCACCTGGGCCTCGCTTTGCGCATTGGCCTGGACCTGTTGCGCGGCGGTCTCGATGCCGCGCTGCAGCTCGCCGCGGCGCGCCGCCAGCGCGCGCGCCTGGAACTGCGCCTCCTGCGCCTGGCGTTCGAGCGAGCGCAGCTGCTCGCGCGCGTCGGCCAGCTTGCGCTCGGCGGCGATCACGGCTTCTTCCAGCTCGGCGTGGCGCTCCTGCTCGTTGGCGAGCTGGATGTCCAGCTCCTCGAAGCGCGCCTCGCCGGTCATGCGGCGTTCCTGCAGGCCTTCGAGCTGGGCGTCGATCTCGGCGAGCTCTTCCTCGATCTGGCCGCGACGCGCGCTGGCGGCTTCGGACTGCTGCGCCAGCCGCAGCGTCTCGACCTGCAGCTGGTGCGTGCGGGTCTGGCCTTCGGCGGCCTCGCGGCGCGCGCTCACCAGGCGCTGCGCGGCGTCGGTGTAGGCGGCCTCGGCGCGAACCAGCGCACTGCGCGACTCCTCGACCAGCAGCGACTGCGCGCGCACCTGCTTTTCCAGGTTCTCGATCTCCTGCGCGCGCGCCAGCATGCCGGCCTGCTCGGAGTCGGGTGCGTAGAACGACACCGCGAACTGGCTGACCGCGTGGCCGGCCGGCGTCATGATCACTTCGCCGTGCGTGAGCTTGGTGCGGTTGGCCAGCGCCTCGTCTAGCGTGGCCGCGGTGTAGACGCCTTCGAGCCAGTCGTTGAGCAGCGCCTTCAGGCCGGCGTCGTTCAGGCGCAGCAGGTCGGTGAGCTTGGGCAGCGTCGCGTGCGTGTTGGCAATCGCGGCATGCGGCGGCGTGTAGAAGGCCAGGCGCGCCGGCGGCGGATCGCCCTCGAAGGCCCGCACGATCTCGCTGCGGCCCACTTCCAGCGCGTTCATGCGCTCGCGCAAGGCGGCTTCGAGCGCGGGTTCCCAGCCGGCTTCGATGTGCAGCTTGGTCCACAGGCCGGCCAGGCCGTCGAGGCCGTGCTTGGCCAGCCAGGGGCGCAGCTTGCCTTCGGTCTGCACCTTCTCCTGCAGCGCGCGCAGCGCGTCGAGGCGCGCGCTCAGGTCGGCCTGCTTGGCGGCCTCGCCGTTGGCGCGCTCCTGGGCCGCGCGGCGCGCGTCGTCGAGCTGCGGCACGCCCTCGGTCAGCTCGTGCAGGCGCTCGTCGGCGATGGCTTGCGCCTCTTCGGCCGCCGCGAGCTGCTCGCGAAGCGTGGCCAGCCGTGCCTCGTCGGGCGCGGCGAGACCCGAACGCTCGCCCGCCAGCCGCTCGCGCCGCTGGTTCAGCGAGCGGCCCTGCTCGTCGATGTTGCGCGACTCGGCGGCCAGCAGCTGGATCTGCTGCTGCACCTCGCCGGCCTTGCCGCGCTGCTGGTCGGCGCGACCGCGCGCGGCCTGCAACGCCTCTTCGGCGTTGGGCAGGTTGGCCGACTGCTCCTCGGCCTGCGCGGCCAGGATCTCGGACTGTTCCTCCGCCGCGGCGATCTGCTCGGCGATGCTCTCCAGCTCGATCTGGGCCTCTTCCTGGCGCGTGCTCCAGCTCGCGTTCTGCGCGGCCAGTTCGGCCAGGCGCGCTTCGAGGCGCTGGCGGCCTTCGACCACGTAGCGGATGCGCTCCTCGAGGCGACTCACTTCGAGCGCGGCCTCGGCCAGCGAGCCCTGCGCAGTGTGCAGCTCGTCGCTTGCCGTGTAGTGCGACTGGCGCACCTCTTCCAGTTGCGCCTCGACGTGGCGCAGCTCGGCCAGGCGCGACTCGAGCGCGTTGGTGGCTTCGAGCACGGCCTGCTTGACGCGCGTTTCCTCGGCGGCCGCATCGCGGTGCTTCAGGAACCACAGCTGGTGCAGCTTAGTCGTGCCGGCTTCCTGCAGGCTACGGTACTGCGCGGCCACCTCGGCCTGCTTCTCGAGCTTGTCGAGGTTGTTGTTGAGCTCGCGCAGGATGTCTTCGACGCGCGTGAGGTTCTCGCGCGTGTCCTTGAGCCGGTTCTCGGTCTCGCGGCGGCGTTCCTTGTACTTGGACACGCCGGCGGCTTCTTCGAGAAAGAGGCGCAGCTCCTCGGGCTTGGATTCGATGATGCGCGAGATCGTGCCCTGGCCGATGATCGCGTAGGCGCGCGGGCCCAGGCCGGTGCCGAGGAACACGTCCTGCACGTCGCGCCGGCGCACCGGCTGGTTGTTGATGTAGTAGCTGCTCGTGCCGTCGCGCGTCAGCACGCGCTTGACGGCGATCTCGCTGAACTGGTTCCACTGGCCGCCGGCGCGCGCCAGCGAGTTGTCGAACACGAGCTCGACGCTGGCACGGCTGGCCGGCTTGCGGTTGCCCGAGCCGTTGAAGATCACGTCCTGCATCGACTCGCCGCGCAGCTCGCTGGCCTTGCTCTCGCCGAGGACCCAGCGCACGGCGTCCATGATGTTGGACTTGCCGCAGCCGTTCGGGCCGACGACGCCGACCAACTGGCCGGGCAACTGGAAGTGCGTGGGTTCGGCGAACGATTTGAAGCCGGACAGCTTGATCGAGTTCAGGCGCATGAGCGGGGTCGCCGGCGGCAGTGCGGAAGATATCGGGTACGCATCCTCGGTCTGCCGCTAAGTCGTTGATTTGCTTGGGAAATCCGCTCGCGATGCGGGCGGGAAAGCGGCGCGGATGATAGCATCGGCCCACCGCGCGAAACCCCTTGCGCCCCCTGCAACAACGCAACGAAACGTCGGCGCCGCAAGGCCTGGCCGGCGTCCCCAGTCATGGCCTCCACGAAGTCCGCCAAGCCCGCCAAAACCGCGAAGCTGCCCGCCGGCGCGAAGCAGCGCGAAATGCCGCCCAACCCGCCGACCGCGCCCAGCAAGGAACTGCACGTGTTCCCGAACCCCGCGCCCGAGCGCGACTACGTGATCCAGTTCCAGATCCCCGAGTTCACCTGCCACTGTCCGCTGACGGGTCAGCCGGACTTCGCGCACTTCACGATCGACATGATCGCGGACGATCTCTGCGTCGAGCTCAAGAGCCTGAAGATGTACATGTGGAGCTTCCGCAACGAGGGCGCGTTCCACGAGAAGGTCACCAACGACATCCTCACCAAGATCGTCCAGACCACGAAGCCGCGCTTCGCGCGCATCACCGCCAAGTGGTATGTGCGCGGCGGCATCTACACCAACGTGGTGGCCGAGCACCGCAAGAAGGGCTGGAAGCCCGAGCCGGTGGTGACGCTGCCGGCGCACGCGACCGAAACCGGGCTGCTGCGCTGATGGGCCGCGGCGCCAGCGCGGCGGAAGACTTCCTCGTCGAGTTCCACCGGCGCACGCCGAGCTGCACGCCGCTGGCCTTCGCGGATCGCGCAGCGGTGGGCGACGGGTTTGCATGGTCCTCGTCGTACGACGCCCTGGCCGAACTCGCGCGGCCCGCGGATCGCAGCATCCTCGACGTGGCCTGCGGCGACGGCTATCTGCTCGAGCGGCTTCACGCTCGCGCACCCCAGGCCGCGCTGGTCGGCATCGACATGAGCGACGGCGAGCTGGCCGCGGCGCGCGATCGCCTGGGCGAACGCGCTGAGCTGCGGCTCGAACGCGCGCAGGCCTTGTCGATGCCCGACGCATGCGTCGACCTCGCGACCTGCCACATGGCCTTCATGCTGATGGACGACGCGCCGGCCGTCGTCGCCGAGCTGCGGCGCGTGCTGCGTCCGGGCGGCCGCGTGGGCCTCGTGATCGGACGCGGCATGGCCGACACGCCGGCCGAGGCGGTCTACCTGCGTCTGCTGCGCGCCGCGTTCGCGTCGGAGGGCGTGCCGCCGCTGCGGCTGGGCGATCCGGTACTGCGCCGCGACGACGGCCTCGCGCTGCTGTTCGCCGACGGCTTCACCGATCACGCGCAATGCGACTTCGAGGTGGGCTTCGTAGGGGATGTCGCAGCGCTGTGGCGCGAGATCACGCTGAGCTACGACCTCTGGCGCCTGTCGCCGTCCGGGCGCGAGGCCTTGCGCGAGGCGGTGTGCGCCGAGTGGGCCGCGCTGGAAGCGCCGCTTTCGCTGGTCTGGCGGCTGCGCCGGTTCACGGCAACCCGCGCCCGATAATCGCCCGCATGAACCCCCTGCTCGCCCGCCTGCAGCCCTACCCCTTCGAGCGGCTGCGCACCCTCACGCAAGACGTCCAGCCCAACCCGGCCTACGCGCCCATCAGCCTGGGCATCGGCGAGCCCAAGCATCCGACGCCGGAGTTCATCAAGGCCGCGCTGAGCGCCTCGCTCGACGGCCTGGCCAGCTATCCGGCCACGGCCGGCGAACCGGCGCTGCGCCAGGCCTGCGTCGCGTGGCTGCAGCGCCGCTACGGCCTCGCGGTCGACGCGGCCACGCAGGTGCTGCCGGTCAACGGCTCGCGCGAGGCGCTGTTCGCGCTGGCGCAGACGGTGGTCGATGCCACGAAGCCCGGCGCCACCGTGGTCTGCCCGAACCCGTTCTATCAAATCTACGAAGGCGCGGCCCTGCTGGCCGGCGCCGAGGTCGCGTTCGCCAACAGCGATCCGGCGCGCAATTTCGCCGTCGACTGGTCGCAGATCGACGAGGCCACCTGGTCGCACACGCAGCTGGTCTACGTGTGCTCGCCCGGCAACCCGACCGGCGCGGTGATGCCGATCGAGGAGTGGGCGCGGCTGTTCGATCTGTCCGACCGCCACGGCTTCGTGATCGCCAGCGACGAGTGCTACTCGGAGATCTGGTTCGGCGACACGCCGCCGCTGGGCGGGCTGGAGGCCGCCGCGAAGCTGGGGCGCACGGACTATCGCCGCCTGATCACGCTGACCAGCCTGTCCAAGCGCAGCAACGTGCCGGGCCTGCGCTCGGGCTTTGTCGCCGGCGACGCGCAGATCCTGAAGAACTTCCTGCTCTACCGCACCTACCACGGCAGCGCGATGAGCCCGGCCGTGCAGCGCGCCAGCGCCGCGGCCTGGGCCGACGAGGCGCATGTCGAGGCCAATCGCGCGCTGTACCGCCAGAAGTTCGCGCGCGTGACGCCGATCCTGGCCGAGTCGCTCGACGTGGCCCTGCCCGATGCGAGCTTCTACCTCTGGGCCGGCGTGCCCGGAAGCGACGCCGAGCGCGACCAGCGCTTCGCCCGCGAACTGCTCGCTCAATACAATGTGACGGTGTTGCCCGGCAGTTTTCTCGCACGCGACGCCCATGGCACGAACCCCGGCGCGGGGCGCATCCGCATGGCACTGGTGGCCGGCGTCGACGAATGCGTCGAGGCCGCCGAGCGCATCGCCCGCTTCAGCCGCGACTTCGCGCGCGCCGTCTCCTGATTCCTTTCCCCTCTTGCAGTGACCCGACCATGAGCCTCCAGCAGATCATCGACCAGGCGTGGGAACAGCGCGCCGAGCTTTCCCCCGCCAAGGCGCCGGCCGAGGTGCGCGACGCCGTCGAGCAGGTCATCGCCGACCTCAACAAGGGCCGCCTGCGCGTCGCCGAACGCCAGGGCGTGGGCCAGTGGACGGTCAACCAGTGGGTCAAGAAGGCGGTGCTGCTGAGCTTTCGCTTGAAGGACAACAAGCCGATGCGCGCCGGCGACCTGGGCTTCTTCGACAAGGTCGACACCAAGTTCGCCCATCTCGACGAAGAGAGCATGCGCGCCACCGGCGTGCGCGTCGTGCCGCCGGCCGTGGCGCGCCGCGGCAGCTACATCGCGAAGAACTGCGTGCTGATGCCCAGCTACGTGAACATCGGCGCCTACGTCGACGAAGGCACGATGGTCGACACCTGGGCCACCGTGGGCTCGTGCGCGCAGATCGGCAAGAACGTGCACCTGTCGGGCGGCGTCGGCATCGGCGGCGTGCTCGAGCCGCTGCAGGCCAACCCGACCATCATCGAGGACAACTGCTTCATCGGCGCGCGCAGCGAGATCGTCGAGGGTGTGATCGTCGAGGAGAACTCGGTGATCTCGATGGGCGTGTACATCGGCCAGAGCACCAAGATCTACGACCGCGCCACCGGCGAGGTGATCTACGGCCGCGTCCCCGCGGGTTCGGTCGTGGTTTCCGGTAATTTGCCCAGTGCCGACGGGAAGTACTCGTTGTACTGTGCGGTGATCGTCAAGCGGGTCGATGCGCAGACCCGCGCCAAGACGAGCATCAACGAACTGCTGCGCGCCTGATCGCGGCGGCGCGGCAGGCCGCAGGATCCACGAGATCGAGGAGAGAGGAAGGGAACGATGAGCACCGGCAACATGGAACGCGTGCTTCGGCTGATGGCCGACAAGCGCGCCTCGGACGTCTACCTCTCGGCCAACGCGCCGATCCAGATCAAGATCAACGGCCAGATGCTGCAGCTGTCCGACCAGCCGCTCACGCCCGAGCAGCCGCGCCAGCTGCTGGCCGAGCTGCTCGCCCCGGCGCAGCTCGAGGAGCTGGAAGAGCTCGGCGAGCTCAACATGGGCATCGGCATCTCCGGGGTCGGCAGCTTTCGCCTGAGCGCGTTTCGCCAGCGCGGCTCGATCGCCGCGGTGTTTCGCTGCATCCCGGTCGAGATCCCGACGCTCGACTCGCTCAAGCTGCCCGAGATCCTCAACACGCTGATCCTCGAGAAGCGCGGCCTGATCCTCGTGGTCGGCGCCACCGGCACCGGCAAGAGCACCACGCTTGCCTCGATGCTGGAGCACCGCAACAAGAACATGGCGGGCCACATCCTTACCATCGAGGACCCGATCGAGTTCCTGTTCTCCAACAAGCGCGCGATCGTCAACCAGCGCGAGGTCGGCCGCGACACGCAAAGCCTGCAGATCGGCCTGAAGAACGCGCTGCGCCAGGCGCCGGACTGCATCTTCATCGGCGAGATCCGCGACCGCGAGACGATGACCGCGGCGATCTCCTATGCGCTGTCGGGCCACCTGGTGCTCTCGACGCTGCACGCCAACAACTCCTACCACGCGCTGGGCCGCATCCTGTCGTTCTACACGCCGGAATCGCGCCCGGCCCTGCTCAACGACCTCGGCGCCGCGCTCAAGGCCGTGGTCTCGCAGCGGCTGATCCGCTCCACCACCGGTGGTCGCATCCCGTCGGTCGAGGTGCTGCTCAACACCAAGCTCATCTCCGACCTGATCGCGCAGGGCGACTTCAGCGGCATCAAGGAGGCGATGGAGCAGTCGCTCGCCGAGGGTTCGCAGACCTTCGAGCAGGATCTGGCGCGCCTGATCACCGACGGCGACATCACCCGCGACGACGGCCTGGCCTTTGCCGACTCGCCGACCAATCTCATGTGGCGCCTGCAGAACGACACGAGCTCGCAGTCCAAGCTCATGCCCAAGAAGGAAGAGAAGGAAGACGGCCCGTCGTTCACCGAGATCACGCTCGAGGTGCGCCCCGACGACCGGCGCACGAACTTCGGCTCCCTGCAGTGAGCAAGGGTCGCGAACCGGGCACCGACGCCTCGCTCGCCCACATCGCGCTGCGGCTGGCCGAGCAACTGGTCTCGCGCCGCTCGGTCACGCCCGACGACGCCGGCTGCCAGGCCCTGATCGCCACGCGTCTCGAGGCGCTGGGCTTCGACTGCCGCACCATCGAAAGCGGCCCGGCCGACTTTCGCGTCACCAACCTGTGGGCCGTGCGACGCGGCAGCGCCGGCACGGCCGGGCGCCTGCTCGCCTTCGCCGGTCATACCGACGTGGTGCCCACCGGCCCCGTCGATCGCTGGTCGTCCGACCCCTTCGTGCCCACGCACCGCGACGGCCGCCTCTACGGCCGCGGCGCGGCCGACATGAAGACCTCGATCGCCTGCATGGTCGCCGCGGTCGAGGCCTTCGTCGCGGCGAAGCCGGACCACGCGGGCTCGATCGCCTTCCTGCTCACCAGCGACGAGGAAGGTCCGGCCAACGACGGCACCGTCAAGGTGGTCGAGTGGCTGCGCGCCGAGGGCGTGCGGCTCGATGCCTGCATCGTCGGCGAGCCCACCTCGGTTGAGCGCGTGGGCGACATGGTCAAGCTCGGCCGCCGCGGCTCGCTGACCGGCCGGCTCACCGTGCATGGCGTGCAGGGCCACGTGGCCTACCCGCACCTGGCCGACAACCCGATCCACCGCGTCGCCGCGCCGCTGGCCGAGCTGGCGGCCACCGAATGGGACCGCGGCAACACGCACTTCCCGCCGACCAGCTTCCAGGTCTCGAACATCCATGCCGGCACCGGCGTCGGCAACGTGATCCCAGGCGAAGCGGTGGTCGACTTCAACTTCCGCTTCTCGACGGCGAGCACCGCTGAAGGGCTCAAGCAGCGCGTGTCGGCCGTGCTCGAACGCCACGCCCTCAAGCACACGCTGCAGTGGACGCTGGGCGGCCTGCCCTTCCTCACCGAACCCGGCGAGCTGACCGACGCGGTGCGCGCGGCGATCGCCGAGGTCGCGGGCCTCGAGACCGAGCTCTCCACCACCGGCGGCACGTCCGACGGCCGCTTCATCGCGCAGATCTGTCCGCAGGTGATCGAACTCGGGCCGGTCAACGCCAGCATCCACAAGGTCGACGAGCATGTCGCGGTGGCCGACATCGGCCCCTTGGCGCGCATGTACCTCGGCGTGATGCAAAGGCTGATCGCTTGACGCTGCTCGAACTCGTCGAGGCGCAAGCCGAGCGCCTTGCGCAAGCCGGCGTCTCGTTCGGCCACGGCACGACCAATGCCTACGACGAGGCGGCGTGGCTCGTGCAGTGGTCGCTCGGCCTGCCGCTCGACGCGCTCGACGACCAGTCCGCCCGCCCGGTCAGCGCGCAAGAAAAGCGGCGTGCGCAGGCGCTCGTCGGCGAACGCATCGCGACGCGCAAGCCCGCCGCCTACCTCACGCACGAGGCCTGGCTGCAAGGCGTGCCGTTCTATGTGGACGAGCGCGCGATCGTGCCGCGCAGCTTCATCGCCGAGCTGATCGCCGACGGCAGCATCGATCCCTGGCTCAGCGACCGCGCCGAGCGCGTGCTCGACCTGTGCACCGGCAACGGCAGCCTTGCGGTGCTGGCGGCGATGGCCTGGCCCGAGGTCCGCGTCGACGCCAGCGACCTGTCGCGCGACGCGCTGGCGGTCGCGCGCATCAACGTCGAGCGCCACGGCCTGGTCGAGCGCATCACGCTGGTCGAAAGCGATGCGCTGGCCGCCACGCCGGGCCCGTACGACCTGATCCTGTGCAACCCGCCCTACGTCAACGCCGCGTCGATGGCGGCGCTGCCGCCCGAGTACCGCGCCGAGCCCGAGATGGCGCTGGGCAGCGGCCCAGACGGCATGGATTTCACGCGCCGCCTGCTGCGTGAAGCGCCCCACGCGATGACGCCGCAGTCCGTGCTCGTGATCGAGATCGGCAACGAACGCGAGCATTTCGAGCGCGCGTTTCCGCGGCTCGAAGCGGTGTGGCTGGAAACCAGCGCGGGCGCCGACCAGGTGCTGCTGCTCACGCGCGACGCGATCGTCGCGGGCAGCTGAATCGAGCCCCCACGCTCGCTGCGTTCGCTGCCCCCACGGGGGCGCAGCCGCCTTGGCGCGGTCCTGCGGCGGGCGATCAGCTCGCGGCGCCGGTCTTGTCCTCGCGCGGCGTCAGCGGCACGCCGCCGGGCGCCGGCTGCAGCCAGGATCGCTGCATCTCCATGAACTGCGAGACGGTGGCGTCCTGCACGCTGACCGCGTGGCCCTTGAGTGCGCGCAGGTCCTGCACGCTCTCGGGGCCGTGAAGCTCGGCCTCGCGGTCGCCGATCGCGATCGACAGTCGCGAGCGCAGTTCGGCCAGGCCGAGCGCCGACCAGTTGCTGACGAGAAACTCGATCTGGATCAGCGCCTTGCGCAGCACCTCGACCGGCACCTCGTCATAGGCGCGCGCGCCCGACTTGTGCAAGGCACGCTCGAAGTACGCCAGGTGCCGCGCCAGCGCGCGCGCCTGCGGATGGCGCTTCATCAGCATGCGCAGCTCGGTGCGCATCAACGCCAGGCGCCCGGCATCGAGACCCTGGCTGGCACGCGACTTGGGCGCGGGGGGCGCCGCGGCCTTCGCCTTCTTGCTCGGAGCGGCGTCGCTCGGGTCGACCAGCACGAAGCGGAAATCGAAGCCGATGCGCTGGAGCCGCACATGGTGCTTGAGCAACTGGCGCCAGCTGCGGCGCTTCGGGGCGTCGGCGGCGGGCGTGCCGCCGCGCAGGCTCGAAACGGAGCGACGGGCAGCGGGTTCGGCAGTCGAGGACCGGCGGGACATGCTCGGAAGGCGCGACGATGGTAGATGGGCGGTCGGACGACGAGGATAAACGTCGCTTGAGACGCCGAGACACGCCCTGCCACGCCTGCGCGTGACATCTGCACGATGACCGGCGCATGAAGCCCGAGGCGGCCATGCCGCTATGCTTGCGCCCCTTGCCGCGCCCGCTGCGTTGCCGCGCGGCCCCAGCCCCGATTCCATGATCCGTCTGCAAGAAGTCGTCCTGCGGCGCGGCACCAAGGTCGTGCTCGACCGCGCCAGCGTCACCCTCAACCCCGGCGAGAAGGTCGGCCTGGTCGGCCGCAACGGCGCGGGCAAGTCATCGCTGTTCGCGCTCCTGACCGGCAAGCTGCACGCCGATGCGGGCGACTTCACGATGCCGCCGCGCTGGCGGCTTGCCGAGGTCGCGCAGAACATGCCCGAGACCGCGCAGCCGGCCACCGACTTCGTGCTCGAGGGCGACACGCGCCTGATGGAGGCGCAGGCCGCGCTGGCCGCAGCCGAGGCGGCCGACGATGGCCACGCGATCGGCGAGGCGCATGCGGTGCTGGCCGAGGTCGGCGCCTTCGATGCGCGCCCGCGCGCCCAGGCGCTGATGCTGGGCCTGGGCTTCAAGAGCGCGCAGCTCGACGCACCGGTCAACAGCTTCTCCGGCGGCTGGCGCATGCGGCTGCAGCTGGCGCGCGCGCTGATGTGCCCGAGCGACCTGCTGCTGCTCGACGAACCGACCAACCACCTCGACCTCGACGCGCTGGTGTGGCTGGAAGCCTGGCTGCAGCGCTACGACGGCACCATGCTCGTGATCAGCCACGACCGCGAGTTCCTCGATGCGATCACCAAGGTCACGCTGCATCTCGACGAAGCGCAGCTGATGCGCTACGGCGGCAACTACACCGCTTTCGAGGCGATGCGCGCCGAGCGCCTCACGCAGCAGGCCGCCGCGTTCGCGCGCCAGCAGGACAAGGTGGCGCAGCTGCAGCGCTTCATCGACCGCTTCAAGGCCAAGGCCAGCAAGGCCAAGCAGGCGCAAAGCCGCGTGAAGGCGCTCGAGCGCATGGAAAAGCTCGCGCCGGTGCTGACCTCGGCCGACTTCAGCTTCGAGTTCCGCGAGCCGGAAAGCCTGCCGAATCCCATGCTGGCGATGCGGGACATGTCCTGCGGATACCGGCAGCTGGACGGCCCCGAGATCACCATCCTGCGCGGCATCAACAAATCGGTCATGCCCGGCCAACGCATCGGCATCCTCGGTGCCAACGGCCAGGGCAAATCGACGCTGGTGAAGACGCTGGCGCGCACGATGCCCGCGCTCGCGGGCAGCGTGACCGAAGGCAAGGGCTTGGCGATCGGCTACTTCGCGCAACAGGAGATGGACCTGCTCACGCCCGACAGCGGGCCGATGGAGCACATGGTGCGCCTGGCGCGCCAGGTCTCGCCGCAGGCGCGCGAGCAGGAGCTGCGCAACTTTCTCGGCCAGTTCCGCTTCAGCGGCGACATGGTCCACCAGAGCGTCGGCTCGCTGTCGGGCGGCGAGAAGGCGCGCCTGGTGCTGGCGATGATCGTCTGGCAAAAGCCCAACCTGCTGCTGCTCGACGAACCGACCAACCACCTCGACCTCACCACTCGCGAGGCGCTGTCGATGGCGCTCAACGAGTTCGAGGGCACGGTGATGCTGGTCAGCCACGATCGGGCCCTGCTGCGCGAAGTCTGCGACGAGTTCTGGCTCGTCAGCGGCGGCGGCGTGCGCGACTTCGACGGCGATCTCGACGACTACCAGCGCTGGCTGCTCGAACAGGCCAAGGAACAGGCGCGCACCTATGCGCAGGCGCAGCGCTCGATGCCCGAGCCGGTTGCTCCGGTCGCGGCGCCGGTCGCAGCGCCTGCCCCCGCTGCGCCGCAGCGGCGCGAAGATCGCAAGGCCAGCGCCCAGCAGCGCCAGCAGCTGGCCGCGCAGGCCAAGCCGCTGAAGGCCGAGCTGGCGCAGGTCGAGACGCGCATCGCGGCCGCCACCCGCGAACGCGACACGCTGGTCGAAGGGCTGGCCGACCCCGGCCTCACCCCGGCCCATCGCGCCGAACGCGGCAAGCGCATGAAGGCGCTGGAAGACGAGATCGCGCAGCTCGAAGCCCGCTGGCTGGAGCTCGGCGAAGCAATCGACGCGATCGGTGCCTGAAGCCGGGGGCCTACTCCGCCGGGATCTCGGGTTCGACCAGCTGCGCGAGCAGCGTCAGCGACTCCTGCCAACCCAGGCAGCAGGCCTCGGTCGGGATCACCGCCGGGATGCCCTCCTGCACGATGTGCACCTCGGTGCCGCAGGACACGGCCTTGAGGCTCACCGTGGTCTGCATCTCGCCGGGCAGGTTGGGATCGTCGAAGGTGGCGGTGTAGCGCAGCCGCTCGCCCGGCTTGAGCTCGACATAGCGGCCGCCGAACGAGTGGCTCTGGTCCCTGCTGAAGTTCGTGAACGACATCCGCCAGCGGCCGCCGACCTTGGCGTCCATCTCGTGGACCTGGCCGGTGAAGCCGTGCGGCGGCAGCCACTTGGCCATCGCGGCGGGCGTGATGAAGGCGCGGTAGACGCGCTCGGGCGGGCAGCGCAGGACGCGATGGAAGGTGACGGTTCCGGTGGACATTCGGCTCTCCTGGTGGCAACGAGGACGCCCCCGCACTGACGACGAACGGCCGCTTCGCGAATCGACATCGCGACATCGGGGCCGCTAGTCTCCCAACGCGACCCCGTCGCGCCGCGGGTCGGCCGCGCCGACCCATCCCGTGCCGCCCTTGCCGCGCACGATGGCCTGCACGCCGCTGGTCATCTCGAGTTCGGCGACCTCGTGGCCACGCTCGCGCAAGACCGCGGCCAGCGCCGGGTCGATGCGGCCTTTCTCCAGCTCGGTCGGGCCGTTGCGCGAGCCGAAGTTGGGCAGGTTCAGGGCCTCCTGCGCGTCGAGCTGCCAGTCGAGCACGCCGACCAGGGTCTTGGCGACGTAGCCGATGATCTGCGAGCCGCCGGGCGAACCGAGCGCGGCGACGAGCCGGCCCGTGCCGCGCTCGAACACCAGCGTCGGCGCCATCGATGAGCGCGGGCGCTTGCCCGGCTGCGCACGGTTGGCCACCGGGCGCGTGACGCCGTCGCTCGCCGGCTCGGTCGGCGCGAACGAGAAGTCGGTCAGCTCGTTGTTGAGCAGGAAGCCGCGCACCATCAGGTGCGAGCCGAACTGCGACTCGATCGAGGTCGTCATGCTGACCGCGTGGCCGTTCGCGTCGACCGCCACGATCTGAGAGGTGGCCGTGCGCAGTGGCGAACGATCCGGCGCAAAGGCCAGCTTCTCGCCGCGCGGGCTGCCCGCCGCGGCCTTGCCCATGCTGCGCTCGCCGATCAGCGCAGCGCGCTGCGCGAGGTAGGGCCTGGACACCAGGCCGGCCACGTCGACCGTCACGAAGTCCGGATCGGCGACGTAGAGCGCGCGGTCCGCAAAGGCCAGGCGCCCCGCTTCGGCCAGCAGGTGCACGGCCTGCGGCCGCGGCTGGCCGCGCTCGGGCGCCAGCGCCTCGAGCTCGCGCGGCTCCAGCACGCCCAGCATCTGTGCGACCGCGATGCCGCCCGACGATGGCGGCGGCATGCCGCACACGCGCCAGCGCCGGTAGTCGGTGCACAGCGGCTCGCGCTCCTTGGCGCGGTAGTCGCGCAGGTCGGCGATGTCGAGCCGGCCGGCGTTCGCATGCGCGCGCACCTTGACGATGATGTCGGCCGCGATCGGCCCCTCGTGCAGCGCACGCGCGCCCTCGTAGGCGATCGCGCGCAGCGTCGCCGCGTAGGCGGGGTTGCGCAGCACGCTGCCGACTGGCTTGGCGGCGCCTTCGGGCGTGAGGAAGTAGGCCGCGGCCTCGCGGTCCTCGGCCAGGCCCTTGGCCGCCGCGGCGATCTGCACGTGCAGCCGCGGCGAGATCTCGAAGCCCTGCTCCGCCACGCGGATCGCCGGCTCGAACAGCTGCGCCCACGGCAGCTTGCCGAAGCGCCGGTGCGCAAGTTCGAGCGCGCGCATCGCGCCCGGCACGCCGACCGAGCGGCCGCCGATCTGCGCGGCGCGAAACGCCAGCGGCTTGCCGTCGTCGCCGAGGAAGAGGCGTTCGTCGGCCGATGCCGGCGCGGCCTCGCGGCCGTCGATCGCATGCACGCGCTGGCCGTCCCAGACCATCAGGAAGGCACCGCCGCCCAAGCCCGAGGCCTGCGGCTCGACCAGGCCGAGCACCAGCTGCATCGCCACCGCCGCGTCGACCGCGCCGCCGCCGGCGCGCAGCATCTCGCGGCCGGCCTCGGCCGCCAGCGGGTGCGCCGCGGCGACCATCTGCCGATCGGCGCGAACGCTGCGCAGGCCTTCGCGAAAGCCGGAAGCCGCCTCGGGGGCGGCCGGCAGAGCGGCCGCCGGCGCCGGTGTCGTCGACGCTTCAGGCGGCTTGAGCGGCGGCGCCGCGCAGCCGGCGAACTGCCCTGCGGCCAGCGCCCATGCCAGCGCCGAACACCAGGCGTGAAGGCGCTTCATCGCCGCTGCCCGCTCAGAACGTGCTGCTCAGCGCATCGCGCTCGCCCAGCGCGACGACCATGTCAAGCTCGACCGAGCCGTTCTTGGGCAGCTGGGCGACGCCGACCGAGGTGCGCGTGTGGCCGCCGTTGGGCGCGAGCAGCGCGTAGAGGATCTCCGACGCGGCGTCGGCGACCTCGCTTTGCTCGGTGAAGCCCGGCGCGCTGTTGACGTAGACCGTCATGCGCAGCACGCGGCGGATGCGGTCGAGCGTGCCGACCGACTGGCGCACGATGGCCAGTGCGCGCAGCACGCAGATGCGCGCGGCGCGCTTGGCCTCTTCGATCGAGACCTCGCTGCCGACATGCCCCTGCACGGCGATCATGCCGCCGGCGCGCGGCAGCGTGCCGCTGAGCCAGAGCTTGCCGTCGTCCTCGATCGCGACCTCGTACTTGGGGATCGCGCGGATCTGGTCGGTGAACTCGACGCCGAGTTCGGTGGCCATCTTCTTGAACACGATGTCGCGGCTCATGCTTCCTCTCCTCGTTGGCGCTGCGCGGGCGTCGGCGATGATGCATCGCCTCGCGGCCTCACAGCGACCTGACCATCTCGACGTGCGGGATGCCCGCTTCCTCGAACTCGGGCCCGCGCGTGGCGAAGCCCGCGCGCACGTAGAAGCCGGCGGCCGACATCTGCGCGTGCAGCACCGCCTCGCGATCGCCCCGCTCGCGCGCGACCTTCATCAGCGCGTCGAGCACCGCGCGGCCGGCGCGGCCGCCGCGCAAGGGCTGGCGCACCGCCATGCGGCCGATCTTCGCGACGCCCGGCACGTGCTCGAGCAGGCGACCGGTGGCGATCGGCATGCCGATGCGGTTGTAGGCCACCGCGTGCACGCAGCTCTGGTCGGCGCTGTCCCACTCCATGTCGGCCGGGATGCCCTGCTCCTGCACGAACACCTCGGCGCGGATCGCGCCGGCGTCGCGGCCGAGTTCGTCCCACGAGCCGACACGCACCTCGACCATGGTCTTGCCGGCCTCGAAGGCCTCGAGCACGCTGCGCAGCTCCTGCGGGATCGGCTTGCTGGACTGCGTGGCCGGATCGGCGAACACGTAGACCAGCTCGCCGCTGACCAGCAGCTGGTCGCCGCGGAACACCGCGGTCGACAGCAGCATCGACGAAGTGCCGATGCGCGCGCAGCGCACGCCGACGTCGAGCACGTCGTCGTAGCGCGCCGAGGCCTCGTACTCGAGCGTGGCCTTGCGCACGAAGAGGTCGCCGCCGAAGTAGTGCATCGAGGCCTCGTAGGGTAGCGCCAGCGCGCGCCAGTAGTCGGCCACGGCGGTATCGAAATACATCAGGTAGTGACCGTTGAAGACGATGCGCTGCATGTCCACCTCGGCCCAGCGCACGCGCAGGCGGTGAAGGAAGCGAAAGTCGCTGCGGGGCATGGAGTCTCCTGGTTCGTTGCCCCTCACCCCTGCCCTCTCCCCCTGGCGGGGGCGAGGGTGGCCTGCCCCCTCTCCCGCGCGCGGGAGAGGCTTGGGGTGAGGGCCAAGCCGATTCTCGTCATTCGAGCGCGAACGCGCGACGCAGTGCCTGCGCCGCGGCCTGCTGCGCTTCACCGGCCTCGCGCACCGCACGGCCGAGCTTGATGAAATCGTGCGTGACGCCGCGCCAGATCTCCAGTTCCACCGCCACGCCGGCGGCGCGCAGCTTGTCGCCGTAGGCCACCGCGTTGTCGACCAGCGGATCGCATTCGGCCAGGCCGATCCAGGCCGGCGCGACGCCTTCCACGTCATCGGCGTACAGCGGCGAGAAGCGCCAGTCGCGCCGGCGGCCGGGCTCGATGTACTGGGCGAAGAACCACTCGATCGTCGGCGCGTCGAGCAGGAAGCCGTTGCCGAACATGCGCATCGACAGCGTGCCGTCGAGCACGCCGCAGCCCGGGTAGAACAGCAGCTGCAGCGCGATGGCCGGACCACCGCGCCGCGCGGCGTCGATCGCGCACACGGCGGCCAGCGTGCCGCCGGCGCTGTCGCCACCGACCGCGAGCCGGCTGGCGTCCAGGCGCAGCGTGGCGGCTTCGCGCGCCAGCCAGTGCAATGCGTCGATGCAGTCTTCCACCGCGGTCGGGAAACGGTGCTCGGGCGCGAGCCGGTAGTCGAGCGAAACCACCGCGCAGCCGCTGCGCAGCGCGAGCTGGCGGCACAGGCTGTCGTGCGTGTCGAGGCCGCCGACCGTGAAGCCGCCGCCATGCAGGTACAGCAGCACCGGCAGCCCGGCCTGCTTGGACGGTGCATACAGCCGCGCGCCGAGCGGAAAGCCGTCGCGCGCGGGGATCTGCAGGTTCTCGATGCGCGCCAGCGGCGCACGCGGCAGGTCGAGGATCTCGGCGGCGGCCAGGTAGGCCGCACGCGCCTCGGCGGGCGTGAGGGTGTAGAACGGCGCTCGCTTGGCACGGTGGATGCGCTCGAGCACACCGGCCATCTGCGGCGTCAACGTGGCCAGGCGCGTCATGCGTGCCAGGCCCGCGCGCCGATCGGGGCGGTTGCGGATGGGAACATCATGGGACGGCGAGCATACTGGCTCGCGACGCAGTCCAACCACGCTGTTCCATGGCCACGATCCTTTATCTCACGCAGATCCAGTTCGACTTCGGCGCCGTCAGGCTGCTGGCCGAAGAATGCGCGCGCATCGGCATCCGCCGCCCGCTGGTGGTCACCGATGCGGGCGTGCGCGCGGCCGGCGTGCTGCAGCGCGCGCTCGATGCATTGACGGACCTGCCGGTCGCGGTGTTCGACGGCACGCCGTCCAACCCCACCGAGGCCGCGGTGCGCGCGGCTCGCGAAGCCTGGGACGCGCACCGCGCCGACGGCCTGATCGCCGTCGGCGGCGGCTCGAGCATCGACCTCGCCAAGGGCCTGGCGATCCACGCCACGCACCCCGGCCCGCTGAAGACCTACGCGACGATCGAAGGCGGCTCGCCGAAGATCACCGCCGCGGTCGCGCCGATCATCGCGGTGCCCACGACCTCGGGCACCGGCAGCGAGGTCGCGCGCGGCGCGATCGTCATCGTCGACGACGGCCGCAAGCTCGGCTTCCACTCCTGGCACCTGATGCCCAAGGCGGCGATCTGCGACCCGGAGCTCACGCTCGGCCTGCCGCCGATGCTGACCGCCGCGACCGGCATGGACGCGATCGCGCATTGCATGGAAACCTTCATGGCGCCGCCGTTCAACCCGCCGGCCGACGGCATCGCGCTCGACGGCCTGGAGCGAGGCTGGGCCCACATCGCCCGCGCCACCCAGGATGGCAGCGACCGCGAGGCGCGCAAGCACATGATGGCCGCGTCGATGCAAGGCGCGATGGCGTTCCAGAAGGGCCTGGGCTGCGTGCACTCGCTCAGCCACAGCCTGGGCGGCGTGAACCCGAAGCTGCACCATGGCACGCTCAATGCGATGTTCCTGCCCGCGGTGATCGCCTTCAATGCGCAGGCCGACAGCGTGAAGGCGGAGCGCCGGCTCGAGCGCATGGCACGCGTGATGGGCTTGTCGTCGGCCGGCGAACTCGGCCCGGCGATCAAGGAGCTCAACGCGCGCCTGGGCCTGCCATCGGGGCTGGCGGCGATGGGCGTCGAGCGCGCCTGGTTCGACAAGGTCATCGAAGGCGCGCTCGCCGACCACTGCCACAAGACCAACCCGCGGCTGGCCAGCGCCGACGACTATCGCGAGATGCTCGAAGCGTCGATGTGAGCCGGCGCGCCGTCGTTCGACGCGACGCGCGTGCCATCGACCGAGGGCTCGGCCTCGCCGGAGCGGTAGTAGAACTCGCCCTGGAAATACGGCGCCGGCGGCGGATAGGCCGGACGCCGGTGGTAGTAGCGCCCGTCGTACGGGCGGTCGTAGTAGGGACGTGCCGGCACCACCGGCACGACATAGCAGCCGCTCAAGAGCGCCGGCAACAACAGCAGGGCCCAGCGCACGCGGCGCGGCAGCCGACGAGGATCGAGGCGTCGCATCGGCACTCCTCAGGGTCAGGGCAAGGCGCCCTGAGGCTTCAACGTGCGGCGCTCGGCGCGCGTTGAGTGAAGCAAGGTAAAGCTGACGGCGCCCGGCGCCGCGGCGCTCAATGAGCCGAGGCGTCGGAGAACAGCTGGATCACCAGCACGCCGGCCACGATGAGGCCCATGCCGACCAGCGCGCCGGCGTCCAGCCGCTGGCCGTAGACCAGCCAGCCGATCAGCGCGATCAGCGCGATGCCCACGCCGCTCCACACCGCGTAGGTCACGCCGATCGGGATGCTGCGCAGGGTCAGCGCGAGCAGGTAGAAGGCCAGGCCGTAGCCGACCACGACAACGGCCGACGGCCCCAGGCGCGAAAAGCCGTCGGAGGCCTTCAGCGCCGTCGTCGCGACGACCTCGGCGACGATCACCACCGCGAGGTACAGCCAGGGCGCGAGCGGCTTCATGCGTCGGCCTTGCGAAAGCGCGGCCGCTCAACGCCGTCGACGACGACGCGCTCGACGAACATCGCGTAGGGCCGCACCCACAGCGCGCCCTCGCCGTACAGCGGCCGGTAGACCACCAGCGGTTCGTGCGTCTCGCTGTGGCGCGCGACGCCGATCACCTCGTAGCGGCCGCCCTTGTAGTGGACGTACAGGCCCGGATCGAGCCCGGGCAACGGCGGAAGCGGATCACCAGCGGCCATGTTCGATGCTCCTCACAGCGGCTGCAGCTTCGACGCATCGGGCTTCTCGAGCCACGCCGCGAACTCGTCGGCCAGGCGTTGCGACTCGGCGACCGCGCGGCTCCAGTCGCGCACGCGCGCGGCGAGGTTCGGCCCGTAGTGCCTGAAGTCGTTGCGGTCCGGCAGCTTGGCGTTCGGCAGGCTGCGCACCCACTCGGGGTTCGGCGCCAGCACGACCACGTTGTCGAGCGACGGCGTCGCGCGATGGCGGTGCTTGAGGGCCTTGTCCAGCCAGCCCGGCACCACGGCCTTCTGGAAGTGCGGGTACAGCACCAGGCCTTCGCCGAGCGACGGGTAGCGCCAGTGCAGGTGGTAGTCGGTGATGCCGCCGTCCCAGTAGGCGCCGGGCGGCGCCCCGGGGATGTCGTGCACCGCCTTCAGCACGAACGGGATCGAGCACGAGGCCAGCAGCGCCGAGCGGAAGTTGGCCGCGTCGAGCCGCACGCGACGGTGGCGCAGGTCGCCGAGGTCCACCGGCAGCGCGTCGCCGGGCGACGAGAACACCACGCGCTCCAGCCAGGCACCCAGCGTCTTGCGGCTGACCGCATTGCTCAACACCGCGCCGAGGTAGCCCAGCGGCGTGCGCACGCGGCCCTCGCGGCCCAGGATGTGGCGCCCGCGCGAGGTGACGATGTGCAGACGATAGCGCGGATGGGCGACCACCTGCTCGACCTGGCCGTCGAAGAAGTCGTGCAGCTCGCGCTCGAACTCGCGGCTGACCTGGGCGGCGCTGGGCATGCTTCGCCCGGGCTCGATCTCGTAGTCCTGGCGGATGTAGTCGTGCGCCAGGCGCGCGAAGCCCTGCATCGGTGCGTCCATCGCTGCGGTGGCCATGCGCCATGCACCGATCGATGCGCCGACCAGGTGCACGGGGTGCGCGCTGGCGCCGAGCCAGCGGCCGAAAAGGAACTGGTCCAGTGGGTTGAGGATCAGCCCTTTGGGGCCGCCCGCCGCTGCGGCGACGACGCGCACATCCGCCGGCCGCAGGCCGTGCGACTCGATGTGACGCCGTGCCGCCGGGCCGGCGTGGATGTGCAGCGCGGACGATGAACTCATGGCCGCGATGCTAGCCGGCGCCGCAACGCGCGATCCCGGCACGACCCGCGAGTTCCTTCTGTGACGCCTCGGCACGTCTTTTGCCATGCAGCCTCAGCTTCCGTTGCCGGCACGGTTCAGGCCATCGCCAGAATCGGGCGCATGATCCTGACCCTCCAACACCTAAAAACAGCCGTGCTCGCTCTCTTCGGGATCGGTCGTCGAGCGTTGTGGGCCGCCGCGCCCATGGCGCTGCTGTGGCCGCACGGTTCGGCGCATGCCGCCTTCGACCTCGAGACGCTGGCCTCGCGCGCTCGCGCGCTGGCGGCCGCGCCCTGGCGGGCGCCGCCGCCGGCCATCGACGCGCGCGCGGCCGCGCTGAGCTACGACGAGTACCGCGACATCCGCTTTCGCACCGAGGCTTCGTGGTGGCGCGATGCCGGGCTGCCCTACGAGCTGCAGTTCTTCTCGGTCGGGCGGCGATTCACGCACGCGGTGCGCCTGCAGGAAATCGTCGACGGCCAGGAGCGCCCGCTGGTGCTGCCGCCCAGCGCGTTCAACTACGGTCGCGCGGCGCCCGCCTTTGCCGCCGCCACGACGGCGCAGGCCGCAGGATTTCGCATCCATACCGCGCTCAACCGCAAGGACTACAAGGACGAGGTGATCGTCTTCCTCGGCGCGAGCTACTTCCGCGCGGTGGGCAGCGGCCAGCACTACGGCCTGTCGGCGCGGGCGCTGGCGGTCGACACAGCCGGCGGCGCCGGCCCGGAAGAGTTCCCGTCGTTCACGGCCTTCTGGCTCGAACGCCCGGCCAAGGACGCCCGCTCGCTGACCCTCTACGCCCTGCTCGAGGGCCCGCGCGTCACCGGCGCCTACCGCTTCGAGCTGCGCCCGGGCACGACGACCGAGGTCGACGTGCAGGCGCGCGTCTTCCTGCGCGTGGGCGCTCAGCCGCCGGTGACCACACTGGGCATCGCGCCGCTGACGACGATGTTCCTCGGCGGCGAGAACCAGCCGCACCGGCTCGAAGGCGACCCCGACTTCCGCCCCGAGGTGCACGACTCCGACGGCCTGCAGATCGAGAGCGCCGACGGCGAATGGCTGTGGCGCCCGCTGATCAACCCGCGCCACGCCTTCGTGACCAGCTTCCAGATGCCGCGCGGCGTGCGCGGCTTCGGGCTGATGCAGCGCGACCGCCGCTTCACGAGCTACGAGGATCCGGAGGCCCGCTACGACCAGCGCCCGAGCGTGTGGATCGTGCCGCGCGGCGACTGGGGTGCCGGGCGCGTCGAGCTGCTGCAGTTCGATACCCCGGACGAAACCAACGACAACATCGCCGCGTACTGGGTGCCCGCCGTCTATCCCAAGCCGGGCGAGCCGCTGGCTTTTGCCTACACGATGCGCTGGCAGGGCGACGACCTGCAGCGCCCGCCCGGCGCCTGGGTCGAGCAATCCCGCGTCGGCCGCAGCTATGAGCAGCCAGCGCCGGGCGAAGTGCAGTTCAATATCGACTTCGCCGGTCCGGCGCTGGCCGGCGAGGCGCCACCCGAGCCAGTCGTCAACCCCGGCGACAACGCCCGCGTTCGAGTTGCCACGGTGCATCCGCTGCCGGGCGAGCCGACCCGCTGGCGGTTGACGCTGAAGATCCAGCGCCTGGACGCGTCGAAGCCCACGGAGCTGCGCGCCTTCCTGCGCCGCGGCCCCGACACCCTGAGCGAAACATGGACCTACGCAATGCCTCCCCGCTGAGCGTGCCGCGCGCCTCGACGGCGCCGGCCCTGCTGCGCGGCGCGATGACGCCGCGCGCCTGGCACGGGTTCTGGGCCGGCCTCGCGGTCGCGCTGCTGGCCGCGCTGGTGGGCCGGCGCAACGCGACCCGACTCGACGCGCCGTGGCGCGCCGCGGCGGGGCGCCGCCGCGCGTTGCTGCTGGCGCTGGTGGCCGGCTGCGCGGCGCTGGCCACGTGGCTCCTGGTGCCCGAGAACATCGCCGATGCGCCGCCCGCGCAGATCGCCCAGGATGCGCTGTTCGCGCTGCTGTTCGCATGGATCGCGGCCGGCTGCATCACCGCGGTGATGGGCTGGCGCAGCCTGCAGCGCGGCGATCCGCACGGCCTGTCTGCGCGCGACCTCGACCGCCAGACGCCGCTCGATCCCGCGGCCCGCACCGCGATCGTGATGCCGATCTGCAACGAGGACATCGCGACCGTCTTCGGCGGCCTGCGCGCGACGATCGAGTCGCTGCAGGCCGCGCCGGACGCCGCGCTGTTCGACGTCTTCATCCTCTCTGACAGCCACCGTGCCGGCCTGCCCGAGGCCGAGCTGGCGGCGTGGCGCGAGCTGCGCGCCGCGCTGGGCGAAGCCGGCGAGCGCGTCCACTACCGCTGGCGGCGCCGGCGCACCAAGCGCAAGGCCGGCAACGTGATGGACTTCTGCCGCCGCTGGGGCCGCGCCTACCGCTACATGGTGGTGCTCGACGCCGACAGCGTGATGAGCGGCGAGGCGCTGTCGGGCCTGCTGCGCATGATGGAAGCGCATCCGCGCGCCGGCATCCTGCAGACCGCGCCGCGCGCCGGCGGCATCGACACGCTGCATGCGCGTGCCCAGGCCTTCACCGGCCGCGTGACCGGGCGCCTGTTCTGCGCCGGCCTCGCGTACTGGCAGCTCGGCGAATCGCACTACTGGGGCCACAACGCGATCCTGCGCGTCGAGCCCTTCATGCGCCATTGCGCGCTGGCCAAGCTGCCGGGGCGCGGCGGACTCGCCGGCGAGATCCTCTCGCACGACTTCGTCGAGGCGGCGTTGATGCGTCGCGCCGGCTACGAGGTCTGGCTGGTCGGCGACCTCGACGGCAGCTACGAGCAGCAGCCGCCGCACCTGGCCGACGAACTGCAGCGCGACCGCCGCTGGTGCCAGGGCAACCTGCAGAACGCGCGACTGATCGCCGAGCCGGGCTTCGCCGGGGTGCACCGCGCGATGTTCCTCACGGGCGCCCTGTCCTATCTGGCGTCGCCCCTGTGGCTGGCCTTCGTGCTGCTGGGCGCGCTGCCGTGGCTGGCCGACGCCAGCGCCACTGCCGCGCCGAGCGGCGCCGCGCTCGCCCTGTGGACCGCGACGCTGGCGATGCTGTTCCTGCCGCGCCTGCTCGGCGTGCTGCTGGTGCTGCAAGAAGGCGAGCAGCGCGCCTACGGCGGCGCCTGGCGCCTGGCCGGCAGCGCCGCCCTCGAGGCCGTGCTGTCGGCGCTGCAGGCACCGGTGCGCATGGTCGCGCATTCGCTGTTCGTGCTGGGCGCGCTCACCGGGCTGAAACTGCAGTGGACCTCGCCTTCGCGCGAGGCGCAGGACATCGGCTGGCGCGACGCCTGCGCGCGCTTCGGCGTCGCCGGCGCGCTGATGGCCGGGCTGTTCGCCTGGCTGCTCGCCGGGCGGCCCACGCAGGCCTGGCGCATCGCGCCGCTGGCGCTGCCGCTGCTGCTCGCGGTGCCCTTGTCGGTGGCGACGAGCCGCGCGCGCATCGGCCAGGCGCTGCGCCGGCGCGGCTGGCTGCTGACCCCCGAGGAATCGCAGACGCCGCCGGTGCTGCGCGCGGCATGGCATGCCGGCAGCATGCCGCCGGCCCTGCCTGACGCGGCGCAACAGCCGCCGGTTCAGGCGCCGCGTGTGAGCGCCGTGGCGGCCTTGCCCATGCGTCGCAGGCCGGCGCTCGCGCTGGCGCGCCGCGCGATGGTGGCGGCCGGCGTCGGCGCCGCCGCGCTGACGGCGGCCGCACTGCCCACTGGCATGGGCGACAGCGCGCTGACCGCCAACCATCTGGAGCTGCAGCGCATCGTGCTGATGGCCTCCAGCCCGGCAGCGGCGCCGCGCGTGCTGGGGCCTGCGCCGCGCCTGCAGCGCGCCAAGGCGGCGCTGCGGCCCGTGCCCGAGCCGGCCCGCGCCGCGGCGGCAGCCACCGCGGCGATCTGAGCGGCTTCGCTCAGCGCTTCAGGATCACGCCGCAGGCGATGCGCGCACCGGCATTGCCGGTGGGCTGGGTCTTGTAGTCGTCCGGCTGCACGTGGACGATGACGCCGCGGCCGACCAGGTCGGTCGCGCCGCTGCCGATCGTTACGCCGGTCAGCGTGAAGCGCGCCTCGGCGTTGCCGTTTGCGTCGGCCTTCAGCGACGGCATGTCGCCCGCGTGGTGCGCAGCGTCTTGCGGGCCGTGCGGGTGGCCGTCGGGATTGAAGTGGCCGCCGGCGCTCATGCCGTCGCCGCTGGAGCAGTCGCCCTTCTCGTGCACGTGGAAGCCGTGCTCCTGACCGGGCTTCAGGCCGCTGACCTTGGCGACCACCGCGACGCCGCCGCCGGCCTGGCTGAAGTCGACCACGCCCGAAGCCGTGTTGCCAGTCGTGGGTTTCAACTCGGCGCGCGCGGCGGGCGCCGAGCCAGGCATTGCGCCGCAGCCGGCCAGGCCGGCGCAGGCAAGCGCGGCCAGGGCCGCCGGAAGCAAACGATGAGTCTTCATGCGACGCTCCTTCTTGTTCGTCCGATCGACAGGCCCAGCGGGCCGCGCGATGCTCAGCGCTTGACGCCTTGCAGCTTGGCGAAGGCCGCGGCCATCGCCGAGGGCGCCGCCTGCTGGGCGCCCCGTGGCGCACTGTAGCGCTCGTTGCGACCGGCCGGGCGGTAGGCGTTGTCCGGCCCACCCGAGCGCACGGGCGCGTCGAGCTTCATCGTCAGCGAGATGCGCCCGCGGGCCAGGTCGACCTCGAGCACCTTGACCTTGACGATGTCGCCCGTCTTCACGACCTCGCGCGCGTCGTTGACGAACTTGTTCGACAGCTGGCTCACGTGGACCAAGCCGTCCTGGTGCACGCCGAGGTCGACGAAGGCGCCGAACTGCGCGACGTTGCTGACCGTGCCTTCGAGCGTCATGCCTAGCTGCAGGTCCTTGATGTCCTCGACGCCGTCGTTGAAGCGCGCGACCTTGAAGTCCGGGCGCGGATCGCGACCGGGCTTCTCGAGCTCGGCCAGGATGTCCTTCACCGTGATCGCGCCGA
Source organism: Caldimonas sp. KR1-144 (assembly GCF_049446155.1). Lineage (NCBI taxonomy): Bacteria > Pseudomonadati > Pseudomonadota > Betaproteobacteria > Burkholderiales > Sphaerotilaceae > Caldimonas > Caldimonas sp. KR1-144. Next base: position 367,409 of record NZ_JBMSEE010000004.1, read on the forward strand.
AGCGCTCGTCGGCAAAGGCCTCGGGCTTGAGCTTGCGGATCACGTCGCTGTTGCCGACCAGCTCCTTCACCGGCCGCTTGACGCTTTCGATGATCTTCTCGACCACCGGATAGGTCTCGGGGTGCACGCCCGAAAGATCCAGCGGGTTGTCGCCGTCGCGGATGCGCAGGAAGCCGGCCGCCTGCTCGAAGGTCTTGGCGCCCAGGCCGGCCACGTCGAGCAGCTGCTGGCGGTTGCGGAACGCGCCGTTCGCGTCGCGCCAGCGCACGATGCTCGCAGCGACCGCGCCGGACAGGCCCGACACCCGCGACAGCAGCGGTGCCGACGCCGTGTTGAGGTCGACGCCGACCGAGTTCACGCAATCCTCGACCACGGCGTCGAGCGTGCGCGCGAGCTCGCTTTGGTTCACGTCGTGCTGGTACTGGCCGACGCCGATCGACTTAGGATCGATCTTCACCAGCTCGGCCAGCGGATCCTGGACGCGCCGCGCGATCGAAACCGCGCCGCGCAGGCTCACGTCGAGGTCGGGCAGCTCCTTGCTGGCGAACTCCGAGGCGGAGTAGACCGAGGCGCCGGCCTCGCTGACGACCACCTTCTCGATGTGCGTGCCCGGCGCGAGCTGCTGGATCTTCTTGATCAGGTCGCCCGCGAGCTTGTCGGTCTCGCGGCTGGCGGTGCCGTTGCCGATCGCGATCAGGTTCACGCCGTGCGTCGCGCACAGCCGGCCCAGCGTGTGGATCGAGCCCTCCCAGTCGCGCCGCGGCTCGTGCGGGTAGACCGTGCTGGTGTCGAGCACCTTGCCGGTGTCGGACACCACCGCGACCTTCACGCCGGTGCGGATGCCCGGATCCAGGCCCATCACGACGCGCTTGCCGGCCGGCGCGGCCAGCAGCAGGTCGCGCAGGTTCTCGGCGAAGACCTTGATCGCGACCTTTTCGGCCTCTTCGCGCAGGCGCGCGAACAGGTCGCGCTCCAGGCTCAGCGAAAGCTTGACCTTCCAGGTCCAGGCGATGGTCTTGCGGATCAGGTCGTCGCTCGGGCGCTTGGCGTGGCTCCAGCCGAGGTGGCGCGCGATGCGGCCCTCTGCCAGCCCTGGCTTGCCGACTTCGACCTCTTCGTCGAGCACCAGCTTGGCGTCGAGGATCTCCTGCGTGCGGCCGCGAAAGACGGCCAACGCGCGGTGCGAAGGCACGGTGCGGATCGGCTCGTCGTAGTCGAAGTAGTCGCGGAACTTGGCGTGATCCGGATGGTTCTCGTCCTTTCCGTCGGCGAGCTTGGAGCGCAGCAGGCCTTCGCTCCACAGCCATTCGCGCAACAGGCCGACCAGGGCCGCGTCCTCGGCCCAGCGCTCGGACAGCAGGTCGCGCACGCCGTCGAGCACCGCGAAGGCATCGGCGAATCCGGCCTCGGCATTCACGAAGGCCGCGGCCTCGGCCTGCGGGTCGAGCGAGGGATCGGCAAACAGCTTGTCGGCCAGCGGCTCGAGCCCGGCCTCGCGCGCGATCATGCCCTTGGTGCGGCGCTTGGGCTTGAACGGCAGGTAGAGGTCCTCGAGCTCCTGCTTGGTCGGCGCGGCCTCGATCGCGGCGCGCAGCTCGGGCGTGAGCTTGCCCTGCTCGTCAATGCTCTTGAGCACCGCGGCGCGGCGCTCTTCCAGCTCGCGCAGATAGCCCAGGCGGCTTTCGAGATCGCGCAGCTGGGCATCGTCGAGGCCGTCGGTGGCCTCCTTGCGGTAGCGGGCGATGAAGGGGACCGTGGCCCCGCCGTCCAGCAGTTCGACGGCGGCATTCACTTGAGCCGGCCGAACCTTCAGTTCGGCCGCGATCTGCAGCAGGATCTTTTCCAAGGCGAGAAGGCTCCCCGTACGGGAGCCGGGATCGAAAGCCGCGCAGTTTAGCCAGACAGGAAGGGCGTCAGCTCGCGACGACGGCTGCGGGGCGTTCGCGGTCCAGGTGCGCCCAGGCCGGGCGCTTGAACAGCCAGCGCAGCCAGGTGCCGCGCACCGCCCAGTACAGGCACAGCGCGGCCAGGATGCCGAAGGCCGTGATGGCCAGGCCGCCCCAGCCGTTAAAAACCGGCCAGCCCGAACTCACCAGCCAGCGCGTCATCGCCGCCAGCGGGATGTAGAAGCCGACATAGACGACCAGCGACTGCTGCCCGAGGTAGCGCAGCCACCCCATCCATGGCACGAGGCTCAGGAGCCCGCTGATCGAGATCACCGCGCAGGCGCCGGCCAGGCCGAGCGCGAGCGCGACGACCGGCTCATGCGACCACCCCTGCCCCACGGCAACCCCGTTGACCGCGGCCCACGCGATCAGCCCGACCACGGCCGCGCCGCGATGCGTCTGCACCCACGCCACCAGCTTGAAGAACCAGGGCGCGAACGCATAGCCGGCATAGAAGAACACGAAGCGCTCGCCAAAGTTCTGCAGCTGGTGGATCGGGCTGCGGAACTCCGAGATGAACAAGCCCGCTCCGAAGGCCAGCATGGCCCAGGTCGGCACGCGCCGCGTGAGCTTGGTGAAGACGAAGAACACCGCCAGCAGCTGGATGAACCACAGCATCGCGTAGGGCTCGACCATCCAGCGCAGGAACTCGAGCGCCAGTGCGTCGATGCGGTCGAACGACTGCGCCGCGCTGCGCACCGCGAAGATGATCGCGCTCCACAGCACGAAGAAGTACAGATAGTGGACGACCTTCTTGTCGAGGTAGGCGCGCCAGGGACGGTCGATCACGCGGGCGAGGAACAGGCCCGAGATCAGGAAGAAGTCCGGCATCCGGAAGGGCCGCGCGAACTCGACCAGCTCGTCAAGCCAGTTCGCCGGCGGCAGCGCCCGGCCCAGTTGCCCGAGTTCCTGATGCAAGTCGCGGGCGGCGTACATCATCACCACCGCGACGATGCAAATGCCCTTGGCGTAGTCGACCCAATCGAGGCGGTGGCTGGAGGAGGAACCCATTGGTGCTGCGCTTCCCGTACGACTGCTTACAAACGGATACGGCACCTTAGTTGGCTTGCACGACGCTGTCGACCACGCAATCGGGCGTTGCGCGCGCCGCCCGACCAACGGTGGCCAGAGAGGGCCGCAGCGGTCGAGAGCAGCGGCGTTCGGGGCCGCCTGCAGACGGCCCTGCACGCACGGTTTCAGCAGGCCGAGAGGCCCAGCTTCTCGAACAGCGCCTCGTCGCGCTCGACGTCCGGGTTGCCCGTCGTCAGCAGCTTGTCGCCGTAGAAGATCGAGTTCGCGCCGGCCAGGAAGCACAGTGCCTGCACCGCCTCGCTCATCTGCTGGCGCCCGGCCGACAGCCGCACGTAGGCCTTGGGCATCGTGATGCGCGCGACCGCGATGGTGCGCACGAACTCGAAGGCATCCAGCTTGTCGACATGCGCCAGCGGCGTGCCTTCGACCTGCACCAGTTCGTTGATCGGCACCGACTCGGGGTAGCTCGGCTCCATGTTGGCCAGCTGGGCCACCAGGCCGGCGCGCTCGCGGCGGCTCTCGCCCATGCCGACGATGCCGCCGCAGCAAACGCTCATGCCCGCGTCGCGCACGTGCGCCAGCGTGCGCAGGCGGTCTTCGTAGACGCGCGTCGAGATGATGCGGCCGTAGGCCTCTGGCGCGGTGTCGAGGTTGTGGTTGTAGTAGTCGAGCCCGGCATCCTTGAGCGCGTGAGCCTGTGATTCGCTCAGCATGCCCAGCGTGCAGCAGGCCTCGAGGCCGAGCGACTTCACCTCGCGGATCAGCTCGGCCACCTTCTCGATGTCGCGGTCCTTGGGCTCGCGCCAGGCCGCGCCCATGCAAAAGCGCGTGGCCCCGGCGTCGACCGCGGCCTGCGCGGCGGCTCGCACGGCGCTCACGTCCATCAGCTTGTCGGCCTCGACGCCGGTGTCGTAATGCACCGACTGCGGGCAGTAGGCGCAGTCCTCGGGGCAGCCGCCGGTCTTGATCGACAGCAGCGTGGAGCGCTGCACCGCGTTCGGGTCGAAGTGCTCGCGGTGCACCTGCTGCGCGCGAAAGATCAGGTCATTGAAGGGCAGCGAGAACAGCGCCTCGATCGCATCGACGCTCCAGCGCTGCGGCGCAGCGGCCCGAGCGGCGGGACGGACGATCTCGATGGGGTGGGTCACGGAAGACATGGCAGACGCGGTATCGGGAATCCGGCGGTTCTATCACAGGCGGGCGAGCCACTTCAGGGCACCCAGACCTGCGGCGCGGCCGGTCGTGAAGGAAGCGGTCAGCAAGTAGCCGCCGGTGGGTGCCTCCCAGTCAAGCATCTCGCCGGCGCAGAACACGCCCGGTAGACGTTGCAGCATGAGCCGATCATCGAGCGCGTCGAAGCGAACGCCGCCGGCACTGCTGATCGCCTCGGCGATCGGGCGCGCCGCCACCAGCCGAAGCGGCAGGGCCTTGAGCGTGGCGGTCACGCGCGCCGCATCGTGCACGCCGTCGCGCCCCAGCACCTCGACCAGCAGCGCGGACTTCACGCCATCGATGCCCAGTCGGCTCTTCAGGTGCGTGGCAAGCGAGCGGCTGCCGCGCGGCCGCGCCACTTCGGCCGCGACGAACTCGGCGCTGCGATCGGGCAGCAGGTCGAGCTCGATCGTCGCGTCGCCATGCGCCTCGATCTCGTCGCGCAGCAGCGCCGAGGCGGCGTAGACCAGGCTGCCTTCGATGCCGCCTTGCGTCACGACGAACTCACCCTGGCGCCGGAAACGCGCGCCATCGCGGCCCTGAAACGTCAGCACGACGGGCTTGATCGGCGCGCCGGCGAAGCGCTCGCGCAGATGGGCGCTCCAGCCGCCGCCGGGCGCTGCGGCGACGTCGAAGCCGCAGTTCGACGGGCGCAGCGGGGCCAGCGCGATGCCGCGCTCGGCGAGTTGCGGCCACCATGCGCCGTCCGAGCCGAGTCGCGGCCAGCTGGCGCCGCCGAGCGCCAGCATCACCGCGTCGGCGGCCACGCGCAGCTCGCCGGTCGGGCTGCTCATGCGCAGCGCCGGCACGCCGTGCTCCGCCGCGTCGTCGAAACCCAGCCACCGATGCCGCATGTGGAACGACACGCCCAGCGTGCGCAGCCTGTGAAGCCATGCGCGCAGCAGCGGCGCGGCCTTCATGTCGCGAGGAAAGACGCGCCCCGAGGTGCCGACGAAGGTGTCGATGCCCAGCCCGGCAGCCCACGCGCGAAGCTCGTCGGCACCGAAGCGCAACAACATCGGCTCGAGCGCCGACGCGCGTTCGCCGAAGCGCTCGACGAAGGCCGCGAAGGGCTCGCTGTGGGTGAGGTTCAGACCGCCCTTGCCCGCCAGCAGGAACTTGCGGCCCGCCGAGGGCATTGCGTCGTAGACGTCGACCTGCACGCCGCCCGAGACCAGGGCCTCGGCCGCGGCCAGGCCGGCCGGACCGGCCCCGACGACCGCCACGCGTGCTCGCGATGGCTGCGTCGGTGCGTGGTCGTTCGGTGCGGCGTTCATGGGCGCGGCAGTGTGCCACGCAGTCGCCCGCGGGCCGGCCCGGGCGACCGCTTCGCGATGACTGTCGCCAATGCGACATCTCGGTCGGAACGCAACAGCGACGCCATTCATCGGCAACTGCGCAAGCATGGATTGCAGGCACCCGGTGACCGAGTCGTGACGAATCACTGACCGCTGCTCCCCACCGCTTGCGGCCTTTGCCGGCGTGGCGCGATGCTCCGCAGGACCACCGGCAATCGAACCGGGCCAGCGTACAGAGGGGACACATGACCATCGATCGTCAACGCGGCAAACGCGCATCCAGCACGCGCCGCACCCACAGCGCCGCAGCAGGCACCCAGGCGGCCGGCGACTGCCGCGTGATGTTCCATGGCGGCAAGCATCCGGATCAGGCGCGGCGAGGCCGGGCAGACGCGCATGGCCACTCAGCGCCTGCACCCTCGCAGCACCGGCGCGTGAGCGCAGGAGCGCGCATGCGCGCGCTGCACGAGGCCGCGGCGGCCGCCGAACTGGAGCGCCGCCGTTCCCTGGCCCGCGCACTGCACGACGACTTCGGCCAACTCGTCGCGCTGGCCCAGATCAGGCTGGCCGAATTGACGTTGACGCCGCTGTCGCCGAACGCGAGCCGGCTCGCAGCGCAGCTGTCGACCGTGATGAGCCAGGCATCGACCGCACTGCGCCGCACCTGCTTCGAGCTGGCGCGCCCCGGGGAGCACGGGCTCGACATGGCCGCGGCGATCGAACATCACTGCCGCGAGCTCGGCGCGAGCTTCGGACAGCAGATCGTGTTTCGCTGCGAGGGCGAGCGCCCTGCGCTCATGCCCTCGACCGCCGCGGTCGTGCTGCGCGCCGCGCGCGAGCTGATCGTCAACGCCTGCAAGCATGCGCGGGCGCATCGCATCGATGCCAGCATGAGTTGCCTGTCCGGCGAGCTGCGGCTGGAGGTCAGCGACGACGGCCGCGGCATCGTGAGCGAGGCGTCGCGCGACGAGCCCTGTGGCTTTGGGCTCACCAGCATCCGCCATCAGCTCGACGCGCTCGGCGCGCAGCTGCGCATCGCGCCGAGCCCGAGCGGCGGAACCTTGTGCAGCCTCCTCCTACCCCTGCCATCCCAGGCGCAGTACCGGCCTTCCTGAAAGGACATTTCGACATGCCGATCCGCACCCTGCTGGCCGACGACCACCAGCTCTTTCGCCAGGGAATGGCGGAACTGCTGATGCGCGAAGAAGGCATCGACCTCGTGGGCCAGACCGGCGACGGCCTGGCCTGCGTGGAGATGGCGCGCGAGCTTCGTCCCAACGTCGTGATCACCGATCTCACGATGCCCAGCCTCAACGGCATCGACGTCACGCGCCGTGTCGTCGGCGCCCTGCCCGACACCAAGGTCGTGTGCGTCTCGATCCACGATGAGTCTCACATGGTCAGTGCCGCCATCGAGGCCGGCGCGGCCGGCTACGTGCTCAAGAGCTGCGCCTTCGACGAACTCGCGCGTTGCGTGCGGGCCGTGTCGGCCAACCAGGTCTACCTGTGCCCGGCGATCGCCTCGATCGTCGTGACCCAGTGCCGCCAGGGCACGACACGGGCCACGTCGACGCGCGCCTCACTCACGCCGCGCGAGCGCGAGATCGCCCAGCTGCTGGCCGAGGGCTACACGACCAAGCAGATCGCCTACAAGCTCGCCATCAGCGTGAAAACGGTGGGCACGCATCGTGAGCATCTGATGCGCAAGCTGCGCCTGACCAGCATCGCGGCGCTGACACGGTATGCGATGCACGAGGGGCTGATCTGACGCAGTCGGAACTCGCGCAAACGCCGCGATCGGCTGCCCAACTGGGCAGCGCGTCGCTGCTTGACCATCGGGCCCTTGCATCAACGAATTGCCTCGGCAATTGAGATTGGCAGCCATCAGGTCACTGCCGATTCGCTGCCAATCCTGAACGATGTCTGTCAGGTACGCAGCGCGCTACCCGCGACGTCTCACCCGAGTCGCCTCTGAAAACTCATGGCGGCCACCCCGGCAGGACATCGCGATTTCGTCGCGATAAGGTCAACGTCACCGCCTGCCTGCCGCCTACGCTTACTTGGCTCGGATTCCAACGCAACGTTGGGTCAACGGGCAATAGGAATTCCGGGGGATTAATCCTTCAAAACTCAATTCGAGGAAAACATGGAACTATCTTCTCACGACGCTTCTTCGCACGAAGAAGCGTACATTGATGATGCCCACTATGCATCCGATGATGAAGCCGACAATGTACCCATAGACGTTGACGTGATATTGGAGAACCTTCCGGGAGGGCTTCGAGGTGTGATTCAGCAGGAAGGCGTGTGGACCGCCGATCTGCTCGCCGCATTCCTGGACAAGCAGCATCCCGGCTTTTCACACAGTTACCTAGCCGCTCTGCAACAAGCCCAAGCCGACGCCCTCAATGCCCTTGCGGGAAATCCGTTGCTGTCGGTGATCCAAGCAGGCTTGACATGGGCAGCAACCAACCGCAAGCCCATTCTTCCGAGCGCCCTCGCTTCCCCCTCGATGCTTTTCCCGGGCGTCAAGTTGAGCAAGAAGCACACGTCGCAGGCAAGCGTCGCAAAGACCAAATGGGCGACCGAGTTCGCCACGCTCGCCCGAATCGCGATCGGTAGCGCGGTAACGCAGGATGTTCAGAAGAAGGCGAAACACCCATCCGACGCGGGGCTGCAGGCGCTGCTGATCCACCACCAGCACGTGGGTTTTGCCGCCCTCATTCTTGGTGATATCAGCGAGATCGACCCGGTCATCGGTGATGCAAGCTGCGAGATCCGATGCCCCTTCCTGCTCGATATGTACCAGCGCGTTCAGGCGCATCTCACGCTCGCCAAGAAGCTGCCCGCCGCCCAGAAGCTTGCCGGAGACTTTGTCAAACTGCATCTGAATGCGGCTTATGAGAAGAACGCCCGCGAACCGAAGGACATCAAGCCGAACTCGCATGACTTCGACGCCCTGGTCATGGAGCTTTCAAAGGATATTGACTCGGTCACGGTACACGCCACCGAGTACCTTGGCCTGTGCGTCACGATGTCGCGCTCGTGCATTTGGCGTTTCGACGAGTTCAGGACTCCCTATCACTTCCGCGATGCCGCAACCTTCTACTGCACCCAGGACCCGCACGGCAACATCGTCGATCACAAGCTCAGCTACAAGCAGCGACTGGCGGAGCTGAGCACCGGCTACATGGTGCAGATCGCGCACGACCGGATGCTGGAGGCCGGGAGCAAGGATGCCGGCTTGGCGGCTGATGAACAAAGCGTCGAGGAGATGCTTTATGAAGTGCTTTTGAACAGCAAGGCCAGGAAGAAGGACAAGAACGTCGTCCTGCCGCTGGTGCCGATCTATGCCGCCTTCAGGGTCATCATGATCCATGAGTACGCGAAGGGGCGACCGATCAACGTTCTCGTTCGTCGCATCAGGTTGGGCCGGGACAAGGACCACGTCTACGACCTGGACGATGTCCGACTCCTTCACTACGTTCCCGATCCGGACAACCTCACATACAAGTTCAGCGACAAGATCGCCAATCCGAACCTTCCGTGCATGACCATCGACTCCTTCTCGGTCTGTACCGGTCAGTTCCCGCACTATGTCGACAGCACGTCGGTGGGACTGTTTGAAGAGGACACGCAGCGGTACTTCAATTCGCTGAAGTCAGCGGATCTGGCAACGCTGATTCAGGTCTACGCCGCAGGTCACCCGCCATTCACCGGTGGCGCACTGGTGCCATCGGGCGACCCTCGACGCTACCAGCAGGATCTGCATCTCAAATCTCTCAAGCATGAGCCCTACGGGCTTCTTTGGCCCAACGATCGGATGACCTCCCCGCTCTCGCTTGGATTCATGAGCAACGCTGAGACCAATCTCTTCGACGAGCTCAATCACTTCTACAAGATCGCCGCTGGGTACGAATTGCTCGACGCGCGGCAGGTCGTCAAGGAAGGATCCTACGTCCGTCGAATTGCCCGCCCTGTCTGCTTCGCGCCCGAGCACGTCAAGATCTGGTCATCCGCCCAGGCAATTGCCTACTGCGACAAGCTGAAGGCCGACACGCATGGCAAGAGCTACCCGGCCTGGTTTATTCTGAGGGACGCCAAAGAAGACAAGGACGATTGAATCGACGCGGTCGGGGCGGTCAGTGCCGCCCTTTTTGATGTCGGTTGCACTCATCGCCTGACAGCCGGTCCTTTCTGCTGCGCGAGCGCCCCGAAGCTTGACGCGTAGCGCCGAGCTCCGGGAGCGTGAGCCTCACCGAAGCCCGTGCAGCGCAGTGCCACGCTGGATAGAAGCAACCGCCGCATCGTCGCGGCGACCTGATCTGATCAGGCCTCGCGCAGGGCCGCTCTCAGCCGCTCGCCGATCTCCGGCTTGGCCTTGAACGGATCGGTCGGGTTGCGCTGCAGCAGGATGTCTTCCATGCGCAGCTGCACGCCCGACAGGGCCTGCGGATGGCTGAAGACGTAGAAGCGGTCCTCGCGCAGCGCATCGAAGACCTTGTGCGCCACCTCGGCGGCGGTGACCTTGCCGCTGGTCACCGCCTTGTCCGACATCGCCTGCGCGACCAGCTGGCTGCGCGTGGGCTTTTGCGCCGCCATGTCGGCCGGCCGGTTGCGCTCGCTCTGGTGGATGCCGGTGGGCACGAAGTACGGGCACAGCACCGAGGCGCTCACCTGGTCGGTCACCAGGCGCAGATCCTGGTAGAGCGTTTCGCTCAGCGCAACGACCGCGTGCTTGGTCACGTTGTAGACGCCCATGTTGGGCGCATTGAGCATGCCGGCCATCGACGCGGTGTTGACGATGTGGCCGCGGTAGTTCGGGTCCGCCTTCGCGGCGGCCAGCATCATCGGCGTGAACACGCGCACGCCGTGGGCCACGCCCCACAGGTTGACGTTGATCACCCACTCCCAGTCCTTGGCCGAGTGTTCCCAGATCAGGCCGCCGGCACCGACGCCGGCGTTGTTGAAGACGAAATGCGGCGCGCCGAAACGCTGCTGCGTGGCCGCGCCGAGCGCCTCGACCTCGCTGGCCTTGGAGACGTCGAGCCGAAACGGCAGCACCCTCGCACCGAGCGCCTCGACCTCCGCGGCGGCGCGCTCGAGCGCGTCGGCCTGCACGTCGGCCATCACGACGTTCATGCCCTCGCGCGCGGCAATGCGCGAGGCCTCGAGGCCGAAGCCCGATGCGGCGCCGGTGATGACGGCGGTGGCGCCCTGGAATCGTTCGATCATGTCCTTGTCTCCTGTGCCTTGATCTGGAAGCCGATGCGCGGGAAGTGCACGTGCACCGTGCCGGCGCGCTCGTCCCATCGTTCGATGCTGACCTGCTCGTTGCTCAACCCGACCAGGCGCCCGGGCGACGGATCGAAGCCGTAGTCCGTCGGCGTCACGGTGACCGCGTCGCCGGCCGCGAAGCCGAGTCCGGGCTCGACGGCGACCTCGGCCCACGGCGTCGAGGTCGCGGCGATCGCCAGCGCCTCGCCGCTGTCGAGCGGCGTCGGATGCCCCTGGCCGAAGCCGCGCACGCGCTGCAGCCAGGCCGAAAGCCGCGGGTAGGTGTCGAAGATCGTCGTCAGCGCCGGCGCGCGGTGCACGAACCACAGGCAGTGCGCGACCGAGAAGTCCGCGATGCTGGGCGTGCCGCGCACGAGGAAGTCGCGCCCGTCGCCGAGGTGGGTTTCGAGCCAGCCGCAGTAGGTGTGCAAGGCGGCCGTCGCGTCGGCCACGCTCTGGCGGCGCATGCCGGCGGTGAACAGCGCACGATCGGCCGCGAAGGCCTTGACCACCTCGGGCGGCTGGCCGGCGAACACGCCGGCAATGCCCGCGGGCTGCATCGTGTAGGCGCTGCAGCTCCAGAACAGCGCGCTGTCGGCCCACTGCGCGAGCATCTGCGCGGTGCCGGCGGTCTCGACCGGATACAAGGCCGGCTCGGGTGCGCGGCGCTCGAGCACGCGGCAGATCAGCGCCGTGTCGCAATAGATGTCGGAACCGATCTGCAGCACCGGCGTGCGCCGGTAGCCGCCGGTCAGCGCGACGACGTCGGGCTTGGGCATCACCGCGGGAATGTGCACCGAGCGCCAGGCGAGGTGCTTGAAGCCGAACACCAGCCGCACCTTCTCCGAGAACGGCGAACCGGGGTAGTGATGGAAGATCAGTTCGTCGTTCATCGCTGGCTCGTTCTCCGGATGCTCAATGCGGCATGGCCCGCGCGATCATCGCGTCGCCGTCGACGCCGGCCGGCAGGAGGCCGAAGACGGCGCTGGCATCAGCCAGCCGCGCGCGGCAGAACGTGCCGAACACGGCATCGGGCGCGTGGCGCTGCAGCAGCGCGGCCTGCACCGCCAGCGCGACGTCACGCGCAAGGCGGCGCGCGTCGCCCTCCTCGCTGGCCTGGTCGATGCGATCGGGCAGGCTGGCGATCAGCCGGTCGAGCGCCGCGTCGGCGCCACGCGCCGGCGCAAGCTCGTGCTCGAGCGCCGCGGCCATCACGTCGCCTTTGCGAAGGGCGCGCAACAGGTCGAGCGCCATGATGTTGCCGGCGCCCTCCCAGATCGAGTTCAGCGGCATCTCGCGGTAGATGCGCGCCATCACGCCCTCGCCGCCCTCTTCCACGTAGCCGTTGCCGCCGAGGCACTCCATTGCTTCCTGCGCGAACGCGGCGCCGCGCTTGCAGATCCAGAACTTGGCGACCGGCGTCAGCAGGCGGCGCATCGCGGCCTCGTGCTCGTCGCCGGCCGGCGCGTCGAACGCGGCCGCGAGGCGCAGCGCGAGCGCGGTGGCGGCCTCGCTCTCGAGCGCCAGGTCGGCCAGCACGTTCTTCATCAGCGGCTGCTCGACGAGCTTGCGTCCGAAGGCGCTGCGCTGCGCCGCGTGGTTCAGCGCCAGCGACAGTGCCTGGCGCATCAGGCCCGCGGTGCCGAGGGCGCAGTCGAGCCGCGTCAGCGTGCCCATCTCCAGGATCTGCGGGACGCCGCGGCCCGGCTCGCCCACCAGCCACGCAGCGGCGTCCTGGAACTCGACTTCGGAACTCGCATTGGCCTTGTTGCCGAGCTTGTCCTTCAGGCGCTGGATGCGCAACGCATTGACGCTGCCATCGGGCAGCAGGCGCGGCAGGAAGAAGCAGCTCAGGCCGGCCTCGGTCTGCGCGAGCACGAGGAAGGCGTCGCACATCGGCGCCGAGAAGAACCACTTGTGGCCGACGAGGCGAAAGCGCCGTCCCCAGGCGTCCTCGCCGTCGGGCGACGCTTGCGTGGTGTTCGCGCGCACATCGGAGCCGCCTTGCTTCTCGGTCATGCCCATGCCCATCGTCACGCCGGTCTTGTGCGCGACGGGAACGAAGCGCGCGTCGTAGCGGCGGTTCGCGAGCTTGGGAAACCACTCGGTGAACACGCCTGCGTTGGCGCGCAGCGCCGGCGTGACCGCATAGGTCATCGAGATGGGGCACAGCACCGAGGGCTCCAGCTCGGTGAAAAGCATGAAGCCGGCCGCGCGCAGCAGGTGCGCATGCGCGCCGCCGCCCCAGGGGGTGCCGTGCAGGCCGGCCTCGCAGGCCGCGGCCATCAGCGCGTGGTAGCTGGGGTGGAACTCGACCTGGTCGATGCGCGCACCGAAGCGGTCGTGCGTCTTGAGCTGCGGCGTCTGGGTATTGGCCAGGCGCGCATGCTGCTGCATCTCGGCGCTGCCGGCGAGCGCGCCGAGCTTCGACAGCGCGGCGGTGTCCAGGCCCGGTGCGTGGCTCGCCAGCGCGTCGCGCAGCGGCCGGTTGGCGTCGAAGAGATTGAGGTCGACCAGCGGTCGCGGCTGGTTCGACACCTCGTGGGTGCGCCAGTCGGCGCGGGCGGAGATCGTCATGGGGCGCTCCTTCGCAGCATCTCGATGTGCGGGATGCCGTCTTCCAGATACTCCTCCCCCACGGGCGCGAAGCCAAGTGCGCCGTAGTAACGCTGCAGGTGCGCCTGCGCGCTGATGCGGATCGACCGCCCCGGCCAGGCGGCTTCGCAGCGCGCAACGCCCTCGCGCATCAGCGCCACGCCGAGGCCCTGGCCGCGCACTTCGGGCGCGGTGATCACGCGCCCGATCGACGGCTCGTCGTACTTGATGCCGGGATCGACGACGCGCAGGTAGGCCGCGAGCGCGCCGCGGCCGTCGCGGCCCAGCAGATGCCAGGCGTGGCGATCGAGGCCGTCCGGATCCAGGTAGGCGCCCTGCTCGAGGATGAAGACGCGGCAGCGCAGCGCCAGCGCGTCATACAACGCATCGACGCCCAGCGTCTCGAAGCGCGACCAGCTCCAGCGCAGCTCCATCGCCGCCTGCCTCGCCCGCAGGCTCAGTCGCCGCCGGGCCGCCCCAAGGCGACGGGGCCCCCTCGGGGTGCCGAGCCCGGACACAGACAGTCCAGTGGACTGGCTGTGCCTGGCGAGGAGCCGGGCCACTGGCCCGGCGCGGCCTGCAAGGCAGCGAACGAAGTGAGCGTGGGGGTCGACATCTCAGACGAGCTTGACCAGCTGCTTGCCGAAGTTCTTGCCCTTGAGCAGGCCGAGAAAGGCTTCGGGCGCGCTGGCGATGCCTTGCGACACGGTCTCGCGGTACTTGAGCTTGCCGGTGGCCACCGCGGTGCCCAGTTCCTTGAGCGCCTGCGGCCATAGCTCCATGTGCTCGCTGACGATGAAGCCCTCGACCTTCATCCGGTTCACCAGGATGAGCTGCGGGTACTGCATCGGGATCGGCTCGCCGTTGTAGCCGGCGATCATGCCGCACATCGCGATGCGGCTGAACGCGTTGGCGCGCATCATCACCGCGTCGAGGATCATGCCGCCGACGTTCTCGAAGTAGCCGTCGATGCCGTTCGGGCAGGCTTCCTTGAGCGCCATCGACAGCGACTTCAGGTCCTTGTGCTGCTTGTAGTCGATGCAGGCGTCGAAGCCGAGCTCCTTGACCACGTAGTCGCACTTCTCCTGCCCGCCTGCCAGGCCCACCGCGCGGCAGCCGCGCGCCTTGGCGAGCTGGCCGACCGCGCCGCCGACCGCACCGCTGGCGGCACTGACGACCACCGTCTCGCCGGCCTTGGGCGCGATGATCTGCGTGAGGCCGTACCAGCCCGTCACGCCGGGCATGCCGACCGCGCCGAGGTAGGCCGACAGCGGCACGTGGGTCGTGTCGACCTTCTGCAGCACGCCGCGCTGGTTGCCGTCGACGAGCTGGAACTCCTGCCAGCCGCCCATGCCGACCACCTTGTCGCCGACCGCGAAGTGGGCGTTTTTCGACGCGACGACCTCGCCGACCGTGCCGCCGATCATCACCTCGTTGAGCGGCTGCGGCTGCGCGTAGCTCTTGGCCTCGCTCATGCGCCCGCGCATGTAGGGATCGAGCGAGAGGTAATGGTTGCGCACCAGCACCTGGCCGTCGGCCAGCTCAGGCAGCGGCGTTTCCACCAGCTTGAAGTTGTCGACGCTGGGCTCGGCCTGCGGGCGCGAGACCAGCAGGATCTGGCGGTTGATGGTGGCCATCTCGGTCTCCTGGTGAGGTCTTGTGTCAGTCCGAACCGCGGCCGCCCTCGAAGGGCCCCGGCTCGCGCCGCGCGAGCGGCTTGATCTCGCGCCCGGCGGTGGCCACCGCGCGCGCGTACTTGAAGGTGCCGGTCGCATGCGCGATGCGCTGGCCCTGCTCGTCGAGGATCTCGCCGTCGCAAAAGGCCATCGTCGCGGTGCGGTGCAGCAGCCGGCCGATGCAGCGCAGCCGGCCGGTGCCGGGGCGCATGAAGCTGGTCTTCATCTCGATCGTCACGACGCCTGGGCCCGAGCCCGGCGGCTCGCCGTTCATGCTGCGCGCGGCATGGGCCATGGCCACGTCGAGCAGCGTCATGCTGACGCCGCCGTGCACGACCTTGAACGAATTCTGGTGGCGCGTCTCGGTGTCGAGCACGATCTCCGAGCTGCCGTTCTCGAAGCGCACCAGCTCGAAGCCGAGTTCTTCGACAAAGGGAATCACGACGGGGAAGTCCATCGTTCGTTCAGCCCGAGTGGATCGCGGAAACACCGCCGTCGACCGCCATGATCTGCCCGGTGATGTGCTTGCCGGCGTCGCTGGCGTACAGCAGCGCGAGGCCCTTGAGATCCTCGTCGTCGCCGATGCGCTGCAGCGGCGCGCCCTTGGCGAGGTTGTCCGCGCCCACCTTGGCGAGCGTGCCGGCCGTCATCTTGCTCGGGAAGAAGCCCGGCGCGATGGCGTTGACGGTGATGCCGTGCTGGCCCCATTCGCCGGCCAGCACGCGCGTGAAGTTCACGACCGCGCCCTTGCTGGTGTTGTAGGCCACCGTGGTCATGAACGGCGGGTTGCCGCCGAGGCCTGCGATCGAGGCGACGTTGATGATGCGTCCGTGCTTGCGCGGGATCATGCAGCGCTTGCCGACCGCCTGGCTGAACAGGAACACGCTGCGCACGTTCAGGTTCATCACCTTGTCCCAGGCCTCGAGCGGATGGTCGGCCGCCGGCGCGCCCCAGGTGGCGCCGGCGTTGTTGACGAGGATGTCGATGTCGCCGACCAGCCGGATCGCCTCGTCGACCACGCGCTGCACCTCCGCCGGATCGCTCGCGTCGGCGGCGATCCAGTGCGCGTCGATGCCGCGCGACTTCAGGTGCGCGGCGGCCTCTTGAAGATCGGCCGCCTTGCGCGAGGTCAGCACGATCTTGGCGCCGGCCTCGCCGAGCGATTCGGCGATCTGCAGGCCCAGGCCGCGCGAGCCGCCGGTGACGAGGGCCGCGCGGCCCGTGAGGTCGAACAACTGCTGGACGGTACGGGTCATCGCGTGGTGTCCTGGACGTCGAAGTCGAGCACGTGGCGGTCCTGGCGCATGGCCCCAAGCTCGGCGCCGACGGCCTTGTGGTGGGGATGGTGCTGGTAGGCGTCGAGCGCCGCCGCATCCGCGAAGCGCGAGACCAGCACGACGTCGACGTTGGCCTCGAGGCCCTCGCGGCGGATGCCCACGTCGAAGCGCAGCATGCCGGGCACGAGGTCGCGACAGCTGTCGAGCAGCGCCTTGAAGCGCGGCGCGTCGGCGGCGTTCTTGAGCCGCCACATCACGATGTGCTCGATCATGGCTTGGGCCCTGGTGCCGGCGCGTCGCCGCGCAGGCGCGAACGCAGCCAAATGCCCACGGCGCCGAGCGCGGCGACGGCGGCGCCGCTCCACACCAGCGAGTGGCCCAGCACCTCGTCGAACGACAGCGTGAACGCGCCGATCAGCACGCCGACCAGGCCGCCGTAGATCAGCACCCAGATCCAGGTTTCGAGGGTCGATGCCTTCATGCGAGTTCGATTCAGAACGCTGCGGGATCGAGATCGCGGCAGGTCGCGTCGCGCGACGACACGACCGAAAGCCATGCGCCGATCTTGGGCAGCTCGTAGTGGAAGAAGTAGTCGGCCGCGGCGCGCTTGCCGACCGCGAACGGCTCGGCGCCGCCCGGCACGGCCAGCGCGACGTCCAGCCAGATCCACGCCAGCACCACATGGCCGAAGGCCTGCAGGTAGGGCGTCGCGTTCGGCAGCGCGTCCTGCGGATCACCGGTGGCCCACGCCGCCTTGGTCGCCGCGCCCAGCTGCGCCAGCGCCTGCGCCAGCGCGTTGGCGGGCTCGGCCAGGCCCTCGACATGCCCTGCCCGCTCGATCGTCGCGTTGACGCGCGAGGCCAGCAGCTTGAGGCCGGCGCCGCCGTCCATCACCACCTTGCGGCCCAGCAGGTCCAGTGCCTGGATGCCGTGCGTGCCCTCGTGGATCATGTTCAGGCGGTTGTCGCGCCAGTACTGCTCGACCGGGAAGTCGCGCGTGTAGCCGTAGCCGCCGTGGACCTGGATCGCCAGGCTGTTGGCCTCCAGGCACCACTCGCTCGGCCAGCTCTTGGCGATCGGTGTGAGCATCTCCAGCAGCAGCGCGGCCTCCTGGGCAGCGACCGCATCGCCGGTGTGCTGCTCGTCGACCAGGCGCGCGCAGTACAGCGCCAGCGCGAGGCCGCCTTCGACGTAGCTCTTTTGCGCCAGCAGCATGCGCTTGACGTCGGCGTGCTCGATGATCGGCACCGGCGGCTTGCTCACGTCCTTGCCGGCCGGGCCCATCGGGCGGCCCTGGGCACGCTGCTTCGCGTACTCGAGGCTGGCTTCGTAGCCGGCGTAGCCCAACATCACCGCGCCAAGGCCCACCGCGATGCGCGCCTCGTTCATCATGTGGAACATGCAGCGCAGGCCCTCGCCGGGCTTGCCGACGAGGTAGCCGATCGCGCCCGCGGCGCCACGGACCGGGAACTTGCCCTCGCCGAAATTCAGCAGCGTGTTCGGGATGCCGCGGTAGCCGAGCTTGTGGTTCAGTCCCGCCAGCGCGACGTCGTTGCGCTCGCCGGTCAGCTCGCCTTCGGTGTTCACCAGCTTCTTCGGCACGATGAACAGCGAAATGCCCTTGGTGCCGGGAATCAGCTTGCCGTCGGGGCCGGGGATCTTGGCCAGCACGAGATGAACGATGTTCTCGGTCAGCTCATGTTCGCCGTTGCTGATCCACATCTTGTTGCCGCGCAGCCGATAGCGCGCGCCGAGCGGATCGGCCTCGAAGTCGTCGCCGTCTGGGACGGCGCGCGTTGCGATGTCCGACAGCCCCGAGCCCGCCTGCGGCTCGGACAGGCACATCGTGCCGAACCAGCGCCCGGCAAACTCGTTGCGCGCGAACACCTCGCGCTGCATCGGCGTGCCGTGCGCCATCAGCAGGTTGGCGTTGCCGCTGGTGAGCATGCCGCCGCCGCCCAGGCCGATGCCAGCCTTGGAGAAGAAGGCGTGGGCGGCCATCTCGACCGTGCACGGCAGCTGCATGCCACCGATCTCGTAGTCCTGCGCGGCCGCGAGCATGCCGCTTTCGACGTAGGCGCGCGCGGCCGCGTGCGAGCACTCGGGCAGCACGACCTTCTCGCCGTCGAAGTGCGGCTCCTGCGTGTCGACCAGGCGGTTGAAGGGCGCGAACTTCTCGCGCGCGATGCGCTCGCAGGTGTCGAGCACCTGGGCGAAGGTCTCGCGCGAGTGGTCGGCGAACCGCGCTCGCGCGGTCAGCGCCTCGGCGTTCAGCCAGTCATAGAGGAGGAAATCAATCGTCGAGCGCATCCAGATCCTTCCCGGAGATCCTCAGTCGAGTCGGAACTCGTAGCTGCGTGTCACGCAGCGGCAGATGGCGGCAGTGCGCTGTCCCATTGCAGGCACCGAGGTCAGCCTCATTCGTCGCGCTGCGGTAGCCGGGCGATGGTGCCTTGCGCCATGGCGCACAGCTTCTCGTCACCGCCTTGGATGGCGAACACGTCGCAGCGGCACACGGCCTGCGACTTGCTGACCGCCACGGCCTGGGCGCGAGCGACGAGTCTCTCGCCGATGGCCGGGCGGACATAGTTGATCTTGAACTCCGAAGTCACCACCGGCACGCGCATGGCGGTGCCGCCGGCATAGGTCAGCGCGTTGTCGGCCAGGTAGCTGACGACGCCACCGTGGGCAAAGCCGTGCTGCTGCCTGAACTCGGGCTTGAGCTCGACGGCCAGCTCGCAGCGCCCCGGCGAGAGCGCCGCGAGCTCGGCGCCCAGCAGCACCGAGAACGGCTGGGTCGCGAGCACCTCGCGACCCAGGGCCAGGAAGCGCGCGGGATCGACCGCCGCTTGCTCATCGTGCAGGACGCGCTCGGTTCGCTGCTGCGACATTCCGGTCTCGCAAGGCAAACGGCGGTGCGCGCGGCTACTGCAGCCGCAGGCCGCCGGCGCGCAGCACGTTCATGTCGATGCCGGACGCGTTGGGCAGCTTCAGGTCACTCTCGTTCGGGCCGAAGGCCAGCCGCTCGCTCACCTGCGCGGCGCTGAGCTGCGCCGGGTCGGGCTTCTTCATGCGAGACAGCGCGCTGCGTGCCGCCACCTCGAAGGCCTGGGCCATCGGCGTGCGGGCACGGTCCACGCGGGTGCCGACCGGCGGCTGGTCGCTGTTGGCCGAGCGGCGGAAGGTGCCGAACTCGAACGCGCTGTCCTTGGTCGCGAACCTGATCTCGGCCGAGCCGATCACGCGCTGGTCGGCAAGCGCCGACGGGTACTGGAAGTCGTGCTGCATCGTGCGCAGCGCGGTGAAGGCATAACCGAGCGTGTAGTCGTTGACCTCGCCGCTGACCTTGACCGGCAGCTCGCCGCCGCGCAGCAGTGAACCGGCGAGCGCGTAGTCCTGGTCGACGCCTTCGCCCAGGCCGACCTTCACCGCGACGGCCAGGCGCGCCGCCTGGTGGCCCGCCTTGGCAGCCTGCAGCCACAGTTGCGCCGCGGTCGCCGTGTCCTGCTTGACGCAGGCGCCCTCGTCGTAAAGGCGGCCGGCGCTGTACAGCGCTTCGGGGTCCTTCGCGTCGAGGCCGGCCTGCAGGGTCTTCACCGTCTGTTCGCAATCACCGCGCGCGAGCGCTTCGAGGCGGTAGTCGGCGGACGATGCCGCGTGGGCGGTCCAGGGAGTCAGCACGGCCGCGGACAGCGCGGCAATGGAGCGTCGTAGCGTCAGCATGGGTGTCAAGGGCGCCGCACGGGCGCGGTGATGTCGAGTCTTCGCCGTGCGCCTCGTGGGCGCGCGGCACCGGATGCCGTGGCCCGGTGCCGCGGCGCGGGCATTAGAGCACCTCGAACACGCCCGCCGCGCCCATCCCGCCCCCGATGCACATGGTCACGCAGACGCGCTTAGCGCCGCGGCGCTTGCCCTCGATCAGCGCGTGGCCGGTGAGTCGCTGGCCGCTCACGCCGTAGGGGTGGCCGAGCGCGATCGCGCCGCCGTTGACGTTGAGGCGGTCCATCGGGATGCCGAGCTTGTCGGCGCAATAGAGCACCTGCACCGCGAAGGCCTCGTTGAGCTCCCACAGGTCGATGTCGTCGACCTTGAGTCCCAGGCGCGACAACACCTTGGGCACCGCGAAGACCGGACCGATGCCCATCTCGTCGGGCTCGCAGCCGGCGACCGCAAAGCCGAGGAATCGGCCCAGGGGCTTGAGGTTCTTCTGCTGCGCGTACTTGTCGCTCACCACCACGCAGGCGCCGGCGCCGTCGCTGAACTGGCTCGCGTTGCCAGCCGTGACCACGCCGCCCGGCATCGCGGTGCGGATGTCCTTGATGCTCTCGTAGGTGGTGCCCGGGCGCAGGCCTTCGTCGGCCTTGACCGTGACCTCCTTGGTGCGCATGCCCATCACCGGGTCGGCCACGCCGGCCATCACGGTGATCGGTGCGATCTCGGCGTCGAACAGGCCCTTCTCCTGGGCCGCGCAGGCCTTTTGCTGGCTGCCGGCGCCGTAGTGGTCCTGGCGCTCCTTGCTGATGCCGTAGCGCTTGGCGACGTTCTCTGCGGTCTGCAGCATGCTCCAGTAGATCTCGGGCTTTTGCTTCATCAGCGCCGGGTCGGTGAGCATGTGCTGGTTCATCTCCTGCTGCACGCACGAGATGCTTTCGACGCCGCCGGCCACGAACACCTCACCCTCGCCCGCGATCACCCGCTGCGAGGCCATCGCGATGGTCTGCAGGCCGCTCGAGCAGAAGCGGTTGATCGTCACGCCGCCGGCGGTGACCGGCAAGCCGGCGGCCAGCGCGATCTGGCGCGCGATGTTCATGCCGGTCGCGCCCTCGGGGTTGGCGCAGCCCATCAGCACGTCCTCGACGGCGCTGCCGTCGACACCGGCGCGCTCGAGCGCGGCCTTGACCGCGTGGCCGCCGAGCGTGGCGCCGTGGGTCATGTTGAAGGCGCCCTTCCAGCTCTTGGCAAGCGGCGTGCGGGCGGTCGAAACGATGACGGCGTCGGTCATGTCAGGCTCCTGTTGCCGGGCGTCAGGCCGCGGCCTTGTAGATCGTTTGGCGAGGCCGCGCGAACACGCGCTCGACCATCGGCGTGAAGTGCTCGATCGGCAGCGTCTCGCCGCGCGGATCGAAGGCGGGGTTGTCGTAGAGCGCGCAGAACTCGGCCGTGCGCTCGTAGTGCGGGTGGTCCTTGAACTGGTCGCGCAGGTCGCGGTCCATGCCCAGGTGGTGGAAGAAGTAGTGGCCCTGGAAGATGCCGTGCTGCTGCACCATCCAGAGGTTTTCCTCGCTGACGAAGGGCTTGAGGATGGCCGCGGCGATGTCCGGGTGGTTGTAGGCGCCCAGCGTGTCGCCGATGTCGTGCAGCAGCGCGCAGACCACGTACTCGTCGTCGCGGCCGTCGCGCAGCGCGCGAGTCGCCGTCTGCAGGCTGTGGGTGTAGCGGTCGACGGGAAAGCCGCCGCAGTCGCCCTTGAGCAGCTCCAGGTGCGCCAGCACGCGCTGTGCCTGCGCGCGCGCGAAGGGGATGAACTCGCCGAGGATCAGCTGCCAGTCTTCCTGGCGGCTGTCTTCCATGCGGGTGAAGTTCGCGCGCTGCATCGCCGGCCTTCGCGTTCGTTCAGCTGAAGTTCTTGCCCTCGGCCACCAGGCGCGCGAGCAGCGGCGCCGGCTCCCAGAACTTGGCGTCGTCGAGAGGGTTCTTCGCGAAGCGCTTCATCGCCTGCACGACGTTGAACAGGCCCTGCGTCTCGGCATAGCACATCGGGCCGCCGCGCCACAGCGGGAAGCCGTAGCCGGTGAGGTAGACCATGTCGATGTCACTGGCCTTGCTGGCGATGCCTTCCTCGAGGATGTGGCAGGCCTCGTTGACGAGCGAATAAACCAGCCGGTGCACGATCTCCTCGTCGTCGATCTTGCGCGGCGTGATGCCGAGCTCCTTGCGGTGGTCCTCGATCATCTTGACCACCACGTCGCTCGGGATCGCGTCGCGCTTGCCCGGCTGGTAGTCGTACCAGCCGGCGCCCGTCTTCTGGCCGAAGCGGCCCATTTCGCACAGCAGGTCGGCGGTCTTGCTGTAGCGCAGGCTGGGCTTCTCGACGTAGCGACGCTTGCGAATCGCCCAGCCGATGTCGTTGCCGGCGAGGTCGCCCATGCGAAACGGCCCCATCGCGAATCCGAACTTCTCGATCGCGCGGTCCACCTGCTGCGGCGTCGCGCCCTCTTCCAGCAGGAAGCCGGCCTGGCGCGAGTACTGCTCGATCATGCGGTTGCCGATGAAGCCGTCGCACACGCCCGAGACCACCGCGGTCTTCTTGATCTTCTTGGCGATGCCCATCACGGTGGCGAGCACGTCCTTGGCGGTCTTCTCGCCGCGCACCACCTCCAGCAGCTTCATCACGTTGGCCGGGCTGAAGAAGTGCATGCCGACCACGTCCTGAGGACGCTTGGTGAAGGCAGCGATCTTGTTGACGTCGAGCGTCGAGGTGTTGGAGGCCAGGATCGCGCCCGGCTTGGCCACCTCGTCGAGCGCACGGAACACCTTCTCCTTGACGCTCAGCTCCTCGAACACCGCCTCGATGATCAGATCGGCGTCCTTCAGGTCGGCGTAGTTCAGCGTGGTGCTGAGCAGGCTCATGCGCTGCTCGTACTTGTCAGCCTTCAGCTTGCCCTTCTTGACCTGGGCCTCGTAGTTCTTCTTGATGACGCCGATGCCGCGGTCGATGGCTTCCTGCTTCATCTCGAGGATGGTCACCGGGATGCCGGCGTTCAGGAAGTTCATGCTGATGCCGCCGCCCATCGTGCCGGCGCCGATCACGGCCACCTTCTTGATCTCGCGCACCGGCGTGTCTTCGGGCACGTCGGGGATCTTGCTGGCCGCGCGCTCGGCGAAGAAGGCATGGCGCAACGCCTTGCATTCCGGCGTGAGCATGAGGGCCATGAAGACCTCGCGCTCGTAGACCATGCCGGCCTCGAACTTGGCCTTGACGGCCTGCTCCACGCAGTCGACGCACTTGGCCGGCGCGGGGAAGTTCTTCGCCATCGCCTTGACGGTGTTGCGCGCGAACTGGAAGTAGGCGTCCGGGTTCGGGTGGCGGGCCTTCGCGTCGCGCACGCGCGGCAGCGGCCGTGCGTCGGCGATCTCCTTGGCGTAGGCGATCGCGCCTTCGACGACATCGCCATCGACGATCTTCTGAAACAGCGTCTGGCCGGGAATCTGCGCCAGCAACTCGCTCTTGACCGGCTCGCCGCTGACGATCATGTTCAACGCCGGCTCGACGCCGATCGCGCGCGGCAGGCGCTGCGTGCCGCCGGCGCCGGGCACCAGGCCCAGCTTCACCTCGGGCAGCGCGACGTTGGTGCCGGGCGCGGCCACGCGGTAGTGGCAGCCGAGCGCCAGCTCGAGGCCGCCGCCCATGCACACCGAATGGATCGCCGCGACCACCGGCTTGGTGCAGTTCTCGACCAGGCTGATCAGGCTCAGCAGGTTGGGCTCGGCGACCGCCTTGGGCGAGCCGAACTCGCGGATGTCGGCGCCGCCCGAGAAGGCCTTGCCGGCGCCGGTGATCACCACCGCCTTCACGGCCGCATCGGCTTGGGCCTGCTCGATGCCGGCGGCGATGCCCTGGCGCGTCGCCAGGCCGAGGCCGTTGACCGGCGGGTTGTTCATCGTGATGACGGCCACGCCGTCGCGCACTTCGTAGCTTGCGCTCATGTCGGTTCCTCGGTTCGGGGCGATGGTTCTGGAAACGAACGATCGTTCGATTCTGTGGCGAAAAAAGGCGGCGCGATGTCTCAGTCGTGACAGGCGCCGCGGGTGGCTCGGCGAGGCGTTTTTACACCTCCAGCCACTCCTTGCGAATGTAGGCGTTGCCGCGCAGGTCGTCCGGCGTGCCCTCGAAGACGACGCGGCCATGGCCCATCACGTAGCAGCGCTCGGAGATCGCCAGCGCGATGGTGAGCTTCTGCTCGACCAGCAGGACCGACAGGCCACGCTTCTTGAGCTCCTTGAGGTACTCGGCGACCAGCTCGACGATCTTGGGCGCGAGGCCTTCGGTCGGCTCGTCGATCATGATCAGGTCCGGATCGCCCATCAGCGTGCGGCACAGCGTGAGCATCTGCTGCTCGCCGCCCGAGAGCACGCCAGCCTCGGTGTGCTGGCGCTCCTTGAGACGCGGGAACATCCGATACATGTCGTCGTAACTCCAGCGCGGCTGCTTGTTGCCGCGCTTCTCGCCGAGCAGCAGGTTCTGGTGCACCGTGAGCTTGGGAAAGATGTCTCGGTTCTCAGGCACGTAGCCGATGCCTTCGTGCGCGATCTCGAAGGCCTTCTTGCCCAGCAGTTCGCGATCGTTCCAGCGCACCGAGCCCTGGCCGTCGACCAGGCCCATGATGGCCTTCACCGTCGTCGAGCGGCCCGAGCCGTTGCGGCCCAGCAGGCTCACGATCTCGCCGGGCTTCACGTCCATCGAGACGCCGTGCAGCACGTGGCTCTTGCCGTAGAAGGCGTGGAGGTTGTCGAGTTTCAGCATCTCAATGTGCCTCGGCCAGCACGGAACCCAGGTAGGCCTCCTGCACGCGCGCATTGGCGCGCACGGCCTCGGGCGTATCGAACGCGATCACCTCGCCGTAGACCAGCACCGCGATCTTGTCGGCCAGGCCGAACACGACGCCCATGTCGTGCTCCACGGTGAGCAGCGTCTTGCCCTCGGTGACCTCGCGGATCAGCTGGATGAAGCGCTTGGTCTCGCTCTTGCTCATGCCGGCGGTAGGCTCGTCGAGCAGGATCACCTCGGCGCCGCCGGCGATCGTGATGCCGATCTCCAGCGCGCGCTGCTCCGCGTAGGTGAGGTTCATCGCCAGCGTGTCGCGCTTCTTGTCGAGGCGGATCATCTTCATGACCTCCTCGGCGCGGTCGTTGGCGTCGTCGAGGTCGGCGAGGAACTTCCAGAACGCGTAGCGATAGCCCAGCGACCACAGCACCGCGCAGCGCAGGTTCTCGAACACCGACAGGCGCTGGAACAGGTTGCTGACCTGGAAGCTGCGCGCCAGCCCCTTGCGGTTGATCTTGAACGGCGCCAGCCCGTCGATGCGTTCGCCCTTGAGGCGGATCTCGCCGCTGGTGAGGTCGAAGCGGCCCGACATCAGGTTGAACAGCGTCGATTTGCCGGCGCCGTTGGGGCCGATGATCGCGACGCGCTCGCCGGGGCGCACCGCCATGCTCGCGCCGCGGATGATCTCGGTCTTGCCGAAGCTCTTGCGGACGTCCTTCAGCTCGATGGCGTACTGCTGATCGCTCACAGGGCTTCCCTCCGGCGGATCTCGTGCTCGATCTCTTCCTGGATCAGGCCCCACTCCTTGCCGAACTGGCGGCGCGCGACCTCGAACATCGCGATGCCGGTGAGCATCACGAAAACCGCACCGAACCAGCTGTCGAGTCCGGCCGCGTCGAGCGTCGCGCCCATGAACTGCAGCTTGGTCCCCAAGGCGGTGTTGAGCTGGAGGTGGTAGACCATCTCGATCATCGCGGCCGCGCCCACCAGCGCGACGAGCGCGGTGCCGGCCAGCGCGAGATAGCTGGTCCACAGCTTGCGCAGCTTGCCGAACTTGGCGACGCGCAGGTTCATCATGATCAGGCTGGCCACGCCGCCCGGCGCGTACATCACCATGAACAGGAAGATGAGGCCCAGGTACAGCAGCCACGCCTTGGTGAACTCCGACAGCAGCACCGAGGCCAGCACCATCAGGATCGCGCCGATCACCGGGCCGAAGAAGAAGGTCGCGCCGCCGAGAAAGGTGAACAGCAGGTAGGCGCCCGAGCGCGCCGCGCCCACCACCTCGGCCGTGACGATCTCGAAGTTCAGCGTGTACAGCCCGCCCGCCAGGCCGGCGAAGAAGCCCGAGATGATGAAGGCCAGGTAGCGCACGCGCTGCGTGCTGTAGCCAATGAACTCGACGCGCTCGGGGTTGTCGCGCACCGCATTGAGCATGCGGCCCAGCGGCGTGCGCGTGAACGCGAACATGCCGGCGGTGGCGACGAAGGTGTAGAGCGCGATCAGGTAATAGACCTGGATCTGCGGCCCGAAGCTGATGCCCAGCACCGGCTTGCCGACCACGCGGTTGGCGGCCACGCCGGCCTCGCCGCCGAAGAACTCCGGGATCATCAGCGACATCGCGAACACCAGCTCGGCGATGCCGAGCGTGATCATCGCGAACGGCGTGCCGGCCTTCTTGGTGGTGACGAAGCCCAGCAGCACCGCGAAGAACATGCCGGCCACGGCACCGACCAGCGGGATCAGGCTCACGGGGATCGGCAGCTCTCCGCCGGCGACCTTGTTGAGCGCGTGCACCGCGAGGTAGGAGCCCAGGCCGGTGTAGACCGCGTGGCCGAAGCTCAGCATGCCGCCTTGGCCCAGCAGCATGTTGTAGGACAGGCAGGCGATGATCGCGATGCCCATCTGCGAGAGCATGGTCAGCCCGAGCCCGCTGGAGAACACCTTGGGCGCAACGATCAGCAGCGCGGCGAACGCGCCCCAGATGATCCAGCGCCCGACGTTGTAGGGCTTGAACTCGTAGTAGCCGGTGCGGCCCGGCACGGCTGCCGCAAGCGTGGCGGTGGCGTTCAATTGAGTGTCCATGGCTCAGCCCTCGCGCGTGCCCAGCAGACCCTTGGGTCGGAAGATCAGGATCAGCACGAGGAACAGGTAAGGCAGGATCGGCGCGACCTGCGAGAGCTTCAGGTTGAGCAGCGTGTACCAGGCCGAGCTGCTCGAGACCTGCACGCCCAGCGACGCGAGGCCGCCGGCCAGCGAGTTGTCGAGCGCCGTCGCAAAGGTCTGGATCACGCCGATCAGGATCGACGCGAGGAAGGCGCCCGCCAGCGAGCCCATGCCGCCGACCACCACCACGACGAAGATCACCGAGCCGACCGTGGCCGCCATCTGCGGCTCGGTGACGAAGGTGATGCCGCCGACCACCCCGGCCAGGCCGGCGAGCGCCGAGCCGGCGCCGAACACCAGCATGAACACGCGCGGCACGTTGTGGCCGAGCGACTCGACCATCTCCGGGTGCGTGAGCGCCGCCTGGATCACGAGGCCGATGCGCGTGCGCGTGAGCAGCAGCCACAGCGACACCAGCATCAGCAGCGCGACGAGCATCATGAAGCCGCGCGTGGCCGGGAACGGCGAGCAGATCGTGCCGGCCGCCGCGCACAGCTCGGGCGGCGCCGCGCCCCACACGAGGCGCAGCTTGTCGGCCGCGTCGTGCACCAGCGTGAAGGCCGGACCCTGCAGCGAGGGCGGCGGCGCGAACTCGACCGCGGTGCGTCCCCACACCAGCTGCACCAGCTCGAGGATCACGTAGGAGATGCCGAAGGTCACCAGCAGCTCGGGCACGTGGCCGAACTTGTGCACCTTGCGCAAGCTGGTGCGCTCGAACAGCGCGCCAAGGATGCCGACGACGATCGGCGCGATGAACAGGCCGGGCCAGAAGCCGACGATCTTGGCGATCGTGTAGGCGACATAGGCACCGATCATGTAGAAGCTCGCGTGCGCAAAGTTCAGCACGCCCATCATGCTGAAGATGAGCGTGAGGCCCGAACTCAGCATGAACAGCAACAGCCCGTAGCTCAGGCCGTTGAGCATCGAGATGGTGATGAACTCCATCGTCGCTCGTTTCATTCAAGCCGCCGATGCGGCGCGCAAAACAAAGGGCCCGATGAGGCGTACCCGATCGGGCCCTTGCAGAGACTGCGTGAGCCGCAGGCTTACGGACGCTTCATCTGGCAGCTGGTCGGCGTGCTCGACACGTAGGCCGGGTACTCGACCACCGGGGCCAGCGTCATGCCGGTGTTCTCGGGGCTGTACGGGTACTTGGCGTCGGCCTTCTGCCAGACCGTGATGTACAGCGGCTGCTGCAGCTGGTGGTCGGACTTGCGCATCTCGACCTCGCCGTTCATCTGGCCGTCGAAGCGCAGGCCCTCGAGCGCGGCGGCGACCTTGACCGGGTCGGTCGACTTGGCCTTGGCCATCGCCGAGGACAGCGCCGCGTAGATGCGGATCACCGAGCCGGTGTAGAAGTCGTCGTTGAACTTCTGCTTGAACTCGTTTTGCCACTTGCCCATCTGGCCGGGCAGGTTGTAGTGGTTGTACGAGGCCTGGAAGATCTTGCCGTCGAAGGTCTTGCCCAGCGCGGTGGGCGTGCCGCTGACGCCGGTGTAGTAGGTGAAGAACTTGCCGTTGAAGCCGCCCTCGTTGGCCGCCTTCATCAGGAGCGCGAGGTCGGAGCCCCAGTTGCCGGTGATCACGGTGTCGGCGCCGGCGGCCTTGATCTTCGCGATGTAGGGCGCGAAGTCGCGCACCTGGGCCAGCGGGTGCAGGTCCTCGCCGACGATCTGAACGTCGGGGCGCTTCTTCGCGAGGTTTTCCTTCGCGTAGCGGGCGACCTGCTGGCCATGCGAGTAATTCTGGTTGAGCAGGTAGACCTTCTTGATGTCGGCCTGGTCCTTCATGAAGGTCGTCAGGGCCTCCATCTTCATCGAGGTGTCGGCGTCGAAGCGGAAGTGCCAGTAATTGCACTTGCTGTTCGTGAAGTCGGGATCGACCGCCGAGTGGTTCAGGTAGACGATCTCCTTGCCCGGGTTGCGCTCGTTGTGCTTGGCCACCGCATCGATCAGCGCGCCGGCCACCGAGGAGCCATTGCCCTGGGTGATGTAGCGCACGCCCTGGTCGATCGCAGCCTTGAGCGCGTTGAGGCTCTCGGTGGGGCTGAGCTTGTTGTCGATCGGCACGATCTCGAACTTCACGCCCGCGGGGTTCAGCTTGGGATCGTTGTTGAACTTCTCGGCGAAGAACTGGAAGCTCTTGACCTGGTTCTGGCCGACCGGCGCCATGAGGCCCGACAGCGGATCGATCCACGCGATCTTGACCGTCTCGCCCTTTTGCGCAAAGGCCAATCCGCCAGCCAGCGCCATCGATGCGCCGACCGTCAGCCCGAACATCCGCTTCGTGAATCGCATCGCCGTCTCCTTGTGCCCTCGGGAGCCCCGAGGTCGTTGTGTGTCAAAGCGAGCGCAGGTTAATGCCGCTGCTGCGGTGCGGGATTCAGGGACTTCCCGACAGGTTCTGTCACTCAGAGGACACGGGGGCATCGCGGCTTGGCATTGGCGTTGGTGCGCGCTGTGGACAGGCTGGGCGCGGCGGGCCGTCGCGGGCTTCGCGGAGGCGGTCGACGCCCGTGGCGTCGACTTCCCTGCGGTGCTCGCTTCGGGGGCGCGCCTCATAACTCGCTGCGTTCGCGTTGCTCACTGCGCTCAAACAAATCGGCGAGTCAGACGTCGAAGCGCGCTGCGCGCGCCGCCCCCGAAGCTGCGCTCCTCGGCGCCTCCGAGGCACCCACGCCGTCCCGCCGCGCCCAGCCCGTCCAGGCAAGCGGTGTTTCCCTGCGACGACCCACACCCTTGCAGGTCCGTCCCGGCTCCGTAAAGACGATGACCGGCGGGCTGCCCCGCAGACTCAAGCCGTCGGCAGCTTGTAGTCCCTGAACTGCTCGCGCAGCTTGAGCTTTTGCATCTTGCCGGTCGCCGTGTGCGGGATCTCGGCCACGAAGGCCACGTCGTCCGGGATCTGCCACTTGGCGATGCGGCCCTCGAAGTGCGCCAGCATCTCCTCGCGCGTGAGTTCCGCGCCGGGCTTCTTCACCACCACCAGCAGCGGGCGCTCGTCCCACTTGGGGTGCCGGCAGGCGATGGCGGCCGCCTCGTGCACCGCCGGGTGCGCCATCGCGATGTTCTCGAGGTCGATGGAGCTAATCCACTCGCCGCCGGACTTGATGACGTCCTTGCTGCGGTCGGTGATCTGCATGTAGGCGTCGGCATCGATCGCCGCGACGTCGCCGGTCGGGAACCATTCGCGCCCGTCGATGCTCTGCAACGGCGAACCCTCCTGCTTGAAGTAGCGGCGGATCACCCACGGCCCGCGCACCACCAGGTCGCCCGAGGTCTTGCCGTCCCAGGCCAGCGCCTTGCCGTCGTCGCCGACGATGGCCATGTCGATGCCGTAGACCGCCTTGCCCTGCTTTTCGAGGATGTGCTGGCGCTCCTCGCGCGAGAGCGTGTCGTGCTTGGATTTCAGCCGCGCCAGCGTGCCCAGGGGCGACAGCTCGGTCATGCCCCAGGCATGGATCACCTCGACGCCGAAGTCGTCTTCCAGCGTGCGGATCATCGCCGGCGGGCAGGCCGAGCCGCCGATCACGGTGCGCTTGAAGGTCGAGAACTTCAGGTTGTTCTGCTTCACGTAGGTGAGCAGCCCCAGCCAGACCGTCGGCACGCCGGCGCTGAAGCTCACGCGCTCGTTCTCGAACAGCTCGTAGAGCGACTTGCCGTCGAGATGCGGGCCGGGAAACACGAGCCGGCAGCCAGTCATCGCTGCCGCGTACGGCAGGCCCCAGGCATTGACGTGGAACATCGGCACCACCGGCAGCACCGTGTCGCGCGCGGCCAGCGCCATCGCGTCGGGCAGCGCGGCCGCGAAGGCGTGCAGCACGGTCGAGCGGTGGCTGTAGACCGCGCCCTTGGGGTTGCCGGTCGTGCCCGACGTGTAGCAGATGCTCGAGGCGGTGTTCTCGTCGAACTCGGGCCAGGTGTACTGGCCGTTCTCGGCTTCCACCAGTTCCTCGTAGCACAGCAGGTCGGGAATCGTCGTCTGCGCCGGCATGTGCGCGCGGTCGGTCATCAGCACGAAGTGCCGCACCGTCTTCAAGGCCGGCGCGAGCTTCTCGACCAGCGGCAAGAAGGTGAGGTCGAAGCACAGCACCTTGTCCTCGGCGTCGCCGATGATCCAGGCGATCTGCTCCGGGAACAGGCGCGGGTTGACGGTGTGGCACACCAGCTGGGAACCGGAGCTGCCGTAGTAGATCTCGAGGTGGCGATAGCCGTTCCAGGCCAGCGTGCCGACGCGCTCGCCGGCCGCCAGGCCCAGGCGCGCGAAGGCCTGGGCCAGCTTGCGGGAGCGCAGCTCGGTCTCGGCCCAGGTGGTGCGGTGCAGGTCGCCTTCGACGCGCTTGGAGACGATCTCCGTGTCGCCGTGGTGGCGCGCCGCATGCGTGATCAATGACGAGATCGACAGCGGCATCTGCATCATCTGGCCCATCAACTGCGCCATGCGGTTCTCCTGCTTTCCATGTGACGGCGAATTTGCGCGCTGCATCATAGGGACGCCATCTCGCCGGCGAAACACGCGGTCAACCCTAGCCCGGCCAGTCACTGAGATGACACCGTGCCCCTGCGACCGGATGTCTCGACAGGCCCTACACGGGCAGCGGTTTGCCTTCGAGGCCTAGACTGGCTGCCATGTCCGCCCTCCTCGATGCCGCGCTCGAGGCGCCGGCGCTGCGCTGGCCCAATCGCTTCGCTGCGCTCGGCCCGCGCTACTTCACCGAGCTGCCCGCGCAAGCCCTGCCCTCGCCGCACTGGGTCGCGCGCAACGATGCGCTGGCCGCCTCGCTCGGCTGGCCCGGCGACTGGGCCACGCGGCCCGACTGGCGCGCGCTCGAGGTCTTCAGCGGCGCGGCCACCTGGCCCGGCATGCGCCCGCTCGCCAGCGTCTACAGCGGCCACCAGTTCGGCGTGTGGGCCGGCCAGCTCGGCGACGGCCGCGCGCTGCTGCTCGGCGAGGTCGATTCGCCGATCGGGCCGCAGGAGATCCAGCTCAAGGGCAGCGGCCTCACGCCCTACTCGCGCATGGGCGACGGCCGCGCGGTGCTGCGCTCGTCGATCCGCGAGTTCCTGTGTTCGGAGGCGATGCACCATCTCGGCATCCCGACCACGCGCGCACTGGCCGTGGTCGGCTCGCCGCTGCCGGTGCGGCGCGAGACCATCGAGACCGGCGCGGTGGTCACGCGCGTCGCACCGAGCTTCCTGCGCTTCGGGCACTTCGAGCATTTCACGCACACCGCGCAAGACCTTGACGCACTGCGCGCGCTGGTCGACTTTGCGATCGACCATCACTTCCCGGCCTGCCGGGACGACGCCCAGCCGGTGGCCGCGATGCTGCGCGAGGTGGCGCGCCGCACCGCCGAGCTGATGGCCGACTGGCAGGCCGTGGGCTTTTGCCACGGCGTGATGAACACCGACAACATGAGCCTGCTGGGGCTCACGATCGACTACGGCCCGTTCGGCTTTCTCGACGGTTTCGAGCCGATGCACATCTGCAACCACTCGGACCACCAGGGCCGCTACGCCTACGCGCGCCAGCCCGGCGTCGCGTGGTGGAACCTGCAGGCACTGGCCACCGCGCTTTTGCCGCTGTTCGGCGACGAGCCCGAGGCGGCCTCGGAGCTCGCGCTGGAAGCGATCGAGCCCTATCGCGCAACGCTGCCGGGCGCGCTTGAATCGCGCCTGCGCGCCAAGCTGGGCCTGGCCAGCGCGCAGGACGGCGACCCGGCGCTGGCCGACGACCTGCTGCGCCTGGCCGCCGCCGAGCGCACCGACTACACGATCCTGTGGCGCCGCCTGGGCACGTTCTCCACCGCCCCCGGCGCCGACAACGCCGCGCTGCGCGACCTCTTCATCGACCGCGCCGGCTTCGACGCCTGGGCGCAGCGCTATGCCGCCCGCCTGGCGACCGAATCCAGCATCGACGCCGAGCGCGCGGTGCGCATGAATGCCGTCAATCCGAAGTTCGTGCTGCGCAACCATCTGGCCGAGACGGCGATCCGCGCGGGCGATTCGGGAGACTTCTCTGAAATCGAACGGCTGCTGAAAGTTCTGCAGCGCCCGTTCGACGAACAGGCGTCGGCGCCGCGCGCGTACGCCGACTTCCCGCCCGACTGGGCTCAAAGCATCGAGGTGTCCTGTTCATCATGAGTGCCGCCACCCACGACTCCCCCGACTCCACCCCCCGCAAGGTCGTCAAGTCCGACGCCGAGTGGCGCGAGCAGCTCGACCGCATGCAATACGAGGTCACGCGCCACGCCGCGACCGAACGCGCCTTCACCGGCCAGTACTGGGACCACTGGGAAAACGGCGTCTACAAGTGCGTCGCCTGCGGCGCACCGCTGTTCGAGTCGGACACCAAGTTCGACGCCGGCTGCGGCTGGCCGAGCTACGACAAGCCCGTGCGCGCCGAGATCATCGAGCGCGTGGTCGACCGCAGCCACGGCATGGTGCGCGTCGAGGTGCGCTGCATGGACTGCGGCTCGCATCTCGGCCACGTCTTCCCCGACGGCCCGACCGAAACCGGCGAGCGCTATTGCATCAACTCGGCGGCCCTAAACTTCGAGCCCCGGCCGTGACGCGGCGAAGGCCCTGCCAGCACCGATGAAGCTGTTGTTCGATTTCCTCCCGATCGTCCTGTTCTTCGCCGTCTTCAAGGTGGCGGAGGGCAACCCCGATGCCGCGGCCGCCTTTGCCACCAGCCACTTCGGCAGCATGGTCTCGGGCGGCATCGTCGACGCCAAGATCGCGCCGGTGCTGCTGGCCACGCTGGTGGTGATCGCCGCAACCTTCGCGCAGATCGGCTGGCTGCTCGCGCGCCGCAAGAAGGTCGACACGATGCTGTGGGTCAGCCTGGGCCTGGTTACGGTGCTCGGCGGTGCGACCGTGTGGTTCCAGAACGAGACCTTCATCAAGTGGAAGCCCAGCGTCCTGTACTGGGTCATGGGCCTGGCCTTCTGGGCCAGCCAGGCGCTGTTCAAGAAGAACCTCCTGCAGGTGCTGATGGGCGAGCAACTCAAGCTGCCCGTGCCCGTGTGGCGCACGCTGACGCTGATGTGGATCGGCTTCTTCGCGCTGATGGGCCTGGCCAACCTGTGGGTGGCCTACAGCTTCTCGACCGACGCCTGGGTCAACTTCAAGCTGTTCGGCGGCGTCGGCCTGATGCTGTTGTTCATGCTGGCCCAGGGCGTCTACCTGAGCCGCCACCTGGCACCCGAGGAAGAGGCCGCGACCACGAGCGGCGAGGCGCCGCGGCCGTGAGCGATCCTGTCGTTCCCCTGCACGAGCGCCCGACGCCCGCGGCGATCGAGGCCGCATTGCGCGCCGCGCTGCCGGTGCTCGCGATCGATGTGGTCGACGACAGCGCGTCCCACGCCGGCCATGCCGGCGCACGCGCCGGCGGGCACTACAAGGTGCGCCTGGTCAGTCAGCGCTTCGATGGTTTGGCGCGCATCGCGCGGCATCGCCTTGTGTATGATGCTTTGGCCCCCTGGATGCATCGCGGCATCCACGCACTGGCGCTGCAGACGCTGACCCCGGCCGAAGCCGCCGCCTGAACCGGGCCGGCCACCGGTGCTCGCAGCACCCGGCCAATACCCTCCCCGCGTTGATCTCATCCGACGTTCACCGTCTCCCCCGCATGAAAGCTCGAATCGCTGCCGCTCGGCTGTCGTCGATCGCCCTCGCCGCGGTCCTTCTCGCGCCCGCCATCGCGAGCGCGCAGAACATCACCATCGTCAACGGCAAGCCGGTGCCCAAGGCCCGTGTCGAGACGCTGATGAACCAGATCACCAAGCAAGGCGGCCAGCCCCGCACGCCCGAGCTCGAGCAGCAGGTCAAGGACGAGGTCGTGCTGCGCGAGATCTTCGTGCAGGAGGCCGAGAAGCGCGGCCTGCCGGCGAGCGCCTCGTACCGCGAGCAGATGGAGCTGCTGCGCCAGACGGTGCTGATCCGCGAGCTGTTCGCCGACTACGAGAAGAAGAACCCGGTCACCGACGCCGACATCAAGGCCGAGTACGACAAGTTCAAGGCCCAGGCCGGCGACGCCAAGGAATACCACACCCGCCACATCCTGGTCGAGAAGGAAGAAGACGCCAAGTCGCTGATCACGCAGATCAAGGGCGGCGCGAGCTTCGAGGAACTGGCCAAGAAGAACAGCAAGGACCCGGGCTCGGCGCCCAACGGCGGCGACCTCGACTGGTCGCCGGCCAACGCCTATGTGCCCGAGTTCTCGCAGGCGATGGCCAAGCTGGCCAAGGGCCAGATGACCGATGCGCCGGTCAAGACCTCGTTCGGCTGGCACATCATCAAGGTCGAAGACATCCGCGACGTGCAGCTGCCCACGGTCGAGGAAGTGACGCCGCAGATCAAGCAGCGCCTCACGCAGCAAAAGCTCGCCGCCTTCCGCGACGAGCTCAAGACCAAGGCCAAGACCGACTACAAGTTCGGCAGCTGATCGGCCACGACGACCATCGAAGGGCGCCTGCGGGCGCCCTTCGTCATTTCAGCCACCACATCGCCGCCATGATCAGGCCGATCAGTACCGGCTGGTGCAGCATGTAGAAGCTCAGGCTCCAGCGGCCGAGCAGCGCGAGCGGATGTGCCGCGCGCGGCAGGCCGCCCTGCAGCCACGACGGGCGCTCGCGCAGCAGCCATTGCCCCGCCGCCAGGCCCCACCACATCACGCCCAGCCACGGCAGCAGCGGCACGTAGTCCTCGGTGGCCGGCTTGCGCGTCACGAGGCCGGTCCAGTTCAGCGCGCGGCCGTTGAAGGCCTCGATCTGCACGAGATGCGGCGCCGCGATCGCCAGCAGACCCGCGAGCCACAGCCAGCGTCCCCAGCTGCCGCTCAGCCGCGCGATCACCAGCATCACCGCGATGCCGTGCAGCACGCCGAAGTAGATGAAGGTGCGCGGGAACATCAGCGCCGACCCGGCGCTCACCAGCAGCGCGCACGCGACGATCTGCGCCCAGCGGCGCCAGAAGCGCGGCCAGCGCTGGCCCTGGGCTTGCGCCACCGCCTGCGACAGGCCGGCCGTGAACAGGAACAGGCTCACGATCATCGTGCGCTGCACGGTCCACAACGGGTCGCTGCGAAAGTTCCAGCCGACGAGCTTGAAGTGCGCGAGGTCGAAGCAGAAGTGAAACACCGCCATCCAGACGATGGCGACGCCGCGCAGCGCGTCGAGGCGGTCGTAGCGGGGCCGCGGGTCGAAAGAGGTCATGACAGCTGCAGGCGCTCGCGCAGGAAATCGAAGAAGACCTTCACGCGGCGCAAATGCCGCACGTCGGCGTGGGACAGCATCCACAGGTCGGTGTCGAGCTCGGGCACGCGCCCGCTGAGATTGACGACGCCGGGGCGCCCTTCGAGCAGGAACAGCGGCGCCACGCCGATGCCCAGCCCGCCTTCGATCGCCTGCGCGACCGCCAGGATGCTGTTGCAGCGCACCGTCGGCTGCGCGGCTGGGTGCCGCTCGCGGCGCCATTGGATGGACGGATGGCCGGCCAGCATGTCGTCGGCCTCCGGCGACACCCAGTCCAGCGCTGCCAGTTCGCCGCCACTGGGCGCGCCGGCCAGGTAGCGCTCGCTGGCCCACAGCGCCGAGCGGATCGTGCCCAGGCGCGCGCCGACCAGGTGTTCGGGCGGCTTGCGCGTCGCGCGGATCGCGACATCGGCCTCGCGCCGGCTCAGGCTCGCGAGCTGGTTGGTCGTGACCAGCTCCAGCTCGAGCTGCGGCCAGGCGCGGCGGAACTCGGCCAGCGCCGGCAGCAGCAGCCCTTGCAGGATCGTGTCGGTGGTGGTGACGCGCAGCGTGCCTGTCAGCGCGCGGTCGCCGGTGCGCAGCAGCTCGCGCGCCTGGTCGAGTTCGCCCTCGATGGCCTCGGCGCGGCGTGCCAGCGCCATCGCCAGGTCGTTGGCCGCCATGCCCCGCCGGCCGCGAACGAACAGCGCCAGCCCGAGCTGCTTCTCGAGCCGTCCGATGGCGCGAAACACCGTCGAGCTGTCGACGCCGAGCTGGCGCGCCGCCTCGGCCAGCGTGCCGCCGCGCACCAGCGCGAGCACCAGACCGAGGTCCTGGGGGCTCAGCTCGGGCGCTTTGGTCGCCGCTTTGGGCGCCGCTTTAGGCGCATTCGCTTGCGCCGATGCATACGCAGATTTCACCAGCGCCGATTTAAGTATGGAGCGATGCCGCCCATTATTCGCCGGTACCGATGCAACGTCTACCGGAGGTCCTCATGCATTCACCTTTTGCCACGCGCAGCGATGCCGCGCGACTGCTCTTGCGCGCCAGCCTGGCCGCGATGTGGTTCAGCCACGCCTGGCTCAAGCTCGGCGTCTTCACGATGGCCGGCTTTCGCGGCTTTCTCGAGCAGCAGGGCCTGCCGGCAGCGCTGGCCTGGCCGATCGTGCTGGCCGAGATCGGCGGCGGTCTGCTGATCCTGCTGGGTTGGCACGGCGCGCGCGCCTCGCTGGCGCTGCTGCCGATCCTGGCCGGCGCCCTCGCGATCCACTGGCCCCATGGCTGGGTCTTCACCGCGGCCGGCGGCGGCTGGGAGTACCCGGCCTTCCTGGCCGCGATGTCGATCGCGCACGGCCTGCTGGGCGACGGGCGCTTTGCGCTGTCGACCCCGGCCGCAGCGCATGCGCTCGGGCTCGGCGGCGCGCGCGCCTGAAACGGGAGTGGCCGCCATGACGATCGATCCCGCCACCTTGCCGTTCGCGGTCGAGCCCGGCCGGCCCGTGCTGGTCAGCCACGCGCTGTGCCCTTACGTCCAGCGCGCTGCGATCGCGCTGGCGGAGAAGGACCAGGCATTTCTGCGTGTGGACATCGACCTCGAGCGCAAGCCCGCCTGGTTCGCCGCGGTTTCGCCGCTGGGCAAGACGCCCGTGCTGCTGGTCGCGCACGACGACGCGGTCGTGGCGCTGTTCGAGTCGGCGGTGATCGCCGAGTACCTCGACGAGACCGTCGCGCCGCG
Source organism: Caldimonas sp. KR1-144 (assembly GCF_049446155.1). Classification (NCBI taxonomy): domain Bacteria; kingdom Pseudomonadati; phylum Pseudomonadota; class Betaproteobacteria; order Burkholderiales; family Sphaerotilaceae; genus Caldimonas; species Caldimonas sp. KR1-144. Next base: position 405,403 of record NZ_JBMSEE010000004.1, read on the forward strand.
CCTGCATCCGCCCGAGGCGCTCGAGCGCGCCCGCCACCGCGCCTGGGTCGAGTTCGCCTCGGCGACGCTCGACCTGATCTGGCGCCTTTACACGGCGCCCGACGAGGCCGCGCTCGCACAGCACACGCAGTCGCTGCAGCAGCGCCTTCGGCAGCTCGACGCGGCCCTGGACCCATGCGGGCCGTGGTTCGGCGGCGAGGCGTTCTCGCTGGTCGATGCGGCGTTCGCGCCGGTGTTCCGCTATCTCGACCTGTTCGAGACCCTGCTGCCGGTCGACTGGCTCGCCCAGGCGCCGCGCGCGGCCGCCTGGCGACGGGCACTGGGGCAGCGCGCCTCGGTGCGCGCCGCCGTGGCGCCCGACTACCCGCAGCGCCTGCGCGCCTACGTCGCGCGGCAGCGTGGGCCGCTCGCCGAGCGTGCCGGTGCGGCGATGGCCGCCAGCTAAGCCTGGGCCCGCTCGCCGACGACCCGATACGCGTCGGCGTGCTCGGCCAGCCAGCGCTCGGCGCGCGAGCTGTCTTGCTGCGACGGATGGAAGTCCGCGCGCCGGTACGCTCGCCACGGCCCGAAGGTGCAGCGCACGACGCCCTCGCGCCCGAACAGGAAGCGCGCGCCGCTGACCCAGCTGCGCCAGCGCCATAGCTCGCCGTCGCGGCGCAGGTTGGAGGCGGTCTGGCGCAGTGCGTCGTAGAGGAAGGTCATCGTCACGACGCGGAACCAGCGGCGCCGCCAGGCCTCGTTGCCGCCCATCGCGCGGTACAGGTCGAAGGCCACGCTGCGGTGCTCGGATTCCTCGGACGCGTGCCACAGCCAGAGCGCGCGCAGCCGTGGCTCGGCGCCGTCGAGCACCTGCGGATGCGCGAGCAGGTGCTCGGCGAGGATGGCGGTGAAGTGTTCGGTCGCGGCCGTGATCGCGACCGCGTGGCGGCGGTCGGTGCCCGCCAGGCGCGGCAATCGCGCGGCGATGCGGCGCTCCCAGCCGTTTCGATAACCCTGCCGTTCGAGATGGCTGTTGAACAGCGCGTGGACGCGCCGGTGCGTCGCCTCCTGGCCGACGAAGCCCTGCACCTGCGGCGAGAAGCGCTCGCGCTCGGCCTCGGGCAGCGCCTCGACGCCGGCGCGCACCGAGTCGATGAAGAACTGCTCGCCGAGCGGAAAGCTCATCGACAGCGCGTCGAAGAAGGCGCTGCGAAACGCGTCGCCGCCGCACCAGTGGCGCGCGAACGGTGCCTCGAGATCGATCAGCAGGCGGCGCACCAGCAGCATGGCGGTCATGGCGGCTTCCCTGTCCTTGCGCTGGCTCAAGCTGGCCGGCGGTGGCGCTGCCGATGATGCGTCATCGCCGCCGACACCACCAGCCGGAGATCCGATGACAGGCCGCCGCATCCTCATCCTTCAGGGACATCCCGACGGCGGGCACCGCCACCTGGGCCACGCACTGGCCGAGGCCTATGCGCAGGGCGCGCGCGAAGCCGGCCATGAGCTGCGCGAGGTCCACGTGGCCGACCTCGACTTCCCGCTGCTGCGCAGCCAGCGCGAATGGCAGCATGGTTCGCTGCCCTCGGGGCTGCACGAGGCGCAACAGGCGATCGGCTGGGCGGAGCACATCGTGCTGTGCTTCCCGCTGTGGCTGGGCGACATGCCGGCGCTGCTGAAGGGCTTTCTCGAACAGGTGGCGCGGCCCGGCTTCGCGGTCCGCTCCGAGGGCGACAACCCGTTCGCGGTCAAGGCGCTGGCCGGGCGCTCAGCGCGCGTCGTCGTCACGATGGGCATGCCGGCGCTGGTGTACCGCCACTGGTTCCGCGCCCACAGCCTGCGATCGCTGGAGCGCAACATCCTCGGCTTCGTCGGCATCGCGCCGATCCGCGAGACGCTGGTGGGCCTGGTCGACCGCATCGACGAAGCCGCCGCGAGCAAATGGTTTGCGCGCATGCACCGGCTCGGCCGCGACGCGCAGTAGCGCCCTAGCGCAAGTCCACGCGCGGCGGCGCGCGACGGCGCGTTGCACGCGCACGAGCCATGGGCTTGGCGCGCACGGGCGGTGGCGCCGCGGGCCGATGCCTACACTGCCGCGCGTGAATCCCGTTGCCCTGTCCGTCCTCGATCTCTCGCCCATCGTCGAAGGCGGCGATGCCGCCCGGGCGCTCGCCCACACGCTCGATCTCGCGCGCCACGCCGAGGCGCTCGGTTTCGGCCGCTACTGGCTGGCCGAGCACCACAACATGGAGGGTGTGGCCAGCTCCGCGACCGCGGTGCTGATCGGCCATGTGGCCGGCGGCACCTCGCGCATGCGCGTCGGCTCGGCCGGCGTGATGCTGCCCAACCACGCGCCGCTGGTGATCGCGGAGCAGTTCGGCACGCTGGCGACGCTGTATCCCGGGCGCATCGACCTCGGGCTCGGCCGCGCGCCCGGTACCGACCCCGTCACGATGCGCGCGCTGCGGCGCACCCTGGTGCAGGACGACGATTCGTTCATTGCCGATGTCCAGGAGCTGCAGTCCTACCTCGGTCCGGCCCGCCCGGGCCAGCCGGTGCGTGCGATCCCCGGCGTCGGCACCGAGGTGCCGGTGTGGATCCTCGGCTCCAGCCTCTACGGCGCCCAGGTCGCGGCCATGCTCGGCCTGCCGTTCGCGTTCGCCTCGCACTTCGCGCCGGCCATGCTGCTGCAGGCGCTCGAGATCTATCGCGAGCGCTTCCGGCCGTCGGCCACGCTGGCCCGGCCGTACGCGGCGGTCGGCGTCAACGTGATCGCCGCCGACAGCGACGACGAAGCGGCGCGGCTGTTCACCTCGCTCCAGCAGCGCTTCCTGGGCATGCAGCGCGGCCAACGCGGGCCCCTGCCGCGTCCGGTGGCCACGATGGACGGACGCTGGAGCGAGCCGGAGCGGCTCGGCGTCGAGCGCGCGCTGGCGGTCTCGGCGGTCGGTTCGCCGGCCACGGTGGTGCGGCGGCTGCGCGAGCTGCTCGCACTGACGCGCGCCGACGAGCTGATCGTCACCTGCGCGGTGCACGACCACGACGCGCGCAAGCGCTCGTATGCGCTGCTGGCCGAGGCGCGGCCGGCCTTGACGGTCGACGAAACGGCCCTGTCCTGAGCGCCGGGCCGCCGACAGTCAAGTCCCGCCACGCGGCGAGGCAAGGCGATCGGCGCGGATCAGCCGACATCAGGGGCATCGCCACTGTCACCGGCAGCATCCGACATGAACCCTTTCAAATCCCTGCGCGGCGCGCTGCTGTCGATCGGCGCCGTCGGCACCTTGGCCACGCTGATCATGCTGGGCCAGGCGATCTCCAGCTTCTCGGCGCTCGACGCCCGTGCACGCGAGGTCATGATCGGCAAGGACGTCGTCGCCGACATCCTGCCGCCGCCGATGTACCTGATCGAGATGCGGCTGCTGCTGTCGCGCGCGGTCGAGCGGACCTTGGCGCTCGACGAAGCGCGCGACGAGTTCGAGCGGCTGGCGCGCGAGTACGACGCGCGTGCGGCCCACTGGCGCGCCAATCCCCCGTTCGGGCTCGAGCGCGCCCTGCTCGGCGCCCAGCACGAGGCGGCACAGGCCTTCATGGCCGAGGCGCGCCGCGGCGTGCTGGAGCCGCTGATGCGCGGCGACGCCGATGCGGCGCGCCGCGGGCTCGACGAGGTCCATGCCCTGTACCTCGCGCACCGGCAAGGCGTCGATGCCACCGTGAGCCAGGCCAACGGCTTCGCCGAATCGTCGGCGCGCGGCTTCGAGCAGGCCCGCTCGCGCGGACTGGCGGCGATGGCCCTCGCCGCCGCGACGATGCTGGTCGCGATGCTCGTCACCTACCTGCTGGCGCGCCGCAGCATCCTGGCGCCGCTGCAGGACTGCGCGGCCCAGGCCGACCGCGTCGCGCAAGGCGACCTGGCGGCGGACCTGGCCACGGACCGGCGCGACGAGATCGGCCGGCTGCAACTGGCCCTGTCGTCGATGACGCAGCAGCTCTCGGCGATGGTGGGCGACGTCCGTCAGGGGGTCGAGGCCATCGCGGCGGCATCGGGCGAGATTGCCCATGGCAACCAGGACCTGAGCGCGCGCACCGAACGCCAGGCCGGCGAACTGCAGCAGACCGCCGCCTCGATGGAAGAGATGGCCGTCAGCCTGCGTGAAGCCTGCGATCACGCATGCCATGCGCGCGAGCTGGCCACGCGCACCTCGCAGATCGCCGGCGACGGCGGCCAGGCCGTGGCGCGCATGGTCGAAACGATGGCGACCATCCGCGAGGCCGGCGGGCGCATCGCCGGCATCACCGGCGTGATCGACGGCATCGCGTTCCAGACCAACATCCTCGCGCTCAACGCGGCGGTGGAGGCGGCGCGTGCGGGCGAGCACGGCCGCGGCTTCGCCGTCGTCGCGGCTGAGGTGCGCACGCTGGCCTCGCGCAGCGCCGAAGCCGCGCGCGAAATCAAGGCCCTGATCGACGCCAGCACCCGCGGCATCGACGCCGGCCACGCGACCGCCGAGAGTGCCGGCGCGGCGATCGGGCGCGCGGTCGACCATGTGCACGAGGTGGCCGAACTGGTGGCGCAGATCGCCGCGGCGAGCGGTGAACAACGCCAGGGCGTCGACCAGGTCGCGCAGGCCGTGCAGCAGCTCGATGCCGCCACCCAGGCCAACGCGGCGCTGGTCGACGAAACCAGCGCTGCAGCGGCCAGCCTGCGTCAGCAGGCCGAGCGCCTGGCGCGCACGGTGGCGGCGTTCAGGCTGCGCACCGCCTGAGCGGCAGCGCGATCAGCCGACATCAGCCGACCCAGACCCGCGCGTTGCGGAACATGCGCATCCAGGGGCTGAGCTCGCTGCGATCGCCCGAGGTCCAGCTCATCAGCACGTTGCGGAACACGCGCTCCGGGTGCGGCATCAGCGCGGTGAAGCGGCCGTCGGCGGTGGTCACCGCGGTCAGGCCCTCGGGGCTGCCGTTCGGGTTGGCCGGGTAGACCTCGGTCGGCTGGCCGTGGCCGTCGACGAAGCGCATCGCGCGCAGCACCTTGCGCGCGTCGCCGCGCTGGGAAAAGTCGGCAAAGCCCTCGCCGTGCGCCACCGCGATCGGCAGGCGGCTGCCGGCCATCCCCTTGAAGAAGATCGACGGGCTGTCGAGCACCTCGACCTGCGACAGGCGCGCCTCGAACTGCTCGCTGCGGTTGCGCGTGAACTTGGGCCAGTCCTGCGCGCCGGGGATGATGGGGCTCAGCGCCGCCAGCATCTGGCAGCCGTTGCACACGCCGAGCGCAAAGGTGTCGGTGCGCGCGAAGAAGGCCGCGAACTGCTCGGCCAGCGCCGGGTTGAACATCACCGAGCGCGCCCAGCCCTCGCCGGCACCGAGCGTGTCGCCGTAGCTGAAGCCGCCGCAGGCGACGAAGCCCTTGAACTGGTCCAGGCGCGCACGACCGGTCTGCAGGTCGGTCATGTGCACGTCGAAGGTGTCGAAGCCGGCCTTCGCCATCGCGTAGCTCATCTCGACGTGCGAGTTCACGCCCTGCTCGCGCAGGACGGCGAACTTGGGTCGCGCGCCGGTGGCGATGAAGGGTGCGGCGATGTCTTCGGCAGGGTCGAAGCTGAGCTGCACGTGCAGGCCGGGGTCGTCCGCGGCACCGGCGGCGGCATGCTCGCTGTCGGCGCAGGCGGGGTTGTCGCGCTGCGCAGCGATGCGCCAGCTGACCTCGTCCCAGGTCTTGTGCAGCTGCTCGAGCGGCGCGCTGAACTGCGCCTTGGCGTCACGCCAGACCTCGACCACGCCGCGCTCGTTGGTCTTTCCGATCACGTGGGTGTGCTTGGACAGGCCGCCCTCGCGCAGCGCTGCGATCACGGCGTCGCGCTCGCTGGTGCGCACCTGGATCACCGCGCCCAGCTCTTCGGCGAACAGCGCCTTGAGCGTGAGCTCGTTGCGGCGCTCGCCGACCTGGCTGGCCCAGTTCTTCGAGTCGCCGTACTCGGCGCGGCTGTCATTGATGCCGTCGCTCTCGGTGACCAGCAGGTCGACGTTGAGGCTCACGCCCAGGTGGCCGGCGAAGGCCATTTCGCAGACCGCCGCCCACAGGCCGCCGTCGGATCGGTCGTGGTAGGCCAGCAGCTTGCCTTCGCCGCGCAGGCGGTTGATGGCGTCGACCAGGGCCTTGAGCTGGGCCGCGTCGTCGAGGTCGGGCACGACATCGCCGAACTGGTTGAGCGTCTGCGCCAGGATCGAGCCGCCCATGCGGTTGCGGCCGTTGCCGAGATCGATCAGCAGCAGCGTCGTGTCGCCCGGCTGCAGTTGCGGCGTCAACGTGCCGCGCACGTCATCGAGCGTCGCGAAGGCCGAGACGATCAGGCTCACCGGCGCGGTGACCTGCTTGATGGCGCCGCCTTGGCCGCCCTCGCTCCAGCGCGTGCGCATCGACAAGGAGTCCTTGCCGACCGGCACGCTGATGCCCAGCGCCGGGCACAGCTCCATGCCGACCGCCTTGACGGTGTCGTAGAGCGCGGCGTCCTCGCCGGGCTCGCCGCAGGCCGCCATCCAGTTGCAGCTGAGCTTGACGCGCTCGAGCCCGATCGGCGCGGCCAGCAGGTTGGTGATGGCCTCGGCCACCGCCATGCGGCCCGAGGCGGGCGCATCAATCGACGCGAGCGGCGTGCGCTCGCCCATGCTCATCGCCTCGCCGCGAAAGCCCGCGTAGTCGGCCAGCGTCACGGCGCAGTCGGCCACCGGCACCTGCCACGGGCCGACCATCTGGTCGCGATGGTTCAGGCCGCCGACGGTGCGGTCGCCGATGGTCACGAGGAAGCGCTTGGACGCCACGGTCGGGTGGCGCAGCACGTCGAACGCGGCCTGCTCGAGCTTGACGCCGGTGAGGTCGAGCGGCTTTTCCTGGCGCTCGATGCGCGTGACGTCGCGCTGCATCTTGGGCGGCTTGCCGAGCAGCACGTCCATCGGCATGTCGATCACGCGCTCGCCGCCGGGACCGTCTTCGAGGATCAGTTCCTGGTCGTCGGTCGCGGTGCCGATCACCGCATAGGGGCAGCGTTCACGGCGGCACATCTCGTCGAATAGCGGCAGCGCCTCGGGCGTCACCGCCAGGACGTAGCGCTCCTGGCTCTCGTTGCACCAGACCTCCTTGGGTGCGAGGCCGCTTTCTTCCAGCGGCACCTTGCGCAGGTCGAAGCGCGCGCCCTTGCCGGCGCCGTCGACCAGCTCCGGGAAAGCGTTGCTGATGCCGCCTGCCCCAACGTCGTGGATCGCGACGATGGGGTTGCTCTCGCCCAGCGCCCAGCAGTGGTTGATGACCTCCTGCGCCCGACGCTGGATCTCCGGGTTGCCGCGCTGCACCGAATCGAAGTCGAGCGCCGCGGTGTTGCTGCCGGCGGCCATCGAGCTGGCCGCGCCGCCGCCCATGCCGATGCGCATGCCGGGGCCGCCGAGCTGGATCAGGAGCGTGCCGGCGCCGAAGGGGAGCTTGTGCGTCTGGCCGGCGCTGATCGTGCCCAGGCCGCCGGCGATCATGATGGGCTTGTGGTAGCCGCGGCGCACGCCGGCGACCGTCTGCTCGAACACGCGGAAATAGCCGCCGAGATTGGGCCGACCGAACTCGTTGTTGAAGGCCGCGCCGCCCAGCGGGCCCTCGGTCATGATGGCCAGCGCGCTGGCGATGTGTTCGGGCTTGCCGTAGGGCTCGCGCTCCCAGGGCTCGTTCGTTCCGGGCAGGTACAGGTTGCTGACCGAGAAGCCCGTCAGGCCCGCCTTGGGCTTGGCGCCGCGGCCGGTCGCGCCCTCGTCGCGGATCTCGCCGCCGGCGCCGGTGGAGGCGCCCGGATGCGGCGAGATCGCCGTCGGATGGTTGTGCGTCTCGACCTTCATCAGCACGTGCGCCGTCTCGTGACGCGCGCCGTACTGCGGTGCGTTGGTGTAGCCCTGCGGCAGCCAGCGCTCGACGGGGCCGCCCTCCATCACCGCCGCGTTGTCGTTGTAGGCGACCACCGTGTGCTGCGGATGCAGCTTCTCGGTGTTGCGGATCATCCCGAACATCGACAGCGGCTGCGCCTGGCCGTCGATCGTGAACTGCGCGTTGAAGATCTTGTGGCGGCAGTGCTCGCTGTTGGCCTGCGCGAACATCATCAGCTCGACGTCGCTCGGGTTGCGGCCCAGCTTGGTGAAGGCGTCGACCAGGTAGTCGATCTCGTCGGCCGACAGCGCCAGGCCGAATTCGGTGTTCGCGGCGTCCAGCGCGGCGCGACCGCGCCCGACCACGTCGACGTGCGCCAGCGGCTCGGCCGGCTGCTCGTCGAACAGGTGGCGCGCCGACTCGCGCTCGAAGGCCACGCTCTCGGTCATGCGGTCGTGCAGCAGCGCCGCACAGGCGGCCAGCTCGTCGGCCGACAAGGGCTTGGCGCCGCCCAGCAGCCCGCTCTTGAGCGCGAGCCGGTACTCGGTGACGCGCTCGACGCGGTGAACCTGCGCGAGGCCGCAGTTGTGGACGATGTCGGTGGCCTTGCTGGCCCAGGGCGACACCGTGCCCAGGCGCGGTGCCACGACCACCAGCGCGCCGTCGCTGCCGCCGTTGTAGGCGTCGCCGTAGGTCAGCAGTGCCTGGAGCTTGTCGAGTTCTCCGCCGCCCAGCGCTGCGTCGCTCCAGACCCAATGCACGAAACGCGCGGTGACGCCGGTCACCTTGGGGCATGCGGCCTGCAACTTCGGCAGCAGGGCCTGCGCACGGAAGGCGGACAAGGCGTTGCCGCCCTCGAAATGGATCAGGTGCTTGGAGGAGGTCATGGAACCCGTCGGGCGGCGGACGAACGAGGTGACTCGAGATGAACCGGAAACGGCTGCGCCCCTCGTGGGGGATGGGCCGTGGAACCCGAGATTCTACGGACCCGGTGGGATAATCCCGGGCATGACGATCCCCATCAAGACCGGCGCTGAAATCGAAGGCATGCGCGTCGCGGGCCGCCTGGGCTCCGAAGTCCTGGACATGCTGACGCCCCACATCAAGCCCGGCGTCACCACGCTCGAACTCGACCGCCTCGCGCACGACTACATCGTCAACGTCCAGAAGGCCGTGCCGGCCACGCTGGGCTACCAGCCGCCCGGCTATCCCGCCTACCCGGCATCGCTGTGCGCGTCGGTGAACGAGCAGGTCTGCCACGGCATCCCGAACGAGAAGCCGCTCAAGGACGGCGACATCGTCAACATCGACGTCACGGTGATCAAGGACGGCTGGCACGGCGACAACAGCCGCATGTTCGTGGTCGGCAAGGGCTCGATCGCGGCCAACCGCCTGTGCCAGATCACCTACGAGGCCATGTGGAAGGGCATCGTCAAGGTCAAGCCGGGCGCGCGCCTGGGCGACATCGGCCATGCGATCCAGACCTTCGCCGAGAACCAGGGCTACAGCGTCGTGCGCGAGTTCTGCGGCCACGGCGTGGGCCGCAAGTTCCACGAGGAGCCGCAGGTGCTGCACTACGGCCGCCCCGGCACGCTCGAGACCCTGGTGCCGGGCATGATCTTCACGATCGAGCCGATGATCAACGCCGGCCGCCGCGAGATCAAGGAAGACCGCAAGGGCGGCCATTACGACGGCTGGACCATCGTCACCAAGGACCGTTCGCTGTCGGCTCAGTGGGAGCACACGGTGCTGGTCACCGAGACCGGCTACGAGGTGCTGACGCTGTCGGCCGGCAGCCCGCCGCCGCCGGCCTTCGTGACGGCGCCGGCGGCCCAGGCCGCCTGAGCGCGGCGCGCTCGTCATGGCGGCGGTGATCTCGCCGGTCGATGCCGGCCCGGTGTCCCCTCCCCCTTCGGTGGCCGAACTGCGTGCGCGCCTGCGCGACGGCAAGGCGGCCCTGATCCAGCGCTTTCGCGAGGCGCGGCCGACCGCGCCGGCCACCTCGCAGCTGCTGCGCGGCCTCGCCCACCACGTCGACCTGACGCTGACCGACCTCTGGCTGCACGCCGGCATGCCGCGCGGCGCCACGCTGGTGGCCGTGGGCGGCTACGGGCGCGCGGAGCTGTTCCCGTATTCCGATGTCGACGTGCTGGTGCTGCTGCCGGACGAGAGCTTGCACGCCGCCGACCACGACGCGCAGCAGTCGACCATCAGCGGCTTCATCACCGCCTGCTGGGACATCGGCCTGGAGATCGGCTCGAGCGTGCGCACCGTCAGCGAATGCGTCGCCGAGGCCGAACGCGACGTGACGGTGCAGACCTCGCTGCTCGAGGCGCGTTTCCTCTGCGGCAGCCGGCGCCTGTTCGACCAGTTCCGCCGCGCCCAGGCGCAGGCGATGGATGCGTCCGCCTTCTTTCGCGCCAAGCTGCTCGAGATGCGGCAGCGCCACGTGAAGTACGAGGACACGCCCTACTCGCTCGAGCCCAACTGCAAGGAAAGCCCGGGCGGCCTGCGCGACCTGCAAGTCCTGGTCTGGGTCGCGCGCGCGGCCGGCCTGGGCAAGAACTGGCATGCGATGGCGGCCAACGGCCTGGTCACGGCGTTCGAGGTCAAGCAGCTGCAGCGCAACGAGGGCCTGCTCAAGCTGATCCGCGCGCGCCTGCACGTGGTGGCCGGGCGCCGCGAAGACCGACTGGTGTTCGACCTGCAGACCGCCGTGGCCGAGACCTTCGGCTACCAGAACACGCGCGAGCGCCGCGCCTCCGAGGCGCTGATGCGGCGCTACTACTGGGCCGCCAAGGCGGTGGCGCAGCTCAACCAGATCCTGATGCTCAACATCGAGGAGCGCATCACCGGCTCGGTGGGCGCGCCGATGCGCCCGATCAACGAGAAATTCTTCGACCGCGCCGGCATGCTCGAGGTGGCCAGCGACGATCTCTACGAGCGCGACCGCCACGCCATCCTGGAGACCTTCCTGGTCTTCCAGCAGTCGGTCGGCATCAAGGGCCTGTCGGCGCGGACGCTGCGCGCGCTGTACAACGCGCGCGAGCTGATGGACGCGAAGTTCCGCCGCGACCCGGTCAACCGCGCGCTGTTCATGCAGATCCTGCGCCAGCCCGAGGGGCACACGCACGCGTTCCGGCTGATGAACCAGACCTCGGTGCTCGGCCGCTATCTCTGGGTGTTCCGCCGCATCGTCGGCCAGATGCAGCACGACCTGTTCCACGTCTACACCGTGGACCAGCACATCCTGATGGTGCTGCGCAACGTGCGGCGCTTCTTCATCCCTGAGCACGCGCACGAGTACCCGTTCTGCACCCAGCTCGCGGCCAGCTTCGACAAGCCCTGGGTGCTCTACGTCGCCGCCCTCTTCCACGACGTGGCCAAGGGTCGCGGCGGCGACCATTCGGACCTCGGCGCGGTCGAGGTGCGGCGCTTTTGCCGCGAGCACGGCATCGAGCGCGAGGATGCGCAGCTGATCGAGTTTCTCGTCAAGGAACACCTGACGATGAGCCGCGTCGCGCAAAAGGAAGACCTGGCCGACGCCGCGGTGGTCGAAGGCTTCGCCGCGCGCGTGCGCAACCCGCGCTGGCTGACCGCGCTCTACCTGCTGACCGTGGCCGACATCCGCGGCACCAGCCCCAAGGTCTGGAACGCCTGGAAGGGCAAGCTGCTCGAAGACCTGTACCGCGCCGCGCTGCGTGCGCTGGGCGGCGCGCGGCCCAACCTCGACGCCGAGATCGAGGCGCGCCAGCAGGAGGCGCAGCACGCGCTGAACCTCTACTCGCTGCCGACCGGCATCGAGCAGCCGCTGTGGGCCACGCTCGAGATCAGCTACTTCGCGCGACACGACGCGGCCGACCTCGCCTGGCACGCACGCTCGCTCTACCAGCACGTGGCCTCGCCGACGCCGGTGGTGCGCGCGCGGCTGTCGAGCGTCGGCGAAGGGCTGCAGGTGCTGGTCTACGCACCCGACCGGCAAGACCTGTTCGCGCGCATCTGCGGCTACTTCGACTACGCGCAGTTCAACATCCTCGACGCCAAGGTCCACACCACCAAGACCGGCTACGCGCTCGACACTTTCCAGGTGATCGCGCCGCAGCTCGAGCAAGGCACCGGCGTCAGCTACCGCGACCTGATCTCGCTGGTGGAAACGCAGCTCTTGCAGGCGCTGGTGACGACCAAGGCGCTGCCCGAACCCAGCCGCGGCCGCCAGTCGCGACGCGTGCGCAGCTTCCCGATCACGCCGCGCGTCTCGCTGCGCCCCGACGAGCGAGCGCAACGCTGGCTGCTCAGCGTCTCGACCAGCGACCGCTCCGGCCTGCTTTATGCGATTGCGCGCGTGCTGGCGCGCCACCAGATCAACCTGCAGCTCGCCAAGGTCTCGACGCTCGGCGAGCGCGTCGAGGACACCTTCCTCGTCGACGGCCCCTCGCTGCAGCTCAGCCGCCAGCAGCTCGAGATCGAAAGCGAACTGCTCGACGCGATCGCCTAGAAGAGCAACTCAGTGCAATGAAAAATGTCCGCTGTCAAGCCTTTGATGCGGACAGGCAGCAACATGAAAGGTCTTGTGGGGCAATAGGTTAGGCCAAAAATCGACCGTTGCGCGCTCCTACTGCTTTTTAGGCTAGGTGCCACATAGGCGCTTTGCGGTGGCAAGTGTAGGGGCACTCCGGCGAGCCGGGGCGCATCGCTGTTGTAGCTTCTAGCCTGGTGCAATCCACTCCAAAAGCGAAAGCGCAGCCCGTAGGCTGCGCTTTCGTCGTGATGAACCAACAAAATCAGGCCTGTTTCGGTTGCACGGCCTTCGCCGCCGCCACTGCTCCTTTCCTGAATCCTCGATCCCCAGCCATGAACGCCTCCAGCATGTGCGGGATGAGCGTCGCAGCATCGACCGCCTCGCCGTAGGTCTGCGCGTGCAGCGCGGCGTAGCGGTCGAGGTCGGCCCGCAGGCTGGCCGGACACGCGAAGGTCAGCTTCGTGGACTCCAGTTTCGGCAGTGGCCCGAGCCGCAGCTTCTTGCCCGTGCTCATCGCATCGCCCCCCTGTTGAAGAACATCGGCTGGTACGGTCGCAGCACCAGGTCACGCTTGACGATGATCCGCACCGGCAGGCCCGGCCGCTCGGTCAAGGTCGGCTGGATGTTCATGTTGCGCCGGGTCATCTCCTGGCCGACCTGATTGATGCTGTCCTGCGCGCTGTCGCGCCCCGCGATCACGATGCGGTTGCCGTCCTGCCGGTTCTCCGGCGCGGCCAACTCGGCACCCACGCCCAGTAGCGTCGTCAGCGCCGCGCCGGCGACGATGCGGCTCCAGTGGTAGTCCACGCCATCTTCGAGGCCGGAATAGCCGGCCGGGTCGGTGCCCACAAGGTTGTCGATGGTCAGCGAAGACGTGTCCGGCAGGATGATCCGGTTCCACACCACCTGCACGCGACTCTGCCCGTAGCTGACCTGGCTGTTGTATTTGCCCATGATGCGCGAGCCTTGCGGGATCAGCAGGAACTTGCCTGTGGCCGAGTCATAGACCGGCTCCGTCACCGTGGCGATCACGTCGCCCGGCAAGTCCGACTTGATGCCCGTGACGAGCGCCCCGGCGATCACCGTGCCAGCCATGACCTGATACGGCGATGCCGGCATTTGCAGGTTGCCGGAATTGCGGGTTTCCGTAGAACCGCCTTTCAGGAACGCCTCCTTCTGGTCTTGCCGGTTCTGCGTGGCGGTCGGGTCGGCGGGCTGGGCCGCTGTCGAGGCCGGCCCGGCCGCCAGCGGGTCGAAGGCGCTGCCCGGCGCAGCCGCAGGGGTTTGGGCCGTGGCTGGCGCTGCGGCCTTGCCCTGCTGGCCCGAGCGGAAGAACACCGATGAGGCCGCCGCGGCGTCGGCCTCCTTGCGCAAGGCGTCCTCTGGGTCGTGGCCGGGCGGCGCATAGGTCGGCGTTACCGGCTGCTGCGAGGCCACGATGGCGGGGCCAAGGTCGCCCGGCAGCGGCGGCCCCAGCTCGGGCACCTTCTGCGGCAGCTTCGAGTAGTCCGAAGGCAGGCCGTCCAGCCCTTCGGACTTGCTCACGCGATCGACGTTGTAAAGCTCGGTCTGCTCGCCCGCGCCCCGCCGGTGCGGCTGCAATGACCAGATAGTCGCACCCAGCACGGCGACCGACAGGCCGCCCATGAGCATCGCCAGCGTGCGCCGGTTCAGGCGAGTGACCGGGCGCGGCTGGGCGCGCAGCGCCACCGCCTCGGGCGCGACCTTGCCCGCCTGCGGCGCGGCACGGTCGGGGGTGTCGTCCTTGCTCATGGTCAGTTCCTCCGGGTGCCGTCCGTGCGCTCGATCCGCACCACGTCGCCCTTGTCGCCGCCCAGGCGCAGCTCCGCCGCGCCAAAGAGGCGATCCACGATGTAGTACGGCGCGCGGAAGCGGTAGTTCACCAGTTGCCCGTCGCCCTGCGCACCGATCACGAACAGCGGCGGCAGCTCGCCTTGCGCGATGCCGGCGGGGAACTGGATATAGACCTTCTCGCCGTCATCGAAGGCGCGCAGCGGCTTCCACGGCGGATTGCTGCCGCTGACCGCGTAGCGGAAGCGGATCTTCTCCAGCGACAAGCCGGTATCAACAGGCGCGGCGGTGCTGGCCGCCTGCGCCTGGCGCTGCAAGGCCAGCATCTTGTCCTTCGGGTACTCCCAGGAAACCGAGGCCATCCATGTCTTTTCGGTCGAGGTCAGCTCCAGCAGGTAGGTGCGCCGGCTGGTGGTGATGACCAGATTCGTCTTGAGGCCCGAGCGGATGGGCTTGACCATCACGTTCACGCGCAGCGCATCACCGCTGCCGCTGGACGTGTCGCCCACGATCCAGCGCACCGTGTCGCCCGCGGCGACCGTCACCAGTTCCTCGCCGGGCTGGAGCGCGATCACGGTCACGCGGCCCACGGCCGCATAGACCTGATACAGCGCGCCATCGGTGAAGGGCCACACCTGAATCGCATTGACGTAGCCCTCGCGCGTGGGCGCGATGCGCGCCTCGGCATTGGCACGCGAGACGCGCACAGTTTCGTCGGCCGGTTCCGGCACGGGCTTGGCGGCCTCGGCTTCGGGCAACGGCTTCAACTGCGCCGGCAGCGCCAGCGGCTCGGGCACCTTGACCACTTCCACCGGCGCGGGCGGCTCCGGCAGCGGCTGGGCCTGCACCGGCTCATCGAGCGAGATGGCCGGCGGCGGCTTGCCCTGTGTGGCGCAGCCCGCCAAGGCAACGAGCATCAACGGCAAAGCGTAAAAGCGGAAAGACAGGTTCATGGTTTTGCTCCTTCGGAAGAATCCAGCTCACGGCTCCACGACAGGCCGTTGACGTAGATGCCCAGGGGGTTCTTGCGCAGGCGCTGTTCGGTGCGCGGGGTCTGCTGCACGATGGAAATCACGGCGTTCCAGCGTTCAGTGCCCGCCGCGGCGCCGTTGACGAAGCGCCGTTCCGTCCAGCGCACGTTGAAAGACGTGTCGCTGGCGCGGGTCACGCTGGTTATCTGCACCGTGACGGATTCCTTGCCGATACGCGCGAACGGGTCGTTGGTGCGCGCGTAGTCGTTGAGCACCACGGCGCCCTTGTCGGTGGTGTAGTCGTAGGCGTCGAGCCAGTTCTGGCGCACGACAATGGGGTCGATGGACAGCGAGCGCACCAGCTCGATGAAGCGGCCCAGGTGGTAGGCCACTTGTGCATCGCTGGGCCGGTACGGCGTGGCGGCTTCGCCGACGGCGCGCACTTGGCCCGCGTTGTCCACCTCCACCACGTAGGGCGTGACGATGGATTGCGCGGAGCGCCACACCAGGCCGCCGGCCATCAGCAGCGCCAGCAGCAGGCAGCCGAAAGCCATCAGCCGCCAGTTCTTCGCTTGCACGCGGGACGAACCGATGCGCTCGTCCCACACTTGCGCGGCGGATTGATACGGGGTCGCAGGCTGCGGCGTGTCGGCATAGCGCACCTGCGGGCGTTTGAATCGCATGGGTGTTCTCCTTGAAGATCAGGAATCGGAATCGCGCAGGCTCGGCCCTTGGCTGGAACTGCCGCCGTCGCCACCGCGCAGCGTGTGGGCGGCGGTCGTCGCGGCATGGGTGAGCTGTTGGCGTCGGTGCAGGCGCTTGGCCCAGGCCGGTTGCTCCTGCGGTGCTGACGGCGGCGCATCGCCACTCGCTGGGGACGCGGCTGCTGGCGCATCGGTGCTGAACGCAGCGGCAGCGCGATCGCGGATCGAGCGCGCGCCTTGCGCCACCTTCTGCCCGGCCGCCTGTGCGCCGGTCTTGGCGACGTTGCCCACGCCGGCGGCTGCGCCCTTGAGGCCGCCGCCAGCAGAAGCGGAACCAGCCTGAAACGCGGACTTCGCGCTGCTGGCGGCCCCGGCGGCGGCACGCGCGCCGCTACCGGCCAGCTTGGCGGCAGCCGGGGCCATGCGCGCGCCGGCAGCGACGGCGCCACCAACGCCCGTGGCCGCAGCGCCCACGGCAACGGCGGTGCCGGCCGCGCCCAGCACGGCGCCGGCCATCGCGCCCGCGCCGAGTTGCGGGCCGCCCGATACCAGCCCGGTCGCAATGCCTGGCCCGAAGATGCCCAGCGCCAGCAGGGTCAGCGAGGCCAGCATGACGACGACCGAATGGTCGATGGACGGCTCGGCCGGTTGCACCTGAAACTCGGCGAACAAGCCCGAGCCGATGCCCACGATGACGGCCAGCACCAGCACCTTGATGCCCGACGACACCACGTTGCCCAGCACCTTTTCGGCGAGGAACGCGGTCTTGTTCCAAAGGGCGAACGGCACCAGCACGAAGCCCGCGAGCGTCGTCAATTTGAACTCGATCAGCGTGATGAAAAGCTGGATCGCCAACACGAAGAAGCACAGCAGGACGATCAGCCAGGCGAGGAACATTACGACGATGGGCGTGATGTTCACGAACACCTCGGGAAAGCCCGCCATGTCGCCGATCTGATCGAGGATCGGCGCTCCGGCGTCGATGCCGATCTTGGCCAGCCTTCCCGGATGCAGGAAGTTCTCCATGCTCAAGGTCGAGCCGCTGGCCGTCAGGCCCAGCCCGGCGAAGGAGCGGAACACGATGCCGGCCAGCCAGTTGAAGTTGCCGATGATGTAGGCGAAGGCACCGACGTAGAGCACCTTGCGGATCAGCTTGGCGATCACGTCTTCGCCCTGGCCGGTGGCATGGCTCATCGCCCAGAACAGCCCGGCGATCGTCATGTCGATGACGATCAGCGTGGCGGTCAGAAACGCCACCTCGCCATGCAGCAGGCCAAACCCCGAGTCGATGTAGCGCGAGAACGTATCGAGGAAGCGGTCGATGATGGTTACGTCATTCATGGCGAGTTCTCCTGCCCAGGCCCGTTGTCATCGGCAGCGGGTTCATCGAAGCTGGGTGGGATCGGCGGCAGGTCGGCGAGCGTCTGGTACTCGCCGGGGCCGGCCTTGCCGGAGAGAAAGCGGCGCAGGTCGGCTCGGGCCACCTGCGCGCAGAACGCGCCGCCGTGCTCGCCCGCGCGGCATTGCGCGCGTAGCGCGTGCAGCCGGGACGGGTCGGCGGCCAGCGCGTCCACCGAAGGCGGCCGGCCGCACCCGGCCAACAGGGAAGCGAGAGCGAACAGGACGGGCGCGTTCTTCATGGCCGCACCCGTCAGGGGTTGTAGAAGTTGACGGGCTGCGGCGTGTACGGCGTGCCGCTGCCCAGGAAGCGCCGCGTCACTTCGCGCCCGCGCTCGGTGGCTGCGGCCTGCCGCGCCAGCTCCAGTGCGGTGGCTCGGTCTTGCGTGATCTGGAGCCGCTGCGACTGGATCGACTGCTTGGCCTGCAAGGCGAGCAACTGGTTCATGGCCTGCATCGCCTGCAACGCGCCTTCGGCCGATTGGCTCTTGCCCACGAGGTCGGCCAGCACGGTTTCGTCAACGCCCAGGTTCTGCGACACCTGCGCCTGCATCTGCATGGTGGTCTGCAAGCCGTTGAGCGTGTTCTTCCAACGCTCCTGCGTGTCGCGGTACATCTGGTCGCCACTGACGGTGGCCGCGTACTGCTCGGGGTACAGGCGCGCGAACTCCTGATCCAGATTCGTCACGTCGTAGGCCAAGCCCTTCGCCTGGGCGATCAGCCGCTCGGTCGTCGCCAGGTTGGTGCGCAACTGGCCGACCACGCTGGACGGCAGGCTGGCGAGGTTGCGCGCCTGGTTCATCAGCATCTGCGCTTCGTTCTGGAGCTGCTGGATCTGGTTGTTGATCTGCTCCAGCGTGCGAATCGCGGTCAGCGTGTTCTGCACGAGGTTCGTGGGGTCGATCACGACCCATTGCGCGTGTACGGTGGAAACGGTGCAAAGCATGGCCGCGACGGCAGCGGCGATGAGTCGCTTTTTCATGGCTGGTTCTCCTGTGGGTAGTCGGCGGTACGGAGGAAATCCGGCGTGAGGCCGGAGAACAAGGGCAGCAGGTCAGCCGCCCAATCGAGGCCGCGATGGCGCAGCCAGGCGCCGGCGAAACCGGGGGTACCGGCGTCCAGCCGCACGCGGTCTATGTCGAGCTGGTCTTGCGGCGTGGAAGCGCCTACGAACGCGAGCGCAGCCGCCCCCAGGTCGAGGTCGAACAGGCGGTTTCCGAGGCGGGATTGGTAGTAGTAGTCGCGCTTCGGAACTGCCGTGGCGACGATTTCGATCTGGCGGTTGTTGAGGCCGAAGCCCTGATAGATCGTCTTGATCTGCGGCTCGGTCGCCTGCGGGTTCGGCAGGAAGATGCGGCTCGCGCAGCTTTCGACGATCGCGGGCGCGATGCTCGAATCCTTGATGTCCGCGAGCGACTGCGTGGCGAAGATGACGCTGACGTTTTTCTTGCGCAGCGTCTTGAGCCATTGGCGGATGCGCGCTGCAAACACTGGGTCATCGAGAAACAACCAGGCTTCATCGAGGATCAGCAGCGTGGGCGCACCGTCGAAGCGTTCATCGAAACGCGCAAAGAGGTAATGCAGCACGGCCATGACGGCGGCCTTGCTGTGCATCAGCTCCTCCATCTCGAAACCCTGCACGTCCGCCATGCCCAGCCGGTCGTGGTCGGCGTCCAGCAGCTTGCCGTGTGCGCCGCCCAACACATAGGGCGACAAGGCTTGGCGCAGCGCGTTCGATTGCAGCAGCACTGACAAGCCGGTCATGGTGCGCTGCTCCACCGGCGCACCAGCGAGGCTGCCGAGTGCCGACCAGATAGCCGCCTTCTCGTCCGGGCCGACGGCCACGCCTTCGTGCAGCAAGCGGCCTTCGATCCATTCGGCCGCCCAGGTGCGGTAGCCGTCGCGGTCAATGCGTGCCAACGGCTGGAAGGCGATTTCGCCATCCATGCCCAGGTCGTAGTGCTCGCCGCCCAGCCCGAGAACAGTGGCGCGCATCGAGCGCCCCATATCGAACGCGAAGATGCGCGAGCCGCGATAGCGGCGGAACTGCATCGCCAGCGTGGCAAGCAAGACCGACTTGCCCATGCCCGTCGGGCCGGCGACCAGCGTGTGGCCCACGTCGCCGATGTGCGTCACCAGCCGGAACGGCGTCGCGCCATCGGTGCGGGTGACGATCAGCGGCGGGCCGTCCAAGTGGTCGTTCTTCTCCGGCCCGGCCCATACCGCCGACACCGGCATCATGTGCGCCAGATTGAGGGTCGAGATGATCGGCTGCCGGACATTCGCATAGGCGTTGCCGGGAAGCGAGGACAGCCACGCATCCACGGCATTGAGCGTTTCGGGGATGGTCACAAACCCGCGCCCCTGGATGACGCGCTCCACCATCCGCAGCTTCTCGTCGGCTGCGCCGGCGTCCTCGTCCATGACGGTGACGGTCGCCGTCAGGTAGCCGAAGGCGACTTGATCGCTGCCCAGCTCCTGCAAGGCGGCATCCGCATCGGCGGCCTTGTTGCTGGCATCGGTATCGACCAGCGGGCTTTCCTGCTGGAAGATCGTTTCGCGCAGCAGCGCGATGACGTTCTTGCGCTTGGCGAACCACTGGCGGCGCAGACGCCCCAATTCCCGTTCCGCCTCGGATTTGTCGAGGCACAGAAAGCGCGTACTCCAGCGATACCCAAATCCCAGGCGGTTGAGGTCGTCCAGAATCCCCGGCCAGGTCGAGGTCGGAAAGCCCCGCACCGACACCACGCGCAGGTGCCGGTCGCCCAGCATGGGCGCCAGGCCGCCGACCAGCGGCGAATCAGTCAGTAGCGCGTCGATGTGGAACGGCACTTCGGGCACCGCCAGCCGATCGCGCCGCGTCGATACCGTGGCGTGCAGGTACGTCAGCGTCTGGCTGTCGTCCAGCCAGGAGATTTCCGGCATCACGCCATCGAGCAGATCAAAGACCCGATCCGTCTCCGCCACGAAGGCGGTCAGGCGCTCACGCCAGTCCACGCCCTCGGTGGGCCGGTTCTCGTACAGCATTCCCGCTGCACGGGCACGCGATTCTTCGGGCGGCAGGTACACCAGCGTCAGGTGATAGCCGCTCTCGAAGTGGTTGTCGGATTCCTCGAACGCTGCACGGCGTTCCTCGTCCACCAGCCACGAAAGCGGCTCGGAAAACTCGGAGTGAGGATAGTCGGCGGCGGCGCGGCGCTCGGCCTCGATGAACAGCGCCCAGCCCGAACCCAGCCGGCGCAGCGCGTTGTTCAAGCGCGCCGACGTGGCGATCAGCTCGCCTTGCGTGGCGCTGTCGAGGTCAGGACCGCGAAACCGGGCCGTGCGCTGGAAACTGCCGTCCTTGTTCAAGACGACACCCGGCGCGACCAGCCCGGCCCAGGGCAGCCAGTCGGCGAGCAGCGTGGGCCGCTGGCGGTATTCGGCGAGGTTCAGCATGGCATCACCTCACACGTCCAGCAGCGGGCGATGCTTGACGTGCCGCGCGAAGACCTGCATGAACTGCGGATCGACGCGCGCCCCCCAAACCGCCAGCGCATGGCCGACGATCCAGAGCACGGCACCGGGAATCCAGAGTTGCAGGCCCAGCCCGACAGCGGCGGCCAGCGTGCCGTTGGCGATCGCCACGGTGCGCGGTGCGCCGCCCAGCAAGATCGGCTCGGTGAGCGAGCGATGCAAAGGCACCTCGAACCCTGCCGCGAAGCTGTCCGGGCCGCTCATACGACAGCCCCGCCGGAGAAGCTGAAGAACGACAGGAAGAAGCTCGAAGCCGCGAACGCGATGGACAGGCCGAACACGATCTGGATCAGTTTGCGGAAGCCGCCCGACGTGTCGCCGAAGGCCAGCGCGAGGCCCGTGGCGATGATGATGATGACCGCGACGATGCGCGCCACCGGCCCTTGGATCGACTCCAAGATCGACTGCAGCGGCCCTTCCCACGGCATCGAGGAACCTGCGGCCTTTGCCGTCCCGGCCATGAACAGCATTACCGCAGCCATCATCATTCCCTGCTGTGCAGGGCGAGCCAGGCGGCGCAGTCGGGCAAGGCCGGACAGGCGCGAAGGCGGATTTACGGAAATACGGAAAGCAGGAACGTGCATCTGCGTCATGGCAGTTCTCCAGGGTGGTTGAGGGACGGGGAAGAAAGGTCGGACTGCGATGGCAGCTCGGGAAACGGCGCGGCCAGAGCGTCCGCCAGTTGGTAGCCCACGCCATCGAAGCCGACGACGCGGGCGATGCTCTCGATGCGGCGCTTGCGCCCGCGCCCGGCGATATGGATCACCACGTCCACGGCTTCGGCGATCAGCGCACGGGGCGGGTTCACCGCCACTTCGAGAATCAGTTGCTCCATGCGCAGCAGCGCGCCCAGCGCGGAGCCTGCGTGGATCGTGGCGATGCCGCCGGGGTGGCCGGTGCCCCACACCTTGATGAGATCCAGCGCCTCGGGGCCGCGCACCTCGCCGACGACGACGCGATCCGGCCGCAGACGCATGGATGAGCGCACCAGCTCGGTCATGGACACCACGCCGGAACGCGTGCGCAGCGGAACGTGGTCGCGGGCCGCGCATTGCAGCTCCACCGTGTCTTCGAGCACTAGCACGCGGTCGCCGGTAGCGGCGATTTCAGCGAGCAAGGCATTGGCGAGCGTGGTCTTACCGCTGCTGGTGGCCCCGGCGATCAGGATGTTCTTGCGCTCGCGCACCGCGCGAACGAGAAAGGCCGCCTGGGCGGCGGTCATCATTCCGTCCACGACGTACCGCTCCAGCGGGATCACGCCGATGGCGCGCTTGCGCAGCGCAAAGGCAGGCCCCGGCGCGGCGGGCGGCAAGATGCCCTCGAAGCGTTCGCCGGTTTCGGGCAGCTCGGCGGATAGCAGCGGCTGGCCGCGATGCACCTCCGCGCCGACGTGAGCCGCGACTAGGCGGATGATTCGCTCGCCATCCGCTTCGGGCATTTCCACGCCCATCGGCGCGCGGCCCGAGGACAGGCGATCCACCCAAAGGGTGCGATCCGGGTTGAGCATGATTTCCACCACGTCGGGGTCTTCGAGCGCGGTGGCGATCAGC
Organism: Caldimonas sp. KR1-144; assembly: GCF_049446155.1. Classification (NCBI taxonomy): domain Bacteria; kingdom Pseudomonadati; phylum Pseudomonadota; class Betaproteobacteria; order Burkholderiales; family Sphaerotilaceae; genus Caldimonas; species Caldimonas sp. KR1-144. The sequence continues at coordinate 427,746 of NZ_JBMSEE010000004.1, forward strand.
GGCCCCATTGCCGTGCGCAGCATCTGGATGCGCCGGTCGAGCGACGTGGCGCTCATGGATTGGGGAACTGCGCTCATGACGCACGCTCCTGCGCTTCTGTGGCTGCCGCCGCGTCCTCCATCCGTACCGGATCAGGATGCAGTTCTTCCACTACGTCACGCACGAGGCTTCGCCCGCGCAGCAGGTGGCGACCAAGCTGCTCCACGAACTGCTCGAAGCGCGCTTTGCCCTGGGCGCGCGCTGCCTCTTGGTGCGCCTCGGGAACCGGCATGCTGACCGTGAGGTAGTAGCGGATGAACAGCGCCAGCGTTTCGATGGCGATGTTCTGGTCGCGCTCCATACGCTCGGCCTGGCGCGACAGGCGATCCAGCCGCTTGGCGATGGCCGCCTCGCGCTGGTCGGCGGCATCGGGCGACAGCCAGGACGCCAAGGCGGCAGCGACGATGCTGGATTTGGACACGCCTTTCTTGGCGGCCAGTTCGTCGAGCCGCTGGGCGTGCTCGGGCTGGATAAAGAGATTCAGGCGATAACTTGAACGATGTGGGCTCATAGTTCGATTCCATCGTTGGGGTCGAGGGATGCCAGCCGGGCCGTGCGCTGCATGGCCGTATCGAGCTGGCGAGGAAGGGGAAGCGGCAGGTCGTCGTCGTCATCGAGCAGCCCGAGGTCGGCCGCGGGTGCGGCTTGCTCGGGGTCGTAGGCGACGGCCTCAGTTAGCTCGGGCTGGCGGCGCGGGCCGCCGTCGTCGGCCGTTCCCAGGTGCTCCAGGCCATCGGCGGATGCCGTGGCCGGTGCGGCAGGCGTCGGCGGAATCGCCAGGCCACTCCAGTCGTCAGCGCGTGCCGGAGGAACATCGGCATAGCGCCCTGGACTGGACGCTGTGGCGAGCGCAGGCGGCGACAGAACGCGCCGCTTGAAGTTGGCGTCGGCGTAGTAGCGCAGCTTCTTGGCCCTGATCGGCGCCACGCTCGACACCATCACCACGGCTTCGTCGGGTGGTAGCTGCATGACTTCGCCCGGCGTGAGCAGCGGGCGGGCCGTTTCCTGCCGCGACACCATGAGGTGCCCCAGCCACGGCGCGAGGCGATGGCCCGCGTAGTTGCGCTGCGCGCGCAGCTCGGTCGCGGTGCCCAGCGTCTCGGAAATGCGCTTGGCCGTGCGTTCGTCGTTGGTGGCGAACGTCACGCGCACATGGCAGTTGTCGAGGATCGAATGGTTCTGCCCATACGCCTTGTCGATCTGGTTGAGCGACTGCGCGATGAGGAAGCTGCGGATGCCGTAGCCCGCCATGAAGGCCAAGGCCGTCTCGAAGAAGTCCAGGCGCCCGAGCGCCGGAAACTCATCGAGCATCAGCAGCAGCTTGTGGCGGCGCTCGATGCCATCGCTGCCGTCGAGTGATTCGGTGAGCCGCCGCCCGATCTGGTTGAGGATCAAGCGGATCAGCGGCTTCGTGCGCGAAATGTCCGAAGGCGGCACTACGAGGTACAGCGATACCGGGTGCTCGGCGGAAATGAGGTCTGCAATGCGCCAGTCGCAGCGCGACGTGACTTCGGCCACCGTAGGGTCTCGGTACAGGCCGAGGAACGACATGGCGGTGGACAGCACGCCCGAGCGCTCGTTGTCGCTCTTGTTGAGCACTTCGCGCGCCGCAGAGGCCACCACCGGATGCGGGCTTCCACCGTTCCCGTTCATCAGGTGGGGCGTGGTCATCATCCGGTGCAGGGTCAGCTCGAAGGGACTGGCCGGATCGGAGAGGAAGTTGGCGACGCCGCGCAGCGTCTTGTCTTCGCCCGCATACAGAACATGCAGGATGGCGCCCACCAGCAGCGCGTGCGAAGTCTTCTCCCAATGGTTGCGCTTCTCCAGCGCGCCTTCGGGATCGACCAGAATGTCCGCGATGTTCTGCACGTCGCGCACCTCATGCGCGCCGCGCCGCACCTCCAGCAGCGGGTTGTAGGCCGCCGACTTCGCATCCGTGGGGTTGAACAGCAGGCAATGCGAGAAGCGCGAGCGCCAGCCGGCGGTGATCTGCCAGTTCTCGCCCTTGATGTCATGGACGACGGCGGACGCGGGCCAGGAAAGCAGCGTTGGCACCACCAGGCCGACACCCTTGCCGCTGCGCGTCGGCGCGAAGGTCAGGACGTGTTCCGGGCCTTCGTGGCGCAGGTACTGGCGGTCGTGCTGGCCGAGGAACACGCCGGCCGGCTGCGTGAGGCCCGCCTTGCGAATGTCCTCCGCGTTGGCCCAGCGGGCCGAGCCGTAGGTGGTGACGAGGCGTGATTGGCGCGAGCGCCAGATCGACATGCCGATGGCGACCAGCACAGCGACAAGGCCGCTGCCGCCGGCAAACGCACCGCCGATGTCGAAAACACGGGGCGCGTAGGCGTCGAAGAAGAACCACCACTCGAACAACCGCCACGGGTGGTAGATCGGCGTACCCAGGAAATCAAACCAGGGCGAGCCAAGGCGTAGCTGATAGCCCAGAGCGGCGGCTGTCCATTGCGTGGCGCTCCAGACGCCAGCGATCACGATGCCGAATACCACGGCGATCTGACCGAACAGTACGTTCGTCCCTTGCATGACCTTGCCTCCGATTTCTCCTGCGCTGATTCCTCATGGGAAAAGCGGCACAAGGGCGTGCCGCAGGCGTCAGGATCGGTGTCAGGTCAGTGCCGGTCAAAGACCGTTTCAGGCAGAAAGATCGAGCAAAAGGAAAGAATTCGTGAAGCGGCGAGTCAAAGAAAAACGCCACAAGAACTGGCGCATTGCGGCGTGTTGAGAAAAATAAGGCTCTGTTGAATTTCAAGTGGGTTGCGGGGCATGAGGATTGATGGCCTGGAAGTCGAGCTTGCCGGCGATCAGGAAGATGACGGTTCTGATGGTGGCCAGGCGCACGAAGCCACGGGCGCGGCGCTTGGCGGCCTGGAACAGGCCGTTGATGGCCTCCAAGAAGCCGTTGGTCTGGCGGGTCTGCGCCCAGGCGACGATGCCCTCCAGGTGGCGACGCACGAGCGCGGCCACCTCCTTCATCGGTTCAACCTTGGAGTGCATGACGCAAGTGCACCAGTGCTGGAGCATGGTGCGCACGACGTTGATCTGCTTGCGCTCGAGGATCTCTCGCAGCTGCTCCTTGTAGACCCAGGCGCGGGCCGTGCGCACCGTGGTCATTCTGGCGATCAAGGCGTCCAGATCGGCGGCGGCCTCGGGCCTGAGGCGGCTGCGATCCTTCAGCAGCGACCAGCGCAGACCCTTGAGCGACTTGTCGCTGCGCTGCTCGATGCGGCGCATCTTGTCCACCGCCGCACTGGCATGCCAGACAACGTGGAACTTGTCGAAGGTGATGCGGGCGTTGGGCAGGAACTCAGTGCAGCCCTTGATGAAGGCGGGTGACATGTCGATGCTCACCGAGGTGATCTGCTCGGCCGGGCAGCCGTGCGCAGCAAGGTCCGCTGCCAGCGCTTGGAGCGTCTTGGCGTCACGGCCCTCGGTGACGAACAGCACCCGGCGTGCGGCGGCGTCGGCAGCCAAAGTGGCGTAGTCGTGGCCTCGGGCACGCGAGGTCTCGTCGATGGCCAGAGCCGTGACCTGGCTGAAGTCGGCCAGGCCCAGGGCGATCTCAACGTAGCGCTCGCACACGGCCATCACCCGGTGGGCCGACTCGCCCACGATGCGCGCCACGGCGGCAAACGGCATCTGCTGCGCCAGCATCAGGATCAGCGCCTCGAACAGCAGCGTGAAGGTATCCGTCCGGCCAACTCACCTGGACGGATTTGCATTCCTTTGATCTGGCGCGCTGCTACGGGGCTGCCGCAAGCTTCCAGCGATGCGGCAGCAACTCATCAATGCGGCTGGCCGGGTGCGTGGGCAGGCGCTCCAACACGTTCTTGATGTAGGCGTAGGGCTCATGCCCGTTGATGCGCGCCGAGTGCAGCAGGCTCATGATGGCCGCCGCCCGCTGGCCTGCGCGCAGGCTGCCGGCGAACAGCCAATTCGAGCGGCCGATGGCGATGGGCCGGATCTGGTTCTCCACCCAGTTGTTGGAGATCGGCACATCGCCGTCCTGCACGAAGCGCGTGAGTTGCGTCCAGCGCTTGAAGCTGTAGTCGATGGCCTTCATCGTGGCCGAGCCCGGCGGCACCAACTGCCGCTGTCTGAGCAACCAGCGATGCAAGACCGCTAGCACCCGACGTGACTTGCGCTGCCGTATCTTCCTTCGCTCATCGCCAGGCAGTTCCTCGATCTCGCGCTCGATCCTGAACAGCACCTGGAAGTAGCGCAGCGCTTGGTGGCCGACCGCGCTGGCGTGGTTGGCCCACAGGTCGTTGAATTTCCTGCGCGCGTGCGCCATGCATTGCGCCGATGTCACGCCCTTGGTCGTCGTGGCGGTGTAGCCGCCAAAGCCGTCGGTAACCAGCGTTCCCTGCCAGGCTCGCGGGGTGTCGAGCTTGAGGAACTGCTGAACGTTCTCGCCGCTGCGGCCCTCGGTGAACTGGAAGACCACGGCCTTCGTCGCGTTCAAGCTCGTGGTGCAGTACGACCAGATGTAGGCCTTGTGCGTCTTGCCGTCGCTCAGGTGCTTGGGCTTGAGCATGGCCACCGGCGTCTCGTCGGCGTGCAGCACCGCATGGCGGCGCAACTCGTCGGCCAGCGCGTTGACCAGCGGCTGCAATTGCGCCCCGCACTCGCCGACCCACTGCGCCAGCGTCGAGCGGGCGATCAGGTGGCCGGCGCGCTCGAAGATGGCTTCCTGGCGGTACAGCGGCAGGTGATCCAGGAACTTGGCAACCAGCAGGTGCGCCAGCAGGCCGGCGCTCGGGATGCCCTTGTCGATGACGTGTGCCGGCACCGGCGCCTGAACAATCCGCTCGCAGCAGCGGCATGCCCACTTGCCACGCACATGGCGCTCGACGCTGAACACGCCGGGCTGGTAGTCCAGCCGCTCGGCCACGTCCTCGCCGAAGCGCTGCAGGGGCTGCCCGCAATTGCAGGTGGTGTCCACCGGCTCGTGCAGCACGTCGCGGCGCGGCAGATGCGCTGGCAACGGGGTGCGCTTGGGCGTCTTCTTCTCGGTCTTGTCCTTGGCCTTGTCGTCGGCCTGGCCCTGCTCGCGTTCGATCTCCCGTTCGAGTTCGGCCAGGTCGGCGTCCAGCGTCTCCTCCAGCAGACTCCTTTGCTCGGGTGCCAGGCTGGCAGCGAAGCGTTCGCTGGTGGCGGCGAACTTCATCCGCTTGAGCACGGCCATCTCGTGCGTGAGCTTGTCGATGAACGCCTGCTTGAAGGCGATCTCGGCGTCGCGCTGCTGGATCTGCGCCAGCAGCGACTGCACGGCCTGGCGCATCTGCGGCTGCAGGGTGTCCAGTTGCTCGGCGCTGATCATGGACGTGATCCTGCCGCGCCGAAGCGCCCTGCGCATCGGCACATCCGGCAATTGCAAGGGTGGTTCAGATCACACGGATGATCCCCGCATCGCCCAGCCGCTGCCAGGGCAGGCCCAGCACCAGGGCATCGAACTGCGGCCGCGTCAGCTGCAGCGTGGCGCTGGCGTCGGCGGGCCAGACGAACTTGCCGGCGTTGAGCCTGCGAGCGGCCAGCCACACGCCGATGCCGTCGTGCACCAGCACCTTCATGCGGTTGGCGCGCCGATTGGCGAAGAGGTAGGCATGGTTCGGGTGCGCAGCGCCGAAGACGCCGACCACGCGGGCGAGTGCGGCCTCGGTGCCCAGGCGCATGTCCAGGGGCTGTACGGCCAGCCACACAGCATCGACCTTGATCATGCGCGTCTCAAGCCAGTACGTCGCGCAGCCAGGCGGCGCTGCGCGCGTCCATCGGCAGGCTGGCGCTGACACTGGTGGTGCCGCGGCGGATCTCCACCGTGACGCGTTCGGATGCCGAGGGGGCAGCGCTCGGCTCGGGCGCGGCAGGTGTTCGATCACCGAAGTCGGCCAGCGTCACCGGCACGAATGCGGGTGGGCTCATGGCGGCCTGGGTGCGCGTCGCCGCGGATGCATCGTCGGCCATCTCCGACTCGCGCACCCAGCGTCGCAGCATGTTCGCGTTCAGGCCGTTGGCAAGCGCCACTGCGGCGACCGAGCCATGGCCTTGGCGGGCCATCGCGATGACATGCGACTTGAACTCATCGCAGTGCCGCCGCCAGCTCCGCTTGGGTGGCCGCGCCACACCGGGATCGGGTTGGGAAGTGTCCATGTGTCCACGCATTTGTTCGTGGACACAAGCATCCAGGGCCGGCTGCGGCAATTCAAGGTGGGTTGGCCGGACGGTTACGCGTGAAGCCCGACAGGCGCCCGGCAAAGTCCGGCTCGACCAGGCGCACCGAGCCGTTGGGCAGCTTGACACGAGGCGTGCGCACCTGCAGGTGGCATTCGTGCTGGAAGAAGTTCAGGTGCCGATAGGTCTTGGTCACGGTGTCGTGCACCGGGTGCGCACCTTCGTGTCCGGAGATCGTGAAGCGCGTGCCCGGCTTGAAGTCGATCAGCACCGTCAGCACCTTGGCCGCTTCGTCGAACTCCACCGTGTCCACCACCCAGGGCTGGGCAATCCCCAGCGCCACCTCAAACAGCTTGGCCGTCATCACTGCCCCCCGCTTCTATGCCCACCAAGGCCCAAGATTACCCACTCGGAATTCAAGAGAGGCAAAAATAATGAGGTGATGCGGCTAAGGAAGGTCTGAACAAGTGCATGTTTCTTGCATGAGGCACAGGGTCACGCAGCGGAGCCACATCGATGAGCCAGATCAGTTTCTCGGACGCGGAGCAAGCGGGCAAGAGGAAGAAGACGCGGCGCGAAGTCTTCCTCGGCGAGATGGAAGTGGTGGTGCCGTGGAAGGCGCTGCTCAAGGTGATCGAGCCGCACTACCCGGTGGCGGGTCGGGGCCGCAGGCCGTATCCGCTGGAGGCGATGCTGCGAGTGCACCTGATGCAGAACTGGTTCGCGCTGAGCGATCCGGCGATGGAAGAGGCGCTGTACGAGATCGCCTCGCTGCGCACGTTTGCCGAGCTGGATCTGGCGGCGATCCCTGACGAGACGACGATCCTAAACTTCCGCCACCTGCTGGAGGCCAACGACCTGGCCGAGGACATCCTCAAGACGGTCAACGCGCACCTGGCCCGCAAAGGCCTGCTGCTCAAGCGCGGCAGCATCGTGGACGCCACGATCATCGCCGCGCCGAGTTCGACCAAGAACGCCGAGGGTGGGCGCGACCCCGAGATGCACCAGACCCGCAAGGGCAAGCAGTGGCACTTCGGCATGAAGGCGCACATCGCGGTGGATGCCGACAGTGGTCTGGTTCACACGGTCACCACCACGGCGGCCAACGAGTCCGACGTCGAACAGATCGGCGATCTGCTGCATGGCAAGGAACAAGACGTGTGGGCCGACTCGGGCTACCGGGGCGCGCAGCGCCGAGTGACCCGAGATGATCGGCACTGGCACATCGCCGGCCGGCCCAGCGACATGGCCAAGCTGCCCGAGGGGCGTGCGAAGCAGAGGCTCAGGAAGCAGGAGTACCGCAAGGCCAGCGTGCGCGCAAAGGTCGAGCACCCGTTTCGGGTCATCAAGTGGCAGTTCGGGCTGGTGAAGGTCAGGTTCCGGGGGTTGGCGAAGAACACGGCCCACGTGGTCACCCTCTTCGCGCTGTCGAACCTGTGGATGGCGCGCAAGAAGTTGATGGCGATGGTGGGAGTCGTCCGCCTGCAGATGGCATGACGCACGAACAACGCGGCGCGATGCGCCCAAAATCCTCGAAGCGCCGGCACTCTTCCGGGCCGAACCAGTTCGCACGGCTCAATGCCATCGCGTTCTTGCCCTGTTCAGACCTTCCCTAACCGCCAACAGTCAGAACTTCGGCGATTCTTTCGGTGGCGCGTACGGGGTTTCGCCGTCGCCATAGAACCGCTTGCGCGTGGCTTCGGCGACCCGGTTGCACAGAAGGTCACCCAACTTGGGGCGGCCGGCTTTGCATTGCCGCCGCAGCTCCTTGAGCCGTTCGGGGTTGGCTGCCAGTTCTTCCACCGTTGGAATGCTGACCTCTGAGACGGCGGCCTTTTGAGGCGTCTCGGACTGGCCGCAGGCTGTCAGGGCTGCCACGAACAGGAAGGGGATGATCTTCTTCACGGCCTCGGTTCCTCCGGTGGATCGGGATGGAGGTCCGGTATGGGCCCGGGCGACTCCGGTGACTCGACGGCCTGCACGCGCTCAATGAACCGCGCCAGCACATCGGACGAGTTGCCTTCGAGACGCAGCAGGTAAGTTGTCAAAGGCGGCACGCGCGATGCCAACGGCCGGGCCACGACGCCAGGCTCGCGATTGGCAGCAATGCGTGCGGCGCCGACCAGTCCCAGCGCGAAGCCGGCTGATACCAGGGCCATCATCAGGTCAGTGGATGCCACCCGCTCTGCAATCAGTGGCTCCATATCCGCGCGGCGTAGCACCCGCTCAACGTGCTTGGCATGGCCTTCACATGCCTGTGGATCGCACAAGACCAACGGATAGCGCAAAAGTTCGTCTAAAGGAATGCGCTTATGTGCCAGTAGGGGGTGCCGAGCGGGCACTGCCACTATCAGCGCATCGCTCCAAGCGGGCACGGAAACGATGCCATTGCCAACTTCGTTGGACTGGGCGAACCCTACGTCATAGAGATCGTCATGTAGCCCTTTGATCTGCTGCGACAGCGGCACCTCGAAGAGGCGAATCTCGACCTCAGGTTCTTCTTGGCGACAAAGTACAAGCAAAGCGGATAGGCGCGACAGCGTGATACCGTCGGACAGAGCCACGCGCAGTTGCCTGTGAAAGCCATTGGCTGCCGCTTTCACGCTGTCACGCGCTTGTTCCAAGGCAGCAAACACGCGACGCACGTGCTCAAGGAACAGATTCCCGGCTCGGGTTAGCCGCGTGCTGCGTGTGGTGCGAGCAAACAAAATCACGCCTAGTTCTTCTTCCAGTTCCTTGATGGCGCGCGATAGCGGCGACTGCTCGATATACAATCGCTCGGCGGCGCGGGCGAAGTGGAGTTCTTCGGCCACAGCCAGAAAGCAGCGCAAATGACGAAGTTCCATATCCCGTTCCTCACTAGGTGACTGGCAAAGCCTTGTGGTGATGCATGGCCGAGTGACCTGCCCCAACGCGCGCATTGCCTTCGATAAGTTCTACTTCGTTGCCCACGCCACAAGCGATGTTGACTAGACGCCTCACCTTGGACAGAAGATCGAACCGGATCTCGAGGGCTCATGCTGGGCGTTGATCAGAGACCGCATCCGCCAGCCCGCCTTCCTACGGGCCGATCTGAGCAGCCTCATCACCCAAGTTGCGACCAAGCGCACGGCGCGCGAGCCTTTACCGAAAGCGGCTGCACGAGTTCCCCGTTCGGAAGCAGACCATCGTTGCGTGCGAGATGCGCACCCAGTGGTACACGACCTTCATGCGCTCCGGGGTTGAGCCGAGGAGGGGCGCTTGTCTGATCCGCAAACATTTCGAGGACATCGTTGCCTAGACGCAAGTCCGTCAGACCAACGGCTTCTTCCATGCGGCTAAGCGCAAGGCGCGCGTCTACCCGCTTCGCCACCAGGTGAACCGTATTCTTCCTGAGCACAGGCAAGCACAACTTCGTTCAGATAGGCCCGCAACTGCTTAACCCACGCAAAGTCGGAAAGAGTCTGTAGCGAAAGAGCCCTTGATTCACCTCCAGACTTGCTTGGGTAAACTGAAAATCCTTTCAAATTGGTATGAATTTCTCGCCGTCACCCACGCAGGGCGTTGACGAAAATCCTCGGCAGCTTGGTCCAGCTGGGTTTGAACTGGAAGTCGGTCAAGAGACGGCCAATCACATCTTGCCGCCGGTTCGTGATGAACCAAGGTGGCCGAGGAAGGAGCGTTGGATGCAGTGAGAGCAGACTGCGAGGGAATGGTCGCCATGGGGCGGATATGACGGTACGCTCCGTTCCTTCAAGCATGAACGAGTTATGTACCGTCCCAATACCAGATTGCGGATCGCGCGACGACCCTCCGGGAAATCCTCCCCAGGGGCAGGGTGCAAGCAGAAATCCCAATCCGGTCCAAGCATTCACGGCGATGGTGCCGTAGCGCAGCTTTTGAAGCAGTTCTTCGAAGCGTTGACGACCGATCTCTCGCACAGTCTTGGGGTGAATCAGAATATTTGCCCCCAGGGTGCCGTACAAACGGTCATTAGCGTACGCAATGGCTGATTCAAGGTACGACCCCGCATCTTTATATTCGAAGGACTTTATTGCTAACGCCGTGCCGAAGACTTCGTGCTGCGCCAGCCATGGCTCATCGCCCCGATCCATGTTCGCAAGAATGCACGCAGGCGCAAGCAGACCACGGTCGATCGCATCCGAACCTCCGGCGTGGGCGGCAAACTCTTCGATGCGCTGCTCGTTGCCAGGGTAGTAGGCCTCCCGCTGCCCGAAGCGCGACATGACATTGGACACAGCAGCCAAAAGTTTGTCCGTGTGTCGCCAGCCACGAGGCACGATCAAGGTTTGGCACGCCACGCAGTTAAAGCCGGAGTTGTGCAACTTGTGCGTTGCTATCTGTTCGGCCTGAAAGCGGATGTCCGCGTTCGACCACGGCCCGGGCACCACAATGGTGGGGCAGACTGCGCCCAGTTCGGACGTGATCTTTCGATGGTTCTTCGGTGTATTCGCGGCCTTGTTGCGTGCGCCTTCTTCTCCGATGCCCCAGACGATGGCATCGTGGGTGGCCTTTGCGCCGGTGATGTGGATTTCCTCTACCAGCGGATGCTCGCACAGGTAGGCACCCACGGCGCCATCGCCGCGAATGATGCGTAGCGCGTCGCATTCGATCAGGGGCCGCAGGGCTGCCTTGAGATAGTCGGTCAGGTAGTCGTTGACCGGATTCATCTTCAGCAGAACCACCTGGTTTTCGATAAACAGCTTCTGAAATGCATCGAGAGGCGAGATGGCCGCGATGTTGCCTGCCCCCAAGACTAGGGCCACCTTACCGCGCCGCTGTTCGGGAGGGATGTCATAGGCGACCGCCGCATGTTGAGCGAGACTGGCCTCGGAGATTCCCTTTTGCATCCAGACTTCAGCTGAGACCCCGGATAGGAGCAACCGATCCCAGATCGAATGGGGCAGAACTCTAACCGCCAATTGCCCATTCTTGAGGTGGCCCAAGGGCAAGTGCTCAAGATATTCCTTTCTATCAATGGCACCGAGTGTCTGCATCAACCCGTTGCAGGCGCCCATGAGGGCGTAGGGGCCGGAGAGCCATTCCTCCCCGGCCAGCGGCGATGCATGCGGAATGCGCTTCTTCCGGGCAGCTGTCTCCGCCCACCCCTGCGCAACCTGCATCAGCGCTGGCTTGATGCGGCCGAGAATAGCAATCCGATCGGCGACCGAGGTTTTTGCCCAGTGGTGCTTGGCCCCATCCAGTGCCTGCAAGTCCTGATCCAACAGGGCCTGAATATCGAAATTTGGGAGAGCGGCCCCCATCACTGCGTGCTCTCCGTGGTATTGCCGGTCAGGAGGCTGCCGTAGGCTTCGCGGAGCCTGTTCTTGAGCACCTTCCCCGTGCCACTGAGTGGCAGCACATCAACGAAGACGGCTTTGTCGGGGATCTGCCAGTCCGGCAGGCGTCCTTTGAAGCAGGCCAGAAGGTCCGCTTCGGACACATTCGCGCCTTCCTTTTTCACGGCGACCAGAACCGGTCGTTCGTCCCACTTCGGGTGGGGCACGCCGATGGCCGCCGCATTGGCGATGGCAGGATGTCCGATAGCGATGTTCTCGATCTCGACCGATGAAATCCACTCTCCACCAGACTTGATGATGTCCTTGGCGCGGTCGCGGATGACCATATAGCCGTTGACATCAAGCGTTGCTATATCACCGGTGTCGAACCAGCCATCACTGGTCAGCGCACTGGATTCGGCGCCGAAGTAGCTGCTGACGATCCAGTGCCCCCTGATCTGTAGTTTGCCCGGGGATTTGCCGTCGTTCGGCAAGACTGCGCCGCCGTCATCGACCACGCGCAGCTGAACGCCGTAGGGTGGTCGTCCCTGCCCCAGTCGCACTTCGCTCTGCCGCTGAGGATCAAGATGGATGTGGCGAGCCAGTGGTTGATTCAGGGTGCCCAGCGGGCTCGTTTCGGTCATGCCCCAGGCATGGATCAGTTCGACACCGAACTCGTCCCGGAACGCGGCGAACATCGACGGCGGCAGTGCCGCGCCGCCAACGATGGTGCGTTTCAAGCTTTTGGGCTTGGTGCCGCGCGCCCTCAACGCCGCCAGCAGTCCCATCCAGATCGTGGGAACGCCAAGTGCCAGACCGACTTCCTCGTCGTCGATCAGGGTGGCGAGACTTGGGCCGTCAAGGTTCGGGCCAGGCAATACCAGTTTCGCTCCCTGCGCCGCCGCAATGTAGGGCACTCCCCAGGCGTTGACGTGAAACATGGGAACAACCGGCATGACAGCATCGCGGGCCGAAATGCCAATGCCGTCCGGGCTGTTGCCCGCCAACGCATGCAGCACCGTGGAGCGGTGGCTGTAAAGCACACCCTTTGGATGTCCCGTGGTGCCGGAGGTGTAGCACAGCGACGAAGGCAGATCCTCGTCAATGCTCGGCCACGGGTAGTCGGCGTTGCCCGAGGCGACCACCTCATCGTAGAACTGCAAGCCATCCAACATGCCCGATGCCTCCTCATCGCGTGGCCCCATGAGGATGACGTGTTTGACGGTGCTCAATGCCGACCGAAGCTTGGCCACGATGGGCAGAAAGGTCCGGTCGATGAACAGCACTTGATCATCGGCATGGTTGACGATGTAGATCAGGGTTTCGGCGGACAGGCGCGGATTGACCGTGTGGCACACCATGCCCGCGCCGGAAACGCCAAAGTAGATTTCCAAGTGGCGCCGATTGTTCCAGGCGATAGTCGCACAGCGGTCGCCCGATTGCACGCCCAGTTTGGCCAACGCCGACGACAGGCGTCGCGCATTGATCTCGACTTGACCCCAAGTCGTGTGTTCGGTCCCGCCCGTGGTGTTGACGGAGACGACTGGCGTATCGGCGTGGTAACGCGCTGCATGGGTGATGAGACTGGAGACGAGCAAAGGCTCGCGCATCATTTTTCCGAGCATTTTTCTACTTTCTTTCAGAATTGGTATTTGAGGCCGGCGTGGACAACCAGAGGATTGAGGCGACTGGAGACTGAAGTAGACGGTCCACCAAGCGCAGGCAACGTGCCAGCGGCCTTTAAGAGGTTTTTCTATTGGTATGCAGATTTACCTGAGGAGTGCGCTCTCGTATGCTTGGCGTTCGTTTTTTCGGGAAATCTGGGCTGGGTGTCCATGTGCTCGTTTAATGAGGTCCGCCGCCCTCTCGGCGATCATGATCGTTGGCGCGTTGGTGTTGCCGCTGATCAAAGTCGGCATGATGGAGGCATCGACGACTCGCAAACCTTGCAGACCATGTACCTTCAGCTCCGCATCGACCACGGCCATTGGGTCCACACCCATCTTGCAGGTGCCGACCGGGTGGTAAATGGTGTCGGATCGATCTCGAATGAGCTGGACCCATTGCGCATCACTCATGCCATCGGTAACGCCGAATAACTCGCGCCCACGGTACTTGGCCAAGGAGGATGCCAGCATGATCTCTCGTGTGGCCTTGGCCCCTTGGACCAGGAGCTTCACGTCACGCTCGTCAGACAGGAAGCGCGGATCGATTCCTGGGTCGTCCAGCGGGTTGGGTGATTGCAAGAACACCTCGCCACGCGAGTAAGGGCGCAGATTGCAGACGTGGCACGAGTAACCATACCCAACATGCAGTTTGCGCGCGTGGTCGTCCACGATCGAGATCACGAAGTGCAGTTGCAAATCCGGCCGATCCACGTCAGGGGCGCTCTTGAAGAATGCGCCGCCCTCGGCAAATGGGGTGGCAAGCATACCGCTGCCATCCTTGCGCCAACTGGCGATGTGGCCCAACAGGTTCACTGACCCTCTGAGTCCGATGCCGAAGTTGTCCGCATCCCGGGTGGTGTAGGCCAGAATGAAATCCAGGTGGTCCTGCAAGTTCTGGCCAACACCGGGCAACTCATGCACCATGCGGATCCCGTGATGGGTGATGTCTTCCGGGCGCCCGACGCCTGACAGCTGAAGAATCTGCGGCGTACCAAAGGCGCCAGCAGCCAGAATGACTTCCCGCTTGGCCCTGACCTCGTGTTCGGCACCGCTGGCATGGTAGGCAACGCCCACGGCGCGCTTGCCCTCGAAGATGATCCGGCTGGCGCGGGTATTCGTCTTGATCGTGAGATTCGGCCGTTGCCCCCGCAGAGGATGCAAGTATGCGGCTGCAGCGGAGCAACGCTCGCCTCGGCGGGCGGTATCGTGGAATTGCGTGACCTGATACAAGCCAACGCCTTCGTTGTCCCCATCATTGAAATCGGCACGAAACGGAATACCGCGCTGCTTGGCTGCCTCAATGAACGCAAGGGTGACTGGCCTAGGGCTACGTTGCTCGGACACATGCAAAGGTCCATTCCCGCCATGGAGCTTGCTCGCTCCACGCTCGTTGTTCTCTGCCTTCAGGAAATACGGCAGCACCGAGTCCCAGTCCCACCCTTGACACCCCAGGTCGGCCCAGTGATCGTAGTCCTGACGCTGGCCCCGGACGTAGAGCATGGCGTTGATGGCCGAAGATCCGCCAAGGGCGCGGCCCCGCGGTTGATAGCCCCGCCGACCATTGAGGTTCGGCTGAGGTACCGTGTTCAATGCCCAGTTGTTGATCTTGCCCCTGCCCGGCATCATGGCCACCGTTCCAGCAGGCATGCGGACGACCAAGGAGTCGCCTTGTCCGCCCGCTTCAAGCAGGCAAACACTGACGCTGGAATCTTCACTCAGCCTCGAGGCCAGGGTGGCGCCGGCAGAGCCGCCGCCTACGATGATGTAATCGAAATTCATAAGAGCCCACGAAGGAGCCGATGGCTCCGAATTGAAAGAAGGGAGTGGAGGGAGCAGCGAGCGTGTTCAGCCAGCCGCCAATTCCTTGTTCCATTGGCGTGGGTCGTAGAAACGCAATGCCTTCATGCCACTTTTCTGGTTTGCACGCAGCGCCAACTCCCTCTCCTCTGGCGTGGCGTAGTGCCGATCCCACTCCATGAGCTTGGGGATCATCATTCGCTGCCAAAGCGGCGGAATCATCGTCAGCAGTATCGTGGTAAGGTAGCCAGCGGCCATCGTCGGGGCCTCCGGCAAGGGCATCAAGTTCTGGTAAGGCACCTCGCCTTGGGCATGGTGGTGCGAATGCCGGCTGAGATTGAACATGGCCCAGGAACTCATTCTGGCATTGGTATTCCATGAATGCCGTAGTTGTACAGCTTGATCAGGCGCGCGCACCATGCCGTAGTGCTCCATGTAGTTCACGATTTCCAGCAGGGATTTTCCCCACAGCGCGCTGCCGGTAAATCCAAGCACGCCGATCCATCCCGCCATCCAATAGGCGATGGCCACCAGCACCGCACTCATGAGCAATCCGCGGATATAGGCGTTGCGCAAGGAGATCACCGGAAGATGCTTGCGCTTGAGGCGTTCGGCTTCGATGCGCCAGGCGCTGGCGTTGCCGCGAATGGTGGAGATCACGATGTGCTGATACACATTGCGTCCTCGCGGGGCCGTGGCCGGATCATGCTCGGTCGACACATAGCGGTGATGCCCGTAGACATGCTCGATGGCGAATCCCACGTCGAAGCTGAAAGACAGCAGCCAACGGCCAATGAACATCGAGACCGGCTCCCAAGTGCGATGCGTCAATTCGTGCGCCGTGATCGTTCCCAGCACACCAATCACGAAGCCAGTCAATATGCCTCCAGTGAGGTGGTGCCAAAAGCCCGTCGCCTCCCGGGCGGCCAGTACGTCATAGTGGGTGAGATGGGCTACCCATGCGCCGAATCCCAACGGATCACCGGAAGAAAGCGTCCAGATGTAGGCAAATACGTTCAGCGCCACCAGGGGCAGGATGAACCACAGTTGCACCGTCAGAATCCACGGTGATTTGTATTTTGGCGTTCGGGTATCGTTGCCCAATAGCGCATCACCGCCAACGTAGAAGGCGAGAAAGCCGAGCAGACCCAAACTGGTGTAGGCGCCGCCCGCCAGAATGGAGACCAAAGCACCGATCCCCGCCCCATGCAAAAGGAAGAACTTCAGATAGTCCAAGATATTGGCTGGCACACGCTCAACGGTAGGCAAGCCGACAGCGCCGTAGAAGCCGGTGTGGAGCTTGGGCGCCTGATCGACGAAGCGGTCCGCGTGCAAATTCGTTTCTGCAATGCCGCGCTGGCGTAGGACAGCAATGGCCGAGTCGATCATGGCCGGCGGGCCGCACAGATAGGCCGACGTGGCACCCCCAAGCAGTTCTGGAATGTGCTCCGTCACCAAGCCAGTGCGCCCGTCCCAAGGCGACGAAGGGTCAGCCGCGGACAGCACCGGCACGAACCGGAAGTTCGGCCAAGCTTTTTCGTAGGCTGCCATCTCGTCGAGCGCGTACAGATCCTTCTGGCTCCGAGCGCCAAACAGTACCGTCACCGGCCGCGTGTCGCCCGAGCGCTTCATGTCTTGAAGCATCGCGAGGATGGGTGCCAAGCCGCTGCCACCGGCCACCATGAGGACTGGCTCCCGGCCCGGGCGCATGTAGAAGTGACCGCCGGGACCGCGCACGGTGACCGACTCGCCCACATGCGCCTGGTCCACGAGATGCCCGGACACCCGCCCCCCCGGCACACGGCGCACCGTGAAACTCACTTGGCGATCATTGCCAGGTGCGGCCGAGAATGAATAGCTGCGAGGAGCATCCCACATCGAAGTCAGCGTGACCTCTGCAAACTGGCCGGCACGATAGCGAATCGGCGTGTCCAGTTGAATGTCGATTCTCGCGATGTCGTGAGTCAGCATTTGCTTGCCGACGATCACGCCCTTGACCGAAGGGCCATCGATCGCGCCCTCCCGGTCCAGCTCGATTTTCACATCGCTGCGCAGGCGGCTCTGGCAGGCCAGTATGAACCCGTCGGAGATTTCCTTCTCCGTCAGCAGGTACGCCGTCTCGGTCAGTTCGTCAACCTTGCCGCTCTTGAGCTTGCACTTGCAAGTCCCGCAGCCGCCGACGCGACAGATGGAGGGAATGTTGATGTTCTGGCGTTGCGCTGCCTCCAGCAAAGTCTCATCGGGCTCGACGGTGATGGTCTGCCCGTTTATCTCCGCCTGGTGCAAGCTTCTTCCGTGAAGAAAATTCATCGCAATTGTCTCCTAATGAATGTTTTTTGCTTTTTTATTAGACTTCGCCACCACCTTCTGTCGCAAGCGCATAAACTGACAAACATGGTGCTTTTCTTGCCAAGCACCTGCCGCTACGTGTAGGATCGTTTTGATAGTCATCAGAGGAAGAAGGCTGAGGAGCCTGTCGGACTCCTCAGGGCGGCCACCGGCCGGCACAAGAACATGGAGCGAGACAACCGTGAACCCAAAAACTGTTCGAGTCACCTACCTGCGGCAAATTGCAGATCAAGCGGCTGAACTTGGCGTGGATACCGTGGCGTGGCTGGCCATTTCCGGCCTCAAGCAAGATGACCTTGCCAATGCGTCGGCTGTAGTTGCCGTCGAAAAATTTGGAGAGCTGATCGCCAGCGCCGTCAATCTGTCAGGCGAGACGGGCTTCGGGGTGTTGGCTGGGCGTCGCTTGCTTACAGCCACTCATGGCGTTCTCGGCATGGCGGCTGCGGCAAGCCGTAACATCCGTGAAGCCATGCAACTCGTAGCGCGCTTTGTCTGCACCCGAACGGAGGTTATTGGTATTCAGGCCCGGGAGTTGGATGGAACTCTGGAGGTCCGGTTTAAACCAGCGATCGGTCTGGGTTCTGCAAGCAACACGGTGACGGAAATAGCGATGGTTGCAGTCAAAAATATCGCCGACGACTTACTTCTGAGTCGCAATGCCTGTGATATGGTTTGCTTTCAATTTCCAGAGCCTTCTCATGCGGCACTGGCACGCGATGTTTTTGGCTGCACAGTTCTATATGATCGGGAATGGTCCGGTTTATCTTTTGCTCTTGCTGCTGCCGAGGAAGTCACCCCGAAATACGATCCATTGGTTCTGACAGAGGCCGTGCGTTTCTGCATCGAAGAGTTAAATGAAACAGGAGATAACAGGAGCGCGGGCTCGAAATTGGAGAAAATTGTTCTGGAACGGCTTCCGCCAATTCCTCATCTCACCGTATGTGCACGGCTGCTGAGCACGACGCCACGGACACTTCATCGGCGCTTGATCGAAGAAGGAACCTCTTACCGTGAAATAGTGGAATCAATTAGGCATCGCATGGCGTTAAAACTGCTCAGAAAAGGGTCTTCCATCAAAGAAGTGACCTATTTCTTGGGCTATGCGGACATCGCCAGTTTCAGGCGCGCATTCCGGCGCTGGGAAGGTATGGCGCCGTCGGATTGGACTACAAGAGTGCAAGAGCCGGCGGGTGAGTCCAGGTAATCGAGGGCTCCTAGAATGCGAATGCGCAGGGGACATTCGTCTGCGTCTCCGGCGTTGGGGATGGCCTGCATAACTCCCTGCGGCCCGTGATGGCGCGGCCTCGGGCGGTCCACTGCCTTTCCTTTCTTGCCAATAGCCGAGCTATTGGCCGCAAAAAGACGCTTTGTGGCCCCTCCCGGTCCGCACTACCACCGACTCGCGAGGATTGTGCAGGCCATCCTTAGGGAAATTACTTCTTGGCCTCGTCGATGGACTGGCGGATAGACGCATAGGTCTCGGAGAAAAGCCGTTGGGCTTCCCCATAGCTCTTTTTCGTGGTCTCCCATACCTCGGCCGAGGCTTTTGAGACCCGGGCCTTGGTTTTCTCCACATCTGCATTCAGTGCGGCAATACGCGCTTCAATGGCAGTGCGCTGATCCGCCGCGAGCTTGGCCGCGTCGGCACGCAATCCAGCGAGCGCTTTCTGCTGCGCATTCAGTTCAGCCTCCAGTACGGCACGCTGCGTAGCGATACTGGCCTTGCTTTCTTCAAGGTACTTGTCTCGGGCGGCCTGGAAGGCGGCCCAATCATTGTCGAGTGCCTGACGTGCTTCGGCGACCTGGGCATCGCTCCAGTTCTTTGCGTTGGCTGCGGCATCTTGAGCCCGGCGGCGATAGGCGTCCCGCTGCTTGCGCAGGTCCGCCAACGCCGCATCAGCCTTGGTGCGCGCCTCGCCCCGAAGCTTGCTGGCATCTTTTTCCAGGGCAGTGATGTTGGCATCAAGCTGGGCCAGCCGGTCCTGCGACCACGCCAGTGCTTGGTGAACCTTTGAGGGCTCCTTCTGTGGAGCGGCTGAATCGGCCTGTGCTTCTGCATTCTGTGCCAGGGCGGGAGGAGCCGACAGCAACGCTGTCTGAGCAAGCAGCGCCAAGGCGATTGTGGAAAAGCGAAGTTTCATGGTGATTTCTCCTGGTGAGCCAAAACAAAAGCAACGTGGCGCCTAGGTTCAGCGAACCTTGAAAAAGGCATCCTTGATCTTCTGGACCGTGACGGCGTGAGCGGCCTTGGCATCGGCAAACCCCTGCTTGACGGCACGCCAGGATTCATCGCCAGCATCCTTGACCTCACCGATACGCGCCTGGAACTTCTCGGCCTCGATGGAGAGGCGATCGAACGCGGCATCGAGTTCGCCGCGGGCCTTCTCGACGGCATCGGCCGCCTGGTCACCCAAATCCTTCAGGGAGTTTTGCCACGCTTGCCGCTGTGCGCGCGCACGGACGATGACGATGTTGCGCACGGTTTTCACCTCGTCGCCGGTCGTGCTGACAAACTGCTGGAGGGCGGACTCGACCTCGATCCATTCGGCTTCGAGCTTGTCCTGAATCTCGCTCGCTTCCTGCTTTGCGGTGTCCGCCTGAGCGCGCAGATCATCGTAGTACTGCTGCAGCTTCGCGCGGGATGCCGCGAGGCGTGCGCGAGCTGCATCGGCTTGCTTGCGGGCATCCTCCTTGATATCGGCGGCCGATTTCTCGACCTGGGAGAGAATGGCATCGGTCTCATCGAGACGGTGCTTCGCCCATGCGATGGTCTGGTGTACGTAGGATTGGAGCGTCATGGTGCATTTCCTTTCAATGGGAGAGGGGTTGATGGAATCAAGCGGGGCCTGTTTTTCGGTCAGCGCCATCATCAGGCGACCGAACGGAAAGAAAGCCGCTTCGGCAGAGATCGCGGACCATGTCCGTGATTTGCCTGATGGCTTCGTTCTGAATGCTTTTCCAGTCCATGCCACGGAGCATTACGCCGCGCAGAAACCTGAAACTGAAAACTGCCGTCACAATTGCGATGACGCGCAGCCGCAGCGCCTCGTCATCGGAAGACCGGCCGCTAAACTGGCTGGCGGCATGTACCAGACGCTTTTGCAGCGGAGCGATCGCGCGTTCATGAATCAGGGCGAAGGCGTCGTCGTTGTCGTAAGCGCAGCGGGCCACGAATGCCGTCCAGGCGTGCGGCTCGGCTTCCTCCAGCATGGTGTGGAGCAGTTGGATCAGTGTGCGTTCGAAGCGAACGGAAAGCTCGACGTCCGAGGTATCGTCAAGCAAAGTTGCGGCCTCCGCGAAGCGATGGGCCGCATACTTGGCGATCATGTCCGCTGCAGCCAGATAGAGCTCCTTCTTGCTGCCGAAATGGTAGGGAATGGCCGACAGCGTGGTTTTGGCCGCCTGGGCCAGAGCGCGCGTGGTTGCCCCCTCGTAGCCAACGGCGGCGACAACGTCAACCGTCGCTTCAATCAACTGCGATCGGGTCTTGGCACTGCGCGCCTCGTGGCCGCTGGTTGATTCGGCATGACTTGACATACATCCTCCGATTGTTTCGATAAGAACATAGTTCATACGAACGAGCTTTTCAATGGCAATGAAACTGCGAAAAATCAGGAGCCCCGTGATCGGTGGCAACGGTCATAGGGGTCATCAAGCCGATGAGGAACTTCGCCTGGCTGATCCGAAACTCCTTCGATGGCATCGTCGCCTGGACCCAGACCCACCGGGCTGGCGGCCTCCTGGAAGCCCTGAACGGGCTCTTCCAGGTCACCAAGCGTCAAGCGCGTGGCCGGTTCTGCTTCGAGACCATGCGCGCCTTGCTCTTGCGCATCGCCGCTGGGCTCGACTTCGCCCGGATCAACCGGCATACCGCTGAACCCACTTGTCTCCCTGCTGCGAGGGTGCGACCGCGCACTGGGGCGAGCGAGCGCCGCCATTCTGTGCCACCAGACATGCAGCAGCGCCGACGAAGTGCCCGGGGGCACGTCACGCCCCAGCGCCGACTCGAACGCCCAAAGCCGCGCAAGGTAGGCCTGCACATGGCGTGCCTCCAAGCGCTGCGGGTTGATCCGCCCGTAGGCTTCCACGAGCTGGGTGAACAGCGCACGCAGGCGATAGGTGCGAGGGCGCGGATCATCCTCGGCATGCTCGGTGGCGAGTCGGGCAAGTTCGATCCCGCGATCGACGAGGCGGTAGAACGCCGCTGCGGCGGGAAGGTTCCCCAGGCGTTCGATCCGCGTGAGCGGCAGCTTCACGTAGGCCGCGAGCAGGCGCCGCAGATCGGCGAGGATGGCCCGTTCCAGCGCCAAGTGGGGACGGCCCGCGGCGGGCGAAGCGGGCCAGCATGCCCGCAGGTCCTCCACGTAGAGCTGCCGGTCGCCGAAGTAACTGGTGACCTGCCGGGCCACCGCCTGTTCGAGCGCGTCTGGCTGCGCATCGCCCAGGACGCGCGCCATCGAGCGCAGCGGCTGCCCCATCGACAGCGGGAAACGGGAGAAGCGGTAGCTTGCCTGCGTTCCAGGCAACAATCGGTAGGCCACCAGCTCTTCCCGCAAGGCAGGGTCTTCCTCGAAGCGTGCCCGCATGCGCTCGAACAGGTCCAGCGGCATGTTCGGCAAACCCGCCCGGTCGTACAGGGAACGGCCGTCGTAGCCACCGGCGGCGAGAATGCGCCCCACCACGTCGGCGCAATTGAGATCGTTCCTGCTCCAGCGCAGGCTGGCGTCCCGGAATCCGGTTTCGATGCGGTGCGCCTCGGCCACCATCGCCGCACGACGCCCGGCGGGAATGCCCTGGACCCGCAACCCGAGCGTCTCACGGCCATAAGCCATGCCGTAGGTGTTGGTGTGGACTTGCGAACGGGACGGGCGATCGA
This sequence comes from Caldimonas sp. KR1-144, assembly GCF_049446155.1. Taxonomy (NCBI): domain Bacteria; kingdom Pseudomonadati; phylum Pseudomonadota; class Betaproteobacteria; order Burkholderiales; family Sphaerotilaceae; genus Caldimonas; species Caldimonas sp. KR1-144. The sequence goes on from NZ_JBMSEE010000004.1 coordinate 449,939, forward strand.
TGCCGTACAGGTAATCCGGCAGGCTCACATGCTGCAGGAAGTTCGGATCGACGGACGGGTCAGCGATGTAGTTCGCGCTGTAGACGATGCCGCTGATGCGGATGGCCAGATGCCCGAACGGGTTTTCGAGCACGACCCGTTGCGGCGTTTGCGAGGTGGCATAGGACAGCAGCAGTTCGACCTCTGCCGGCGCTTCGGCATCCAGTTTCGCCAGTGCCTGGCCGATGCCCTGGACGGGCGCGCCGTTCTCGACGCCGAAGTCGGGCAGTGGGCGGGCCGGCCTGAAGCCTTCGTCGAGCGCAAACCGGACGATGCTCGCGATGTCGATGCTCTGCCGGAACTCCCTCTGCGCACGCAGCATTGCCTCGCGCTGGGCGGGCTCGCACAGAAGGTCCACCGCGAACTTCCCCGCGTCGTCGGCGCTGGCCGCAAACCTGGCCAGGCCCTGGCGCTGGAACAGGGCGGCGTTCTCGCGCTCGTGGCCGCTGATGACGTCGAGCAGCACGGTCGGCACCCCGAGGGCAAAAGCCTCTGCCGGCGTCATCCCGCCGGCCTTGGTGACCAGAATGTCGGCGGCGGCCATGCAGGCCGCCATGTCGCTGCGCGGCAGCAAGCCCAGCGGCTTCAATGTCGCGCTCTCCGGCAGCTTTCCCTGCAGATCGGCGAGCACTTCGTGCTGCCTCGAATTCGTGCCGCACACCGCGATGATCTGCAGGCGCCCCGGGCAGTGGCGCACGACGCTGCCGATGACCCCGGGATAGTCGCCCACCCCTTCCTTGCCGCCGGTCAGCAGCAGTGTCGGCACGTCCGCCGACAGCCCAAGGCCCTGGAGCGTGGCGCGGCGGGCATCTGCGGATCTCTCTGGAATCCGCACCGGCATGCCGCTGGTAACGACCTTGTCGGCCGGAACGCCTGCTGCCAGCCAGCGCGTTTCCAACTCCGGGTGGGCAAGAAAGGTACGGTCGATCCGCTTGGAGATGCGCGGGAAATAGCCCTCGAAAAAATCCGTGTGCAGCCAGCCGATTCTCGTGTCGGACAGCAGCCCTTTCTCCCGCAAGGTTCCCAACACCTGGGCGGCCCCGTAATGGGTGGCGAGAACTGCATCCGGCCGCTGTGCGGTCAAGTAGGCCAATACGCTTTCTTCCGGATAATCGTTGGGCAGCATCGACAGCGAGGGCGCACGGCTGCCGCGCGTCTGCATCGCACGGAACAGGCTCTCGAAGCACTCCGGCAGATGGTTGGCGACGAACCAGTACAGGCGCTCATCGACCCGTCGCCACACCGGATGCATGAAGGTGCGGATATCCTGCAGCAGCACCGGGGTCGTCGGAGATTGCCGCTTTATCTCGTCCCGAATGGATTGCGCGGCACTGATGTGGCCGTATCCGATGGAGGAGTAGAAGATGACGACCTTCCCGGTGGTGCTCATCGCCCTCTCCCGCTGCGCAGAATGAAAAGCAGAAGTCATATGCTGCCGATCATGTAGCCCGTGAGCAGATAAGGACATGGACAGCACCGGCGGTGCCAAGCATGTGAATGGGATCTTTTCTCATGAAATGGGACTCTCTTGTTTCACTTGGTATTGGTCAGGATGCCGGCATGTGGTTCCCGGGGGGGTGCCCCGTCGCATTGATTCTTGCCGCGATCAGTTCAGCGAGTTCGAGTGGATGGCCGTTCCCTGTGGCCGTCGCGATGGTCCGTGCTCCCTGCATTGCTTGGCGGCACAGGTCGAGTGCTGAACGTTGGACGGTCGTGCGCGCCACGAAGTCGTCCATGACATCGGCTTCCTGCAACAACACGCAACTTGCAACGAGGGTTTCTCCGTAGCGCCGCGCTACTTTGGCTAGAGAATCAGAGTAGCCTGCGAGAGTGGCCCCTGTGGCGCCAGCCGCCTCACCCAGCGGCACGGCCAATCTTTGACGAGTCCGCAACCATTGTGCTGGATCGTCGCCTGTGATCTGCACATGCTTCAGGTTGGTGGCCTCCAACTCAGCCGCCCGGTTGACCGCATCGGCAACCAGGGCCAGGACTTGAAGGTCATCGCAACGCACCAGCAAGCGGAAGGCACCTGTGGTCAGGTAGTCCCCCGCCAGCACGGTGGCCGCATTGCCGAGCAGCGCAGATGAGCCGCGCGCCGCATCGACGTGGGCATGCAATTGCTGCAAGCTGATGTAGATCAGGTCCAGCGCGGTACCGGCGTTGATGCCCTGCTGCCCGGAATGGATGCTGCAAGTCACCAGTGCCCGGATCGGTATCTGCTGGTCCGACAGCAACAGGCGCACGGCAAGCTGCACGGGCGCGGCCTCACAGGTCAGGGTACCCGCCACGGCGGCGCGGACGCCGGTCATTACAGTCTCGGTAAAGCTCATGAGATGAGAGTCAGCCATGGGTTGACGTTTCTGCCCAGCGAGCCAACTGCTCGGCTGCGCAGCGATAGCCGATCTCGACGATTTCCTCGGCGCGGGCGAATTGGAGGAAGCGGATGTGACCCAGGGGCGGCTGGATGAGGATGTCGGGTTTTTCCAGTTCGAGACGGGCCTGCGTGATGCGGGTCTCCATCACATTGATCGATGCGAGCAGCACTTCGAAGATGTTGGGGGCCGGCTCTTCGACCGAAGCCCAGCGGGCCAATTGGGCAGAACCCGGAATTTCATGAGCAAGCATGCGCTCCTTGATCCACTGAATAGCCTGCCGATAACCCTCAACCCAGTCGCCCATTTCCGTCAGTCGGCCTGGCGGCAGTACGGGCTTGAAGTTCTTCCCGGAAACGATCTCATGGTTGAGATCAACCGCGATGACAACGTCGGCTCCCATAGCGCGCGCCACGCTAACCGGCACCGGGTTGACAAGGCCCCCATCAACCAGGATCCGGCCGTTACTTCGTATTGGCGTGAAGACACCGGGTACGGAAATGCTGGCGCGCACGGCATCAATGACATCGCCGCTGGCCATGGTGAGTTCCTCGCCGCTAACAATGTCGGTGGCCACGGCAGCAAACCGTTTTGGCAGCTCCTCTATGCGCGCGGATTGCACGTACTCACGCACCAGATCGCTGACCTTGGCACCGTCCAGCAGCCCGGACTTGGGCAGCACAACATCGAAAAAGGCAACTGTTTTCTTCCAGTCGAAGGACTGAAATACCGCTTCGAGTTCATCCAGCTTGCCAGCGGCGTAAACAGCGCCAACCAGCGCGCCCATGCTGGTGCCGGCGATGAAGTCGATCTCGATGCCGGCTTCCTCGACGGCCCGCAGCACGCCGATGTGCGCGAGCCCCCGCGCGGAGCCGCTGCCCAGCGCCAAACCAATTTTTGGTGCGAACCCGTTTGAAGCTTTGCCATCAGCGAACTGCATCATCTTCCGCCCTTGCCACCACGCCAGATGGAGACCAGCACCCAGATGCCACCAATGACGGCAGCGATGAAACCGAGCAGTCCGAAAGAGGGCAGGCCCGGCAGGGAGGGTTCGCGCACGACGCTCATAACGATGGCCGACCCGACGATCAGAGCGGCGGTGACGATGCTTATCGCCAGGCGGCTGACGGCGCGATCTAGCTGATCGCCGACCCGCCTCAGATGGGTGACGTCGATGTGCACTTCCAGCCGGCCGCGGCGGGCGGCTCGCAGCAGCCGGGAGAGGTCCTGGGGCAAGCCTGCCAGCAACGAGAAGATGTCACCGGCCGCCCGCCGCCCCCGTCTGAGCAGCGCTGCGGGGGAGTAGCGCGCGTGCATGGCACGCTCCAGCAGCGGCAGTGCATGGTTGGCCATGTCAAAGCCGGGATCGAGTTCACGACCCAAGCCTTCCAGTGTGACGAAGGCTTTGATCAGCAGGGACAGATCGTTGGGCAGGACGAGGTGATGCTGGCGCGGGATCGCCACGAGGTCGGACAACATGGCGCTCAACCGCAATTGCTTCAGCGGCACGCCGTGGTAGCGATCGATGAAAGACCGGACTTCCAACAACAGATCCTGCTCATTTGCCACGCCGTCGCTCGTCCATTCGAGCATGACGTCGGCGACGCCGCCGGCGTCGTTCCTCACCAGCCCCAGCAGCAGGCGGATCAACTGGTCGCGGCGTTCCTCCGCCAGCCGGCCGACCATGCCGAAGTCGATGAAGGCGATACGGTTGCCCGGCAAATAGAACACGTTGCCCGGATGGGGATCGGCGTGAAACAGCCCGTCCTCGACGATCATCTTCAGTACCGCATGGGCGCCACGCCGTGCGAGCACCTTGCGGTCCAGGCCGGCCTGGTCAACGGCCTGAAGCCTGCGCCCGGAAATACCACCGATGAATTCCTGTACGCAGACCCGCTCGCCGGTCCACTGCCAATACACGCGGGGAATGACGATGATGGGAGGTGCGCCATCCGCGTCCGGCTTTTCCTTGCCCGGGACGACAGGGGGAGCATCCTGATCGGTATAGCCGGTGAAGTTCCCGGCGATGCGTTCGGCATTGCGGCATTCACCGGCGAAATCGAGTTCGTTGCGCAGCGACTGTGCGAACTGGCGCACCATCTCGCGCGGATGCAGGACGCGCCATTCCGCGCTCTCCGTCTCGGCGAGTTCGGCCAGGCGTGCAAGCCAGCGCAGATCGGCTTCCAGAATGGGCCGAATGCCGGGCCTGCGCACCTTGACCACGACTTCGCCGCCGTCGTCGAGACGCGCCCGATGCACCTGCGCAATGGAAGCGGCCGCCAAGGGCTCGGGATCAAAGGCCGCGAAGATTTCCTCGGGGGGCGCGCCGAGGTCTTCGCTGAGCTGCTGGTATACGGCTGCCCAGGGGGCGGGCGGCGCGCTGTCCTGCAATTTCCCGAATTCGGCGGTCCACTCGGGTTCGAGCAGATCGACCCGGGTAGCGAGCACCTGGCCGAGTTTGACGAAAGTCGGCCCCATCTCCTCCAGCGCCCGCCGCACTCGTTCGGGGGGCGTCATGTGGGCGAAGTCTGCCGCTTCGCTCCAGTGCAGTGCCGTCCCCGCCCGCTCCAAGGCGTTGGACAGCCCCATCCGGCGCACCATGTCGCCAAACCCATAGCGGATCAGGATCGAGGCGATTTCATGCAAACGCCGTAGATCACGCATCGCGGTCAGTGCCTGCCAGAGCATTGCGTTTCCTCATTTTTTCGGGGGCTGGTTGGTGCCACCGCCCAGCGCCGCGTACAGCCCGACTTGGCTTGACAATGCCGCCCTGCGCACCTGCACCAGTTGCTGCTCGACGGCAAGCAGGTCGCGCTCGGCGTCCAGCACCTCCAGGTGCGCCGCCGAACCGGCATCGAACAGCATCCGCGCCAGTTTCAAACGCTCGCTCTGCGCGGCGTGGGCCTGGCGCGCCACGGCGAGTTGCTCGGCGAGCTTCTGCCTTGCGGCCAGGGCGTCGGAAACGTCGCGAAACGCTGCCTGGATGGCGCGCTCGTATTCGGCAATGGCGATGTCGCGCCGCACGACGCTGACGTCGAGATTGGCCTGTCGCATGCCGGCATCGAAGATCGGCAGTTCGATCGTCGGCTGGAACAGCCATGCCCGGGTGCCCGACGAGAACAGGTCGCTCAGGCTGGTGCTGACCGTGCCGGCGGCGCCGGTCAGTGCGATGCGCGGGAAGAATGCGGCGCGCGCCGCACCGATGTTGGCCTGGCGCGCCCGCAGCGCATGCTCGGCGGCCAGGATGTCCGGGCGGCTCGCCAGCAGGTCCGAGGGCAGCCCGGGCCTCAGTTCGGGCATGACCAGGGCTTCATCCATCGGGGCCGATGGCGGCGGCAATCGGGGGTCGCTGCCGAGCAGCAGCGCCAGGGCATTGCGCTGCTGTTCGCGCTGCAATTCGAGCTGCACCTGCAGGGCTTTGCCCTGGCTGAGCAGGGTGCGCACCTGGGTCAGCTCCAGCCGGGAGCCATGGCCCAGCTCAAAGCGTTTCTGGAAGATTTGCGCCAGCGACTGCTGGTTTTCCACCGTGCGCCTTGCCAGCGCGATGCGCTCGTCGAGTTCGCGCAGGCCCAGGTAGGCATCGGCGACCTGGGCGACCAGCGCCAATTCCACGGCGCGGTGGCCCTGCCCGGTGGCCAGCCATTGCTCGAATGCGGCGGTCTTCATGCTGCGTACGCGGCCCCACAGGTCCAGCTCCCAGCTGCTGATCCCTACCGTGGCCGCGTTGACCTCCAGGACCGAGCGGCCCGCCAGCGGCTGTAGCCCATCGGGCAGGCCGGCGCGGATCTGCTGCGCCCCCACGCCAACCATTGGCGCCTGCTGCGCACGCTGGATGCGGAAGGCGGCGCGCGCCTCCTCGGTGCGCAGCAGCGCCACGCGCAGATCGCGGTTGTTTTCCAGCGCGGTCTCGATCAGCGCCTGCAAGGCCGGGTCGGTGAAGTACGCGCGCCACGCCAGGTCAGCCGCGGCCGCAACGCCCGGCGTGTCGGGCTGCGTCCGCCAGTTCGATGCGACGGGGAGCGCGATGGGATCGAGCGCGGGCGCCAGCGAGGCGCAGCCGCTCAGCACCGCCAGCACCGCCAGCGTGCCGACGAGCCGATGGCGGGCCGATGGGCCGGTCTCATGGCCTGCGCGGGCTTGGCGGCGGCGGGGGGACGATGTGCCGCGGTCATTCTCATGCATGGTCTGCTCCTGTGGCCGCCGGGGCTGTATGGCGCTTCGCATGCAGCTCATAGAGCAGCGGCACGACGAACACGGTCAGCGCGGTCGAGACCAGCGTGCCGAAGATCAGCGAGACGGCCAGCCCCCCGAAGACCGGGTCGGTCACCATGACGGCGGAGCCGAAGATGATCGCCAGCATGGTCAGCAGGATGGGCCGCAGACGCACCGCGCCGGCCTGGCGCACGGCCTCTCTCAGCGGCATGCCGCGCCGGATATTGTCCTGGATGAAGTCGATGATCAGCAGCGAGTTGCGGATCACCACGCCTGCCAGGGCGATGATGCCGACCATGGATGTGGCGGAGAAATCCACGCCCATCAGCCAATGCCCCGGAAAAATGCCGATGATGCCGAGCGGCACGGCCGACATGGCCACCAGCGGAACGATGAACGAGCGGTAGTAGGCGACCAGCGCGAAATAGATGATGAGCAAGGCGCCGCCGAGGGAGAGGGAGAGATCCCGGTACACGTCCAGCGTCATGCGCATCTCGCCGCCCCACAGCAACTGGTAGCCGTCGATGGTGTCGGGCACGTCCTCCTTGAAGCGCAGGTTGCCGGTGCGCAGCGGGCGTCCGTCCGGCGCGGTGATGCCATGCAGGCGCCGCTGCAGGTCGAGCACTGCGTACAGCGGCACCGAGTCCGACAGCTCCGCGCCGACGAAGGTAACCTTCTCGTTGTCGCGGTGCAGGATGGGGCGATCGACCGATGCGGGGACCACTTTGACCAACTCCGCCAGCGGCACGGGTCGGCCGGCGGCGTTGTCCACGAACACCCGGTCGAGCCGGGCGGGATCGACCTCGAAGCGGCGCGGCACGAAGGCCCTGACCGATACCGGCAGTTTCTCGTCCGGTACGTGGGCGCGGCCGAGCGTGGTGCCGCCATAGACCAGCGCCAGCGCCTCGGCAATCTGCGCAGTCGAGACGCCGGAGAGCGCGGCCTTGTCCTTGTCCGGCACGATGCGGTGTTCCCGCACATCTTCCGGTTCGGTGTCGGTGATGTCGACGGTGTCGTAGGTTTGTGCGAAGGCCTCGCGCACCTGGGCCGACAACGTGCGCAGCCCCTCGGCGTCGGGGCCGTAGACTTCCGCCAAAACGGTCGAGCGCAGCGGCGGACCCGGCGGCTGCTCCACCAGCGCGACCTCGGCACCGGGCCAAGCAGCGCGGACCGCTTCCACTCGAGGGCGCAGTTCGCGCACGACGTCGATGGAGCTTTCCTTGCGGTGACGCTTGTCGGTGAGGTTGACGCGGATTTCCGCGACGTGGCTGCCGGCACGCGCGGCGGTACCCTTGAACAGACCGCTGAAGTCGGCCACACCTGCCTGGCCGACCCAAGTCTGGTAGTTGAGCACGTGTGGTTCCCGCGCCAGCACCGCGGTCACTTGGCGCACCAGGCGATCGGTGTCTTCCACCGGTGTGGTTTCCGGCATCGAAACCACCACGTTGAAGGTGTTCTGGTCATCCTTGGGCAGAAAGCCGATCGGCACGCCCAGCGCGGACACGGCCCCGCCCACGCCCGCCGGGCGGACGAACTGCCAGCCGCCTTGCATCAGCGAAACCGCCATCAGCAGCAGAACCGCCAGAGCGAAGCCGATGCGCACGTTTCTGCGCTGCTGCAGAGGGCCGAACAGGCGCAGGTAGAGGCGCTCGATCCGTCCCGGCGTGCCGTGACCATGGACAAGCTGTCCGTGTTCGGTTTCCGGCCATGATGATTCTTCCCGCAGGACTTCGTGGCGATGAAGCCAGCGATTGGACGCCCACGGCACGACGATGTAGGCCACCACGATGGAGGCGGCCATGGCGACAGGCACGGTGACCGCTATCGGGAAAAAATACTGGCGCGGCATGCCGGTCAGGGCCAGCAGCAGGGTGATGAAGACCAGCATCACCGCAAAGGTGGCCAGATTGGTGGCGTTGCCGATCTCGTTGGTCGCCAGCACGGTTTCCGCCTGCTTGTCTGCCTTCGGTTTGCGGCTGGCGTAGTGGCGGTGGATGTTCTCGATGACCACGATGGCGGCATCCACCAGCAGCCCCAGCGCCAGGATCAGGGCGAACAGCGTGACGCGGTTGATGGTGACGCCGCCGAGCAGGTTGGCCGTCAGCGTGATGCCCATGATCAACGGCACCGTGATCATCACGATCAAGGCCTCGCGCCAGCCCAGGAAGAGGATCAGCACCAGGCCCACGGTGACGAGGGCGATCGCCAGGTGTTCCAGCAGCAGGTTGACCGCGTCGTCGGCCTTCTGGCCGTCGTTGCGCGTCACCACGACCTGGATGTCCTGGGGCACGAAGCTGGCCTGCATGCGCTGCATGCGGTCGATCACTGCGTTGGCGACCAGCACGGCATTGGTGCCCTTCTTTTTGGCCACAGCGATGGTGACGGCGGGCAGGTCTGTGGCATCGGCCGTGCCAAAGCGTGGATCGCCGGGGCCGAAAGAGAGGCGGCTGGCCGTGGCCGGCTCCGACGGCGGGCCGTCGGTAACGGTGGCCACGTCGCGCACGTAAACCGGCCGCTTGTCGCGCACGGCGACGAGCTGGTTGCGCACATCCTCGGCCGAAGTGTAGGCCGCATCCAGCTTGATGGCTTGTACCTGACCGTCACGTACGGTGGGCTGCAGTGGCAAGGTCAGGTTGCTGGCTGGGAAGGCCGCTCGGGCTTGGCCCAGGGTCACGCCGTAAGCCTGCAGGCGATCGGGGTCCAGTTCGATGGTGATTTCGCGGTGCTGCCCGCCGCGCAAGGAAACCACCGAGACATTTTCGGTACTGCGCAGGCGCTCGGCCATGCGTTCGGCCATGCGGTTGAGCGCGTAGTCATCGTATTTCGACGAAGCCAGCGTGAAGGTGACGATCGGCACGTCGTCCGCGTCGATGCTTTGCACCAGTGGCGTCGTGGCGTCGGCAGGCAGCCAGGCGCGGCTGGCCATCACGCGGTCATAAAGCTTGACCAGTGACTGCTCCTTCGATTCGCCGACCTTGAATTGCACCTGAACGATTCCCTGCGAGTTGCGGGAAGTGCTCTCGATGTGATCGACGCCGGACAGTTCGCTCAGAATGCCTTCGAGGGGCGTGACCACCAGCGCTTCGACCTCACTGGCAGAGGCGCCCGGCAGGCCGACCATCACGGCGGCAGCGGGCACGATGATCTGCGGGTTTTCCTCGCGCGGGGTCTGCAGCACCGCCACGACGCCCATCAGCGCCACGGCGATGATGAAGACCAGCGTGAGCTTGGAGGTGATGAAGTGCTTCGCGAGAAAACCCGCGAAGTTCAGGCGCTGCTGCGTCATCGCGCGCCCCCGGCGGCCTGGACCGGCATGCCGTCATGGACGGTGTCGGCGACGCTGGCGAGAATGGTTTCTCCGTCCGACAGGCCGGCGCTCACCTCCACCCCATCGCCCAGGCGCTGGCCGGTGCGCAGCCAGCGAAAACGCGCCACACCGTCCTGCAGCACGAACACGCCGTCCAAGCCACCGCGCCGAACGAGGGCCGCACGCGGCACCGTGACGGCCCGTTTCTCGTCCAGCAGGATTTCGAGGCGGCCGAACATTCCCGGCAGCAGGCGCGCGTCCCGCGGCAGCACGATGTCCACCTCGTAGCGGCGGGTCACGCCATCACCCGACGGCACAACACCCCGGACCCGTCCCTTGAGCCGCTCATCGCCCAGCGCGTCGATGCGCACGGGAATCGAGTCGCCGGCCTTGACTGCCGCCAGGCTGCGCTCGGGCACGAACGCCTTGAACAGCAAGACCTCACGCGACTCCACCGTCATCAGCGGCGCGCCGGGAGCGGCCATCTCGCCGCTGCGCCGGGCCACCGAGACGACCACGCCATCCACCGGACTGGTGATGGTCACGTAGTTGCGTTGCGCCTGTGCCGCCGCCAACGCCGACTGCGCTTGTTCCAGCGCCGCGCGGGTGGTTTCCTCCCGCACCCTGGACTTGCGCAGCGCATCGGCCGAGATCGCGCCAGCCGGCACCAGTTGCGCGTTCTGGCTCACGTCGTGCTGCGCATCCCGCCAAGCCTCCTGGGCGGCCTGCACGCCGGCGCGTGCCTGCGCGATGGCCGCGTCGATGTCAGAGGCGTCGATGCGCAACAGCAGGTCGCCGCGCCTGACCGCCTGGCCCTCGCGAACATCGAGTTGGCGAATGAATCCGGTCACGCGCGAAGCCACGTCGATGCGTCCATCAGAGACGACGCTGCCAGTCACATCGTTGGTAACAGGCCATCGTGCCTGCCGTACCACGACAACTTTCGCAGGCATCGGCGTGGATGCGGATCGAGGCGAGCTTGAGCCATCCGTGCAGGCGGCGAGCAGAAATACGCAGAGGGACAGCACAGCCACCCTGCACGCCTGCGTGCCCCTGCCTGTGCTCTGCGTGCCAGCCTCCCAGACCGACGGTACGGGGCTATGGCGGCCGAGTGCATAGGTAGTCAAGCGATTCATGAGTTCCTCGAAGTCTTGGTCATGTCAGATTCTAAACCAGTTCGCACGAACGAACTATATTTTTAATCAAATAATTTATTCAAACGCAGAACGAGTGGATGAGCTCCGTGCGCGCGATGCTTTCTTGATCGGAACGTGCGCAAGCCGTCCGTATCGTGTTGCAAAAAGCGTTTTGTTCACCGCCTCAACTGACCGCAGGCCCGCGCGTACGCCCCATCTCCCAAGACGCCCCGCCGCCGCGCACCGTGGCCGCGAGCTGCTGCCCCAGCCGCTGCTCGATCACCGGCTTCCACGGCACCAGAGCGAAGCCCATGCCGTCATCGAGCATCGCGTAGCGCCCGCTGGTGAGCATGACGGAGCGCCGATAGATGCCTGCCACGCGCTGCCCGTCAGCCACCGGGCGATGCCCCAGGCCCGTTTCGGCGGCTATGTCCTTCGCGGCCTGCACCAGCTCCCGGTTGCGCAGCGTGCCCAGCAGGTTGCGCGCAAGTATCACGCGCTGCCCGCGCCGCTCGGCCAGCCCCTGCTCGGCCAGAAAGTCTGCGCGCTGCTGCATCGCCTGCTTGGCTTGGCCACCAAAGCCCAGGTCGCCCAGGCCGGAGCCGCCGCCGATCAACTGCTGGTCGAGCCACGTGGCCCCGATCACGCGGGCCTGCCGCTCGATGGGCAGGTGCGATTTCAGCTCCACGGCCACGCCGCCGAGGCGCTGCGCGTCGTACTGGCGGCCACGCTCGGCCAGGTCGTCCGGCACCTTCCATAGCCCTTCCGCCACGCGCTCCACGATGCCGGCCCGGCGCAGGGCCTCCAGCCGGCGGACGTGGGCAGCGACGACTTCCTGCGGGTCGCGTCCAGGCTTGGCCCGGCCCTGCTCGATCGCCAGGTGATGGTCGGTGCGGTACAGGCCATCGCTCGCCAGCGCAGCGATGTTCCTGTCGGCCGCGCGCACGTCGGCCGATCCCTTCACCTCCACCACGGCACCGGTCGGATAGTTCGCCAGCTCGTCGCGGGCGTTGAGCGCGACGTAGTGGGCCTTGCCGTCCACCCCGTCGATGACCAGATAGCCCCGGTCGCGCAGCTCGTCAGCCAGCCCTTTCGCGGCCACGCGCCCGAGGATGGTTCGGCCACTTCCATCGGCATCCTGGCCCGGCTCGAACACTGCCAATTCGCGCGCCTCGCCGCGCATGGCCCGCTGCATGGTGCGGATGATGTCGCCACGCTCCCCCAGGGCGCGCAGGGTCTTTTCCGCATCGGCATGGACGGCCCAGGTGCCCGGTTGCGTCTCGTCGGCCAGGCCCAGGCGCTGCAAGCGTTGCAGGCGGCCGATCAGCAGCAGGCGCTGGCGTTGCAAGCGGGGTTCGTTGAGCCGTTCGACATGCACCAGGCCATCGTCGCCGGCCCCGCGCTTGAGCGTGCGATCCAGAGTCGTCCACCGCTCCTGATCCACATCGCGCTGCAAGGTCTGCTGGATCTCCAGTTCGGTGCGCGGCCCCAGCCACTCGGTCGCCAGCTCGGCGGCCCGGTGGCGGAAGCCATCGGCAATGTAGTCGCCCGCGATGATGAGGTCTTTGCCTGTGTCGTCGCGCCCGCGCACGACGATGTGCGTGTGCGGGTTGTCGGTGTTCCAGTGGTTGACGGCCACCCAATCGAGGCCGGTGCCCAGGTCGGCCTCCATGCGGCCCATCAGGTGCCGTGTGTAGGTGCGCAGGTCTTCCAGTTCCGCGCCATCCTCGGGCGAGAGGATGAAGCGGAAATGGTGCCGGTCGTCGGCGCAGCGTTCCTTGAAGGCGTCGAGGTCGGCGGTGTCGGTCTGCGACCCGTAGGCTTGGCCCCGCTCGCCGTCGCGTCCCACACCGTCGCGCTCGATGTAGCGCAGGTGCTTGGCGAGCGATTGCGGGCTGGCCCGCTGGTGGTTCACCAGCAGCGTCTTGATGGTCACGCGCCGCGATAGGGGCGTCAGCTTCGCCCCGGCGAAGCGCGCCGCCGTGTGGCCGCGCCCGAGCCGCGAGCCGGGCCGCTGGCCCGTGCCGCCCGCCGCGCCAGGACAGCGCACCGTGGACTTGCCGCCGCTGGCCTTGCCCGCCTGCTTGAGCACCTTGGAAACGAAGCTCCGCCCCTGGCCCTTGCCCCGGTTCTTCGGGGCGCTGGGGCGCACCCGGAAATCGTCGTCGCGGCGGTCGCTCATGGCTGCGCTCCCTGCAAGCTCTGGCGTGTCCTGTCGTGCGAAGCACGCGGACATGCCTGCATTGGCGCGGGCCTCGCGCCATACGCGGCACGGCGGCGAAGCCGCTCCGTGCCGCACCAACCCCACGTGCAGACTGGCTTTCGACGCGGCCTGGTGCCGCGTCCTTTTGTCTTGCCTTCCGCCTTTGCCCCTCGCTGGCGCTCCGGGCAGCGGCGGCCCGGCGGCGCAGCTGCGTGAGCAGCCAGCGCGCCGGCGAACGCGACGACGGCCATAGGCCGTGCGCGTACGAGGCAAGACGCCTGCACGTGGGAAGGCACCGCGAAGTGCAGCGCCCGATGCGCAGGATCGGTGCTCGCTCTGCACGCGCGACGACATGCAGAAAACCACCGGATCAGCACGCCCGATGGCACGATGAGATGCACGGCGACGTGCAGCGAATCGGCAGCCATCATGGGCGGTCCTCCAGCCAGATCGGGTGCGCGATGCCGATCACGGCGGATGCGCTGACCGGCCCGAAATACCGGCTGTCGAACGACGCCGGGTTGGTCACACTGAGCAGGAACAGTTCGCCGGGTTCAAGGCGACGGCATTGCTGCCAGGATGGCAGCGGCCGACGCCAACGATCAGCGGGCAGCACGGCGGCCGAAGGCACGCCGTCGATTCGGACGATGCCGCCAGCGATGCACACCTCCTGCGGCGCGACCGCACCCACGCGCTTGAGCAGCGGCACGCGCGCCGGCAGGTAGCCGCGCTGAGCGGCCAGCGCAGCGGCGTCTGGCGGAAGCGTGGTCAGGACGATGCTGTCCACGGCCAAAGGACGTGGCAGTGAGCCGGTGCCGTGGCCCAGCGGATCGACGCGATACCAGCCGGCGGCCACGCTGTCGGACGGGTTGTAGATCAGGCGCGGCAGCGGATGCACAAAGGACGCCCAGGCCAGCGCAGTGAGTCCGCAGGCGCCGAGGCCAGCGAGCACGATACGAGCGCGCAGGCGCGAGCGAGGACGCGGCGCCTCTCCTGTGCTGTTGGCGGCAGTGGAAACGGCGGTCATGGCAGCGCCCTCCCGGTCAGCCAGGCCGCGTGCCGCTCGGCGGTGTATTCGGGCAGCGGCAAGTGCGCGGCGAGCCGGTTGGCGAGCGTGCGCCAATACGCAGGCGAGGCATCGGTCGGCGCGATGCCTAGCGCCTCGATGGCGTCGATGCGCTCCAGCACAGCGCGCACTTGCCCGTCGCCATCGGCGTGCAGCAGCAGGCGCGCGCCCGGCTGCACGCCGGGGATGCGCTGCGCCGCGTCCAGCGGTGTGCAGGCTTGCATCACCATGAGCTGCCAGCGCACGGTGCCGAAATCGTTGGACTGCCAGCGCACGCGGCAGAACACCGCACCAGGCAAGAACACCGCGCTGCGCCGCCAACGGTCGAGCTGGTGCGTTCGCGCGGGTTCGCCGAAGCGCAGGTAGAGCTTGAAACGGGCCTCGATGTAGGCCAGCGCCACGCGCGTCAGCGGCGCGCTGGCGGGCTGGCCGGAAGGCGCGATGAATGATGGCTGTGGCGCAGCCGTGGCCGCGCCAGCGGCAGGCGCGGCAGCAGGTGCAGTGGATGCGGTCATGGTGTGTTCTCCCTGCGGTTCTCGGGAAACTCCCGCTCCAGCAGGCCGCGCAGCAGGTCGGCCATGGTCACGCCTTGCGTGAAGGCCGACACCTTGATGCGCGCACGCATGGCGGGCGTGATGTCGAGGGTGAGGCGCGCGGTGTAGAGGTTGCCCTTACCCAGCGCATCGGCGTCGCCCTGGCGAATCCACGCCTCGGCGTGAGCATTCGCGGGCGGACGCACGCCGATGCCGACGCGCTTTGCGCGGGGTGGCGGCTTCGCTGTCATGTAGGCCACCGCAGCAGTTCGTCCACCAAGGCGGTGATTTCGCGTGCGGCGGCGCTGTCCGGTCCCGTCTCGCGTGCAAGCCGGCCAGCGGACACGCTGTCGGCGAATACGATGCGCTGATGCACTTCCGCGCGCAGCGCCGGAAGCGGCTGGTCGGCGAGCGCCTGGCGCGCTTCGCGCCCGATCACGGTGGTGCTGACGCGCCGATTGATGACGAAGGCCGCGCGCAGCGCAGGCCGAAAGACTTGCGCCTCGCGGATCAGCGCCACCATCTCGGCGCTGGCCCACAGGTCGTAAGGGCTGGGCTGCACCGGGATCAGCACGCGCTCGGCCGCCAGCAGCGCGGAGCGCGCGAGGGCGGCGATCCGCGGTGGGCCGTCGATGACGACGTGATCGGCGCGTCTGGCGAGTTCTGGTGCCTCCTGGTGCAGCGTCTCGCGTGCGAGGCCCACGGCGCTGAACAGCCGTGGTAAGCCTTGCTGGCTTCTGCGTTGCGTCCAGTCCAGCGATGAACCCTGCGGGTCGGCATCGAGCAGCACGACGTGCTGGCCGCGCATCGCCAGCTCGCCGGCGATGTGGGTGGCGAGCGTGGTCTTGCCCACGCCGCCTTTCTGGTTGAGCAGCGCGACGATCATGGCGTGGCCCTCCAGACTGGAAAGCCAGGCTTTGCCTGTCGTGCAAAACGCTGTTCGCCGTGCCGTTTGGTGGTTGTCCACCGAAACGGCGCGCTTCTACTAAAAGTTATGTATTTCTTGTTAGGGAAGTTAGAGGGTCCGCAAACCCGCGCCGTTATTGGCTTTCCGGCGTTTTCGTACTCCTGATAGCACGATAGGCGTACTCCCGATAGCACGATACCCGGTACTCCTGATAGCACGAGGCCGTCCACACCTTTTCCCGCAGTTATCCCCGTGCCGTGTGCAGCACGGGCCGGAAGGTCAGCAGTTCTTGTCCGTCGTCCGGCATTCGCTCGATGCACAGGACGTAGCCGGGCAGCGACTGCCGCGCGACCAGCGCGCGCAGGTCGTAGGCGAAGTCCGAGTAGCGCGCCGCGCTGCCGGACTTGCGATACAGGTGCCGGAAGTCGAATTGCCAGCCGTGTTCCTGCCGCCCGCCGTGCTTGCGCACCAGGCGGTACAGCCAGCGTTCGATGCCGCCCTTCAAGCGGAAGTACGCCGGGTCGATGGTCAGCACTAGCGCGGCGTCGAGCACGCCGGCATAGAACCAGTCCGGCAGGATCAGCTCGATGCCCAACGGCATGCCGCTGGCGTCGGCCAGCTCGCGCCATTCGTTGATCCATGAGAAGCGGTGCAGCCGCCGGCCGGTCGTCTCGCGGATGGACGTGGCAATGCTGGTCGATTGCAGCCGGTCGAGCGCGGCTTTCAGGCGCAGATAGTCGTTGAGGGACGTGCCGCGCCCGATGAAGCGCAGGATCTCGTAGGGCGTGGCGCGTATCCAGCGCGACGGGCGCAAGCCCGCGTCGCGCGCCTCCACGATCTGCGAGGCAGCCCATATCAGCACGTCGGCATCCCATATCGTTGCGATGCCATGCTCGGCCGTGCCTTCCACGCGGATGGTGATGCCGCCGGCGCGGAAGTCGATCGGCGCGATGCGCCGTGACTTTGCGAGCGAGAAGAACGGAAACGCCATCAAGTCCTGGCTGTCGCGGGGTGCCATGTCGCCCGGCAGCGCACGGAACAGGTCGAGCTGTTCGCGCTGCGGCAAGGCTTGCCCTGGCGGGCTGGACATGGCGAAGGCCACCCACGCGCCGACGATCAGCGGCCATCACGGTAGTCGCCCGCATGGCGTTCGGCATATTCCGGGTCGGACGTTGCCTCGTAGCTGCGCTGGTCGGCCCAGGCATCGAGGTCGCTCACGGCGTACATGACGCGCCGGCCGAACTTGCGGAACTTGGGGCCGCCGCCGACCACGCGCTGTTTCTCCAGCGTGCGGGGACTGAGGCGCAGGTACTCGGCGGCTTCGTCGTTGGTCAGGTAGCGTTGGGGCTGCGCAGGCGCAGCGCCAGCAGCGGCGGCAGGCCGCAAGGGAACAGGTCGCATGGGATGAACCTCCATCAAGCCCGGCCGCAACACGCGGTCGGATAGAGGCACTTTCAAGAAAGCGCGGCACCCCGCGAAGGGACGATCTGCGGGGGCTGCGAAACGTCCCCCCCTACTGAAACGGCAGCGGCGGAAGCTGTGCCAGGCGGCGGTAGCCGCCGCGCATCAACGCATCGCCGCGACGCACCAGCCGGCGCACGCGGGCGCGCAAGGCGCTGTCGGTGTGCCAGTCTGCGACGACCGCATCCGCACCGAACAGACCTTCGGCCATTTCGCGCAAGGACGCGCCCGCCAGGGTCGCGTCGAGCGCCTGGAGCGTATGCAGTTCCAGCAACGCGGCCGGCGTAGGCCGGGAACGGGCCGCCGCCGCAGGCGCGGCGACCGTGGCCACGGCCAGGGCGGCCAGCCCGGCCGCGAGCGTGCGATAGCGCGTGCAGGGTGTGGCGCAGGCGCGGGTAGCGTAGAGGTAGGCCATGCCATCTTCCAGGCCCGGCCCGAGCGCGAGCCGCAGGCAGCAGCCGGGCCACCGTGACACCAGCACCAGGCGCTTGCCGTCGTGGATCAGTTCCTTGCGGCCAGGTACGCCCCAGAACTCGAAGGCATGGGCTTCGGGTGGCGGATCGTCATCCGGGTAGAGCTGCACCACCGCATCGTGATCGGGGAACCAGGCCGGATGCGCGTCGCGCGCATCCAGCGCCGGGTCTTCCAGCAGGCGCAGGCCCCACGCCTGCGCCGCGTCCGGCCAGCGGCGACGGCGCAGCCAGTCGCGGCGGTAGCCGGGATTCCTGCGCAGATATTCCCAGGCCAGCGCGGGGCCGTCGAGGTGCAGGACGTAGAGATAGGCCGCTGTCGGATACCAGTGTTCGGCGCTGCGATCAGTCATGGCAAAACCTCCCTGTGCTTGGGATGCGTCGCCACGGATTCCGCCGTGCGGGAGCTATCGAATCGCCATCAGGTCGTCATCAAGATCGGGTTAAGCTGTAACTGTCGGTGTCAAGACCGTTTGGCTCCGGCGTGTTGCGGAAATCGTCTGAATGCGACGGCCGCACAACCCGGAAATGGTACGCGGCATCGGATACCGTGCCGCAGTCCTTGCCAAAGATCATGACTGTTTGCATCAGGCTGGCACCGCTTCGGTGCATCAATGCCGATCCAGACCTGTCCGGTCTTGAGTAAGACTGAAATAGTCTCAATGCGCCCTGGCTGGCCGGACTGCGCTGGCGTTCATCAGTCCGTGATCGAACCGTTCTCCTGCGCCAGCCGGACATACGCCGACAGCGGGCGCACCGCCTGGAAATACCGATCCCGCCGCACCGGCAGTTTGCGCGGCCCGACGATGCCGGCCAGGTCGGAGAGCTTGACCGTCCCCAGCGCAGGCATCCCGATGCCGAGGTCGATCAGGCCGTAGGCCGTGTCGCCATCCGCAGGATCGAGCGATACCAGCAGCCAGGTCGCGTGCGCATCCGGGGTGAACAGCCGCACCACGGGCATCGGGTCGATGCCTTGGCCGGCAGCGCGTGCGGCGCCGTGGGCCAGCAGCCGGGCGCGTTCGTCGGCGGTGAGAAGGGGCAGGGTCATGGCCGGAACCTCCACGAAACCGAGGATGCGCGGATGCGCTTCTCCGTCGAAGCACGGAACCGCCAAACCGTTTCCGTGCTTTCGTGCGCAAGCACGGATGCGCAAACCATCGCATCTGTAGAAGAACGCAAGCGCGTAAGCGGGATTGTAGGAAGCCGGAAAGACACGGATGCGATTCCCCGGTTCTGTCGAAATCCACACATGCGGAATTCCGTAAAAGCACGAAAGCGGGCCAGTCAGCCATGAATGAACACTATAGATTGTAGCTCTATAGGGCGCAATGGACTGTCATCTTGGTTTTTGTGGGGAAACCAAGTTAGTGGCAGCGAAACACTCATTAGCAGCGGCAATACGGACAGTCAGGAAGGCGCGAGGCTTGAGCCAGGAAGCGTTCTCCGACGTGTCCAGCCGCACCTATATGAGTACGCTGGAGCGCGATCTGAAAAGTCCGACGCTGCACAAGCTGACCGAACTATGCGAGGTCATGGAAGTGCATCCGCTGACGCTGTTGACGCTGGCCTACGCCGGCGACGACACGCGCAAGGCAGACGAGCTGCTGGCGCGGGTGCGCCAGGAGTTCGAGGCCGTGCTGAAAGAGCGCGACGCGCTGTAGCGCGTCTGGATTTCCGCAAGCGGAGCGCGCAGCACCGCAGGCGCGGAGGCGTGAGGGATTGAAGCCGCATGGCCGTGACGGCTTGCCGGCACGGGGCGCAAGCCCGAAAGCCCGGCGGCGCAACGCGCCGACACGCCATCTTGTGCTTGCTGCTACGGGCGTTGAATCATCCGACCATCGCCAATGCGATGCCGGCCCTGGACATGCCGGGCATGAGGCAACCGCCGAAACCCGGTGCGTGTGGTGCTGCGATCAGCAGCACCGCGCCCCGCCGCAATGGACGGGGCGCGGTGGGCGGCCGTCAGGCCGCCTTGGGCTTGCTGCGCGACCAGATCAGGTCATGCGTGCCGTTCTCGCCTTCGATCAGGCGGGCATAGACCGTTGCCGGGAACGAAGGATCGTCGATGGCCACCGACAGGTAATCCCGCCCGGCCTCGCTGGTTTTCTTCCACGCCGCGCCGAAGTCGTGGCCGGCCGCTTGCAGGCGGAAGTCCGGGGCGCTTTCGTTCTCACCCTTGTCGTTGGGAACCAGCTTGGCCTTGACGTTGAGGGTCAGGGTGCGGAGCTGGCCGGTGAAGCCGTCTTTCTCTGCGGTGAAGGTGCCGATGTTTGCCATGATGATTTCTCCTTTCGGGTTGAACAAGGTCGCGCCAGTGCGTCCTTGTTGTGATCCGTCCGGCGGGGGATGGGCTGGCCGCACCGCGCAGCGGTCGCAACACTGTGGAGAACCTGGAAGCGAAAAGAATTTGTCCCGCGAGGAATGCGCGCAGCGCAGGGGAAATTGTTTTCGCTGGAAGGTTGCGGCCATGAAGCCCAGCCACCGCCAGGATTCACAACAACACAAGGACGTACTGGCCGCCCGCTCCCGAATGGAGACATGGCCGACTCGGCATCCCCGCGCGACGGCTTCACCGGCCTACGCCCTGACACGGCAAGGACAACACCGGCGACAAGGGCGCAGGCGCCCCTGACGTTGCAGGTGGCCTCTTGTGTGAGGCGTGGCGTGGAGGCTCCATTGCAAGGCCGGGCGGCGTGTCGGTGAACCGTCCTTCGTGACGTACAGGCGACGAACTGCCAGCGTCGAGGACGGCACGCATTCGTGCAACCTGTCGCAGCAAGCCGAGGCGTAGCCCCACAAGCCCCGCCCATTGCGGCGGGGCGCGTTCGGAATGTCGTCGGTGCTGTGCGCCGACGCACTTATGGGCTTCGAGAGTTTTTCCGCGCATAAGGGCCACTTGTGCGTCGCCCCTTCGCCACCTGCCCGAAGGCGGCGAAGGGGCGTTGTGGCTTTGGGCCTTGAAACCGGGCGCGGCCGTCGCCGCGTCCGGTTTTTTGACCACCAGCCCCAGGGCGGAACGGCCTGGGGCTGGCGTTGATGGAATGGTGAAGCGCCCCGGTCGGAACCAGGGCGCTCATCGGTGCAGGGTCACGCAGCCAATGCCTCGGCCGGTTCATCGGTCACGGCGGCGGTGTCCGTGGTGTCGGCTTCCGCTTCCGTCGCCACATCCTGCGCGGCCTGCTGCTGCGTGGCTTCGGCTGCGAAGATGGCGGGCATCCATCCAGTGCCGTCCGCCAGCCGTTCGGCTTCGCTGGCAATGTCTCCCTTCTTCAACTTCGCCAGCCGGGTGACGTGCGCCGGGGCGAACTGCCCCACGGCTTGCAGAATCACGGCCTTCGGGATGTGCTGGAAATAACCCTCATTGGTGGGCTTCCACCATGCGGTCATATCCAACCCCACGGCCTGCGCCAGTTCCGCGCCGGGCTGGCGCTGCGCAGCGCGGGGCGTTACCACGTCCACCGTGACGGCCACGCATACCGCCAGCAGCCGCACCAGTTCATCTTGCGACTTCGCCAGCAGCACGGCGAACAGTTCGGCGCTGTCCTCCGGCAAGCCTTCGCCTGCGACCTGCTGCAACTCGCGCAGCGCCACGGCGGCGGGCGAATCCGGTATGTCCGGGGCGATGCCTTCCAGCCGGTCTTGCACTTTCAGGCTCACGCCCAGTGGCAAGTCGTGGCCGTAGTGGCTGCCCTGCAAGACGGTCTGCACCATGCCATGCACCAGCGCGGCCAGCGCGACTTGCGGATGCCGGGCGACTTCGATTTGCAGTGCGCCGGTACGGTGGGCGCTCAACCGCTGCGCCAGCTTGTCGGACATGGCGGCGGTCTTGGGTTGTTCGTCGTCCTCGCCTTCGTCGTCGTTCGCGGCTTCGCCTTCGCTACCGAAACCCTGCCGCAAGCGTTCCAGCGTGCGCAGCGCCTTGGCTTCGGCTTCGCGCAGCAGCCCGCGATGAATCACGGCCTGCCCGTTGCGGTCGATGGTGACGATGGCACCGGCTGCGGCCTTCGCGGTCGCGCTGTAGTCCTTCAATCCATCTTCCAGCGCCTGCAACTGTTCGCCCACGGCTTCGCCTTCTTCCTGCAAGGCATCGGCCTTTTCCTCGTCCTCGGCATCGAGCGCGTCATCCACGGCTGCGGCCAGTTCGTGCAGCTTGGTTTGCAGCTTTTCGATGCGCTGCGCTTCGCGCTTGGTCGGTTCGCGGCGCTCCCTCGGCGCATGCTGGAAGGCGTGCAGGTCGGCATGGGTCACGGCGGGCGTGGCATCCACCCATGCCCAACCTTCGGCCTTCACCTCGGCGGCGATACCGGCCAGCTTGTCTTGCGCCAGCCGTTCCAGCAGCGCGGCATCGGTCAGATACACGCCCGCATCGCCTTCCGCGAACAGGTCACGGCGAATGCCGCCGCCTGCGGCTTCGTAGGTGTCCAGCCCCACGAAACGCACCAGCGGATGCCGGTATGCGTCAGTCTCGCGCTCGGTCAGGCGGTCGCGCAATTGGGAAGGGTTGCGCTGCCACGTCGGAGCGTCGTAGAAGGCGCTTTCCTGCGCGACGTGGTCGTCGGTGATGGCAAGCGCCATCAACTGATCGAGCGTCACGGCTTCGGCGCGATAGTCGGCCAGCAGGCGAGGCGAGACGTTCGCCAGCTTCAAGCGGCGCTGCACCACCAGCGGGGACACGCTGAAATCGGCGGCTATGTCCTCGATGGGGCGGCCTTCGGCCACCAGCGCGGCGAATGCCTCGAACTGGTCGGCGGGGTGCATGGCTTCGCGCTGCACGTTCTCGGTGAGGCTGGCCGTGCGGGCCGTGCCATCGGCCACCAGCAGGCAAGGCACTTCCCATTCCTTGCTGATGCGGCGCTTCTTCGCCAGCAGCTTCAACGCGGCGAGGCGACGGCCACCCGCCACCACTTCGTAATGCTCGCCATCGGCGGCGGCAATGACGATGAGGTTTTGCAGCAGGCCGACACGCTGAATGCTTGCGGCCAGTTCGGGGATAGACATGCGCGGGGTCTTGCGCACGTTGCGGCCAGCAGGGCGCAACACCAGCCGCGAAAGCGGAACCAAAATCAGGTTCTTGGTCGGGTCAGCGGCTTCCAGCGGGATAGCGGCGGCGGTGTTGAGGGCGCGGGCTTCGGTTTGGGTAACGGCGTTCATGGTGATAGCTCCTATCGGTTCAGGGATGCAGCAGCGAAGGAAGCGGCAAGGGCTGCTGCCTGCCCCTGCTGCGTCGGGAATCAGGCTTTCAACTGGCGCAGGCCATCGGCCAGCATCCAAAGGGCGCGATTCAGGCGCACATCGGAATCCATGCCCTGCACCGGGCGGGTTTGCTGGCGGCGTCCGTTGGCGCTGCGGCCATGCAATCCGCCTTTGGTCAGGTTTTCTTGGGTGCGGTTGAACACGCTCCACAAGTCCGGGCGGCGGTCATCGAACCGACGCGGCATCAGGATTTGCGATTCGGTGATGGGCGCGGGCTTGTTGTCGGTGGGGTCATACTTCAAGGCCAGCGCGGAACGGGCGAATACTTCGGCTTCGCCTTCGTCCAGCGTGATCGCGCGCATGGCATCGCGGGAATCCTTCACCCGGTCGAAGCCGCGCAAGACTTCGTAAGCGCCTTCGATGACGTGCCCGGAAACGTCGCCCTTGTGGGGCACGCGCACATCGGCCACGGTGTCGCCGCACACAAGGCCATTGCTGCACACGAACCGGAACATGCCGGCCAGCATCTGATAGCTGCTCGTCCCGTCATGGGAGTTCAGCAGCACGATTTCGTTAGCTTCCGCGCCGTTGATTTGGCTGGCGTGGCGCAGGCGCAGCATGTGTTTGGTGTGCTCGCGCTTGCCTTCATCGCGCACGCGGGTTTGCGTCACCATGAAAGGCTGGAATCCTTCTTTGCGAAGCTCGGCCAGCACGGCGGCGGTGGGGATGTAGGCGTACCGCTGCGAACGGCTTTCATGCGGCGCGTCCGCGAAGATGGACGGCGCTACGCGGTGAATCTGGTCATCGGTCAGCGGGTAATCGCTGCGCAGCGAGGGGGAACGGGAAGCGAAACGGGATGCGAGTTGCATGGTCTTTCTCCTGACGAAAAGGGTTTGCTGTTCAAACCGCACACCGGATTCCTAGATTCGGAAGCCCAGCCTTTCGGCTGTTCTGTGCGGTTGGCACGAGGAACCCGGTTGGCCCTGTTGCCACCGTCTTTCCTGAGTTCATCGCCCGCGGCCAAAGGAGCGCGTGGACGGGGGCCGTCAAGGAGACAAGCGCAGGGTTGGTGCGGCCCGCAGGCGCAGCCGAGGACACGGCCCTGCGCGCCTTGACGGCCCACGGGAGCGGGCTACGGTCGCGGAGAAGGTGATGAAGTCAGGGGAGACGGCTGGACATGGCAACGGCCGTCCCTGTGTGCCGAACCGCACGCAAGCGAAGCGCGCAGGCCCGAAGCTGGAAGCCGGGCCGTAGGCGTCAGCCGAGCGGAGCGAGGGAACGATGGAAGCCCGTCAGGGGCGAAACCCCGAAGGGGGTTCGATGCGCAGCACGACAGCGCGACCGGCCATGTTTCTTGGCCGGGGACGCCCATGCAATCAACGATGGACAGCATGGGCCGGATGCTCAGGATGAAATGCCGATGGTATGCAGGTGTTGCCGCGCCGGCGCAGCCGGGGCGGCGGGCTTTGAGGGGCGCCAAGCGCAGCGCGGCGGGGATGGCCGCATGGCCTTCCCCTGGAGTGCAAGCGAAGCGCGCAGCGCCCCGGAAGGGGCGCGAAGGCATCAAGCCGCGTCGTCAGGGCGCAGGCTGGATTCCGCAACCGGCATCCACGGTGAGGACGAATCCAGAAAATAGCGCCGCCCGAGCGCGTACAGCCCGCAAGGCCCGGCAGGCTGATAAAACCCGGTGACGCGGCTATGGAACTGTGCGCCGAAGTCGTTGGTGTAGATCACCGCGTCGCCGATCTTGAAGCGCAGCGGCTCGCCGTTCTCCGGCGCGAATGGCTTGTGCGCGTCGTGCTGCGCTGAAACTTCGATGACCCAATCTTGATGGCTGCTCATGGCATTGATCTCCTGTGATGGTCGAGAAAACACATGGAGCGCCTTGCGGCGCTCCAAGGGCCGGGTCAGACAACGACACGCCCGGCCAGCCGCGCTTCGCGTGCATAGGCGCTCAACCGCTTCTCGGCGCGGAAAGACAGATCGCGTTCGATCGACAGGCCCAGCCCGCCGCGCACGGTCGCCAGCTCGTTCAAGCTGACCCAACCGATTTCCGGCATTCCCAGGCCCAGGTCGCAAAGACCAAAGGCGTGGTCGTGGTCATCGGGATCAATCTCGGTCAGCAGCCAGGTCGCGCCGGCATCCGGCGTGAACAGCTTGACCACGGGGGCCGGATCGAAGTGCGGGTTTTCCAGCGATGCACGGCCGTTGGCCAGCAGCACGATGCGCCGCTCGTCAGTGATGAGTGCGTGGTTCATGGTGAACTCCTGAAAGGATGCCGGGCGGAATTGCCCGACCCTTCCGGGGCACGGCGCAGCGCAAGCAGTCAGGGGTCTGACCTTGCCCGCGTTCTCCGGATCCCATAGCTGAGACCATCACGCGGCCTGCCTTGCCTGGGCGGCAAGCCAAGCCCGTTCGAACTGCATCGGGCTGACGTAGCCCAGCGACGAGTGAAGTCGTCGGTGGTTGTAGAACGTCAGCCAGTCGACGATCTCGTCCATCGCGGCGCGCCGGGTCTCGAACCGGCACCCGTGCAGCCTGCCGACCTTCAGCGAGCCCCACAGGCTCTCGGTCGGCGCATTGTCCCAACAGTTGCCCTTGCGGCTCATCGAGCTGCGCATGCCGTACTCGGTCAGCGCCCGCTGGAAGTCGTCGCTGCAGTACTGGCTGCCGCGGTCGGAGTGGAAGATCACCCCGGGCTCGGGCCGGCGTCGGAACCAGGCCATGCGCAGAGCATCGATGACCAACTCGCGCTTCATGTGTGGCTTCATCGACCAGCCCACAATCTGACGGCTGAACAGGTCGATGACCACGACCAGGTACAGCCATCCTTCATCGGTCGCAACGTAGGTGATGTCGCTCGTCCACACGCGGTCAGGTGCCGCTGGCGTGAATTGGCGGTCGAGCAGGTTCTCGGCCACCGGCAGCTTGTGGTTGCTGTCGGTGGTCGCCTTGAACTTGCGTTTGCCTCGCGCCTTGATGCCGTGCAGCTTCATCAACTTGCGCACTCGCTCCTTGCCCACGCGGATGCCACCTGCGAGCAGTTCCCTCCATACCCGCGGCCAGCCGTACTCGCCACGTGTCTGGGCGTGCACAGCGCGGATGTGCACCAGCAGCGCGTCGTCGCCGATGTGGCGTCGCGGCTTGGCCGATCGAAGCTTGTGCTCGTGATACCCGCTGGCGCTCACGCCCAGCACCTCGCAGCTCAGCGACACCGGCCAGTGATTGCGGTGCCGCTCGATCCAGGCGTACTTCACCCCCGCTCCTTCGCGAAGTACGCCGTCGCTTTTCCCAGGATGTCGCGCTCCATCTTCACACGGGCCAGTTCAGCTCGCAGCCGCGCGATCTCCATCTGCTCGGGGCTCACCGGCTTGGTGCCAGCTCCGCTCAGCCGACCATCCTTGTCGGCCCTGATCCAGTTGTGCAGCGTCTGCTCGGCGATGCCCAGGATCTTCGCCGTCGCCGCCATGCTCTGCCCGCCCTTGACCAGCCGCACCGCCTCGAGCTTGAACTCCAGCGTGTACTTCGCTCTCGTCGCCTTCTTCACATCCGCTCTCCTTGTCTGAATTCAACCACTCAGCAAGGGATCCGGTTCTCGGGGGCAAGGTCAGTCGCAGACGGCCGCGAGGACGCAAGCGCCATCGGCGCGCAGCCCTTGACGGCGAGAACGCCGTGGCACGATGAAGGGGACAGCAAGACCGCCCCATACCTCCATGCAGGCCGATGAATTTCCGAAACGCTGTCTCGGATTTTCGAGGCAGCGTTTTCGCCCGGCCCGCGCCGGGCGCAGCAAATAGGGGCCGAAGCCCCTTCGTCAGATCAAGCCGCGTTCGGCGAATGATGTGGTGTCGGTGCCCGCGACGATGATGTGATCCAGCACACGCACGTCCACCAGCCCCAGCGCCTCCTTGAGCCGCTGGGTCAATGCCCTGTCGGCACCGCTCGGCTCGGGATTGCCGCTCGGGTGGTTGTGCGAAATGATGACCGCCGCCGCGTTGAGCCGCAGCGCCTCCTTGACCAGCTCGCGCGGATACACCGATGCGCCGTCGATGGTGCCTCGGAACATCTCGGCGTATTCGATCAGCCGATGATGCGTGTCCATGAACAGCACCGCGAACACCTCATGCTCGAAGCCGGCCAGCTTGGCGCGCAGGTACTCCTTGACTGCCGCCGGCGACGTGAACGACGTGCCGCGCTGCATCTTGCGCTCGATGGCCTGGCGCGCGGCCTCCAGAATTTGCTCGGCAGTTGCCAGCAGGTAACGGCCCTGCGCATCACGCACCATCAGCGAGGAATCGAACGAGGAAAAGGACAGTTGCGACATGATCGTGCTCCGGTTGCTCGGGCGGAATTGCCCGGAACCGTCGCCCTCACGGCGCAGCGCAAGCAGTCAACGATCGAAGACGGCCGCCAGGACGCAAGCGTGCGAAGCACGCGCAGTCATTGACGGCGAGAACGCCGTGATACGGTGAAGGGAACAGCAAGACCGCCCACACCCGCCCACTGCCCACACTCGGGTTTCGGCAAGCGGAGCGCGCAGGCCCGCCAGGGCCGAAGGCGTCAGGGGTCAAAGCCGGATGGCCGCGATTCGGCACGAAGCGCGGGGCGCAGCCCGCGAACCCGACGGCGGCACGCCGGGACGCACGAATGCTGTTTGGGCTACTCGGTATCTTGCTTGCGCTGCTCGATCTGCAACCGCGCCCGCTCGGTAGCCTGCTGCAACTTCTCGCCCAGCACCGCACGCGGCGGCAAGCTGGTCAGGTACTCGGCAACGTGGATGCCCGACTTATCCAGCTCCAGCAATTCGATCTGCTCGCGCTTCTTGCCGGTGCAAAGGATGATCCCCAGCGGCGAGGCTTCTTCCGGCTCCCGCTCGTGCTTGTCCAGCCAGCGCAAGTAAAGCTCCATCTGCCCTTTGTAGGCTGCCTTGAACTCGCCGATCTTCAACTCCACCGCCACCAGCCGCCGCAGCTTTCGGTTGTAGAAAAGCAGGTCAAGGTGAAAATCCTCGTCGTCAATCGGGATGCGCTTCTGCCGGGCGACGAAGCAGAAGCCCGCGCCCAGCTCCAGCAGGAAGGCTTCCATTTCGCGGATGATGGCCGCCTCAAGGTCGCTTTCCTGCCAGCTATCCCGCAGGCCCAGGAAGTCGAGGATGTACGGGTCGCGCATGACCAGCGCCGGGGTCATGCGCTGCACATCGCGTAGGGTCGCCAGTTCCTGCGCGATGGTTTCCTCCGGCTTTTGGGACAGGGCCGTGCGTTCGTACAGCATCGAGTCGATGCGCTCGCGCAGCGTCCGCACGCTCCAGCGTTCGGCGCTGGTCATCTGCGCGTAGTAGTCTCGCTGAAGCGGGTCTTTCAGCGGGATCAGTGCCACGAAATGCGACCAGCTCAATTGTCGTGACAGTGAAACGACAATTCGCTCGTCGGGGTAGGCGATGGCGAACTGCACCATCCGGCGCAGGTTCTTGTCCGCGAAGCTGCGCCCGTAGTCGTGGACAAGCTGTGCGGCCAGGGACGGCAGGATTTCTTCGCCGTACCCGGCCCGCTGACCGGCCAGCACTTCCGTATGGATGCGCTGGCCGACGCGCCAGAACAGCAAGGTCAGTTCCGCATTGACCGCCGAGGCGGCGCGCTGGCGCGACGCCTCGATCAGTGCCCGAATGTCGCCCACCAGCGCCTTTGGTGCTGCTGGTGACGCAATGGATGCCTTGCGCCTGCTCATGCCGTTGCCTCCGCAGGGAGCCGCTTGGCGCCGGTGATCGTCTTGCGCCGGTTCGCCACCAGTTCGGCCGCCTTGCGCACCGGGTCATCCTCGGTGTGGACGTAGCGCATGAACATCGCCACGGTCTTGTGCGCGGTCAGCGCCATGCCGACCTTGACCGGGATGCCCGAGTTGGCTATGTCGGTCGCCGAGCGGTGGCGGATGCCGTGCGTGCCTACATGCGCCGCGCCTGCGGCCTTGAGCGCACGGCTCCAGCCGTTGTAATACTCGCCCGTGGTCAGGTGCTGGCCGGGATGGTTCGGGGACGGCAGCACATACGGGCAATCGTCCCGGCGCGGTGCCGTCGAAAGCAGCCGATAGGCTTCCTCGCTCATGGGCTTGGACATGCCGCCGGTCTTGCTGTCGGGCCAGACGACGCGCCGGTTCTCGAAGTCCACCCAATCCCATTGGAGCGTGACGATTTCGCCGCGACGGCCGGCGAACTCGAATTGCAGCCGGATCGCGAGCGGGATGACGTAGCTCTCCAGTCTCTCGGCCTCCAGATGCTCAAGATGACGGAACAGCTTGCCCATGTCCTCGTCGCTAATGAGGTGGGTGGCCTTGCCGTTGGGGAACATCGGGACATGCCGGCACGGATTGGTGCCGTCGGGCCGGTAGCCCCACACCTCGGCCAGATTGAACATGCGGCGCATGACGCTGAACGTGCGGTTCGCGTCGGCCGGCTTGTGCGTCATCTTCTTCATCATCCCGGCCACGTCCGGGCGCTTCACGTCCTGAACCTTCATCCGGCCGATCATCGGGACGATGTTGCGGTCGATGACGCTCTGATAGCCTTCCTGGGTGCTGGGCTTGTTGCGCAGCTTGGAGTAGTCCTCCATGAACTTCGTGCAAAGCTCCTTGACCGTGGGCGCTTTGCGCGCCTGCGCCTTGTCTGCGGCCGGGTCGCCGCCCCGGCGCACCTGGGCCAGCCATTCCTGAGCCAGCGAGCGGGCCTGTTCGACGGTCAGTTCCCCGTACTGACCCAAGGCGGGCTTGCGGCGCTCGCCGGCGTTCGTCCGGTACTGGAGCATGAACACCTTGCGGCCCGATGGGGTAATCTTGCACAAGAAGCCGGGCACCAGGGTATCCCTGAGTTCGACAGCCTGCGCCTGGGGTTGTGCCGCATCGACTGCGGACTTGGTGAGCTTGATCTTTGCCATGATGACTCCTCGGAAAGACCCGATTCCCAAGAGCCTCATAGGGGCCACCAGCAGGGAAGTTGGGTCAGGTTTCGGAAAGAACCGGCATATGTTGAACTCGCCTAAGTTATTGATAAACCTGCTGTATCGGGCTTCGGCGTAGTCCAGCGAAGTTCGGTGCTGGAGTCATGGTGAAATGAAAAAGGGCCACCGCATGCGGTGGCCCTTCTCATTGGCGAGGTTCGCGATCGATCAGTCGATCTTGAACTCGAACTCTTGCTGGGCCTTGATGTCGCCTCCACCGGAGACGCACTTGTACTGCATCATCGCGGCGCGAACGGCCTGGTGGTAGACGCGCGGGCCGGAGAGCACCGTCACTTCCTTGACCACGCCGTTGCTGATCAGCGCCTCGGCGCGCACGACGCCCGAGACGCCTTCCTGCAGCGCCTTGCGCGGGATCTCCGGCTTGACCTGCGTCGGGCAGGCGACGCCGATGTCGGCCTTGGCCGGCCCCGGCGGCGGCGCCATCACCGGCGGCGGCGGCGCGATCTTGTACTCGACCGGCGGCGGCGCGGGCGACACCTCGGTGATCGCTGGCGCCGCGGTGGGCGGCGGCGTCACTTCCGGCGGCGGCACGTAAGGCGGCGGCGGAGCCTCCACCTTGGGCGCTTCAGGCTGCTTGATCTGCTTGGGCGGCGGGGGCGGCGGCGGAGGCGGAGGCGGCGGCAGGATCTCCTGCACGATCTTCGCTTCCAGCGGCTTCTTGACGATCTGCAGCGCGCTGCGCGCAAGCCCGGAGACCAGCGCATAGAAGATGAAGATGTGCAGCACCACCACCGCCGCGAAGCCGATCAGGCGCCGCGGGTTCGACTTGGCCTTGCTGTCGTATGAGAGGTCCATCGACTCGTGCTCCTACTTCCCGTCGATGAACTGCTCGGAGCCCACGATGCCCATCTTGGTCAGCCCGATGCGCTGCGTGGCGGCCATCACGGCTGCCACCACCTCGTACTTGGCCTGCTTGTTGGGCCGCAGGTGCA